>NZ_CP023691.1:2428860-3036075 GCF_008704855.1 Streptomyces platensis
GCCAGGTAGTCCTCGACGTTGGCCACGGTGGCCTCGATGATCTGGCCCACCGCGTCCTGGGTGAAGTACGCCTGGTGCGAGGTGACCAGCACATTCCCGAAGGTCATCAGGCGGGCGAGGGTGTCGTCGCTGATGATGTCCAGGGACTTGTCGAAGAAGAAGAACGCGGCCTCCTCCTCGTAGACGTCCAGGCCGACACCGGTGAGCCGGCCGGCCTTGAGCGTGTCGACGAGGGCCGCGGTGTCGACCAGCCCGCCGCGGCTGGTGTTGATCAGGATCGCGTCGTCCTTCATCGCGGCCAGCGCGGCGGCGTCGACGAGATGCCGGGTGTCGTCGGTCAGCGGGAGGTGCAGGGAGACGAGATCCGCCTCGGCGAACAGCCGCTCCCGGGCCACGTACTTCATGCCGAGTTCCACGCAATGCGGGTTCTCGGCGAGGTCCCAGCCCAGCAGATTCATGCCGAAGCCATGGGCGATCCGGGTGAAGGCCGTGCCGATCCTGCCGGTGCCGAGCACCCCCGCCGTACGCCCGCGCAGATCGCGGCCCATCAGGCCGTCCAGCCGGAAGTCGAAGTTACGGGTGCGGTTCGTGGCCCGGATCAGCCGCCGGTCGACGGCCAGCGCCAGCGCCCAGGCGAATTCGGCGACCGCGTGCGGAGAGTAGTGGGCGACCCGGCCGACGCTCATCCCGAGGTCGGCCGCGGCCTCCAGATCGATGTTGTTGAAGCCGGTGGAGCGCTGGGCGATCATCTTCGTCCCGCCGGCCGCGAGGGTCTGGAGGACGTCCGCGCCCAGATCGGCGCTGACGCTGGAACTGACGATCTCGTAGCCGCGGGCGATGGGGGCGGTGTCGCGGTTGAGGAAGACATCGAGGCTGCGGACCTGGTGGCGGCCGGCGAAGGCCCGCTCCAGATACGGCTGCTCATCCGTCTGCACGCCGAAGGCGACGATCTCCACGAGTTCTCCCGGGTGCTTCCGCCGGTTCAGAATCTCCCGCCCATGAGCGATAGGCCGGATAGGTCGCGTATGGCGAATATACGGCCCATCGCCCGGAGGTGCCGCCCGGAGTGCCGGACGGCGGCGGGAACGGTGAGCGGCCGGGCTCAGCGGCCGGGCTCAGCCGAAGAACACCCCGGCCTCGGCGTACAGCGCCGGGTCCACGGTCTTCAGCTTGGCGGTGGCTTCCGCGATCGGCACCCGGACGATGTCCGTGCCGCGCAGCGCGACCATCTTGCCGAAGTCGCCGTCGCGCACCGCGTCGATGGCGTGCAGCCCGAAGCGGGTGGCCAGCCAGCGGTCGAAGGCGCTCGGGGTGCCGCCGCGCTGGGTGTGCCCGAGGACCGTCGTCCGCGCCTCCTTGCCGGTCCGCGCCTCGATCTCCTTGGCCAGCCACTCCCCCACACCGGACAGCCGGACGTGTCCGAAGGAGTCCGTGGAGTCGTCCTTCAGGACCATCTGTCCGTCCTTGGGCATCGCGCCCTCGGCGACGACCACGATCGGGGCGTAGCGGACCTTGAAGCGGGAGTCGATCCAGCGGCAGACCTGCTCGATGTCGAAGCGCTGCTCCGGGATGAGGATGACGTTCGCCCCGCCGGCGAGACCGGAGTGCAGCGCGATCCAGCCGGCGTGCCGGCCCATCACCTCGACGACCAGGACCCGCATATGGGATTCGGCGGTGGTGTGCAGCCGGTCGATGGCTTCGGTGGCGACGCCGACGGCGGTGTCGAAGCCGAAGGTGTAGTCCGTGGCCGACAGATCGTTGTCGATGGTCTTGGGGACGCCGACACAGGGGACGGCGTACTCGTCGGAGAGCCGGGCGGCGACGCCGAGGGTGTCCTCGCCGCCGATCGTGATCAGCGCCCCGATCTCGTGCTTGGCGAGCGTCTCCTTGATCCGGCGGACGCCGTCGTTCTCCTTGAAAGGGTTGGTCCGCGAGGAGCCGAGGACGGTGCCGCCCCGCGGCAGGATGCCGCGCACCGCCGGGATGTCCAGCGGCAGGGTGTCGCCTTCCATCGGCCCGCGCCAGCCGTCGCGGAAGCCGACGAACTCGTATCCGTACTCCTGGGTGCCCTTGCGGACGATGCCCCTGATCACCGCGTTCAGACCCGGGCAGTCGCCGCCGCCGGTCAGTACTCCGACCCGCATCGCTGCTTCACCTACATCCCGTCAGTGGCCGCACGCACACGGCCGGATTCGATCCGACCCCGGTCACGCTAATGGTGATCTGGGTCACTCAGGTATGGGACAAACGGGGATGCCGGTGATTTATCCGGAAGTTGGGACGAGGCGTTCACCCGTACGAGCGGACCGCATCCGGCCGCGGCCGGTCCGGCCGGGGAACGCGCCGGTCACGCCTCGTCGAGACCGCGCTCGATCGCGTACCGCACCAGCTCCACGCGATTGTGCAACTGGAGCTTGCCGAGGGTGTTCTGGACGTGGTTCTGCACCGTGCGGTGCGAGATCACCAGGCGTTCGGCGATCTGCTTGTACGAGAGTCCCTTGGCGACCAGCCGCAGCACCTCGGTCTCCCGGTCCGTCAGCTGCGGTGCGCCCGGCTCGTCCGGCGTCGCCGGGGCCGGTTCGGTCGCCAGCCTGCGGTACTCACCGAGCACCAGACCGGCCAGGCCCGGGGTGAACACCGCGTCGCCGGCGGCCGTGCGGCGCACCGCGTCCAGCAGCTCCGCCGTGCTCGCCGACTTCAGCAGATAGCCGGTCGCCCCGGACTTGACCGCTTCCAGGACATCGGCGTGCTCACCGCTGGCGGACAGCACCAGCACCCGCAGCGCCGGATTGGTGCCGACCAGTTCCTTGCACACCCGCACGCCGGGCAGCTCCGGCAGATTGAGGTCCAGGACCAGCACATCGGGCGAGGCGGCCTGCGCCCGGCGCACCGCCTGGAGGCCGTCACCGGCCGTCGCGACCACGTCGAACCCGGCCTCCGCCAGATCCCGCGCGACCGCGTCCCGCCACATGGGGTGGTCGTCGACCACCATGACCCGCAGGGCCTTCTGCTCGCTCATGCCGACACCGCCCCGCGCGGCCCCGTCCCGCTCCGTGCTGCTCACGCTCTCGCCTTCCCCCGCCTTCCGCCCTCGGGCGCCGTGCCCTTGGGGACCGTCAACTCCACTTCCGTGCCCTGGCCCGGGACCGAGACCCACTCCGCGGTGCCGCCCAGGTCCCGCAGCCGGCCGCGGATCGACAGGGCCACCCCCATCCGGCCCTCGCGCTCGGCGTCCGCGAGCCGGCCCTCGGGAATGCCGGGGCCGTCGTCGCGGACCGTCACGATCACCGCCTGCGGCTCGTCCTCCACCAGGATCCACGCGCGGGCCTCGCCCCCCGCATGCACCCGCACATTGTCCAGCGCCGCACTGACAGCGGCCGCGAGCTCGGCCGCCGCGGCGGCCGGCAGCACGACCGGGGCACCGGGCTCGGAGAACGTCACCCCGGCACCCGCGAAGGGCGCGAGCAACGCCCGGACGTCACACGGCCCGTCACCGGCCGGGTCCGGTACCGGTCCAGTCGGGGCAGCGGCATCCAGGTCGTCCGGCTCGCTCCCGTCGGCCGGGTGCGGCACGGTCCCCGCCGCACCGTCCGGTCCGCCCCCGCGCGGCGGCGACACCAGCCCGCCGGCGACCAGGGTCCGCAGCGCGACCTCCTGCTCCCCGGCCATCCGGCCCAGTTCGGCCGCCTCGCCGCCGATCTCGGTACCGCGCCGCTGCACCATCGCCAGCACCTGGAGCACGCTGTCGTGGATGTCGCGGGCCAGCCGCTCGCGCTCCCGGGTGGCCGCCTCGATCTGGAGGGCGCGCGCGAGGGTGCGCTCACTGGAGCGGGCCACCTCGACGACATAGCCGATGCCGACGCTGGCCACCCACACCAGCACCACGTTGTGGACCGTGTCGCGGGCCAGCTCCTGGCGTTCGACCAGGTTGGCCACCGCCACGAAGCTGGAAGCCACCGCGGCCCAGCGCCAGCCGCCCTTGATCGCGAAGCCCAGGACGGCACCCGCCGTCCAGATGGAGGGCAGCGTCGGCGCACCGTCCATGATGCGGGCGTGGCTGTCGACCAGCGGGGTGAGCAGGATGCCGCCGACCGCGAAGCCGAGGTCGGCGAGCAGGAAGTGCCGGGTGCAGCGCTCCGCGGAGGTGGTCCGGCGCCAGGTCAGCACCATCCAGATGGTGAGCGCGCCCATATAGGCGGCGGCGCCCAGCGGGTGGTCGTACTTGCGGTACGAGAGCCCGACCAGGCACAGGGTGTAGACGAGGGTCAGGATGCGGTAGCCGGTGAGCGCGCGCCACAGCGGCAGCTCGACGGACATCCGCACCACCGGCGGCGGCTTGTGCCTGCCCCTGGCGGCCAGGCCGCCGCGCACGGTCCGTGTCTCCGTATCCGTCATTGCCGGCCCCCACCCCTCGCCGGGCGCCCCCGCGCCCGGCCTCGGCTCTGCCCGTCTATTCGGCGGCTGCCTTCTTGGCCTGCTCCGCCTCGGCCTGCTGCTTCGCCTCGGCCTTCGCGGCCTCGGCGATCTGCCGCTTGGCCGCGGTCGCGTAGATGTCGACGTACTCCTGGCCGGACAGCTTCATGATCTCGTACATGACCTCGTCGGTGACCGACCGCAGGATGAAGCGGTCGCCCTCCATGCCCTGGTAACGGGTGAAGTCCAGCGGCTTGCCGATACGGATGCCCGGCCGGATCATCTTCGGCACGATCTTGCCCGGCGGCTGCACCTTCTCGGTGTCGATCATCGCCACGGGGATGACCGGCGCGCCGGTGGCCAGCGCCACCCGGGCCAGCCCGCCCGGCTTGCCGCGGTAGAGCCGGCCGTCCGGGGAGCGGGTGCCCTCCGGGTAGATGCCGAACAGCTCACCGCGTTCCAGGACCTCGATACCGCTCTTGATCGCCGCCTCGCCCGCGCCGCGGCCGCCGGAGCGGTCGACCGGCAGCTGACCCACGCCCTTGAAGAACGCGGCGGTCAGCTTGCCCTTGACGCCCGGGGAGGTGAAGTACTCGGACTTGGCGATGAAGGTGACCTTGCGGTCGAGCACCGCGGGCAGGAAGAAGGAGTCCGAGAAGGACAGATGGTTGCTCGCGAGGATCGCCGGACCCTCGGCGGGGATGTTCTCGATGCCTTCCACCCAGGGCCTGAAGGCAAGCTTCAGCGACCCGCCGATGGAAAACTTCATTGCGCCGTAGATCAACCGACTGCCTCCTGTGTGTGACGCAAAGACCTTAACCTGCCCCGGTGACGCACTCGCGCCGCGGCCGCCGCCGGACCTACCCGCTTGCCGTCACTTTGCGTACCCTGAGGTAACTCGCCAGCCCCTCATCGATCGGAGACCCCCGGTGCCGCTCCTTCCCGGAGCCGAGCCGTTCCGCCGTGACGGCGGAGAGGTCGGCGTCCTTGTGTGCCACGGCTTCACCGGCTCCCCCCAGTCCGTCCGCCCCTGGGCGGAATACCTGGCCGACCGGGGACTGACGGTCGCCCTCCCGCTGCTGCCCGGTCACGGCACCCGCTGGCAGGACATGCAGATCACCACCTGGCAGGACTGGTACGCCGAGGTCGACCGCGAGCTGCGCGCGCTGACCGAGCGCTGCTCCAAGGTCTTCGTCTGCGGCCTGTCGATGGGCGGTGCGCTGGCGCTGCGGCTGGCCGCCAAGCACGGCGAGGCGATCAGCGGGGTGGCGGTGGTCAACCCGGCCAACAAGCTCCATGACGCGGCCGCCCCGCTGCTCCCGGTGCTGCGGTATCTCGTACGGACCACTAAGGGCGTGGTCAGCGACATCGCCAAGCCCGGCGCCCAGGAGGTCGGCTACGAGCGGGTGCCGCTGCACGCCGCGGATTCGCTGCGCCGGTTCTTCGGGCGGGTCGACTCCGAACTCCCGGGCGTCACCCAGCCGTTGCTGGTGATGACCAGCCCGCAGGACCATGTCGTACCGGCCGCGGACTCCGAGCGGATTCTCGCCCGGGTCTCCTCCACGGATGTGCGGCAGACGCTGCTGGAGCGCAGCTACCACGTCGCGACGCTGGACCACGACGCCGAGCAGATCTTCCGGGACACCTTCGCCTTCATCGCCCGGCTCGCGCCGGAGGCGGCGGACGCGGCGCAGGAGGGGACGGCGGCCAGTGGCGGAGCGTAGCCCCGGCGACCCCCGGGACCCGCTGGACGAAGAGGCCGCCTGGGCCGAGATCGTGGCGGGCTACGGCGAGCAGCCGTCGTTCCCCGCGGGCGGCGGTGACGGCGGGGCCGGGAAGGCCGAGGCGGCTGATGAGGACGGCGCGGCCGAGAATTCCGAGGCCGCCGCCCCGGCCGAAACGGCCGGGAAGGACGGCACCGGAGCCACGGACGGCACCGGCGACGCCGCGCGGCCGGGCAGCTTCGTGGTCTTCGCGCCGGGTGTCGGCCCCCGCGACTGGAAGACCGCCGAGGCGTCCGACGACGACTTCGACGAGAGCGACGAGGGCCACTTCACCCCGCCCGAGCCGCCCCCGCTGCCGAAGGCCGACGTCACCGCCAAGTTCGCCTGGCTCGCGGTCATCGGCGGCCCGCTGCTGCTGGTCGCCATGGTGCTGCTCCAGCAGCCGGTGACGTGGTGGATCACGGTCCTGGGCGTCGGTGGCTTCCTCGGCGGCTTCGCCACCCTGGTGGCCCGGATGAAGGACGACGACGAGGACGACAACGACCTGCCGGGCAGCGGCGCGGTGGTGTGAGTCAGCCGCCGGCCGGCACCCGCAGGGCGGCCAGCACCGGCAGATGATCCGTGGCGGCCCGGAGGTCGGCCTCCCGTACCCCCGCCAGCCCGTGCGGCACACCGCAGCCCAGCACCTCCACACCCGCCGTGGTGAAGATCGCGTCGATCCGCTGATGCGGGTCGTGCGGTGTGGAGGTGAACTCCCCGCCCCACGGTTTCGCCGCCCAGGCGTCCGTGAGCGCCCCCGCCAGCCGCCGGAAGCTGCGGCCCTCCGGCCGGTCGTTGAGGTCACCCCCGGCGACGGCGTACGGCACGTCCAGGGCGGCCAGCCGCTCCAGCAGCAGCCCGGCCTGCTCGTAGCGCTCCCGGTCGGCGAGGCTGAGGTGGCAGCTGAGCACGCCGAGCCGGGCCCCGCCGATCCGGACCACGGCGAGCGCGAAACCACGCTGGTGCAGCCCGGGCGTGCGGGGCAGCAGCACCTCCTCCGTACGCTCCACATGGGCGCGCAGGGTGGACAGGATCATCGGGCCCGCGGTCGTCCCGCCACCGCTGACGTACACCAGACCGGCCGCGCGGGCCAGCTTCTCGGCGGCCTTGCGCCAGCGGAAGAACCGCGGTGCCTCCTGGACCAGCACGAGATCGGGCTCGCAGGCCCGGATCACCCGGGCCAGTGCCGCCCGGTCGTCGCGCAGCGAACGGATGTTGTAGCTGAGCACCCGGATCACGGCCGCACCGCCGCGTCCTGACGGCCCGGCGGCGGGGCCGGGTTCGGTGGCGGAGGCGGGGAGCGAGATCACGGCGGCAGGTCCTCTCACCGGGAGGGTCACGCGGGCCAAGATAGAGCACCGCCCGCCGCTCCCCCACGGGGCGCGACGGACGGTGCCGTACGGATGAGGGGGCGCCGCGCGCCCGGGGCGGGTCAGCCCTGGCGCGCCAGGTCGGCCGCGCCGACCAGACCGGCCTTGCCGCCGAGCTGGGCCGCGAGCACCTGTGCGTGCGGCCGCCACTGGTTGCCGACCAGCCAGCGGCGGAAGGACTTGCGGATCGGCTCCAGGACCAGTTCGCCCTCGTCCGAGACGCCGCCGCCGACGATGAACGCGGACGGGTCGAAGAGCGAGGCGAGGTCGGCGAGCCCGGCGCCGGCCCAGCGGGCCAGTTCGCGGAACGAGTCGATGGCGACCGGGTCGCCCTGGCGGGCGGCCTCGCTCACGTGCCGGCCCTGGATGCCCTCGGAGGTGCCGTCGCCGAGGGACAGCAGGATCTGGGCGTTCTCGGGGGTGGCGAAGGCGCGCTGACGGGCGTAGCGCAGCAGGGCGCGGCCGGAGGCGTACTGCTCCCAGCAGCCCTGGTTGCCGCAGCCGCACAGCAGACCGTCGGGGACGACCCGGATGTGCCCGAATTCCGCGGCGACGCCGAAGCGGCCACGGCGCAGCTTGTTGCCGATGATGATGCCGCCGCCGAGGCCGGTGCCGAGGGTGATGCAGATGACGTCGCTGTGGCCCTGGCCGGCGCCGAACTTGTACTCGCCCCAGGCCGCCGCGTTGGCGTCGTTCTCGACCACCACGGGGAGGCCGACGCGCTGTTCGACCTTGTCCTTGAGCGGTTCGTGGCGCCAGTCGATGTTCGGTGCGAACAGGACCGTCGCCCGCTTCTCGTCGACATAGCCGGCGGCACCGATGCCGACGGCCTCGACATGATGGCCCGCGCCGACGGTGCGTACCGCCTCCGCGATGGCTTCGGTCAGCGCATCGGTGGCATGCGGAGTCGGCACCTGGCACGTCTCAAGGATCGAGCCCTCTTCGTCGACCACGCCGGCCGCGATCTTCGTGCCGCCGATGTCGACGCCGATGGTGAGTCCCATGTGTCCCTCAGTTTTTCGCTCGAACCCCGCCGGGACCCACCGTACCGGAGGCCGGGGTGCCGCCCGCGTTCTTCGGGCTGTAGGGGTGGGGACACCCCCTGTACACCGGCGGCCCGGGGGCCTCAGTCGAGGTCGATCCGCTCGGTGCCGGTGGGGCCGTCGTCGTCGCGCGGATCGTCCTCGCGGCCGGCGGCGGGCCGGTCGTCGAGGTCCTCACGGGTCCAGCGGCGCTCGCTGCCCTCGACGGCGGAGCGGTAGGCGGCGAGCAGCTCGGAGCCGGCCGCGGCGAGGTGGTCGAAGATGTCGGGGTTGCGCTCGATGACCGGCTCGACGGCCGCCTTGGCCTGCTTGAACAGCTGGTTGACGGCGCCCTGTGCGGCGATCCCGCCGAGCGCGCCGGGCAGCTGGATACCGGCGAGCTTGTCGGTCACCGCCTCCGCGAGCTTGCGCAGTTCCTCGGCGGCGCTGCCCGGCTGCGGGCCGTGGGCGGCGCGGTGCCGGGCCTTCTCGGCCGCGAGGTCCTCGGCGCAGGCGGTCGACCAGGCGTCGGCGTCGGGCTCGGCCTGGCGGTCGGCGGGGCGCTCGGTGGCATCACTCATGGGGAACTCCGTGACTCCTGCTGCGAGGCGGTACGGCGAAGCAGTGCGGGACGGGCACGTCGGGGCGGGGCCCACCCTCGACGTTACCCGAACGGTGGTAGCGGGTTCAGTCGCTCTTGGGCCACAGATCCGGATCCGGGGTGAAGCGGATCTCCAGGGCGCCGTCGTGCAGTCCGGCACCGGAGACGGTGCAGCGGCGCAGCGCGGAGGGCAGCGTACGGATCCGCCGGAAGCGGCCTACGGTGACCACGATCTCGTCGCCGCGGCGCACCAGGCCGAGGCCCCGGCGTTCGGCGCCGGGCAGCGGCACCCGCCAGACCAGGATGCCGTCGGTGGCCAGCCGGTCCTCGACGGCCCAGGGGTCGGGGCGGGGTCCGCCGGCGGGCTCGTCCACGCCGGTCTCGCCCGCCGGGCCGCCGAGCAACTCGTCGAGCTCGTCGACGCCCTGGGGGTCCCGGCCCAGGTGGGGCACCTCATGGACGGGGAGGTCGGGGAACTCCTCGCGCAGCGCCTTGAGGGCCGTCTGCTGGCTGCCGGAGAGCGCGGCGAGGAACGGGTCGGCGGAGCCGGTGGGCAGCAGCCGGTTGACGACCAGGCCGTCGGTGCGCCGGCCGTGCAGCGCGAGTCCGGCGCGGATGCTGCGCAGCGTGGCGGCGGCGACCGGGCCGGCCTCGGTGACCAGGCGTACGGAGGTGCCGGGGTCGTCGATCGTGCGCTGGACGGCGGCGAGTTCGGTCTCCCAGCGCTCGGCGGCCTCGTACAGCTTCTGGGCGGGCATCGGGACGCCGGCCAGCTGGGCGAGCACCGGGCGCAGCGCCCGGGCCGCCTGCCGCTCGGGCGGCAGCAGCCGGCGCAGATAGCGGCGCACCTGGGCCGGCAGGGCGAGCAGCCGGATGGTCTCGGCGGCCGGGGGCATGTCGACGACGACCAGGTCCCAGTCGTCCGAGGCGTGTGCGCCGCGCAGCGCGTGCAGCAGCGCAAAGTCCTCGGAGCCGGGGAGTTCGGTGAGCTCGTCCTCGTCGAGAGGGGCGGCGCCGAGCAGGTCGAGGGCGGCGCCGGCGCGCTCCTGGAAGGCGAGGAATTCCTGGCGGAACCGGTCGCCGGGGTCGATACGTCGGGCGTGCAGACCGGCGGCTATCGGGGTGGGCACGTCGGCGCCGAGGGGCGTGCCCAGCACCGTTTCCGGTGCGCTGCTCCCCGTGGTGAGCAGCAGGGCCCGCTCGCCCCGGCGGGCGCCGGCCAGGGCGGTCGCGGCGGCGAGCGTGGTGCGGCCCGCACCGCCGGTGCCCGTGACGAGGACGATGCGCACGCTCAGAGCTTCTTGGCCTCGTCGGCGGGCGTCTGCGGGCCGTCGTGGCCGCTCTCGACGCGCTTCTTCAGCCCGGCCAGCGCCCGGTCGATGATGACCTTCTCGGCCTTGCGCTTGATCATCCCGAGCATCGGGATCTTGACGTCGACGGTGAGCTGGTAGGTCACCTCGGTGCGTACGCCGTTGCCGAGCGCGGAGAGCTGGTAGGAGCCGTCGAGGGCGCGCAGCATCTGGGACTTGACCAGGGACCAGCTGACCTCGTTCTCGCCGGTCCAGGTGTAGGCGAGGGTGTGGTCGTCCTTGATCGCCCCGGCGTCCAGCAGCAGGCGCACCTGCTCGGCGCGGCCGCGGTCGTCCTTGGCGAGCACCTCTGCCTCTTTGACCTCTCCGGTCCATTCCGGGTAGCGGTCAAAGTCGGCGATCACTCCCATCACTTCGGCGGGTGCCGCCTCGATCGTGATGCTCGAGCTGGTGTGTTCGGCCATCGCCGTGACTCCTCCATGCCGATTCATGTCGGTCCGCCGACTTGCTGAAACGCGGTGTCTCTGCTGCTGAAGGCTACCGCGCGGGGGAACGCGGGCGGACACCAGCAGGCCCGGAACGAACGGGGCGGGGCGGCCGGCCGGCCCGCTCCCCGGGCTCACGACCAGAGGCGTCCGGGTTCACCACTCCAGGACATAGGGCGTCCCGGTCGCGTTGAAGTGGCCGACATTGACGCATTCCGTGCCCTCGATCCGGGCCCGGCGGACCAGCGGCTGGTGCACATGGCCGAAGAGGGAGTAGCGCGGCCGGGTGGTGCGGATGGCGTGCAGCAGGGCCGCGCTGCCGCGCTCGAAGCGGCGGGCGACGGTGTCGTAGCAGAGCTCGGGGACGTCGGGCGGGATATGGGTGCACAGCACGTCCACCTCGCCGACCGCCTCGATCTTGGCGGCGTACTCCTCGTCGCTGATCTCGTAGGGCGTGCGCATGGGGGTGGTCAGGCCGCCGCCGACGAACCCGAAGACCCGGCCGCCGATCTCCACCCGCTGGCCGTCCAGGACGGTGGTGCCCGGTCCGGCGTACTCGGGCCACAGGCGCGGTATGTCGACGTTGCCGTAGGTGGCGTACGTGGGATTCGGGAAGGCGGCGAAGAGTTCGGCGTACTGCCGGCGGACCGCGCCCTCGATGGCCGACTCCCGGCTCACGCCCGTACGGTCCAGCTCGCCCCACAGCCGGCGGCCCAGGGCGCGGGCCTCCTCGAAGCGGCGGGCGGTGCGCAGTTCGACCACCGCGTCGGCGTTCGCGACGCCGAAGAGCTCGGGGAAGATGCCGCGCGAGTGGTCGGCATAGTCGAGGAAAAGGACCAGGTCACCGAGGCAGATCAGGGCATCGGCGCCGGCTCCGGCCGCCGCGA
This sequence comes from Streptomyces platensis, assembly GCF_008704855.1. Classification (NCBI taxonomy): domain Bacteria; kingdom Bacillati; phylum Actinomycetota; class Actinomycetes; order Kitasatosporales; family Streptomycetaceae; genus Streptomyces; species Streptomyces platensis. Next base: position 2,440,712 of record NZ_CP023691.1, read on the forward strand.
GGTCGCGGCTGTTGCCGTGTACGTCACTGACCACATGCACACGCATGGCGTCACCCTAGATTGCCCGCGCGGCCGACGGGAGACGGGGCCCCGGAGCCGGAGTTACTTTCGGGTCACCTACCCATTGGTCTAGTCTGCGCGGGTCAGGCCCCATGGCGTGTCCCGCAGCGTGTGACGCATCGAACATCTGGCCGTTCCCCCCTATCCCAACTGCGATACCGATGGGTAACGTCCGGGCAGTCCAATCCCCCCTGCACGATCGTGGACCGCCGCCGGTGCAGCACACAGCGTCGTGGCGCCGGCGCTTTTGAGGAGCAGCAGTCTTGCGCGAGTTCAGCCTTCCGGCCCTGTACGAGGTCCCCGCGGACGGCAACCTGACGGATCTCATCCGCCGAAATGCCGCGCAGCACCCGGATGTTGCCGTCATGGGACGCAAGGTGAACGGAGCGTGGCAGGACGTCACCGCCGCCACCTTCCTCGCCGAGGTCCGCGCCGCCGCCAAAGGCCTGATCGCCGCCGGGGTCAAGCCCGGCGACCGGGTCGGTCTGATGTCGCGCACCCGTTATGAGTGGACACTGCTGGACTTCGCCATCTGGAGCGCCGGCGCGATCACCGTCCCCGTGTACGAGACCAGTTCCGCCGAGCAGATCCAGTGGATCCTCGGTGACTCCGGTGCGGTGGCCTGCCTGGTGGAGTCCCCCACCCATGAGGCGACCGTCGAGTCGGTCCGCGACCGGCTGCCCGAGCTGGAGAACATCTGGCAGATCGAACGGGACGCCATCGCCCGGCTCCAGGCCGCGGGCGCCGATATCTCCGACGACGAGGTGGAGGCGCGCAGCGCGCTCGCCGACGCGGACTCGCCCGCGACCATCGTCTACACCTCCGGCACCACCGGCCGCCCCAAGGGCTGTGTGCTCAGCCACCGCAGCTTCTTCGCCGAGTGCGGCAACATCGTCGAGCGGCTGCGGCCGCTGTTCCGCACCGGCGAGTCCTCGGTGCTCCTCTTCCTCCCCATCGCGCATGTCTTCGGCCGGCTGGTGCAGGTCGCCGCGGTGATGGCGCCCATCAAGCTGGGCCACGCCCCCGACATCAAGAACCTCACCGACGACCTCGCCTCCTTCCGGCCGAAGCTGGTCCTGGGTGTGCCGCGGGTCTTCGAGAAGGTCTACAACTCGGCGCGGGCCAAGGCGCAGGCCGACGGCAAGGGCAAGATCTTCGACAAGGCGGCGGACGTCGCGATCGCCTACAGCCGCGCGCTGGAGACCCCGTCGGGCCCGGCGTTCGGTCTGAAGCTGAAGTACAAGGTCTTCGACCGGCTCGTCTACGGCAAGCTGCGCGCCGTCCTCGGCGGCCGCGCCACCCACGCCATCTCCGGCGGCGCCCCGCTCGGTGAACGGCTGGGCCACTTCTACCGCGGCATCGGCTTCACCGTCCTGGAGGGCTACGGCCTGACGGAGTCCTGTGCAGCCACCGCCTTCAACCCGTGGGACCGGCAGAAGATCGGCACCGTCGGCCAGCCGCTGCCCGGCTCGGTCGTGCGGATCGCCGACGACGGCGAGGTGCTGCTGCACGGCGAGCACCTGTTCACCGAGTACTGGAACAACCCGTCGGCCACCAAGGAGGCGCTGTCCGACGGCTGGTTCCACACCGGCGACCTCGGCACCCTCGACGAGGACGGCTACCTCGCCATCACCGGCCGCAAGAAGGAGATCCTGGTCACCGCGGGCGGCAAGAACGTCGCCCCGGCCGTGATCGAGGACCGGATCCGGGCGCACGCCCTGATCGCCGAGTGCATGGTCGTCGGCGACGGCCGGCCGTTCATCGGCGCGCTGGTCACCCTCGACGAGGAGTTCCTGCCCCGCTGGGCCGAGGAGCACGGACACCCGGCCGGGGTGACACCGGCTCAGCTCGCCGACGACCCGGAGCTGCTGGCCGCCGTTCAGCGCGCGGTCGACGACGGCAACGCGGCCGTCTCCAAGGCCGAGTCGGTGCGCAAGTTCCGCATCCTGCCGACCCAGTTCACCGAGGAGTCGGGCCATGTCACGCCCTCGCTGAAGCTCAAGCGGAACGTGGTCGCCAAGGACTTCGCGGAGGACATCGAGGCGCTCTACCGCGCGTAGGGCGTGTCTTTCGGATCACCCCGGGGCCGCGGCGTCTGGCACGGCACCTCGCGGCGTTGTCGCCTCACCCGAGTACGCCCAGTACGCGGCAGAGGCTCCGCCTTGCGATGCACCGCACCAGACGCCGCGGCCTGATCCGGGCTGATCCAAAAGACACGCCCTGGGGCCGGCCCCCGCCGGGCCGTTCGGCTCCGGAAGCCGCCGTCGTGGCCACCCGCCACGGCGGCGGTTTTTCGTGCGCTCCGGACGGCGAACGGCCCGCTCAGAGAAGTTCCTTCAGGCGCTCCGCCAGCAGGTCCCAGCGCCACTTCTCCTCCACCCAGGCGCGGCCGCGTTCGCCCATCGAGCGGCGCAGCGCGGGGTCCTTGAGCAGGGTGACGATGCGGTCGGCGGTGGGGGCCGGGGACCCGCCGGGGACGACCCAGCCCGTCTCGCCTTCCAGGACGGCGTCGGGGGCGCCGCCCGAGTCGCCCGCCACCACGGGCAGGCCGGTGGCGGAGGCCTCCAGGTAGACGATGCCGAGGCCCTCGACATCCAGCCCGCCGCGGCGGGTGCGGCACGGCATCGCGAAGACGTCGCCGGCGCCGTAGTGGGCCGGCAGCTCCTCCCACGGGACCGCGCCGGTGAAGCGGACCGACTCCGCGACGCCCTTCTCGTGGGCCAGCGCGTGCAGGGCCTTCTCGTACGGGCCGCCGCCGACGATCAGCAGCACCGCGTCGGGCACCGCGGCCAGGACGGCCGGCATCGCCTCGATCAGGGTGTCCTGGCCCTTGCGCGGGACCAGCCGCGAGACACACACCACCACCGGCCGGCCGGTGAGCCCGAGCCGGTCCCGTACGGCGTCGCCGCCCGAGCCGGGGTGAAAGGTCTTCTCGTCGACGCCGGGCGGGAGTTGGACCATCCGTGCGGCGGCCTCCGGCGTGAGCGCACCGGCGATCCGCGAGCGGGTGTACTCGCCGAGGTAGGTGAGCGTGTCCGTCCCCGTACCGATCCGGCGCAGCAGCTGCCGGGCGGCCGGCAGCTGCGCCCAGCCCGCCTCGTGGCCGTGCGTGGTCCCCACGATGCGGCGGGCGCCGGCCGCCCGGAGCGCGGGCGCCATCAGCCCGAGCGGCGCCGCCGCCCCGAACCAGACGGAGGAGCAGCCGTGTTCCCGCAGCAGCCCGGTGGCCCGCCGGGTCACCCTCGGGGTGGGCAGCAGCATCGTCGTACGGTCCCGGATCACCGGGAACGGCTGCTCGGCGTCGAAGGCTGCGGTCGCCGCGCGGCCCTCGGCGCTGCGCTTCCAGGTCGAGGCGTAGACGACGACCTGGGTGGGGTCCAGGCGCAGCGCCATGCTGTGCAGGAAGGCCTGGATGCCGCCGGGCCGCGGCGGGAAGTCGTTCGTGACGATCAAGGTCTTGTGCACGATGGTCTCTCGACGGTGGGTCTCGGCGGTGGTGGCCCGACAGTACCCGCCGGTGCCGGATGGGCGGCCGCCCACCCCGCCACGCCCGTGCCTCCTCTACGGTCATGACAGCCGCCACCGGCATCATGCAGCAGGCACGAGCGGGCAGCGCGGTACGTACGGGACAGTGAGCGGGGCGCCGGCTCCACGGCGGCGAGCGGCGCCGGCGGCCGGCGGCCGGCGGCAGGGAGCGACGAGGTGACGATGGACAGGATCAGCAGAGCGCGCGGGGTGTGGCTCCCGGTCGCGGTCTGGGCCGCGACCCGGGCGGTGGTCCTGCTGTGCGTCCTGAGAGTGCTGGTGCTGCCGGGACCGGACGTCACCACCGATGTCTCGGTGATCTATCAGGGCTGGTTCGGCGTCCTGAAGACCGGCACCTTCCCGCTGAACGATGTGACCTGGCAGTACCCGCCGGCCGCGGCGCTGGCCATCCTCTCCCCCGGCCTGCTGCCCTTCCTGGACTACGCCACGGCCTTCTTCACCCTGATCCTGGTCACGGACGCGGCGACGCTGGCGCTCCTGCTGCGGGCCGGCCGCCGTGCGGAGCACCGGCCGGCCGGCGCCTGGGTGTGGATCGCGGGGGTGGCGCTGCTGGGCCCGACGGCCTACGCCCGCTACGACCTGATGGTCACCGCGGTCGCCGTCGCCGCGCTGTTCGCGGCCGTCCGGCGGCCGCGGGTGGCGGGCGCGCTGATCGCCTTCGGGGCGCTGCTGAAGGTCTGGCCCGCGCTGCTGTTGACCGGGGCGGCGGTGCGCGGCCGCCGGGCCCGCGCGCTGTGGCGGACCGCGGCCGGCACCGCGGCCGGGATGACCCTGCTCCTGGTGGCCGCCGCACCGGGCGCGCTGGCCTTCCTCACCTTCCAGCGCGACCGCGGTACGGAGGTCGAATCGCTCGGCGCGCTGGTCTTCCATGTGGCCCGCCACTACGGGTGGGACGGGCAGGTGCTGCTGAACTACGGCTCGCTGGAGTTCCTCGGTCCGGGGGTCCCGTTCGTCAGCACCGTGGCGCTCACCCTGAGCCTGGCCGCCGTGGGCTGGCTGTTCCTGTGGCGGGTGTGGGCCCGGGAACTGCGCCCCGGGACGCTGTGCGAGGCCGCCTTCACCGCCACGCTGCTGTTCACGACCACCAGCCGGGTGATCAGCCCGCAGTACATGCTGTGGCTGGTGGGGCTCGGCGCGGTCTGTGTGACCGTACGTGCCGCCCGGCAGACGCTGCCGGTGGTGCTGGTCCTGGTCGCCACCGGGGTCACACTGCTGGAGTTCCCCGTCGGCTTCGCGCAGGTCGTCGCGAGCGATGCGTGGGGCGTCGCGCTGCTGGCCGTACGCAACGGGCTGCTGGTCGCCGCGTCGCTGATCGCCTGCCGCCGGCTGTGGGTCTCGACACGGGGCGACGGGCGCGGGCGGACCGGGCGCGGGCGGACCGGGACCGTCGGCGTGGTGCGCGCCCGCCGTGCGGCCGCCGGGGCCCCCGCCGCTCCCCCGGAGCTCACCGGCACCGCCCCGCAGCCCCGGACGGAAGGCGCGCCGCCGTCGCCGTGAGCCCGTCCGCCCCGCTCAGCGCGCCAGCTGCTTCCGCACGAAGGCACGCCACTGCCGGGTGAACTCCGCCATGCTGACGCCCAGTTGGGTGCGCATGGCGTGGTCGGTCCGCTCGGCGCGGGCCTTCGGCCGCTCTTCGGGGCGGGCGGCCGGGGTGGCCGGACGGGAGCGGGAGGAGGCCGCCGTGGCCGACGCGGCCGCCTCGATCGGGGCCCCCGCACTCCCCGCCGAGACCTGGGCCGCGCTCCGGCCCGCCGCCCGGTAGAAGGCGAGCAGCTTGGCCTCGCCCCACTTCTCGGCGATCATCCGGCAGGCCAGCCAGCTGCCCTCGTAGGCCTTCGCCAGCCGGTCGGCGCCCGCCTTGAAGCCGAAGTCCTCGTCGGTCGGCAGACGGGCGGGGAGCTTGCCGGTGGCGACCGCGCGGGTGAGTTCGGGGGCGGTGAGGGCGGCCTTGCGGCGGATCCCTCGGTAGGCGGCCCAGTCGGCGAAGCCCTCGGAGAGCCACAGCGGGGTGGCCTGCGTGGTGGCCGTACGGGTGGCGACATGGGCGGTCTCGTGGGTGAGGACCACCCGGCGGCCCAGGTCGTTGAGCTCCTCGTAGGCGTCCGGGTTGATGATCACGCGGTCCGCGGGCGCGGTCGTCGAGACCCCGGCCTCCCCGGTGGTGACCGCCGCGATCCCCGCATAGCCGGACGGATCGTCGCTGCCCATCAGCTGCGCCATCCCCTCCACCGAGTCCGGCGCCTCCACCACGACCTTCTGCGACCACTTCCCCTTCCAGGCCGCGGAGACCGCGGGCACCGCCCGGTCCACCCGGTGCGCCAGATCCTTCAGCCGCGCCCGCTGCGCACTGCCGCCGAGCACCAGGCTGTAGCGGCCGCGGACCAGCGTCACCGGCCCCTGGTCCCACAGCTGGCGGGTGCCGCTGCGGCCCGCCGCCGCGCCATCGGTGTCCGACGAGATCAGCCAGCGGCCCGCGCGCTCGGTCAGGGTGAGGTACTGGACGGCGTGCACCGGCGCGGTGTCGAAGCCCTTGAGGCGGTAGCGCAGCCGCACCTTCGCGGCCAGCCGCGTCCGGTCGCCGCCGGCCGGGAGCGGGAAGGCCTCGGTGGAGTCGAGGTCGTAGTGCCAGTCGGCCAGCGGCACGCCCTTCAGGTGGGCGAACATCGCGCGCTGGCGGTCGCGGTAGCCGGTGGACCGCGGGTCGACGGAGGCGAGGAAGCCCGCCGCGTCCTGGCGCTCGACGGCCCGCGCACGGGTGTCCAGCATCCGCTGGACGTCGGGGAAGCGGGCCGGTGCCGGCGGGGAGCCCGCGGGCCCGCAGCCGGCCAGCGGGGCGAGCAGCGCGAGGAGCAGGGCGGCGCAGCCCGCCGGCCCGGCCCGCGACGGCCGCCGTCCCGCCCACTGGTGTGACATGCGGACGATCGTAGATCCGGCCCGGCCCGGGCAAAAACGCGGAGATCCGCCTCAGGGCCTGGTGACGGACGAGATCGGCATCATCCCGACGGGGTCGTAGCGGACCCGTGCGCCGGGATAGGGCGCGTGCACCACTTGGCCGTTGCCGACATACATCCCGACATGGCTGGCGTCCGAACGGTAGATGACCAGGTCACCGGGGCGTGCCTGGCTCAGCGGCACCTGCCGGCCGGCGCCCCGCTGGGCCTGGGAGGTACGCGGGAGGGAGACTCCGGCCCGGCCGTAGGCCCATTGGGTGAGTCCGGAGCAGTCGAAGGACGTGGGGCCCCTGCTCCCCCAGGCGTACGGGGAGCCGACCGCGGCACGCACCGCGGCGACGGCGGCGGCGGCCCGCCCCGAGGACGGTGCGGCGCCGCGCAGGTCCGGGGCCGCCTCGCGGTGCCCGTCGCTCCGCGAGGCCCGCTCGTAGGCCGCCCGGTCGCGCTTGGGGAGCGCGTTCAGCAGCCGCCGCGCGGTGGCCAGCTTGCGCTGTACGTCCTTCTTGTGGCGGGCGACGGCCTTGCGGCCGGCCTCCAGCTCGGTGAGCTTCCTGACGGTCTCCGCGCGCTGCTGCTCCAGGCGGCGCTGGGCCGTCCGGAGGCCGTGCAGCTCATCGGCCTGCCGGTGGCCGAGCCGGTCGAGCGCGGAGGCCTTCTCCAGGAAGGTGTCGGGGCGTTCGGAGAGCATCAGCCGGACCGTGGGGTCGATGCCGCCCGACCGGTACTGGGCGGCGGCCAGCGCGCCCAGGTGGCCGCGCATCCGGTTGACCCGCTCCTGGGCGCGGGCGGTGCGGTCCTGGAGGGCCGCGACCTCGTGGCGCAGCTCCGTGGTCCGGGCCTGTGCGGCGTTGTACTTCTCGGTGGCGCGCTCCGCCTGGACGTAGAGGCTGTCGACCCGTGCGGTCGCCGCCGCCCGGCCGGTGGACGGGTTGCCGGCGGGGTCGGCGGCGGCCGGGGGCGCCGACAGCGCGGCGGCCGCGGTCGCCAGGGCGGCCGACACCACGGTGACTCCGGCGAGGGTGGTCTGGGCGTGCTGCGAGGTACGGCGGTGGGACACCACGAGAGCCGCACTCCTTCCGTGCAGCCCCTGCCGCCCCGGGAGGGCGCGCGGTGAACCGGATGCTGCGAGGGCAGACAGTAACGGCGGCTATGCACACCGGCCAAAGCGCCCATTTCGACCGCAAAAAGCCGCCCCGCCGGTGACTGTGCAGGTCACCGGCGGGGCGGCAGGTCAGCGGCCGGGGCCGCAATTCGCCCGTTCGGGCGGCAGGTTGAGGGGGTTGTGAGGCTTTTCAGACCCGCACGCCGAACGCGAACGGCATGTTGCCGATCGGCTCGTAGCGCACCGAGGCGCCCGGCTTCGGCGCGTGCAGCACCTGGCCGTTGCCCGCGTAGAGGCCGATGTGGTGCAGGTCGCCGTAGAAGAGCACCAGGTCGCCGGGCTTGAGGGCGCTCTGCGAGGCGATGCGGGTACCGGCGTTGGCCTGCGCCTGCGAGGTGCGCGGCAGCGACTGGCCGGCCTGCTGGTAGGCCCAGGAGGTCAGACCCGAGCAGTCGAAGGACGACGGGCCGGTGGCACCCCAGACGTAGGGCGAACCTATCTTGGACTGGGCAGCCTGGAGGGCGGCAGCACCGCGCTGCGAGGCCGGGACGTCGTCGCCGAGGTCGGTCCGCTCGTTGCTGCGGTCGGCACGGTTCTCCTCGGCCTGCATGGCCGCCCGCTCCTTGGCGGTCAGGGTGTTCAGCAGCTCCTGCGCCTTGCCGAGCTTGCCCTTGATCTCGTCCTTCTTGTCCCCGAGCGCCTTACGGGTCTCGGAGAGGTCCTTGATCTTGCCCGCGGCCTCCGCGCGCTCCTGGGCGAGCCGGCGCTGCTTGTCCGCGATGGTCTTCAGCTGGTCGGCCTGCTTGCCGCTCAACTGGTCGAGCGTGGCGGCCTTTTCGAGGTAGGTGTCCGGGTCACCGGAGAGGAACAGCTGGACCGAGGGGTCGATGCTGCCGCTGCGGTACTGGCCGGAGGCGACCGCGCCGAGGCCCTTGCGGAGCTGGTTGAGCTCACCCTGACCGCGGGCGACCTTGTCCTGGAGGTCGTCGACCTCCTTCTGGAGCTTCTCCTGCTGCTCCTTGACGCCGTTGTACTTCTCGGTGGCCTGCTCGGCCTCCCCGTAGAGCTTGTCGACCTCGGACTTGACGTCCTTCTTCGACTGGTGGGGGTCGGCCTGGGCGGCCTGGGACGAGAGAGCCACGGCCGCCGCGGCGGTGGCGGTGAGCACGGTCACGCGGGTACGGCTCGGCTGCTTGGGTCGACGGTGGGACGCCACGGGGGCGAGCTCCTTCTTCCTCCAGCCGCCTACCGGGAAGTGGGGGGGGTGAGACCCCGGCTCCGCGTGAACGCCGCGGACTCGGCGGTTCCTTCACTGTTCATCCCGGTTGGATGATCATCTGCATGAAGGTTCGGGGCTGACCTTAGTAACGGAGTTGTGATCGCTTCAAATCCTCACGGGAAAATTCTGCGCCACCAACCCCATCCTTTACCAACATCACACAGGCAGTAAGCGCCAATTGACGCTCAGATACGGAGTGCGAGCTGATTCCGGCCTCCGGCACCCCGCCCGAGGGCGGTGCGTCAGGTGCGGGCAAGTCGCTTGAGGAGCAGGGCCGATGCGACCGGGCGCGCCCCGGCCTTCGCCACACCGTCGGCCACTTCCCGGTCCGTGGAGACCACGACGACCGGACGGCCGGGCGGTTCGGCCCTTACCAGCTGACGAATCAACTCATCGGCCGTTACGCCCGGTTTGCTGAACAGGACCCGGACCCCGCGCGGCGGTGCCAGCAGCACCGGCGCCGCCAGCTCCGCCCCGTCGAAGACACAGGTCATCTCGGCGCCGGTCTGTGCCGCCAGCACCGCGAGGCCGCCCAGCAGCCGCAGCCGCTGCTTTTCGAGCGGCATGGTCGGATAGCCGGTTTTGGTGACGTTGTAGCCATCCACCACCAAATGCGCCTGCGGCAGGGCGAGAAGCTGGTCGAGCAGCGCCGGGTCCATCTCCGACAGCGCCCGGGTCGCGATGTCCTTGGGCGTCATCCGCCCCGGCGCGACCGCCTCGACGGTGTCCGCCGGATGGACGTTCGCGGGCGGCAGGGCCAGTTCGCGGCGCAGCCCCTGGGCCGCGTCCAGCACCGTGTCCAGCAGCAGCCGCAGCCGCATGTCCTCGACGCTGCGGCCCTCACGCGCGGAGCGCCGGCTGGTCTCCAGCGCCGTCTCGGCCTCGGTGATCCGGCTCTTGAGGCGGCGCACCTCGCTGTCCGCCGTGGTCTTCTCGGTGGCTGCCCGGTCCCGCTCCTCCGCCAGTGCGGCCTCGGCCTTGCGGACCGCCGCCTCACCGCGCTTGACGTCGCTCAGCGCACTGCGCAGCTTGCGCCGAAGCGACTCGTTCTCCTTGCGCACCGCGTCCAGGTCCACCCGGATGCGGTCGGCCTCCGTACGGGCCTCGCCGCGCGCCTGCGCCAGTTCCTCGCGCAGCCGGGCCAGCTCCCGCTCGGCCTCCTCGCCGGCCCGCTCCGCGCGCGCCCGCTGGGCCTCCTCGCCGGCCGCCGCGACGAGCTTGACCCAGCCCTCGGGCCGCAGCACATAGGCCGCCGCCGCGACATCGAGCGGATCGGCGGCCGCGGGCGGGGTGCCGTGCTCCAGCGCCGCGGCCAGCTCCGGCTGCGCCTCGTGCAGCTTGCCGGCGATCCGCTGCCGGAAGACCGCGTCGCCCTCCAGCGCCGCGGCCATCGCGTTACCGGCGAACTTGGCCCGACGGGTCGGGGTGAACCGGGCGTACTGCCGCAGCGGGGGCGGGAGTTCGGCGACCGTCAGCGCGCCGAACGACTCCGCGGTGAGCGCCACTACACGGCGCCGTACGCCCTCGGGCAGCGGTCGGTCGAGCACCTCGTCCGCCGCACCCTCGGGTACGTCGTCACGCTGGGCCCCCGGCTCCCCTTCTGGACGGTCCACCACGGCTGCATCGCTCCGATCTCAGGCGTTCGCGCCCGGACGGTCCACCAGCTCGATCTGGTCGACCGCGTTGCACCAGCGGCAGCGCACGGACTCGATGCTCTCACTGAGGACCTCGCGCTCCTCCACCTTCGGCTCCCCGGCCAGGTCCAGGTGGACGTACTCCACCACCTTGGACTGGCGGGTCACGTCGAAACGCGTGAGGTTGCCGCACAGCGTGCAGCGCCACCGGGTTCCGGCCGTCGGCAGGGGAACAGACATCGTGTCGTCCTCTTTCGTACTCATCGTCATGTGCGGTTGCGCGGTTCACGCGGTGCGCCGTCGGACTGCGGAAGTACGCAAAGTACTGCCTGTAACCCTACGGCCTGACGGGGGGCCGGTGCGGGCCCCGCCCGGGTGCCGGGACACGGCGAGGCACTCTGTCCCGATTGCCCCGCATTAAGCCATGATCACTTCATGACGGCGCCGGCCCCCACTCCCCGTTCTCCCCGCTCGTCCGGTCTCCTCCCCCGCCGTCCGCACCCCACCCGGTCACTGACCGCGGTGTTCTCGCGGATGACGAATGTGCTGATCGGCCTGTGCTGTGCGGTCTTCGTGCTCGGCCCCGCCTCCGGCCTGAACCGGATATACGGCACCGGCGACGCCCTGCTGAAGGCCCAGACCGCCTATTTCGAGCGGTGGGGCGTGATCCCACTGGATCTGTGGAGCGGCTCGGTACGGGCACTGGTCACGCCGCTCACCGCGTTGTTCGTGCACGGCAGCTGGCTGCACCTGCTCGGCAACATGCTGTTCCTCTACGTCTTCGGCGCGATGGCCGAGGCACGCATGGGCCGGCTGCCGTTCACCGCCTTCTACCTCATCATCGGCTACCTGGCGCTGCTCGGCTACGCGGCCGCACACGCCGACTCCGGCCAGACCCTGGTCGGCGCCTCCGGCTCGATCTCCGGCGTCCTGGGCGCCTTCCTCTACCTGTTCCCGACGGCCCGCGTCACCAGCCTCTTCCCGTTCCTGTTCTTCCTGCCGCTGCGCTTTCCCGCCTGGATCGTGCTGCTGTTCTGGTTCGTCATCCAGTGGCAGGCAGCCCAGGACGACCCCCGCGGCCCGGGCGTCGCCTACCTCGCCCATGTCATCGGCTTCGCCCTCGGCTTCCTCTACGCATGGGCCCGCTACGGGAGGGATAGTGTGGGGGCCACCAGGGCGAACGACCGGGCGACCGAGGAAGAGAGCCAGCCGTGATCACGTCGATCGTGCTCATCAAGACCAACGTGGACCAGATCCCGGAGATCGCCGAGAAGATCGCCGCACTGGACGGCGTCAGCGAGGTCTACTCGGTCACCGGCGCCCACGACCTCATCGCGATGGTCCGCGTCGCCGCCCACGACGACCTCGCGGACGTCATCCCCGGCCGCATCAGCAAGGTCCCCGGCGTCGCCTCCACGGAGACGCACATCGCCTTCCGCACCTATAGCCAGCACGACCTTGAGGCCGCCTTTGCGATCGGGCTCGAAGCGTAGCCCGTCTTTTTCCCACGTTTTCGGCTTTCCCGCCGTGGGGGACCTCGCCGTTTGTGGCCCGCTTGCGCGGTGCCCCCGCCGTTGCGCCTGCGGCGGGCCGGGTGTTTGTCGGGTGCGGTGACGGACCTCCGGGGCCGGTGTGTGGGACTGCTTCGCTTTACGTCCCACACACCGGCCCCTCCGGCCCGTCCCCTCCCGTTGAGGGAATGAGTGACGGTGAGTGGGGGCTGGCCCTCGTAAGCCGCGCCGGTGCTAACCAGCTGTTCACTGCGACCTGCGAGCTGCACCGAACCACCTAGGTGCACCCCCACCGACCGTCTTTCCCACCCCTCAACGGGAGGGGACGGGTCTGCGCGGGTGGGGGTTTCCGGACGTAAAGCGAAGCAGTCCGGAAACCCCCACCCGCGCAGACCCGTCACCGCACCCCAACAGCCCCGCGCAGCGGACCCGCCCGCCGCCAGGCGCAACGGCGAGCAACCACCACGGCGGGAAAGACAAAAACGTGGGAATCAATCCGCGCTCCGCGCTGGCACACAACGCCCGCCTTCGGTGCGGTAGTTCCAGCGGGCGCCGTTCGTCACCAGTTCCTTGACCGCTTCCAGGAAGCGGTCAACATGCTCATCCGGCGTGCCGGCGCCAAAGCTCACGCGGATGGCGTTGAGGGACTTTTCGCCGGGGGCCGCGTCGGGGGCGCCGCACTCGCCGGAGTCCTGGGGGGCGCTGCCCAGGAGGGTGCGGACGAGGGGGTGGGCGCAGAAGAGGCCGTCGCGGACGCCGATGCCGTACTCGGCGGAGAGGGCGGCCGCGAAGTGGGAGCTGTTCCAGCCTTCGACGACGAAGGAGAGGACGCCCACGCGGGCGGCGTCGTCGCCGAAGAGGGAGAGCACGGTGACCTCGGGTACCTCGGCCAGGCCCGTGCGGAGGCGGGCGATCAGTTCCTGTTCGCGGGCGACCAGGCCCTCGAAGCCGGCCTCGGTGAGCGCCCGGCAGGCCGAGGCGATGGCGTAGGCGCCGATGACGTTGGGCGAACCGGCCTCGTGGCGGGCCGCGGTGGTGTGCCACTCGACGTCGACCCCGCCGTCGGAGCGGCGGGAGACCTTGCGGCTGGCGCCGCCGCCGGCCAGGTACGGGGCGGCGTCCCGCAGCCAGTCCGCGCGGCCGGCCAGCACCCCGGCGCCGAACGGCGCGTAGAGCTTGTGGCCGGAGAAGGCGACCCAGTCCACGTCCATCTCGCCGAGGTCCACCGGGTGGTGCGGGACGAGCTGTGCCGCGTCCAGCACGATCCGGGCGCCGTGGGCGTGCGCGGCGGCCGCCAGCTCCCGCACCGGCCACAGCTCACCGGTCACATTCGACGCACCGGTCACGCAGACCAGCGCCGGGCCGTAGGGCTCGCGTGCCGCCAGCGCCTTTTCGAGGGTGTCCACGGCCTGCTGCGGGGTGCGCGGGGCGTTGAGGTAGGTCACCGCGACGTCCGGGCGCTGCTCCCACGGCAGCAGCGAGGCGTGGTGCTCGGTCTCGAAGACGAACACCCGGGTGTTCTCGGGGAGTACGGCGGCGAGCAGGTTCAGCGAGTCGGTGGTGGAGCGGGTGAAGACGACCTGGTCCTCGGTGCGGCAGCCGAGGAACTCCTCGATCGTGCGGCGGCTGTTCTCGAAGAGGTCGGTGGACAGCTGCGAGAGGTATCCGGCGCCGCGGTGCACGCTGCCGTAGTACGGGGCGTAGGCCGCCACGTCGTCCCAGACCCGCTGGAGCGCGGGGGCGCTGGCGGCGTAGTCCAGCGCGGCGTAGTCGACCTCGCCGCCGGTCACGAGCGGGACGAGGACGTCCCGGCCGAGAACCGGCAGCGGGGCACAGACGGAGCGGTCGGCGGCAACGGCGGAAACGGACATGGCGAACTCCCGTAAGAGGTAAGCGAATTCGCGGCGGGCGGGGCGCGGAAGGGCGCGCCGGGGCACCGCGGCGAAAAGGAAAAAGGGATGCGGAAACGGGGCCGTCGGGCCCTATCGCATTCGCTGATTCACGGAAGTTCTCCCTCGGGGACCAGGATCCCTGGCGAGGGATCCGCGCTTGCCGCAGACCTCGCTGCCTACGGCCTGGTCATCACCCGGGGCACCCCGCCACGGAAGGAGGGTTGCCGGACAGCGGGCCGGGGCCTGCATCGCTGTCACTCGTGACCTGCGCAGCATCATGCCACACGGGCAAAGAGGTGCAAGGCCCGGTCCGTATGACGGACAGGGCCTTGCGTCACACCGTGTGTCACCGTGCGCTCATGTGTTGCTGGCGGCCACCCAGCGCTCCAGCGCCCGCTTGGCCGCGCCGGAGTCGACCGAGGCCGCGGCCCGCTCGATCCCGGCCCGGATCTGCTCGGCCAGCGGGGCGTCCGCCGGCTCCAGCGCGACCAGCGCCGCCGCGGAGTTCAGCAGCACCGCGTCGCGCACCGGGCCGGTCTCCCCGTCCAGCAGCCGGCGGGCCACGTCCGCGTTGTACGAGGCGTCCGCCCCGCGCAGCGCCTCCACCGGCACCAGGGGGATGCCCACGTCCCGGGGGTCGAAGGACTCCTCGCGCACCGTGCCGTCCCGGACGATCCACACCCGGGAGGTCGCGGTCGTGGTCAGCTCGTCCAGGCCGTCGTCGCCGCGGAACACCAGCGCCGACGAGCCGCGCTCGGCGAGCACCCCGGCCAGGATCGGCGCCATCCGGGCGTCCGCGACACCGGTCGCCTGGGCGCGGACCTTCGCGGGGTTGGTCAGCGGGCCGAGCACATTGAAGGTGGTACGGATGCCGAGCTGGGCCCGCGCGTTGGCGACATGCCGCAGCGAGGGGTGGAACTTCACCGCGAAGCAGAAGGTGATGCCCGCTTCCTTGGCGACCTCGGTGACCCGCTGCGGGGTGAGGTCGAGATTGACCCCGAGCTTCTCCAGGACGTCGGAGGCGCCGCTGGCGGAGGAGGCGGCGCGGTTGCCGTGCTTGACGACCTTGGCGCCGGTGCCGGCGACCACGATCGAGGACATCGTGGAGATGTTGACGGTCTTGGCACCGTCGCCGCCGGTGCCGACGATGTCCACGCTCGGTCCGGGCACCTCGATCAGCCGGGCGTGCGCGTACATGGTGCGCACCAGACCGGAGATCTCGGCGACGGTCTCGCCCTTGGCGCGCAGGGCCACCGCGAACCCGGCGATCTGGGCGTCGCCGGCCTCGCCCCGCATGATCTTGTCCATCGCCCAGGCGGTGTCGTCCGCGCTGAGGTCACGGCCGGCGAGCAGGGCGTTGAGGAGCTCCGGCCAGGTCTGGGCCGCCACGCTGTCGCCGCCAACCGGGGTCACAACGTTCATGGTCCACTCTCCTGGATTGTCTCCTGCTTATGCCGTCACCCTATCGAGCCGCCGGGCACGCCGGAGGGCCCCGTCCGATGATCGGACGGGGCCCTCTGGGTGGCGTACTACCTACGGTGCGCTAGGAAGCGCTGCGGTGATCAGTGGTGGCCGTGGCCGCTGGTGATCTCCTTGTACTCCTCGGCCGTGGCCTTCGGGATGACGTTGTCCTCGCCGTAGTAGGCCTTGGAGAGCTTGGCGCGCAGCTTCTGCGAACGCGACAGCTTGCGCTCCACACCGTTCTCGTCGACCTCGGGGCCCAGCTCGAGCGGCGCGGGCTGCTCGTGCTGGGTGAGCAGGTGCAGCTGCTCCTGGTCGAGCGGCTCGTGGACCTCGATGAACTCACCGTGCGGCAGGCGCTTGATGATGCCGGACTCGCGTCCGTGCAGCACCTTGTCCTTGTCGCGACGCTGGAGCCCCAGGCAGATCCGCTTGGTGGCGATGAAGGCCAGCACCGGTCCGACGAAGAACGCGATCCGCACGAACCAGGTGATCGAGTTGATCGACAGGTGGAAGTGCGTCGCCCACAGGTCGTTACCGCCACCGATCAGCATCACGAAGTACGCGACGAGCCAGGCGACACCGAAGCCGGTACGGGTCGGGACGTTGCGCGGGCGGTCCAGGATGTGGTGCTCGCGCTTGTCGCCCTTGACCCAGGACTCGATGAACGGGTAGACGGCGATCGCGACCAGGACCAGCGGGAAGATCAGGATCGGGATCAGCACACCGAAGTTGAGGGTGTGGCCCCAGAAGTTCCACTCCCAGCCCGGCATGACACGCACCAGACCCTCGGCGAAGCCCATGTACCAGTCGGGCTGGGCGCCGGTGGACACCTGGTCGGGCCGGTAGGGGCCGATCGCCCACACCGGGTTGATGCTGGCGATCGCGGCGATCACCGAGATCACACCGAAGACCAGGAAGAAGAAGCCTCCGGCCTTGGCCATGTAGACCGGCAGCAGCGGCATGCCCACGACGTTGTTGTTGGTCTTGCCGGCACCCGGGAACTGGGTGTGCTTGTGGTAGAAGACCAGGATCAGGTGCGCCACCAGCAGGCCGAGCATGATGCCCGGCAGCAGCAGCACGTGCACCGTGAAGAACCGCGGGATGATGTCGTGCCCCGGGAACTCCCCGCCGAAGATGAAGAACTGCAGGTACGAACCGACCAGCGGCATCGCCAGGATGACGCCCTCGATGAACCGCACACCGGTGCCGGAGAGCAGGTCGTCGGGGAGCGAGTAGCCGGTGAAGCCGGTGAACATGCCCAGCACCAGCAGCAGGAAGCCGAACAGCCAGTTGACCTCGCGCGGCTTGCGGAAGGCGCCGGTGAAGAACACCCGCATCATGTGGACCATCATCGCGGCCAGGAAGACCAGCGCGGCCCAGTGGTGGATCTGCCGGATCAGCAGACCGCCACGCACGTCGAAGCTGATGTTCAGCGTCGACTCGAAGGCCTGCGTCATCCGGATTCCCTGCATGGGAACGTAGGAACCGTGATAGGTCACCTCGGCCATGCTCGGGTGGAAGAACAGCGTCAGATAGACACCGGTCAGGATGATGATGATGAAGCTGTAAAGCGCGACCTCACCCAGCATGAAGGACCAGTGGTCCGGGAAGATCTTGCGCATGTTGGACTTGGCCAGGCTGTAGATGCCCAGCCGGCCGTCCGCCCAGTCGGCGATCCGCTCGCCCCGTGGCGCCTGGCCACGGCGCGTGGTGGTCGCGCTCGTCTCGTTACTCATCCGCGCTCCCAGAAGCTCGGGCCGACGGGCTCCTCGAAGCCGCTTGCGGCCTCCAGGAAGCCGTCCTTCTCTGTGATGTGCAGCTGCGGCAGGGCGTGTCCGGCCGGACCGAAGATCACCCGACCGCCGTCAGAGAGGTCGAACGTCGACTGGTGGCAGGGGCAGAGCACGTGGTGCGTCTGCTGCTCGTACAGGCTGATCGGGCAACCCACGTGGGTGCAGATCTTCGAGTACGCCACGATGCCCTCGTGCGACCAGGAGAGTTCGTGCTTGTCCTTGATGTTCTGCGGCTGGATCCGCACGAGCATCAGGGCGTCCTTGGCGATCTTCTCCGCGAACTCCTCGTCGTCCTCCTCCAGGCCCTCGGGCTTGGCGAACGTGAGGGAGCCGACGGCGATGTCCTCGGGACGCAGCGGGAGGTTGGTGGACTGGTTGACCAGGCGGACGCCCTTCTTCCAGTTCGTGGTGCGCAGCTTGTTCCCGGGCAGCGGCCCGAGGTCGCGCAGCAGCACCACACCGGAGAGCGGCACCAGGGCCAGCGCGCCGAACATCGTGTTGCGGATCAGCTTGCGGCGGCCGACCTGCGACTCCTTCGCCCCCTGGGCGAAGTCCGCCATGACCTTGGCCTTGACCTCCGGCGCCGCCTCGATCGGGTGGCGCTCGTCGGCGACCTCCTCGTCGGACATCAGCGTGCGGGCCCAGTGGACCGCGCCGGCGCCGATGCAGAAGAGCGCCGCGCCCAGCGTCAGACCGAGCGCGAAGTTCAGCGCGCTGATGTGACCGAGCGGCCAGATGTAGACGTTCCGCTCGATCGGGATCGCCACGTACGAGGCGATGAAGGCGACCGTGGCGATCATGGACACGACGAAGAGCAGCGCCACGGTGCGCTCGGAGCGCCTGGCGGCCCGGTCGTCGATGTCCTGGGCACGGTGCTCGTGGGGCGGCAGACCCGGGTCGGCGAAGGGGTTCTCCGCCGTGGTCACCGCACCTTCGTGAGCCGTCTCCCGCTCACCGGGAAGGGTTTCTTCTGGCACGTCTTCGTGTCGTCCAGTCTCACTCATGACTTCTTGGCCTTCGTAGTCCGGGCTGCGACCCAGATGGCGACCGCAATCAGCGCGCCCAGGCCGAAGATGTAACCGAAGAGACCCTCACTGACCGGACCGAGACCGCCGAGGTCGAGGCCGCCGGGGCTCTCGGATTCATCGCCGTTGACGGCGCCGAGGTACGCGATGATGTCCTTCTTGTTCTGCTTCGACAGCGAACCGTCACCGAAGGAGGGCATGTTCTGCGGGCCGGTTTCCATGGCCTCGTAGATGTGCTTCGGGTCCACGCCCTCGAGCGTCGGTGCGTACTTGCCATCGGTCAGGGCGCCGCCCTTACCGGTGAAGTTGTGGCACTGCGCGCAGTTGGTGCGGAACAGCTCGCCGCCCTTGCCGATGTTGGCGCCGTCGGGGCTGTACTGCTCCTTGTCCGGCACGGTCGGGCCGGCGCCCAGCGAGGCGACGTAGGCCGCGAGCTGGTCGATCTGGGCATTGGTGTAGATGTTCTTCTTCCGCGGCACCTGGGCGCCGGGCTGCTGGGCCGGCATACGGCCGGTGCCCACCTGGAAGTCCACGGCTGCGGCGCCGACGCCGACCAGGCTGGGGCCGTCGGAGGTGCCCTGACCGCCGGTGCCGTGGCAGCTGGCGCAGCCCACGGCGAAGAGCTTCTTGCCCTCCTTGATGGCAAGGGACTGAGCGGTGTCATCGGCCTGAGCCTTGTCCGCCGGCGCGAACGCGGCGTACGCCCCTCCGGTAGACACCAGCGCAAGGAGTAGGACGACGAGCACCGCCAGCGGGTGGCGCCGTCGTGCGGAGAGCTTTTTCACGGATTACCCCGGTGTCAGGATCTTCTGCGTCGATGCTTTGGATAGGTCTGTCTGATACGAGCCGGTCTGGGTCCGGACTACTTGATCAGGTAGATCGTGGCGAAGAGGCCGATCCAGACGACATCGACGAAGTGCCAGTAGTAGGACACGACGATGGCCGCGGTGGCCTGTGTGTGGGTGAACCTCTTGGCCGCGTACGTCCTGCCCAGGACCAGCAGGAAGGCGATCAGACCGCCCGTCACATGCAGTCCGTGGAAACCGGTGGTCAGGTAGAACACCGAGCCGTACGGGCCGGACGAGAGCGACAGGCCCTCGTGCTTGACCAGCTCCGTGTACTCGAAGACCTGACCGCCGATGAAGATCGCACCCATGACGAAGGTGACCACGAACCAGGCCCGGAGCTTCTTGACATCGCCACGCTCGGCCGCGAAAACGCCGAGCTGGCAGGTCAGAGAGCTGAGCACCAGGATCGTGGTGTTGGTCGCGGAGAACGGAAGATTCAGCGCATCGGCGGATTCCTTCCAATACTCGGTTCCGGTCACCGATCGAAGGGTGAAGTACATCGCGAAGAGGGCCGCGAAGAACATCAGCTCGGAACTCAGCCAGATGATGGTTCCGACGCTGGTGAGGTTCGGCCGATTGACCGACGGGTGCGCGTGCCCGGTTTCTACTGTCGTTGCTGTCGCCACGACCGACATTATGTCGGTCGCTTATCCCGCCCTCACTCCGGGGGGTGCCGTTCGGTGTGTCAAGGACGTATGCCCTGCTCGTACGGACCGTTCCGGCGGTCGCTCGAAGGGGGGACGTACCCGGCCGGCCGCCGTGCCGCGGGCCCGCCGGCGCCGGTCCTGACGGGCCGTCGGGCAGATCTTGGATCCGGTCAACCCCTCCTGCCGGCGCCCCTTGCGGGAGTAGCATCCGCCCCACCCGATGCTGTGCCGCTACGAAGCGTGGAGGAACGATGCAGGCGACTGCCACGGTGCTGGTCTACAGCGACAACGCCAACACCCGCGAGCAGGTCCGGCTGGCGGCCGGACGGCGCCCCGCCGCCGATGCCCCGCAGATCGAGATCCTGGAGTGCGCCACCGCACCGGCCGTCCTGACGGCCCTGGAGCAGGGCGGCATCGACGTCTGCGTACTGGACGGCGAGACCGCGCCCGCGGGCGGTATGGGCGTCTGCCGGCAGATCAAGGACGAGATCTTCCGGTGTCCGCCGGTGCTGCTGCTGATCGGCCGGCCCCAGGACGCCTGGCTGGCCACCTGGAGCCGGGCGGACGCCGCGGTGACCCATCCGCTGGACCCGGTGGCCTTCGCCGACACCCTGGCCGGGCTGCTGCGCCGCAGGAGCCTGGTACAGGCCTGAGCGGCCTGCTGGGCGCCGCTCAGATCCGCGGGCGCAGCCGGGCCTCTCCAACCGGGTTCTGCACCCGCTCGGCCGCTCCTGTGGTGCTGGACGCGCTGTTCTTCAGCGCGCTGCCGTCCCGCCATTCCTTCCAGGGCATGTTCCAGTCACCGAAGCCGTTGTCGAACGGCGTCATGGTGTCGCCGCCGCTGTTGACGACCTTGACGATGTCGCCGACCCGCACGGTGTTGAAGAACCACTGGGCATTGCCCGTGGACATGCCCGTACAGCCGTGGCTGACGTTCGCCGCGCCCTGCGATCCGACGGACCAGGGTGCGGCGTGGACGTATTCGCCGCTCCAGGTCACCCGGGTGGCCCAGTAGACCGGCAGGTCGTAGGAGTCCCCGCTCCCGGCGGCGATGCCGACCGTCGAGCTGCGCATCCGTACGAAGCTCTCCTTGCCGAGGACGACCTTGATGCCGTTGCGGGTGGAGAAGCCGGGCTTGCCCGTGGTCACCGGGATGGTCTTGATCGTCTCGCCGTTGCGCCACACCGTGAGCTGGTGTGTGCCCGCGTCGGTGATCGCCTCCACCCGGTCGCCGGTGGTGAGCTTCACGGGCTTGGACGGGCCTCCGTAGAGCCCCTTGGCGATCTTCAGGCCCGCCAGGTTGCTGTGCACCGAGATCGTGGCGTGGGCGGGCCAGTACTCCTTCGGGCGGAAGTGCAGCTTCTTGTCGTCCACCCAGTGCCAGGCGCCCTGCACCCGTGGCATGGAATCGACCTTCAGGGCGCTCTCCACGATGGCGCGGGCCTTCGGGTCCTTGACGGGCTGGCTCAGCTCCGCGGTGACCGGCTGGCCGACGCCGTACTCGCCGGCCTCCGGCCCGAAGGCGGCGGTCAACTGGCCGTCCGCCTCCTTGGTGTTGACCACGAGCGTCTTGCGGCCGGGCTCACCGTCCTCCTCGGTGCTCACCCGCACCGTGTAGCGGGAGCCGGCGGCCAGCGGCGCGGTGGTGCGCCAGTGCCTGCCGTCGGCGCTCAGCTCACCGTGGACGAAGCGGCCGGTGGAATCGGTGGCCGTGACGTCGGTGATGCGCGCGTCGTCGCCGTTGACGGACACCTCAAGCGGCTTGTCGGGGTCCGCCTTCTTGTTGCCGTCCGGGGTGTTGGCCGAGATCTGGTCGGCCGCGTCGTAGGGATTGGCGGAGAGCGCTTCCGAATCCGAGCCCCCGCACGCGGTGGCGCTCACCGCAAGGGGCACGAGCAGGAGGCCGCAGCTCAGCACCGTCCGGGTTCGAGGTCTGTGACTCATGCCCCAAAAATATGAAGAATCACCTGTCTCAGCGCGCTGGAGGACTGCAAACGGGTCTGGCCCGCGCCACCAAAAGCGGCGGGCCCGGACACCTGTTGAGGTGTCCGGGCCCGCCCGACGGCAGCTGTGTGCCGTTACTGCGTGCGGTTCTCGCCGCGGTAGTACTCGAAGACCCAGCCGAAGAGACCCACGAGGATCACCGGCAGGGAGAAGTACAGCAGCCACCAGCCGAAGACGACGCCCAGGAAGGCGAGCGCGCCACCGACGGCCAGGGACAGCGGCTGCCAGCTGTGCGGGCTGAAGAAGCCCAGCTCACCGGCGTCGTCCGAGACCTCGGCGTTCTCGTTGTCCTGTGCACCCGCGTCGACCCGCCGGGCCGTGAAGGCCAGGTAGTAGCCGACCATGATGCACAGGCCGAAGGCGAGGAACAGTGCGGTGGTACCCGCGGGCTCCTTCGACCAGACGCCATAGACGATCGCCATGGCGAGGACGAAGACGGAGAGCCAGATGAACATCTTGCCCTGGATCTTCACTTGCCCGCCTCCTTGCCGCCGGCGAGGGACTTGTCGTCCTCGGTGGCACGGCCGTTGTGCAGCGCGTCAAGAGCTGCGATCTCCGGGTGGTGCAGATCGAACGCCGGGGATTCGGAGCGAATGCGCGGCAGGGTGAGGAAGTTGTGCCGCGGCGGCGGGCAGGACGTCGCCCACTCGAGCGAGCGGCCGTAGCCCCAGGGGTCGTCGACCTCGATCTTCTCGCCGTACTTCGCCGTCTTCCAGACGTTGTACATGAAGGGCAGGATCGACAGGCCCAGCAGGAACGAGCTGATCGTCGAGATGGTGTTCAGCGCCGTGAAGCCGTCGGCCGCGAGATAGTCCGCGTAACGCCGCGGCATGCCCTCGGCACCGAGCCAGTGCTGGACGAGGAAGGTGCCGTGGAAGCCCACGAACAGCGTCCAGAACGTGATCTTGCCGAGCCGCTCGTCCAGCATCTTGCCGGTGAACTTCGGCCACCAGAAGTGGAAGCCGGCGAACATCGCGAAGACGACCGTACCGAACACCACGTAGTGGAAGTGCGCCACGACGAAGTACGAGTCGGAGACGTGGAAGTCCATCGGCGGCGAGGCCAGGATGACACCGGTCAGACCACCGAAGGTGAAGGTGATCAGGAAGCCGATCGTCCACAGCATCGGCGTCTCGAAGGACAGTGAGCCCTTCCACATCGTGCCGATCCAGTTGAAGAACTTCACACCCGTCGGCACCGCGATCAGGAACGTCATGAACGAGAAGAACGGCAACAGCACGCCGCCCGTCACATACATGTGGTGCGCCCAGACCGTGACCGAAAGACCGGCGATGGAAATCGTCGCCGCGATCAGACCGATGTAACCGAACATCGGCTTCCGGGAGAAGACCGGAATGACCTCGGAAATGATGCCGAAGAACGGCAGCGCGATGATGTACACCTCTGGATGGCCGAAGAACCAGAAGAGGTGCTGCCAGAGCAGCGCTCCGCCATTTGCCGCATCGAAGACATGGGCACCGAATTTACGGTCCGCCTCCAGGGCGAACAGCGCGGCGGCCAGCACCGGGAAGGCGAGCAGGACCAGCACACCGGTCAGCAGCACGTTCCAGGTGAAGATCGGCATCCGGAACATCGTCATGCCAGGCGCCCGCATGCAGATGATCGTGGTGATGAAGTTGACCGAACCGAGGATCGTGCCGAAGCCCGAGAAGGCCAGACCCATGATCCACATGTCGGCGCCGACGCCCGGCGAGCGGACCGCGTCCGACAGCGGGGAGTAGGCGAACCAGCCGAAGTCGGCCGCACCCTGCGGGGTGAGGAAGCCGGCCACCGCGATCAGCGAGCCGAAGAGGTAGAGCCAGTAGGCGAACATGTTCAGCCGCGGGAACGCCACGTCGGGCGCGCCGATCTGGAGCGGCATGATCCAGTTCGCGAATCCGGCGAACAGCGGCGTCGCGAACATCAGCAGCATGATCGTGCCGTGCATCGTGAACGCCTGGTTGAACTGCTCGTTCGACATGATCTGGAGGCCGGGACGGGCCAGCTCGGCGCGCATGAGCAGCGCCATCAGGCCGCCGACGCAGAAGAACGCGAACGACGTGACCAGGTACATCGTGCCGATGGTCTTGTGGTCAGTGGTCGTCAGCCACTTCACGACAGCGATGCCGGGTTGCTTTTTGCGTACGGGCGGTGCTGCCGGAGCCGTATCGGCGGCGGCACCCTGAGGTTCGTTGAGGATGCTCACTGGTTCTTGGTCTCCGCATTCCTGGCGTGATCCGTCTGCTCAATGCCCGACGGCAGGTATCCGGTCTGGCCCTTCTTCGCCAGGTCCTTCAGGTGCTCCTGGTACCGCTCGGGGGAGACAACCTTGACGTTGAAGAGCATCCGGGAGTGGTCGACACCGCAGAGCTCGGCGCACTTGCCCATGAAGGTGCCCTCCTTGTTCGGAGTCACCTCGAAGACATTGGTGTGGCCCGGGATGACGTCCTGCTTCATCAGGAACGGCACCACCCAGAAGGAGTGGATGACGTCGCGAGAGGTCAGCACGAACTGAACCGTCTCGCCCTTCGGCAGCCACAGGGTCGGACCGGGGTTGCCGTTCTGCGGGTTCCGCGTGCCCGGGTTGCCCACGTCGTAGACGCCGTCCGCACCGGCCGGCGCGGACTTCTTCCACTTGTCCGGGATCGCGTCGAGCGCGCTGGAGTTGATGGCCGAGGTCGACTTGTTGCCGTCCACGTTCTCCAGGTAGTTGAACGCCCAGCTCCACTGGAAGCCGACCACGTTCACGACGTGGTCCGGCTTCTTGGAAGTCTTGAGGAGTGCGCTCTCATCACGTGCGGTGAAGTAGAAAAGCACCGCAATGATGATGAACGGCACGATCGTGTACAACGCCTCGATCGGCATGTTGTACCGGGTCTGCGCGGGGACCTCCACCTTGGTCCTGCTTCGGCGGTGGAAGATCACGCTCCAGATGATCAGGCCCCACACCAGCACGCCCGTTGCGAGGGCGGCGGCCCAGGAGCCCTGCCAAAGAGAGAGGATCCGCGGCGCCTCGTCGGTGACGGGCGTTGGCATGCCGAGGCGGGGGAAGTCCTTATATGTGCAACCAGTCGCGGTCGCCAGGACCAGGCCCGCAGCAAGCACCTGCGGCAGCTTCCGCCGCATCGGGCGCCGCGACGAGC
Organism: Streptomyces platensis; assembly: GCF_008704855.1. Lineage (NCBI taxonomy): Bacteria > Bacillati > Actinomycetota > Actinomycetes > Kitasatosporales > Streptomycetaceae > Streptomyces > Streptomyces platensis. The sequence goes on from NZ_CP023691.1 coordinate 2,465,611, forward strand.
GGTCGGAGCCGTTGGGACTCACGTAGCGCCTTCCCGAGAGTCTCGCCCGCGAGACCGGCTGCGGCCGTCTCGCTGGTCGGTCGCCGGCCCTGGCGCGGGCAGGGGTTTGGATGTTTATGCGGACCAAACCCTACTGGACGCTATTTGGGGTCGCGCGGGGAGGGTGCCCAACGCGCCGCGTCGCACCCCTAAGGGGTGGCCGAGGCCGGTGGGAGACGGTCTCCGAAGCCCCGATTACCCGCTTTCACCAGGCATCTGACGCCGCGCCCGGCACCGGCGCCGACCGCTCTCCCGGCAGGCGCCGGCCCGCCCCGCCCCCGAGGACCGGGCTCCCGTGCCCCCGCCCGGCCGGGTGGGCGGCCCGCTCCCCGGAAAGAGGGGACTAACGTCTTGTATGTGCCCTACTTCGACGCGGCGTCCGCCGCCCCGCTGCATCCCGTCGCCCGTGAGGCCCTGCTCGCCTCGCTGGACGAAGGCTGGGCCGACCCGGCCCGCCTCTACCGCGAGGGGCGGCGCGCCCGGCTGCTGCTGGACGCCGCGCGCGAGGCCGCGGCCGAGGCGGTGGGCTGCCGCCCGGACGAAGTGGTTTTCACCCCTTCGGGGACACAAGCGGTGCACTCGGGAGTCTCGGGGGCGCTGGCGGCCCGCCGGCGTGTCGGTCGCCGGCTGCTGCACTCCGCCGTAGAGCACTCCTCCGTCCTGCATGCCGCCGAGGTCCATACGGCGGCCGGCGGCAGCTGCACGGAGCTGGCGGTGGACCGTACGGGCCGGGTGGCGGCCGGGGACGTCGCCGCCGCGCTGAGCCCGGACACCGCGCTGGTCTGCCTCCAGTCCGCCAACCACGAGGTGGGCACCGAACAGCCGGTCGAGGAAGTGGCCGCGCTCTGCCAGGAGGCGGGCGTACCCCTCCTGGTGGACGCCGCACAGTCGCTCCCCTGGGGGCCGGTGCCCGGTGGCTGGTCACTGCTGGCGGCGAGCGCCCACAAGTGGGGCGGCCCGCCCGGGGTGGGGCTGCTCGCGGTCCGCAAGGGGACCCGGTTCGCCCCCCAGGGGCCGCGGGACGAGCGCGAGGCGGGCCGCAGCCCGGGGTTCGAGAACCTCCCGGCGATCGTGGCCGCCGCGGCGTCGCTGCGCGCCCTGCGGGCGGGCCAGGAGGCCGCCGGCGAGGCGGCGCGGCTGCGGAAGCTGGTGGACCGGATCCGGACCCGGGTGCCGGAGCTGGTCCCGGATGTGGAGGTGGTCGGCCATCCGGTGCACCGCCTCCCCCACCTCGTGACCTTCTCCTGCCTCTACGTCGACGGGGAGGCGCTGCTGCACGAGCTCGACCGGGCGGGCTTCTCGGTGTCGTCCGGCTCGTCCTGTACGTCCAGCACGCTGACGCCGAGCCATGTACTGCGCGCCATGGGCGTGCTGTCCGAGGGGAATGTGCGGGTCTCGCTGCCGTACGGCACGGACGGGGCGGAGGTGGACCGCTTCCTGGAGGTGCTGCCGGCGGTGGTGCGCTCGGTGCGGGAGCGGCTGGGCGTCCCGGCGGCGGGGCGGGAGACGGTGGCGGCTACGGCCGGCGGGGGGCCGGAAGCGGCCCCGGCAGCGGCGGCCGAAGAGCCCGGCGAGCCCGCGGCCTCCGCCGAACCGGCCGGTCTGGTCGTCGACTCGCTCGGCAAGCGCTGTCCGCTCCCGGTGATCGAGCTGGCGAAGGCGATCCTGGAGGTGCCGGTCGGCGGGACGGTGACGGTGCTCGCCGACGACGAGGCCGCCCGGCTGGACATCCCGGCCTGGTGCGCCATGCGCGAGCAGGAGTACGCGGGTGAGCGGCCGGCCGAGCGCGGCGCCGCGTATGTCGTGCGGCGCCGCGCCTGACCCGGCGGTTCAGACCAGGTGCTGCTGGACCTCGGCGGCGGCTTCGTGGCCGTAGGCCTTGGTGAAGCGGTCCATGAAGTGGCTGCGGTGCAGCTCGTACTCCTGGGTGCCGACGGTCTCGATGACCAGCGTCGCCAGCATGCAGCCGATCTGCGCGGCGCGCTCCAGGCCGACGCCCCAGGCCAGGCCGGACAGGAAGCCGGCGCGGAAGGCGTCGCCGACGCCGGTCGGGTCGGCCTTGGCGTTCTCCTCCGGGACGCCGACCTCGATCGTCGGCTCGCCGACCCGCTCGATGCGGACGCCGCTGGCGCCGAGGGTGGTGACGCGGGTGCCGACCTTGGCGAGGATCTCCTCGTCGGTCCAGCCGGTCTTGGACTCGATCAGGCCCTTCTCGTACTCGTTGGAGAAGAGGTAGGCGGCGCCCTCCATGAGGGTGCGGATGGCGTCGCCGTCCATCCGGGCGATCTGCTGGGAGAAGTCGGCGCCGAAGGGGATGCCGCGGCTGCGGCACTCCTCGGTGTGCCGGATCATCGCCTCGGGGTCGTCCGCACCGATCAGGACGAGGTCGAGGCCGCCGACCCGCTCGGCCACGTGCTGGAGCTCGATCAGCCGGGCCTCGCTCATCGCGCCGGTGTAGAACGACCCGATCTGGTTGTGGTCGGCGTCGGTGGTGCACACGAAGCGGGCGGTGTGCAGCACCTCGGAGATGCGGACGGAGCGGGTGTCGACGCCGTGGCGGTCGAGCCAGGCGCGGTACTCCTCGAAGTCGTTGCCGGCGGCACCGACCAGGATCGGCTCGGTGCCGAGCTGGCCCATGCCGAAGCAGATGTTGGCGGCGACGCCGCCGCGGCGGACGTCCAGCTGGTCGACCAGGAACGAGAGGGAGACCGTATGCAGCTGGTCGGCGACCAGCTGATCGGCGAAACGGCCGGGGAAGGTCATCAGGTGGTCGGTGGCGATGGAGCCGGTGACTGCGATACGCACGACGGGTCTGCTCCTGCGGAAGGCGGAGGGACGGGCGGACGTGAAGCAACGCTACCCCGCGAGGTCGCGCGCCACCCGGTCATCCCGGACACTTGGAACCACTGAAACTACCCAATAGTAGGTCTTTCTCCTCGATACTCAGCTGCGTACGGTGCCCCTATGACCAAGCCTGTGAAAGCCGTCACACCGCGCCACGGCGCCTCCCCCGACCCGCAGGAGCCGGAGTCACTCGACGAGCTGCGCGGCGACTGCGCGCGGATGGCGGGCCACTGGAAGGCCGGCCGGCGCCCCGCGCCCGCCCCGGGACGCGCCGCCGATCTGCACGGCATCAAGGTCCCCTCCTCCTCCGCCGCCCTCGTGGACGGAATGTCCGAGTACGGCGACTGAAGTCCGCCCCGCGGCCGCCACAGCGCGTGCCGGGGGGAACCGCGCACGCCCCCGCCCCGTCCCATCGGCGTCCACCTCATGGAGGATGGCACGTCAGATGTTCAGCGGAGCTGAAGGAGCGATGCGGTGAACACCGAGGACAGCACCGACACGAACCCCAAGGAGCGCAAGCGGCGCACCCCGCTGGTGGCCGCCTCGTTGGCTGCCGCGGTGCTGCTGGCCGGGGGCGGCGCGGCGTACTGGGCCTCGTCCGCGTCCAGCAGCGAGGGCTCCGGCGCGGGCTCCGCGGCCAAGGGCGACCCGCCACCGCTCGCACTCGACGGCTACACCGGCGGCGGCTCGATCGCGGCCGGTGAGCCCAATCCGCAGGGTGCGAAGTACCGGGCGGTGAAGAAGCTGCCCGGCGGTCCGGCGTCCGCGCCGGTGTACCGCCCCAAGGGGGAGATCAGCCGGCAGTCGGTGGAGCGGCTGGCGAAGGCCCTGGATGTGGCCGGAAAGGTCCGTTCGGACGGCACCAGCTGGAAGGTGGGCGGGGCGCCGGATTCCCGTGGCCCCCTCCTCCAGGTGAGCAAGACCGGCTCGGGCGCGTGGACGTACTCGCAGTACGGCACGCCGGGCGGGACGAACTGTGCGCTGCCGTCGTCCCCCAAGGGCGGCCAGGACGGGTCCGGTGGCGGTACGCCGTCGAACCGGCCGGGCTGTCCGTCGTACCGCGGCGGCGGGGACGTCACGACCGAGGACGACAGCAGCGGCAAGGGCGCGGTGTCGCCGGAGAAGGCCAAGAAGGCGGCGCAGCCCGTACTGGCGGCCCTCGGCCAGAAGAACGCCCGGCTCGACGCGGGCGGACTGTCCGGCGCCGTACGGGTCGTGACCGCGAACCCGGTGCTCGGCGGGCTGCCGACCTATGGCTGGCAGAGCGACCTCCAGGTCGGCTCGGACGGTCAGGTGGTCGGTGGCAGCGGCCAGTTGGCGAACCCGGTCAAGGGCGCGGAGTATCCGGTGCTGAGCGCCGACAAGACGCTGGACCGGCTGAATTCGGGCGGCGGCCGCACGCCGGCCGGCTGCCCCTCGGCACCCGGCGGCACGGCCGACAAGGGTGACAAGGACGGCAAGGGCGACGGGATCGCGCCGTGCGAGCCGTCGCCGACGAAGGCGCAGCCGCCGGCCGAGGTGACCGGTGCGGTCTTCGGGCTCGCGGTGCAGTACGTGGACGGCGGCCAGGCGCTGGTGCCGTCGTGGCTGTACAAGGTGCGCCAGCCGGGCGCCGGCAGCGGCCCGGACAGCGCCTCGACGGTCACGCACCCGGCGGTGAACCCGAAGTACCTGGCCCACCGGGGCGGCGGGACGTCGCAGAGCCCGGGACAGTCGCCGCACAAGCCGTCCGGGAAGCCGGGGGCGATGGCCCTGGAGTCGTACGACGTGAGCGACGGCGGCAAGAAACTGACGGTGCACTTCTGGGGCGGGGTGTGCAGCGTCTACTCGGTGAGCGCGGAGGAGTCGGCGAAAACGGTGAAGACCAAGGTCGTCGGCAAGGACAAGAAGCCCGGCCAGGTCTGCGTGAAGATCGCCAAGGAGTTCACCAAGACCGTGACGCTGGACAAGCCGCTGGACGGCCGGAAGGTGATCGATGAGTCGAGCGGCGACTCCGTGCCGAAGCGGTAACGGGCCCCGCGGAAACCGCCGGGCCGGACCCGGCGGAGACCGATACAGCGAAAGCGGCGCTCCCCCTCTCGGGGGGCGCCGCTTTCGTGCGTACGTGCCCGTACTCCTTAGCTGAAGGAGTCGCCGCAGGCGCAGGAGCCGGTGGCGTTCGGGTTGTCGATCGTGAAGCCCTGCTTCTCGATGGTGTCGACGAAGTCGATGGAGGCACCGCCCAGGTAGGGCGCGCTCATCCGGTCGGTGACGACCTTGACACCGTCGAAGTCCTTGACGACATCGCCGTCGAGCGAGCGCTCGTCGAAGAAGAGCTGGTAGCGCAGGCCGGAGCAGCCGCCGGGCTGAACAGCCACCCGCAGCGCGAGGTCGTCCCGGCCTTCCTGCTCCAGAAGGCTCTTGACCTTCGACGCGGCCGCGTCGGACAGGATGATGCCGTCGCTGACGGTGGTCTCGTCCTGAACGCTCATCTAGATCTCTCCCGGGTTGTACGGACCGCTTGTCATCGGTTGCAACCAGCTGCAACCGGGGACGTCCCGGATTAATTCCGGCTGGGCGCAATTCGTCGAGAAGCCTTCCGGACACCGCCGGGGGCAGCCTCTCCTGTCGTTCTCTCCTCATGCTCGCACACCGGCCGCCGGGAACAGGTGGCCGACCGCACACCGGGGGGTTCTGATGCGTCACATCGACACTATGGCCATCGTCAAAGTGACGTGAAGCAGCTATGATAGATAACGTCAAATAGACGAAAAGGCACGTAGAGAAGAGAGGGTGCGTGTTGTGACCACCGCCCAGCCCCTGGACGTCCAGCCGACCCCGCTGGCCCTGCTCCTCCTCGGCCGAGAGGCCGACCCGAAGAGCGAGCGCGGTGTGGAGTGCCCCGGCGATCTGCCGGCCCCGTCGGACCCCGACCTCGTCGAGCGCGCCCGCGCGGCCAAGGCGAAGCTCGGGGACAAGGTCTTCGTCCTCGGGCACCACTACCAGCGCGACGAGGTCATCGAGTTCGCCGATGTCACCGGCGACTCGTTCAAGCTCGCGCGGGACGCCGCCGCCCGGCCGGACGCCGAGTACATCGTCTTCTGCGGTGTGCACTTCATGGCGGAGTCGGCCGACATCCTCACCGGCGACGACCAGCAGGTCATCCTCCCCGACCTCGCCGCCGGCTGCTCGATGGCCGACATGGCCACCGCCGAACAGGTCGCCGAGTGCTGGGACGTGCTCACCGAGGCCGGTATCGCCGAACAGGTCGTGCCGGTCTCGTACATGAACTCCTCCGCCGACATCAAGGCCTTCACGGGCAAGCACGGCGGCACGATCTGCACCTCCTCTAACGCCAAGCGCGCGCTGGACTGGGCCTTCGAGCAGGGCGAGAAGGTCCTCTTCCTGCCCGACCAGCACCTGGGCCGCAACACCGCCGTCCGCGACATGGGTATGTCCCTGGACGACTGCGTGGTCTACAACCCGCACAAGCCGAACGGCGGGCTGACCGCCGAGGAGCTGCGGGCCGCCAAGATGATCCTGTGGCGCGGCCACTGCTCGGTGCACGGCCGCTTCTCCCTGGACTCGGTGAACGACGTGCGGGCCCGCATCCCCGACGTCAACGTGCTGGTCCACCCCGAGTGCAAGAACGAGGTCGTGGCGGCGGCGGACTACGTCGGCTCGACGGAGTACATCATCAAGGCGCTGGAGGCCGCCCCGCGCGGCTCGAAGTGGGCCATCGGCACCGAGCTGAACCTGGTCCGCCGGCTGGCGAACCGTTTCGCCGCGGAGGACAAGGAGATCGTCTTCCTCGACAAGACGGTCTGCTTCTGCTCGACGATGAACCGGATCGACCTCCCCCACCTGGTGTGGGCGCTGGAGTCGCTGGCCGCCGGCAAGGTCGTCAACCGCATCGAGGTCGACAAGGAGACGGAGAGCTTCGCGAAGCTGGCTCTTGAGCGGATGCTGGCGTTGCCTTAGCCCGCGTTTTTGGCTTTCCCGCCGTGGGGGACCTCGCCGTTTGTGGCCCGCTTGCGCGGTGCCCCCGCCGTGGCGCCTGCGGCGGGCCGGGTCCGCTGCGCGGGGCTGTGCCTCGGTCGCGCTTGCGGCTTTCCCGCCGTTGCGCCTGCGGCGGGCCTTGTCCGCTGCGCGGGGCTGTGGGTGCGGTGACGGACCTCCGGGGCCGGTGTGTGGGACTGCTTCGCTTTACGTCCCACACACCGGCCCCTCCGGCCCGTCCCCTCCCGTGGGGGAGTGAGTGACGGTGGGTGGGGCCGGCGTGTGCCGGGTCGGCTGTGGCCTTGGCGCTTGGTCAGGTTGCTGGGGTGGGGGTTGCGGCTTCCAGGGTCCAGCGGATTTTGTCGCCGCCCTTGATCGGGGTGTGGCAGGGGGCGGTCGTGATCTTCTTTTCGTTCACGTACGCGTTCCACTTTTTGGTGGCGTCGGCGGCATCGCCGTGGATCTCCGTGACGACGAAGTCCTGGGTGGTGGCGTCCCAGCGTGTGCGCACGCCGCCGAGGCCGTATTGGTCGTCGGCGTCCACCAGGGCGGTGAGCGGGGTGGCGGTGGTGCCGTTGGCGGCGCAGTAGAAGCCGTCGATGGTGCGCGGGCCCGTGACGACGAGGCCCACGCCGGCGGTGTAGGGGCCGCCGGTGACGCCTACGCGGACCCGGACGTCGCCGGGGGCCGCAGTGGCGGGCGGTGCGGTCGCGAGGGCCAGGGCCAGGGCGAGACCTGCGGCGGTCGCGGGGGCGGCCCCGCGGGCCAGGACGGAGGGCACGCTCGCTCACCTTTCGTCGGTTCAGCAGCATCCGCCACAAAACCATCGCTTGGGGTGATCGGCGAGGGGGGCGCCGCCGAATGTGTGGGTGCCGCCGGCCGCACGGGACGGATCCTCACAGCGACACGGTCTGTCCTTCGGCGGTGACGGTGATGCGGTAGCGGTCGCGGGTGGGGCTGCCCTCGGTGGTCCAGTCGCGGTAGGCGGATTCGACCTCGTCCCAGAGGCGGCGAGGGCCGTGTTGTTCGGTCTCGTAGGTGTGCCGGCCGGGGGCGTATTCGACGGTGGCCCAGGAGCTGCGGGCGTCGTCGAAGAGCCAGTAGGTGGCCTCGTCGCTGCCGTCGTCGGCGGGGCAGAGCAGGGGCCAGGCGTCCCGGACGCGCAGGCCGACGGCGAAGCGGGCGTCCGGGTCCTCTTCCAGTACCCGGGGGTCGAGAGTGGTCGTCGCGCGCTCGCCCTCCTCGCCGTGGTACCAGTCCCGGATGCGGCCGTAGGAGCGGCGCTGCTGGCGGGCCCACATAAAGGCCGGGCGGCCGGAGAAGCCGCCGGTGGCCCGCCCGTCCCGGACGGTGAGGGTGGCGAACGAGTAGGAGTGGAACGAGGAGCCCCACGGGGTGAGGATCGTGCCGCCCGGGGCGGTCTGCTCCACCCAGGCGTACGGGATGTCGCGGACCGTGCAGGTGGCGATGGTCCGGTCGAACCGGGCCCGCTCCGGTACCCCGGCCAAGCCGTCGCCGCACACCAGATGCGGGTGCAGGCCGGCCCGCGCGAGATTGTCCCGGGCGATGTCGTGGAGGGCCTTGTCGGTTTCGATGCTGGTCGTGCGGTCCTCGCCGAGCCGGTGGGCGAGCCACGCGGCGTGGTAGCCGGTGCCGGTGCCGATCTCCAATACGGCGTCGCCGTCCCGGACGATCGCGGCCATGGCCAGCATGAGGGAGGGCATGGACGTCGAGCACGTGGGAAAAGCGACCTGGCCCGCCGTGGCCCGGCCGTCGTTGTGCTGGGTGATCAGCGGTAAGTCGGCATAGACCATCCGCCGCCACTCCGCCTCGTCGGCGGAGCGGGAGACCGTGCGCTCCCCCACCTCGAAGGTGTCCGGTACGAAATGCGCGCGGTCGACCGCGGCGACGGCCGGCGCCCATTCCGGCGTCAGCGCGCCCTTGTTGCGGAGGATTTCCAGCAGGCGGCCCGGCGAGGACATCACGCGCCCCTTACTTCTTCGGCGGATCGGTCACCGGCTTGGTCCACTGGCCGTCGGATTCCTTCGGGCTCTGCTGCCGGTCGCCCTCCGCGCCGCCCTTGCCGTCGCCGTGCTTCCCCATTGCGGTCCCCCTTCGTCGGTGACGGGGCGGTCCGGCCGCCCCGTGACGGGATGCCCGGCACGATGCCCCCGCAAGCGTCGGCTTGCGGGGGCATCGTTTCTTCACCGGGAGCCTCGTTGAACTCCCGCCGGCCGGGCCGTCGTCGGACAGCCCGGCCGGCGCCGGGCCGTCGTCAGACGCCCGCCGGCTCCGGTGCACGGTCGGACTCCTCGGCCTGCGGACCGGCCGGGCCGGACCGCTTCGCGGCCTTCTTCGCCGCCCGGCGCTCCTTGCGGAGTTCGATCATCGCGTAGAGCGTCGGGACGAGAAGCAGGGTGAGGAGGGTGGAGGTGATCAGACCGCCGATCACGACCACGGCGAGCGGCTGGGAGATGAAGCCGCCGTCGCCGGTGATGGACAGGGCCATCGGCAGCAGCGCCATGATCGTGGCCAGCGCCGTCATCAGGATCGGGCGGAGACGGTGGCGGCCACCCTCGATGACCGCCTCCACGACGCCGTAACCCTGCGACCGGTACTGGTTGATCAGGTCGATCAGCACGATGGCGTTGGTGACCACGATGCCGATCAGCATCAGCATGCCGATCATCGCCGGGACGCCCAGCGGGGTGCCGGTGGCGACCAGCAGGCCGATCGCGCCGGTCGCCGCGAAGGGGATCGAGACGAGCAGGATCAGCGGCTGGACCAGCGAGCGGAAGGTGGCCACCAGGAGCATGAAGACGATGGCGATGGCCGCCAGCATCGCCAGGCCGAGCGAGGAGAACGCGTCGGACTGGTCCTGGGAGACGCCGCCGATCTCCGCGGTGGCACCGTCCGGCAGCTTCAGAGCGTTGATCTTGCTCTGGAGGGTGGTGCTGACCGCTCCGGTGTTGTCGCCGACCGGCTTGGCGGTGATGGTCGCCGAGCGGGCCCCGTCGATCCGGGTCATCTGGACCGGGCCGGGCACGGTCTCCACCGTGGCGAGGGTGCTCAGCTTGGCCGGGCCCGCCGGGGTCGGGACGGTGAGGTTCTTCAACTCGGCCTCGGTGGTGGCCGGGTGAGCCGACTTGATCACGATGTCGCGCTCGGTGTCGTCCAGGACGGCCGTACCGCTGGTGGAGCCGCGGACCGCCTGGGTGACCGCGCCGCCGAGGGTGGTCTGGTTGTAACCGGCCGCGGCCGCCTTGGCGTTGGGCTTCACGGAGATCCGCGGGACGCTCTGGGAGAGGTCGCTCTGGACGTCGGTGACGTCGTCGAGCCCGGCGACGGTCTTGCGGACCTGCTCGCCGGCCTTCTCCAGCACGTCACCGTCGGCGGCCTTGACGACCACGCTCAGGTCCTGGTTGCCGACGCCTCCGCCGCCGCCCGCGGTGACCGTGGTCTCGCCGATGGACGTGCCGAGCTTGTCGAGGCCCTCGCGCAGATCGCCGGTGACCTTGTCGGCGTCCACGCCGTCGGCCAGGTTGAGCTGGTAGGAGGCCTGGTTGGCGCCGGTGCCGCCGCCGAAGGCCGCCATGAAGCCGGAGGAGCCGATGGTGACCTGGTAGTCGGTGATGCCGTCGGTGTCCGCGAGCAGCTTCTCGACCTTCTTGGCCTGCTTGTCGGACGCGTCGAGGCTGGTGCCGGGCTTGAGCTCCTGCTTGAGGGTGAGGGTGTCCTGGTCGCCCTGGTCCAGGAAGTTGGTCTTCAGCAACGGGCCCATGCCGAAGGTGCCGAGGAGGATGACGACGGCGATGACGATGCTGGTGACCCGGCGGCGGGTCGCGAAGCGCAGGACCGGGACGTAGAGGCGCTGGAGCGGGCTGCGGATCTCCTTCTCCTCGGCCTGGCGCCTAAGTTCCTCGGGGTCGCTGCCCTCGGGGATCTGCGGGGCGCGCAGGAACCAGTACGACAGGACCGGGACGACCGTCAGGGAGACGATCAGGGAGGCCAGCAGGGCTACGGTCACCGTCAGCGAGAAGGAGCCGAAGAGGGCGCCGACCATGCCGCCGACCACACCGATCGGGAGGAAGACCGCGACCGTGGTGAGGGTGGAGGAGGTGATCGCGCCGGAGACCTCCTTGACGGCGGAGAGGATGGCCTCGCGGCGCTCCTCGCCGTAGCCCAGGTGCCGCTTGATGTTCTCCAGGACGACGATGGAGTCGTCGACGACGCGGCCGATCGCGATGGTCAGCGCGCCGAGGGTGAGCATGTTGAGCGAGAGATCCCCGGTCCACAGCACGATCAGGGTGATCACGACCGAGAGCGGGATGGAGACCGCGGTGACCAGCGTGGAGCGCAGGCTGAGCAGGAAGACCAGGATGACGATGACCGCCATGGCCAGGCCCAGCAGGCCCTCGGTGGTCAGCGATTCGATCGACTTGGAGACCGCCGGGCCCTGGTCGGAGACGACCGTGACATCGGTGCCCTTGCCCAGGTCCTGACGGATCTCGGGGAGCTGGTCCTTGACCGCGTCGGATATGCCGACCGCGCTGCCGTCCTGGTCCATCGTCATGCTGATGGCGAGGCTGGGCTTGCCGTTGGTGCGGGTGAGGGAGGTCGGGGTGGCCGACTCCTCCTTGACGGTGGCGACATCACCGAGCCGGACCGCTTCGGCCGGCCGGCCGGCGCCCGCGCCCGGACCGGCGCCCTCGGCGCCCGCGGCCGGCGCGATCCGCAGGTCCTTGATCTGCCGTACGGAGCTGAAGCCCGCGCCGACCTGGACGGTCTTGCTCCGGCCGTCCTCGGCGAACGAACCGGCGGGCACCGAGGTGCCGCCGGCCTCCAGCGCCTGGCCGAGTGCCTGGGAGGTCAGCCCGGCGGCGGCGAGCTTCTTGTCGTCGGGGGTGACCGCGACGATCCGGTCCTGGACGCCGTCCACGGTGACCTGGCTGACGCCCTCGATGTTCTTCAGGTCCGGCACGACGCTGCGGTCGAGCTGGTCGGCGAGGCTCTGCTGGTCCCGGCCCGAGGAGGAGACGGCGAGGACGACGGTGGGAATGTCGTCCGTCGAGCCGGCCACCACCTGCGGGTCGACGTCGTCGGGCAGCTTCGCGCGGGCGCGGTTCACGGCCTGCTGGACGTCGGCGACCAGACGCTTGGAGTCATTGCCGTAGTCGAACTGCGCCCTGATGACGCCCGAGCCCTCGCTGGACGTGGAGGTGACGCTCTTGATGCCGTCGACCGCCTGGATACCGTCCTCGAGCGGCTCGATCACCTGCTTCTCGACGACATCGGGCGAGGCGCCCTGGTACGGCGCCATGACGGACACCATCGGGAATTCGATGGACGGCAGGAGCTGCTGCTTCAGCTGGGGGATCGCGATGGCGCCGAAGGCGATCGCCACGATCGACATCAGCGCTATCAGGCCCCGTTGTACGAGGCTGAGTCGGGACAGCCAGGTCATGGGTGGGGTCTCTCTTCTGTTCTACGAAGTCGGCGGGACCGTTCTCGGGCCCACCTACACCTTCAGCCATGCCGTGGCCGGTTTTCCTCGCTCGCAAGTCGGTTTCCGGCCGTAAGCCGTACCGCGTTCGGAGTAGGGGGTGCCCCGCCCTCACTGCACCCGTGGGCGTACGAGTCCCGACTCGTAGGCGATGACGACGAGCTGGGAACGGTCCCGGGCGCCCAGCTTGGCCATCGCGCGGTTCACATGCGTCTTCACGGTGAGCGGGCTGACCTCCAGCTGCTCGGCGATGCCGTCGTTGGACAGCCCGCCGGCCACCAGGATCAGCACCTCCCGCTCCCGGCCGGTCAGCGTCGCCAGCCGCTCGCTGCCCCGGTCGCCGGGCCCGCCGTCGGCGGAACTGCCGCCCTGCGCGAGGAACTTGGCGATCAGCCCCTTGGTGGCGACGGGCGAGAGCAGTGCCTCACCGGCCGCCGCGATCCGGATCGCGTTCAGCATCTCGTCCGGCTCCGCGCCCTTGCCGAGGAAGCCGCTGGCGCCGTTCCGCAGCGACTGCACCACATAGTCGTCGACCTCGAAGGTGGTCAGTATGACCACCCGGACATCGGTCAGCTCCGGGTCCTCGCTGATCAGGCGGGTGCCCGCGAGGCCGTCCACACCGGGCATCCGGATGTCCATCAGCACGACATCGGGCCGCTCGGCCCGGGTCAGCTCGTACGCCTGCGCCCCGTCGGAGGCCTCCCCCACCACCCGCATGTCCGGCTCGGAGTCGACCAGCACCCGGAACGCACTGCGCAGCAGCGCCTGGTCATCGACGAGCAGCACCTTGATCGTCACAATGTCTCCCCCGTACGGACGGTCTGAAGCGGAAGGGTCACCCTTACCTGGAAGCCGCCGGCCGCGCGCGGGCCGGTCACGACCGTGCCGCGCAGCGCGAAGACCCGCTCCCGCATCCCGATCAGGCCGTGGCCGCCGCCGCTGTCCTCCGGCTCGCCGGGCCCGCCCGGCTCCACGGGCGGCCGGTCGCCGCCCTTCTGCCGCGGGATGCCCGCCCGGCCCGCGCCGTCGTCCAGGACGGTCACGGTCAGCGTGGTGTCGGAGTGACTGATCCGTACCGTGGCGCGGGCGCCCTCACCGGCGTGCTTGTGGACATTGGTCAGCGCTTCCTGGACCACACGGTAGGCGGTGAGGTCGATGGCGGCGGGCAGCGGCCGCGGCTCCCTCGGGATGTCCAGGTCGACGGGGATGCCGGCCCGGACGAAGCCGTCGACGAGCTGATCGAGCACGCCGAGGCCCGGGGCGGGCTCGGTCGGCGCCCTGGGGTCGTCGGACTGCCGCAACAGGCCGACGGTGGCGCGGAGTTCCTCCAGCGCCGAACGGGAGGCCTCCCGGACGTGGGCCAGCGCCTCCTTGGCCTGGTCGGGCCGGTTGTCCATGACGTGCGAGGCGACCCCGGCCTGGACGTTGACCAGCGCGATGTGGTGGGCGACGACATCGTGCAGCTCACGGGCGATCCGCATGCGCTCCTCGGCGACCCGGCGCCGGGCCTCCTCCTCGCGGGTGCGCTCGGCCCGTTCGGCGCGCTCACGGATCGCGGAGACGAACGCCCGGCGGCTGCGGACCGCGTCACCGGCCGCCGCGGCCATCCCCGTCCAGGCGAAGATGCCGAGGTTCTCCTGGGCGTACCAGGGGCGGGGCCCGTAGAGCATCGCGGCGGCGGTCAGCCCCACGACGGTCAGCGCGCCGACCCGCCAGGTGGTGGGACGGTCGGTGCGCGAGGCGAGGGTGAACAGGGCGATCACGGCGGCGGCGGCCACCGGGGCGCGCGCGTCGCCGGACCGGGCGATCAGCTCGATGATGGTGAGCGAGCCGGTGGCCGCCAGGACCGTACGGGGCAGCCGGCGGCGCAGGACCAGGGCGGCACAGGCCAGCGCGGCCGGCACCACGGTCGTGGCGGCCGGCTGGTGCCCGACGAACCGCGGGCCGTGCGGACCGTGCGGACCGACCACCGCGCCGAGCAGGATGCACGCGAAGACGGCGCCGGCCACGACGGCGTCGAAGGCGAGCGGATGCTTCCGGTACCACCGGAAGCGGCCGGTGCGGGGCGCGTCCGGGCGGGGGTCGAGGAGGCTCACAAGAGCAAACGGTAGCGCCCCGGTCCCTCGCGGGGCCGGGGCGCGGTGCGCTGGAGTGGAGTGTGCAGGCCGGGACCGGCCAGGTTTCAGCCCGGGATGAGGCCGTCGTCGCCGAGCATCTCCCGGACCTCGCCGAGGGTCGCGTCCGGGGCGGGGAGGATGAGTTCGGACGGTTCCAGGGCGTCGTCGGGAAGCGGTGTGCCCATCCGGCGCACCGCTTCCAGCAGGGCCCCGAGAGTGCGCCGGAAGCCCGCCTCGTCGCCGCTCTCCATCTCGTCGAGCAGCTCATCGTCCAGTTTGTTGAGCTCGGTGAAGTGGGCGTCGTCCAGCTTCACCTGGCCCTCCCCCATGATCCGTACGATCACGACGGTCTCCCTTGGTCCGGTCCGACGATCTCTGGCGAGGCTAACGGCCGCCGTCCCTCACTGCTTGTCGAAACGCGGCCGGTCCTGCTGCGGCGCGGACTGCCCCGCACCGTTCTGTCCGCCCTCGATGGCCTGCTGGCCGGACGAGCCGCCCGAGAGCTCCGCCTTCATCCGCTGGAGCTCCAGCTCGACGTCGCTGCCGCCGGACAGCCGGTCCAGCTCGGCGGTGATGTCGTCCTTGGCCATACCGGACGGGTCGTCCAGCGCACCGGAGGCCATCAGCTCGTCGATGGCACCGGCCCGGGCCTGGAGCTGCGCGGTCTTGTCCTCCGCGCGCTGGATGGCCATGCCGACGTCGCCCATCTCCTCGGAGATGCCGGAGAACGCCTCGCCGATCCGGGTCTGCGCCTGGGCGGCCGTGTAGGTGGCCTTGATCGTCTCCTTCTTCGTACGGAAGGCGTCGACCTTGGCCTGGAGCCGCTGCGACGCGAGCGTGAGCTTCTCCTCCTCACCCTGAAGCGTCTGGTGCTGCGTCTCCAGGTCGGTGACCTGCTGTTGCAGCGCGCTGCGCCGGGTCAGCGCCTCACGGGCCAGGTCCTCGCGGCCGAGCGCCAGCGCCTTGCGGCCCTGGTCCTCCAGCTTGGCGGACTGGCCCTGGAGCTGGTTGAGCTGTAGCTCCAGGCGCTTGCGGGAGGTCGCCACGTCGGCGACGCCGCGGCGTACCTTCTGAAGCAGCTCCAGCTGCTTCTGGTACGAGTAGTCGAGGGTTTCGCGCGGGTCTTCGGCCCGGTCCAGGGCCTTGTTGGCCTTCGCGCGGAAGATCATCCCCATCCGCTTCATGACACCATCGCTCATGGGCCTCGCGCGCCCCCTTCTGGCCGAGTCACCTCGGGCTTAGGCTCCAGCACATCTACAGACCCCACAGTACGGGCCCTGGTTCCATTACCGCACTGTTCGCGCCCGGATGCGCTCCTCCTCCAGGACGATCGAGGGGCCCGGCTTCTCCC
This sequence comes from Streptomyces platensis, assembly GCF_008704855.1. NCBI lineage: Bacteria > Bacillati > Actinomycetota > Actinomycetes > Kitasatosporales > Streptomycetaceae > Streptomyces > Streptomyces platensis. The sequence goes on from NZ_CP023691.1 coordinate 2,481,443, forward strand.
GCGCAAGGAGTAGGGAGAGTCCGGACAACCGGCGCGATGTCTGATCTGTCCTGGCAGGAAGGGGCTTCTGTCCCGGTAAGGCCCCGGTCTCGGGGCGCGCCGTTGCCGGATCGTTCCCCGTCGGACCGTGGCTCACCCGCGGCGAGCACGTACCCTTGGGTTTTGTGTTCCGAAGCCGTTCGAAGGATGAGCAGGCCGCGACCGCCAAGGTGACCGCGGACCAGCCCCAGCAGCCCCGCGACCCGCAGGCCCCCAAGGGCCGCCCGACACCGAAGCGCAGTGACGCCCAGTCGCAGCGCCGCTCGCGTGCGCATACGCCGGCCAACCGCAAGGACGCGGCCAAGGCCCAGCGTGAGGCGCGCCGTGCCGACATGGCCCGCCAGCGTGAGGCGATGGCCAGCGGCGACGAGCGGTATCTGCCGGTGCGCGACAAGGGGCCGGTGCGCCGGTTCGCGCGGGACTATGTCGACTCCCGCTGGGCGGTCGCCGAGTTCTTCCTGCCGATGGCCGTGGTGATCCTGGTGCTCACCATGATCCGGGTGCCGTCGATCCAGAGCATCGCGCTGCTGCTGTGGCTCGTGATCATCGTGCTGATCGTGCTCGACTCGGTGCTGATCTGGTTCCGTCTCGGCAAGCTGCTCCAGGAGCGCTTCCCGAACGAGAACCTCAAGGGTGTGAAGGCGTACGCGGTGATGCGCACGCTCCAGATGCGGCGGCTGCGGCTGCCGAAGCCGCAGGTGAAGCGGGGCGAGAAGCCGTAGTCGCTGCGGCGGGGTCGCTTTGACGCCGGGCCGGACCCCTCAGGGGCCCGGCCCGGCGTCTTCGGTTCTCAGCCCTCCGCGTCCGCGTGCAGGCTCATGGGGCCCGCGTAGATCTCGGTCGCGTCCTCGAAGAGCCTGACCTGGTCGACGCCGCCCTCCAGGAGGGCCTTCCACTCCTCGCCGATCCAGGACTCCGCGTCGCCCTGCGTGGTGAACTCCTCGGGTTGCACGGCCGGCGCCGTCTCCGAACCGTCGGCCTTCTCGAACCGCCACGTCCACGCCATCTGCGCCTCCTGGATCCCACCGAGTACGAGTCTGTGCCCCCGCGGAGCGCGTCGAAGTGCCCTCCGCCGGGCCGTTCTTCCGTGCTGATCGGCAGCCTAACGGCCGTGTCGAGTCCGCCCCCGCCGCGCCCGCCGGGCGGGGACGCGAGAAACTCGGCGGTGTGGATGTGACTCTCCTCGGCACCGGGGCCCCGCAGGGGCTGCCGCGGCCCGGCTGCCCGTGTGCCGCCTGTGCGACCGCCGTCGGCGACGAGGCGCGGGCGGCCACCGCGCTGCTCGTCGACGGTGCGCTGCTGATCGATCTGACCCCGGGCCCGGCCTTCGCGGCCGCCCGCGCCGGGCAGTCACTGGCGGGCGTGCGGCAGGTGCTGCTCTCGCATCCGCACGACGGTCCGGCGCTGGAGGTGCCGGCCGGGCTGCCGCAGCCGGGCCGGGTCGCGGACGGGCGGGAGCTGGCGCTGCTCGACGGGCACCGGGTGCGGGCCCTCGCGGTGGACATCCCCGGGACCGGCTACGAGATCTCCGGCGCCGAGGGCGAGCGGCTGCTGTATCTGCCGCCGGGCGCGGCCCCGTCCGGGCTGGACGGGAACGGCCGGCCGGCGGGCGGCGGTGACCAGGGCACCGGCGGCAACGGCCCGTACGACCTGGTGCTGCTCGATGTGCTGGGGCGGCCCGACGCGCTGGCCAGGCTGCGGGCGAGCGGGGCGGTCGACGCGGCGACGGATGTGCTCGCGGTGCACCTGGACCACCAGGTGCCGCCGGGGCCCGAGCTGCACCGGCGGCTGGCGGCGGTGGGGGCCCGCGCGGTGGCGGACGGCAGCACACTGCGGGTCGGCGAGTTCCACGCGGTGCCGGATCTGCCGCGGCGCACGCTGGTGCTGGGCGGGGCGCGCAGCGGGAAGTCGGTGGAGGCGGAGCGGCGGCTGGTGGCCTTCCCGGACGTGGTCTACGTGGCCACCGGCGGCACCCGGGACGGCGACGAGGACTGGGCGCAGCGGGTCTCGCTGCACCGCGAGCGGCGGCCGAGCAGCTGGCGCACCGTCGAGACCTGCGATCTGGTGCCGCTGCTGGCCGCGGCCGGGCCCGGCGCGGACCCCGGCACCCGGTGGCCGGCCGAGGCGTCACCGCTGCTCATCGACTGTCTGGCGCTGTGGCTGACGCATGTCATGGACGAGGTCGGGGCGTGGGACGACGCGACCTGGGAGGCCGGTGGCCGGCGGGCGCTGCAAGAGCGGACCGACGCACTGGTGGCGGCGGTGCGCGATACGCGCCGGCGGGTGGTGGCGGTCAGCAACGAGGTCGGCTCCGGCGTCGTCCCGGCGACCCCGGCGGGCCGGCGGTTCCGGGACGAACTGGGGCGGCTGAACGCGGCGTTCGGCGCGGAGTGCGAGCAGGTGCTGCTGGTCGTCGCGGGCCAGGCGCTTGCCCTGCGGGGATGACGGGGGCTCTGCGGCCGGTGGCCGCTTGCGCCGCGGGATGACGGAGGGCCGGGAGCCGGTGGGCGCTCGCCCTGCGGGATGGCCGAGGCCCGGTGGCCGGGATCCGCTTGCGCTGCGTGGATGACGGAGGCCCGGTGGGCCCCGTGTCCGCTTGCCCGGGGGCGCGGCGCCGGGTGCTCTTGACCCGTGACCGAATCCGAGCGGACCGAGACGGCAGCGCCGGACGAGCGGGGGCCGGGGGCCCTCCGGGAGCCGGGGGCACGGGGGCGGCGTTTCGACGCGGCCGTACGCGGCTACCTGGCGCGGTATCCGGGGGCGACGGTGGTCGCGCTCGGGGAGGGGCTCGGTACCGGGTTCTGGCGGCTGGACAACGGGCTGCTGAACTGGCTGACGGTGCTGGCGCCGGAGACCGCCGCGGTGCGCCGGATACTGCTGCCGGACGGCCCGCGGCGGCGTACGGTCGCCCGCGCGGTGACCGATCACCGCTGGCTGGACGCGGTACAGGAGCCGGAGCGCGGGGTCGTCGTCACCGCGCCGGGGGTGCTGATGCGGCTGTCGCCGTCCGCGGTGCGGGCGCTGCTGGCGGCGTGTGCGGAGCGGTTTCCCGGTGGTGCGCTGGTCTTTGACGCCCTGCCACGGACGGCGACGGCGCTGGCCCGGCGGGCCGCCGGGCCGGGCGGCGGCCGGTGGCCGGGGCCGGTGCGCTGGGGGCTGGACCGGGCCGAGCTGCCGCGGGTGGCCGGAGTGCACCCGGGCATCGTGGCGGTGCGCGAGGTCGGCCCGGTCGGGTGGCTGCGCCGGATGCCGGTGCTGGGTGCGCTGACGCCCCTGGTGTGCGAGGTGCGCTTCGCGGCGGCCCGTTCCCCCCGGCGGGCCTCGTCAGCGGTGAGTTGACGGTAATCTGCGCCCAATGAGTGCCCTGAACCTCGATGACTTCGCCCACCTGATCGAGCGCCCCGACGGCGGTGTGCGCCGTGACGCCGAGGAGCGGCGGGCGCGGCTGGCCGTGCCGCCGGGAGCCCTCGGCCGCCTCGACGAACTGGGCGAATGGCTGGCCGCCGCACAGCAGCAGGTGCCGGTGCGGCCGGTCGAGAGGCCGCGGGTGCTGCTGTTCGCGGGCGATCACGGGGTGGCGGAACTGGGAGTGTCCGCCCGGCCGGCCGGCGGCACCCGGGATCTCGTACGGGCCGTGCTGGACGGCGCGAGCCCGGCCGCGGTGCTGGCGCGGAACACCGGGGCGCAGCTGCGCGTGGTGGACCTGGCGGTGGACTGCGACCCGGAGGAGCTGCCGGAGGAGGTCACCCGGTACCGCGTGCGGCGGGGTTCGGGACGGATCGATGCCGAGGACGCGCTGACGGCCGAGGAGGCCGAGGCGGCGTTCCGGGCCGGGATGGCGATCGCGGACGAGGAGGCGGACGCCGGCACCGATCTGGTGGTGCTGGGTGATCTGAGCGTCGGCGGGACGACGGTGGCGAGCACGCTGATCGCCGCGCTGTGCGGGACGGACGCCTCGGTGGTCACCGGCCGGGGCGGCGCGGGGATCGACGACCTGGCGTGGATGCGCAAGTGCGCGGCGATCCGTGACGCCCTGCGGCGGGCCCGTCCGGTGCTCGGCGATCAGCTGGAGCTGCTGGCCACGGTCGGCGGCGCGGATCTGACCGCGATCACCGGTTTTCTGCTCCAGAGCGCGGTGCGCCGTACTCCGGTGATCCTCGACGGGGTGGTCTCGGCGGCCTGTGCGCTGGTGGCGCAGCGGGTGGCGTTCCGGGCGCCGGACTGGTGGCTGGCCGGGCAGGCCAGCGGCGAGCCGGCGCAGGCGAAGGCGCTTGACCGGATCGCACTCAACCCTCTGCTCGACCACGGCGTCACTGCGGGTGAGGGGACGGGGGCGCTGCTGGCCCTGCCATTGGTGCAGGCGGCCGCGGCCCTGGCGGCAGAACTGCCCGTACGCGACTGACCCGGGGCCGGCCCAGCGCGGCCGGCTCCACCGGAAGCGCCCGGGCGGGGGCCCGGACCCGGGCGCCGGCTGCACGCCCGTGCCGGACCACCGGCGGCGCCCCATAAGATCGCGCTTTACACGTTTTATGGGAGACATCGCTTGAGTCCGGACGAAGGCCGCGCGCGCGGCTCATGGTCACAGCGTGGTGCCGCGTTCGGCATCTGGTATCTGCGCACGGTCACCTTCCTCAATTTCCTGAGTGCGGTGTGGGTGTCGTTCGGCAATGACATCCGCCGGCACAACAGCGCGGAATTCTTCACTCCGTATCTGCTGACGGCGGGCTTCGCCTCCGCCGCCTTCTCGCTGTTCCTGTCGGTCACCCTGCGACGGGGCAAGCGGGCGGCGTGGATCCTGAATCTGGTGCTGTCCGGGCTGCTGACGCTGCTGTTCGCTTTCGGGATGGTGGCGGCCCCGGAGTTCCGCGGCCATGTGCAGAACTGGGTGTCGCTGGTATTGACCGCGCTGTTCGCCGTCGCCTTGGTGGCCGGGCGCCGGGAGTTCGCCGCGAAGGGCGACCGGGCGAACCCGAAACTGGCGGCGGCGGTCGCGGCCGGCGGTCTGCTGGCCGCCTCGCTGCTCGCCGCGCTCCTGGTGACCGTCACCAACACCGCGGCCGGTCCCTCGACCTTTGTGCAGCGCTGGCGCTACGGCCTGATGCGGCTGGTGTCGCTGGCCGCCGACGACCGTGCGTTCCCGGAGATCGCCACCCCGAACTGGGTCAATGTCGCGATCAATGTGCTGAGCACGCTGCTGCTGGTCGCGGTCCTGTGGGCGGCGTTCCGGTCCGTACGGAGCACCGAGGCGCTCACCGCGGACGGCGAGGAGCGGCTGCGGGCCCTCCTGGCGCGGCACGGCGACCGCGATTCGCTGGGCTACTTCGCGCTGCGGCGCGACAAGAGCGTGCTGTTCTCCCCCAGCGGCAAGGCCGCCGTCACCTACCGCGTGGTGGGCGGGGTGTCGCTGGCCTCCGGCGATCCGCTGGGCGACCCCGAGGCCTGGCCGGGGGCGATCGAGGTATGGCTGGCCGAGGCACGGGAGCACGGCTGGGCGCCGGCGGTGATGGGGGCGAGCGAGGAGGGCGGCACGATCTACGCCCGGCACGGTCTGGACGCGCTGGAGCTGGGCGACGAAGCGATCGTGGAGACCGGGGAGTTCACCCTCGACGGGCGGGCGATGCGCACCGTGCGGCAGGCCTACAACCGCATCAAGCGGGCCGGCTACACGGTCACCATCCGGCGCCACGAGGACATCCCGGCCGCGGAGATGGACCGGCTGCTGCGGCTGGCCGACGACTGGCGTGACGGGGAGACGGAGCGCGGCTTCTCGATGGCGCTGGGCCGGCTCGGCGACCCGGGGGACGGGCGCTGCGTGATGCTCGAATGCCGGAGCGGCGGCGGGGAGGAAGCCGGCGAAGACGGGGAACTGCGGGCACTGCTCAGCTTTGTGCCGTGGGGCGAGAAGGGCCTTTCGCTGGATCTGATGCGGCGGGACCGGAACTCCGAGAACGGTCTGATGGAGTTCATGGTGCTGGAGCTGATCCAACGGGCGAAAGAGGTGGAGGTCACGCAACTCTCGCTCAACTTCGCGATGTTCCGTTCCGTCTTCGAACGTGGATCGCGACTCGGCGCGGGCCCGGTGCTGCGCCTGTGGCGCTCGCTGCTCAGCTTCTTCTCCCGGTGGTGGCAGATCGAATCGCTCTATCGTGCCAATGCGAAATACCGGCCGATCTGGGAGCCGCGGTACATGCTCTTCGAAAAGAGCACCGATTTGCTCCGCATCGGAATCGCCGCCGGCCGCGCGGAAGGTTTTCTGGAAGCACCCGGTCTGCCCAAGTGGCTGAACCGCAAGCACCTGGAGAATGTGAGATGACCTCCGCTGGGGCGGGGCGGCGGCAGGCACCCGCGCCGGGCCGGGGAGGGATGCCCGTCCTGCGTCGCGCCGCACGCGCCGAGTGGGGCCCGCTGCTGCGGACGGTACGGGCCGCGCTGGCCGCCTCGCGGCTGCGGGCGATCCCGGTGACGCTCACCGCGGTCGGCCTGACCCTGGTCTTCCAGTTCGTGCAGAACCAGGCCTGGGGCTACCGGGCGGTCCAGAACATCGGCTCCGTACAGGCCGATGAGCATCTGTGGCTGGCGCTGCTGCGCACCCCGCTGTCGCTGTTCGTGCCCGCGCTGGACCTGCCGGTGTGGGGTGCCCTGGCGCAGATCCTGGTGGTCTTCGGGATCGCCGAGATCTGTGTGGGCCGGCGGCAGATGCTGGCCGTCGCCTACCTCGCCACACTCGCCGGGACCATGTACGCCCGGATCGGCATCTGGATCGGCCCGGTGAGCCCGCTCGGGCTGCCCGACTCGGACAAGTACGTCACCGACACCGGGCCGTCGGCGGCCGTGGTGGGGCTGGCGGTGTTCGTGTGCTGGCGCTATCGCGCCTGGTTCACCTGTGCCGCGGTGGCGGTGGCGATGGTCGTCGAGGTGGTGTCCATCAAGAACAACCTGGCGGGCAAGGAGCATGTCGCGGCGGTGCTGGCGGTGCTGGTGCTCTGCGGGCTCATGGAGCTGTGGTCGCCGCGGAAGCCGGGGGACGCCCAGCGGGTCAGCGGCTCGGCGCACCCCCGATGAAGTTCTCGACCCTGCGGCGCAGCGCCGACCAGCGGCGGTCGTGACGGTAGGCGCGGACCTGGGCACGCGCCCGCGTCTTCGGCCGGGTGCGGTAGAAGCGCCGGGCCCAGGGCGAGTGGGGCCGGGCCAGCCGGATCGCGCCGAAGAGCGCGACGAACGGCACGAACACCCCGATGACCGCCATCCGGCCCTTGCCCTTGACGAGGGCGATCACCGCGAAGAGGAAGTTGACGGCCACCGTCCGCACCACCGTCAAACGGTCGGTCTCCTCATCGGGGCTGAGTTCATTGACGCCGAACGGCAGGAAACCGCCGAGGATCAGGGCGACGAGAGCGACGGTGAGGATGACGATCTCGACGCTCTTGGTGCCCTCCTCGGTCCAGTACACGTCATCCAGGTGCAGGATGAGCGCGAACTCGTCCAGGACGAGGCCCACCCCGATCCCGAAGACCACCGCCGCGACCCCGGTGCCGAAGCCGCGCCGCCCGCCGGCCAGCGCGATGAAGCCGCCGAGGACCATCAGCAGCACCCCGGGGACGACATGGTGGATATGGACCCCGCCCGGGGTGATGTTGCGGAACGGGCCCTTGCCCGCGCGGATGAGGCGGGTGACGGCCCGGGTCACCAGGAAGGTCAGCACGAACGAGGCGAGCGCGAGCAGCAGCGGCAGCTTCCCCGGCTCGACGATGTTGCGGTACCACCAGTGGCCCATCCCACACGCTCCCCTTTGTCGCGTAAGGACACATAGCCACCATTAGGCCCTGTCCGGGCGGCCGGAACCGGCAGTCAAACGCGACGGACGCCCGGATAGCCTGCCGCGGTGACCGAGACCCCCGCTCCCCTGGCCCCGTCCGACGCCCTGCGCTTCGCGTTCGGCACGCTGACCGTGCTGCCGGTCCGCGTCACCCGCTGGGACCGGGCCGCGGCGCGCGGCGGGATGCTGTCCGCGCCGCTGGCCGGGCTGGTCGTCGGGCTGTGCGCGGCCGCGGTCGGCGGGGCGCTGCTGGTGCTCGGCGGCGGGCCGCTGCTCGCCGCGGTCGGCAGCGCCGCGGTGCCCGCCGTGCTCACCCGCGGGCTGCATCTGGACGGGCTCGCCGACACCGCCGACGGCCTGGGCAGCGGCAAGCCCGCCGAGGACGCGCTGCGCATCATGAAGCAGTCCGACATCGGCCCGTTCGGGGTGATCACGCTGCTGTTCACGCTGCTGGCGCAGGTGGCCGCGCTGTCCGAGCGGTACGCGCAGGGCTGGGCGCACGGCGCGGCGGCGGCGGCCGTCGCGGCGATCACCGCCCGCTGTGCGCTGACCCTCGCCTCCCGCGCGGGGGTGCCGGCCGCCCGTCCGGAGGGACTCGGCGCGGCGGTCGCGGGCACCGTCCCGGTACGGGCGGCGCTGCTGTGTGCGGTACTGGTGGCCGCCGGATGCGCGGCCGCCGGCGCCGGCTTCGGCCCGTACGGCGCGCTGCACGCCGGGCTCGCGGCGCTGTGCGGCCTCGGGCTGGGCGAGTTGCTGCTGCGGCACTGCCGGCGGCGGTTCGGCGGGGTGACCGGTGATGTGTTCGGGGCGCTCGCGGAGAGCGCGGGGCTCGCGGCGCTGGTTGTGCTGACGCTCGGTTAGCCTGCCCCGGCGGCCCCTTCCGGGTACCCAACTGACGTGTACGGAAGGGCAGTTCACCCGGTACGCCGGCAACCTCCGGGGCACCGTTATGTGCCGGTGTGCTATCGGACGGGCCTTGTGGCGCCGCCGAGCGTAGGCTCAGCCGGAGCAGCGCGCTGCGCGCAGACGGATTCCCCGGACGGAACAGGACCCTCATCACCGTGACTGCACTGACCCTCAGTACTTCTTCCGCCGCGACGCTGCGCGCGGATGCCGTCGTCGTCGGCGTGGCCAAGGGCGCCAAGGGCGTCGTTGTCGCCCCCGGCGCGGAGACCGTGGACAAGGCCTTCGGCGGCAAGCTCGCCGCCGTGCTGGAGACCCTCGGTGCGAGTGGTGCCGAGGGCGAGGTGACCAAGCTGCCCGCAGCGGACGGCCTCAAGGCGCCGGTCGTGCTGGCGGTCGGCCTGGGTGACGCGCCGGCCAAGGGCGACGGCTTCGGCCACGAGGCGCTGCGGCGTGCCGCGGGCAGCGCCGCCCGCGCGCTGACCGGCACCAAGAAGGCCGGCTTCGCGCTGCCCGTCGAGGACGCCGACGCGGCCGCCGCGGTGACCGAGGGCGCGCTGCTCGGCGCGTACTCCTACGCCGCGAACCGCGACAACGGCGCCGCGAACGGCAAGGGCGGCAAGAAGAACGACGCCAAGTCGGCGCCGCTCGGGGAGGTCGCGCTCCTCGGCGGCAAGCCGCGCGACAAGGAGTTCAAGGCCGCCGCCGCCCGCTCCGAGGCGCTGGCCGCGGAGGTCAACCGCGCCCGTGACCTGATCAACATGCCGCCCAACGACCTCGACCCGAAGACCTTCGCGGCCGAGGCGCAGGCGGCGGCCAAGGAGTTCGGCCTCAAGGTCGAGGTGCTCGACGAGAAGGCGCTCAAGAAGGGCGGCTACGGGGGCCTGCTGGGCGTCGGCCAGGGCTCGCAGGCCCCGCCGCGGCTGGTGCGGATCGCCTACACCCACCCCAAGGCCGAGAAGACCCTGGCGCTGGTCGGCAAGGGCATCACCTACGACTCGGGCGGCATCTCGCTCAAGCCGGCCGGCCACAACGAGACCATGAAGTGCGACATGAGCGGTGCGGCCGCGGTGTTCGCCACGGTCGTGGCCGCCGCCCGGCTGGGCCTGGCGGTGAACCTCACCGGCTGGCTGGCGCTCGCCGAGAACATGCCGTCCGGCTCCGCCACCCGGCCCGGTGACGTGCTGACCATGTACAGCGGCAAGACCGTCGAGGTGCTCAACACCGACGCCGAGGGCCGGCTGGTGCTGGCCGACGCGCTCACCCGCGCCTCGGAGGAGTCGCCGGACGCGATCGTGGACGTCGCCACCCTGACCGGCGCGATGGTGCTGGCGCTGGGCAACCGCACCTTCGGCATCATGGCCAACGACGACGCTTTCCGTACCTCGGTCCACGAGATCGCCGAGGAGGCCGGCGAGCAGTCCTGGCCGATGCCGATGCCGCCCGAGCTGCGCAAGGGCATGGACTCCCCGGTCGCGGACCTCGCCAACATGGGCGAGCGGATGGGCGGCGGCCTGGTCGCCGGCCTGTTCCTGAAGGAGTTCGTCGGCGAGGGCATCACCTGGGCCCACCTGGACATCGCGGGCCCGGCCTTCCACGAGGGCGCGCCCTGGGGCTACACCCCCAAGGGCGGCACGGGCTCCGCGGTGCGCACCCTGGTCCGGCTCGCCGAGCGCACCGCCGCGGGCGACCTGGGCTGATTCCCGGCCCGGGGATCTTCCCCTGGCCCCTTCCCCGCACGGCCCCGGGCTGCTCGCCCGGGGCCGTCGGCGCGTGTGCGTCCCGCGTTCGCCCTCAACGAAATCCGTACGGGCATACGCACCAGTAACCCTTACGAGGCGGCTGATCACCGTCCCAGTGCCCGGCCCGCCGTCCCGGCTTCGTGGAACAAGTGCGAAGATGGGTTCTCGGCAGGACAGGGCCCCCCTTACCCAGGGCCGAAGTAAAAGCGGCCGAACCACAGCCGCCGTCCGGTCATTGGAGACCGGCTCCGGCGTACCCATGCATGGAGGACGTGACGTGGCGAACGACGCCAGCACCGTTTTCGACCTAGTGATCCTCGGAGGCGGTAGCGGTGGTTACGCCGCTGCCCTGCGCGGGGCGCAGCTGGGCCTGGACGTCGCCCTGATCGAGAAGGGCAAGGTCGGAGGCACCTGCCTGCACAACGGCTGCATCCCCACCAAGGCTCTGCTGCACGCCGGTGAGATCGCCGACCAGGCTCGTGAGAGCGAGCAGTTCGGTGTCAAGGCCACTTTCGAGGGCATTGACATCGAGGCTGTCCACAAGTACAAGGACGAGGTCATCTCGGGCCTGTACAAGGGCCTGCAGGGCCTGATCGCCTCCCGCAAGGTGACGTACATCGAGGGCGAGGGCCGGCTGTCCTCCCCGACCTCCGTCGATGTGAACGGCCAGCGTGTCCAGGGCCGCCACGTCCTGCTGGCGACCGGCTCCGTGCCGAAGTCGCTGCCGGGCCTGGACATCGACGGCAACCGCATCATCTCCTCGGACCACGCGCTCACGCTGGACCGCGTGCCGAAGTCCGCGATCGTGCTGGGCGGCGGCGTCATCGGCGTCGAGTTCGCCTCCGCGTGGAAGTCCTTCGGCACCGACGTGACGATCATCGAGGGCCTCAAGCACCTCGTCCCGGTCGAGGACGAGAACAGCTCCAAGCTGCTGGAGCGGGCCTTCCGCAAGCGCGGCATCAAGTTCAACCTCGGCACCTTCTTCGACAAGGCCGAGTACACCGCCGACGGCGTGCAGGTCACCCTCGCCGACGGCAAGACCTTCGAGGCCGAGGTGCTGCTGGTCGCGATCGGCCGCGGGCCGGTCTCGGCGGGCCTCGGCTACGAGGAGCAGGGCGTCGCGATGGACCGCGGCTACGTCCTCGTCGACGAGTACATGCAGACCAACGTGCCGACCATCTCGGCCGTCGGTGACCTCGTTCCCACCCTCCAGCTCGCGCACGTCGGCTTCGCCGAGGGCATGCTGGTGGCGGAGCGGCTGGCCGGTCAGAAGACCGTGCCGATCGACTACGACGGCGTGCCGCGCGTGACGTACTGCCACCCCGAGGTCGCTTCGGTGGGTATCACCGAGGCCAAGGCCAAGGAGCTGTACGGCGCCGACAAGGTCGTCGCTCTCAAGTACAACCTCGCGGGCAACGGCAAGAGCAAGATCCTCAAGACCACGGGCGAGATCAAGCTCGTCCAGGTCAAGGACGGTGCCGTGGTCGGCGTCCACATGGTCGGTGACCGTATGGGCGAGCAGGTCGGTGAGGCCCAGCTGGTCTACAACTGGGAGGCCCTGCCGGCCGAGGTTGCGCAGCTCGTGCACGCGCACCCGACGCAGAACGAGGCGCTCGGCGAGGCCCACCTGGCCCTGGCCGGCAAGCCTCTCCACTCCCACGACTGACCCCAGTCCCGGGCGCGACCACATCCGCACCACACTTGTAAGGAGCAACTGAAACCATGGCGGTTTCCGTAACCCTGCCGGCGCTCGGCGAGAGCGTCACCGAGGGCACCGTCACTCGCTGGCTCAAGGCCGAGGGTGAGCGCGTCGAGGCCGACGAGCCGCTGCTCGAGGTGTCGACCGACAAGGTCGACACCGAGATCCCGGCCCCGGCCGCCGGCGTCCTGACCGCCATCAAGGTGGCCGAGGACGAGACCGTGGAGGTCGGCGCCGAGCTGGCCGTCATCGACGACGGCACCGGCGCGCCTGCCGCTGCCCCGGCCCCGGCCGCTGCCGAGGCCCCCGCGGCCGAGCCGCAGCCCGAGCCTGCCGCGGCTCCGGCCGCCGAGGCCCCGGCCCCCGCCGCTGCCCCCGCGGGCGGCGCCGAGGGCACTGACGTCGTCCTCCCCGCGCTCGGCGAGAGCGTCACCGAGGGCACCGTCACCCGCTGGCTGAAGGAGGTCGGCGAGGAGGTCCAGGCCGACGAGCCGCTGCTGGAGGTCTCCACCGACAAGGTCGACACCGAGATCCCCGCCCCGGCCTCCGGCACCCTGCTGGAGATCGTCGTCGGTGAGGACGAGACCGCCGAGGTCGGCGCCAAGCTCGCCGTCATCGGTGCCGCTGGTGCCGCCCCGGCCGCCGCGCCGGCTCCGGCCGCCCCGGCCCCCGCCGCCGCGCCCGCCCCGGAGCCCACCCCGGCCCCGGCCCCGGCTCCGGCTGCTGCCGCTCCGGCGCCCGCCGCCCCGGCCGCTCCGGCTCCGGCTCCGGCCCCCGCGCCGGCTCCGGCCGCCCCGGCCCCGGCTGCCGCCCCCGCCGCCCCGGCTCCGGCCGCCGGTGAGGGTGCCTACGTCACCCCGCTGGTGCGCAAGCTCGCCGCCGAGAACGGTGTCGACCTCGCCACCGTCAAGGGCACCGGCGTCGGTGGCCGTATCCGCAAGCAGGACGTCATCGCCGCCGCCGAGGCCGCCAAGGCCGCCGCGCCGGCCGCCGCCGCTCCCGCCGTGTCGAAGGCTCCGGCCATCGAGGCGTCGCCGCTGCGCGGTCAGACCGTCAAGATGCCGCGGATGCGCAAGGTCATCGGCGACAACATGATGAAGGCCCTGCACAGCCAGGCGCAGCTGACCTCCGTGGTCGAGGTGGACATCACCAAGATCATGCGGATGCGCAACCAGGCCAAGGACGGGTTCGCGCAGCGTGAGGGCGTCAAGCTCTCTCCGATGCCGTTCTTCGTCAAGGCCGCGGTCCAGGCGCTGAAGGCCCACCCGGTCGTCAACGCCCGGATCAACGAGGACGAGGGCACGATCACCTACTTCGACACCGAGAACGTCGGTATCGCGGTGGACGCGGAGAAGGGCCTGATGACCCCGGTCATCAAGGACGCCGGTGACCTCAACATCGCCGGTATCGCCCGCAAGACGGCGGACCTGGCGGGCAAGGTCCGCGCGAACAAGATCACGCCGGACGAGCTGTCCGGTGCGACCTTCACCATCAGCAACACCGGTTCGCGCGGCGCCCTGTTCGACACCGTCATCGTGCCCCCGAACCAGGTCGGCATCCTGGGCATCGGTGCCACCGTCAAGCGCCCGGTGGTCATCAACCACCCGGACCTCGGCGAGACCATCGCGGTGCGCGACATGACCTACCTCGCGCTCTCCTACGACCACCGTCTGGTGGACGGCGCCGACGCCGCCCGCTACCTGACCACGGTCAAGCAGATCCTGGAGGCCGCCGAGTTCGAGACCGAGATCGGTCTCTGAGTCCCGGCAGTCGCGCAGCAGGCGTGTCCTAGGGGCCGGCCCCGGTTCGTACGAGCCGGGGCCGGCCCTTTTGCGTACCCCGGCCCCGTGCCGGGGTACGCGTCCGCCTCGCGGCCTTTGACAGGCCCCCCGCGCGCCTCCCGGATAATGGCCCTCTGTCACCGCCCGCTCTGAAGGAGCACCTCATGACCCCGCCCGTCGTCCATTCGCTGCGCGAGCAGATCCGCGAGCACATCCTCGAGGGGATCGTCAGCGGCCGCTGGCAGCCGGGCGAGCGGATCGTGGAGCGGCGGATCGCGGTGGAGCTGGAGGTCAGCCAGACGCCCGTCCGGGAGGCGCTGCGGGAGCTGGAGTCGCTCCAGCTGATCGAGTCGGCGCCGAACAAGGGCGTACGGGTGCGGAACCTGACCGCCGCCGACCTCAAGGAGAGCTACCCGGTGCGGGCCGGGCTGGAGCAGGTGGCCGCCGAACTGGCCGCCGGCCGGCTGGCCGAGGACACCGAGGCGCTGGAGCGGGAGGTGGCGGCGCTGCGCGGGGCGGACCGGGCCGGTGACGGGGAGGCACAGGTGCGGCACACGGTCGCCTTCCACCGGGAGATCGTGCGGGCGGCCGGCAACTCCGTGCTGCTGCACACCTGGGAGTCGCTGGGCATCGAGGTCTGGACGACGCTGTCGATCCGCTGGTTCAGCCCGGAGCCGCGCTCGCACGCCCAGGACCACCAGGAGATCGTGGACGCCTTCCGGCGGCGCGATCCGAAGATCGGCGCCCTGCTCAAGTCGCATGTGCTGAGCTGCGCACCCCGGGTCTGAGGCGGCGCCGGGAGGGCGCGGAAACCCCCCTTCGGGACTGGCACGCGGTGCCCGAAAATGCGGCACCCCGTGCCGACCTGCGGTTTTTCCTTCGTTGAGCGTTGATCGATCATCGATCAGAGGCGTATCGTCCTCCCTCGGGGCGCGACAACCCTGCCTGCCGAACTTGTAGGGGGTGTCGTCGCGGGCCCGTCCACCCTGAGGACGCGGCCCGCCCACGACGGCACCCCCGAGCTACCCTCCCGTCCGGAAAGGGGCCACCCATGCCCGATCCCGTGCGCCTGCCGTACAGCCAGCTCGACCAGCTCCCGGATCGCGACCCCGAGGAGACGAGCGAGTGGCGCGAGTCGCTCGACGCCGTCACCAAGGCAGCCGGCCCGCATCGCGCCGCGTACCTCATGCGCCGTGCCCTTGAGCACACCGCGCGCACCGAGGGCACCGCCCTGCCGTCCCTCCTGGAGACGGACTACGTCAACACCATCCCGACCTCCGCCGAGCCCGCCTTCCCGGGCGACGAGGCGATGGAGGCCAGGATCACCGCCTGGAACCGCTGGAACGCCGCCGCGATGGTCACCCGCGGCTCCGCGCTGGGCCTCGGCGGCCACATCGCCACCTTCGCCTCCGCCGCCTGGCTCTACGAGACCGGCTTCCAGCACTTCTTCCGCGGCAAGGAAGGCGACGGCAGCGGCGACCAGCTCTACATCCAGGGCCACGCCTCCCCCGGCGTCTACGCCCGCGCCTTCCTCGAAGGCCGCCTCACCGAGGACCACCTCGACCGCTTCCGCCAGGAGACCGGCGGCGAGGGCCTGCCCTCCTACCCGCACCCGCGGCGGCTGCCCTGGCTGTGGGAGTTCCCCACCGTCTCCATGGGACTCGGCCCGCTCTCCGCGATCTACCAGGCGCGCTTCAACCGCTACCTGGAGCACCGCGGCATCAAGGACACCGCCAACTCCCACGTCTGGGCCTTCCTGGGCGACGGCGAGATGGACGAGCCCGAGTCGACCGCCGCCCTGGCGTTGGCCGGCCGCGAGGGCCTGGACAACCTGACCTTCGTCATCAACTGCAACCTCCAGCGCCTCGACGGCCCGGTCCGCCCCAACTTCAAGATCGTGCAGGAGCTGGAGGCCCAGTTCCGCGCGGCCGGCTGGAACGTCGTCAAGTCGCTGTGGGGCCGCGCCTGGGACGAGATCTTCGCCCTCGACACCGACGGCGCCCTGATCCGCCGCCTCGGCGAGACCCCCGACGCGCAGTTCCAGACGTACGCCACCCGCGACGCCGCCTACCTGCGCGAACACTTCTTCGGCGCCAACGAGTCCCTCCGGGCGCTCGCCGCCGGCCTGTCCGACGCCAAGCTGCTGGAGCTGTTCCAGACCTCCCGGGCCGGCCACGAGCCGCGCAAGGTGTACGCCGCCTACAAGGCCGCCGTCGAGCACCAGGGCGCGCCCACCGTCATCCTGGCGCAGACCGTCAAGGGCTACACCCTCGGCGCGGGCTTCGAGTCCCGCAACGCCAACCACCAGATGAAGAAGCTCACCATGGCGGAGTTCCGCACCATGCGTGACGTGCTCGAACTCCCCATCCCGGACAGCGCGCTGGAAGGCGACCAGGTGCCGTACTGGCGCCCCGCCGAGGACTCCCCCGAGATGGTCTACCTGCGCGAGCGGCGCACCGCCCTCGACGGCCCGGCCCCCGCCCGCAAGGTCGTCGCCAAGCCGCTGCCGATGCCCGCCGACAAGGCCTTCGACGCCCTGAAGAAGGGCTCCGGCAGCCAGGAGATCGCCACCACCATGGCGTTCGTCCGGCTGATCAAGGACCTGATGCGGGACAAGGAGACCGGCAAGCGCTGGGTCCCCATCGTCCCCGACGAGGCCCGCACCTTCGGTATGGAGTCCCTCTTCCCGACGGCCGGCCTCTACTCCCCCAAGGGCGCGACGTACGACCCGGTCGACCGCGATCAGCTGCTCTGGTACAAGGAAGCCAAGAACGGCCAGATCCTCAACGAGGGCATCACCGAGGCCGGTTCGCTCGCCGACTTCACCGCCGCCGCGACCTCGTACGCGACGCACGGCGAGCCGATGATCCCCTTCTACATCTTCTACTCGATGTTCGGCTGGCAGCGCACCGCCGACCAGTTCTGGGCACTGGCCGACCAGTTGGGCCGCGGCTTCGTCATCGGCGCCACCGCCGGCCGCACCACGATGACCGGCGAGGGCCTCCAGCACGCCGACGGCCACTCGCACCTGATCGCCTCCACCAACCCGGCGGCGCTCTCCTACGACCCGGCCTTCGCCTACGAGGTCGCGGTCATCGTCAAGGAGGGCCTGCGCCGGATGTACGGCCCCGAGGCCGAGGACGTCTTCTACTACCTCACGGTCTACAACGAGACCAAGGTCCAGCCGGCCATGCCGGAGGGCGTCGAAGAGGGCATCCTCAAGGGCCTGTACCGCTTCAACGAGGGCACCCGTCCCGAGGCCGACAGCCCGCAGCTCCAGCTGCTGGCATCCGGCACCGCCATCCACTGGGCCCTGGAGGCACAGCAGCTGCTGGCCGCCGACTGGGGTGTGGCGGCGGACGTCTGGTCGGCCCCGTCCTGGACGGAGCTGCGCCGGGACGCCCTGGAGTGCGATGCCGCCCGTCTGGACGGCGACGACCGCATCCCGTACGTCACCCGCGCCCTGGCCGGCGCCCCCGGCCCGGTCATCGCGGTCAGCGACTGGATGCGCGCCGTCCCCGACCAGATCGCCCCCTGGGTCGAGCAGGACTGGACCTCCATCGGCACCGACGGCTTCGGCCTCTCCGACACCCGCGAGGCGGCCCGCCGCCACTTCGGTGTCGACCCCCAGTCGGTCGTCGTCCAGGCCCTGGCCGCACTCGCCCGCCGCGGCGAGGTCAAGCCGGAGGCCGTCAAGGAGGCCAAGGAGCGGTACGGCCTGTAACTAAGGAGGCGGCTCCCGCCCCTCGCCCCTCAGGGGCACCCCGATCTCCCGTGCGGAGGCCACCTTCCCGCGCCCGGGGCCTCCGCACGGGATCCCACCACCGGCCCGGCCGAGCCACGCCCTGACTACGGCCGGGCCGGGTTTGGCGTTTGCCGTGGGCTGGCCGCCGGTTCGCCTACGGCTTGTGGGTGGTGGGGGCGGAGGGGATGTACCGGGGCCCGCCCGCAGGACCGGAGCAAACACCGGGGCAATCAATCCCACGTAGCCGCGTCGCCCGCGCCGAGGACGGGCCCCGGTGCGTCCCCTCCGACCCCCGCGGCAACCACAAACCCCGCAAGGCGCCAGCCCAAACGCAGCCGCAGCAAAAACGCCACGGCCACCCGCACAGGGGCGCGGGGAACTGCGCGCCCAGCCACAACGCACCCGCAGACAAAAACACCGCACCGGCGGACTGTCAGCACCCCCCGGCATCATGGATGCCATGCGCGCAGCCCGGCTGATCAAGATGGTGTTGCTGCTCCAGGCACGTCCGTCAATGACGGCGGCCGAGCTGGCACGAGAGCTGGAGGTATCGGAGCGCACGGTCGCCCGCGACGTCCTCTCGCTGTCCGAGGCGGGCGTGCCCGTCTACGCGGACCGCGGCCGGGCGGGCGGCTACCGCCTCATCGGCGGCTACCGCACCCGCCTCACCGGCCTCGGCCGCAGCGAGGCGGAGGCGCTCTTCCTGTCCGGAGTGCCGTCCGCCCTACGCGAGATGGGGCTCGCGGACGCCGCGTCCGCGGCCCGGCTGAAGGTCTCCGCCGCCTTGCTGCCCGAGCTGCGGGACGCCGCGACGGGCGTCGCCCAGCGCTTCCATCTCGACGCCCCCGCCTGGTATCAGGAGCCCGAGACCCCCGCCCTGCTGCCCGAGATCGCCGACGCGGTCTGGGACGACCGCAGGATCACCGCCCGCTACCTCCGCAAGGACACCGAGGTGGAGCGGGAGTTGGAGCCGTACGGCCTCGTGCTGAAGGCGGGCGTCTGGTATCTGGCGGCGCGTACGCAGGGCGACTACCGCGTCTACCGGGTCGACCGGTTCACCTCCGTGGCAGTCGCGGAACCCGACAACGCCCCCGGGACCGAGAACACCGGCGAACGGTTCACCCGCGACGCGACCTTCGACCTCCCGGCGTTCTGGGCGGAGCGGGCCGCCCAGTTCGCCCGGTCGATCCTCCGCGAGGAGGTCACGCTGCGGCTCTCCGCCGGCGGCGTCCGCCAACTGCCGTACGTCACCGAACGCACGGCGGCCCGCAAGGCGATCGCCCGGGCGCAGTCCGAGGGCGGCCCCGACGAGCAGGGCCGGCTGACGGTCACCCTCGCCGTGGAGTCCGCCGACGTCGCCTACGCCCAGCTGCTGGCACTGGGCCCGGAGGGCGAGATACTCGCGCCCCCCGAGCTACGTGCCCGCTTCGCCACGGCCGCCCACCGCACGGCGGCGCTGTACACCTGACCGCTCATGCCCCAAAGGGGGCGCGACCAGCCACGACGGCAGCCGCAGACGAAACCGCCCGGCCCCCGGGCCCGAAGGGCCCCCCGCGGCCCCTAGCGATAGTCCGCCGCACTCCCGTCCTTGCCCCCGAAGACCACGTCCTCGATGTACCCGAACCCGTCGGGCCGGGACCCATCCGTGTCGGTGAAGTCGTACTCCTTCGCCAACTGGCCGCTGGAGAGCGACTGCCCGCTCCAGCGGGCCTTGTCGGGGTCGGCGGCCAGCGCCCGCAGCCCGCGGGCGATCAGGGCCGGGGACTCGGCGATGGCGAAGTGCGGTTCCTGGGCCACCGCGTCGCGCCAGGTCTCCTCCGTCACCCCGAAGTGGTCCAGCATCTCCTCGGACCGCAGAAAGCCGGGGGTGAGCGAGACGGCCGTGCCGCCGTGTTCCTTGAGCTCGGCGGCGAGGCCGAAGGCGATGCGGTGCGGGGCGTTCTTGGTGAGGTCGAAGCAGAGGTTTTCGCGGTACCGGCGGTTGAAGGTGGCGGTGCCGTCGGTGATTTCGACGACCAGGCCGCCGGGCCGCCGGATCAGCAGCGGCAGGGCGTAATGGCTGGTGATGATGTGGCTGTCGATGCCGAGCCGGAACATCCGCAGCCCGTTCTCCAGGTCGAGATCCCACAGCCTGGTGTCGAACTCGATCAGCCGGTCGCCGCCCCAGAGGCTGTTGACCAGCACGTCCAGCCGGCCCTGCGCGCGGTCGATGCGCTCGGTCAGCGCCTTGACCTGCGCGGGATCCAGATGGTCGGTCGGTACGGCGATCCCGGTGCCGCCCGCCGCGGTCACCAGCTCCGCGGTCTGCTCGATCGTCTCCGTCGGCCGGCCGACCTCGCTCACCCGCTCCCGGGTGGTCCGGCCGGTCACATAGACCAGGGCGCCGGCCCGGCCCAGCTCCACCGCCATGGCCCGGCCCGCGCCCCGGGTCGCCCCGGCAACCAGCGCCACCCGTCCCGCCAGTTCCTTCTGTCCGGTCACGTACGCCACTCCTCGCTGTCAGGTGCCTTGTCGTGTTGCATGGCGACCCTGACAGCGATACCCGACACCTTCTGTCCGGATTCAGCGGGCACTGCCCGGCAATCCGTCCACCGGGTCACGGATGCGGCGCCCGTACGCTCCCTCCGGCCCGCAGCCGCCCGGTGACCTCCGCCGGGGCGTCCGGCCCGGCCGGTGTGGCGAGGGTGTTCTCCTCGGCGGTGGCGCGGACGCCGCCCGTGACGTCGAGTCCGCCGACCGCCGGGCTGCCGGCCGCGAGCAGGTACCCCTTCCCGGACTTCGCCTGCCAGTGGATGTCCCCGACCACCTGGGGCCCGAAGCGGCTACAGGCGGCGGTGTTCCCGGCCCGCCCGGCGATCCGCCCGGGGTCGGCCGGGCGCGCGGCGGGCGGCAGGAACCGCAGGGTCACGCTGCCGGGCCCGCGCCAGGTGTCGGCGCGGGTGCACACCCAGGCCGCGCTGCCGCCGTCCTCCGGAAGCTGCTGCCGGGCGAACTCCCAGGTGTTGACGGCCCGTACGCCGGTGCCCCGCAGCGACCCGAGCGAGCAGGCCGTACGGGCCCAGTTCCGCAGGGCGGGCGCAGCGGTCGCACCGGTCGGTGCCCCGGCCGGTGCTCCGGCGGACGGCGGGGGCCCGGAGGAGAGGTGGGCGGGGACGAGATCGTCGAGGTCGGCGACCATGAAGGCGGTGTCGGGGCCGGCCGCCACGATCCGCGTCGAGGGCCGCAACCGGGCCACCGGCCAGCGCCCGCAGCCGGCGCCCGCCGCGGGCGGGAGCGGGATCCGGTCGGTGACACCGTCGGGGGCGACATGCAGCCCGTGCGGCGGGGCGGCCGGGGTCAGCAGATCCCGGGTGGTGATCTCGGAGATCCACGGCGCGAGCAGATAGCGCATCCAGCCGTTGCCGCGCCCGATCACCAGCGCGGCAGCGGTCGTCAGATCCGCGGCGTCGACCCGGGCGAAGTGCAGGGTGGGCGTGGCGTCTTCGGGCTCGGCGTAGCGGACCAGGCGCTCCCCGTCGTACAGGACCACCACCATGACGTTGTCGATCAGCCCTGCGTACAGCAGCTGCGGCGGATGGCCGGGCGGCCGGGTGGAGGTGCCCGCGGCCGCCCTGATCCGGGTGTCGGCGGGCGGCGCCGCCCAGACGCGCAGCGCCCGTGCCAGCAGTTTGCGGTCGCCGGCCTGCCGGCCGCGGACGGGCCAGGCGGTGAAGTCGACCCGGGAGGTGTCCGCCCACTGCTCGTTGGGGGTGCGCAGCAGCCGGCCCGGGTCCAGCGCCTGCTCCGCGGCGGTCCGGGCTCGCCGGTCCGCCGGGTCGGGCCAGGTCCCGGCCGCCGCCGCACCGATCGCGAGTACGGCCGCCACCGCGGCCACCACCCGCACCCGCTGCCGGCGGCGCAGCAGATCCGTCGGCCGGGTCTGCACCATGCACGGGTCGAACTCCCCCGAGCTCAGCAGCGCCGCCGCACCGGCCCCGGTCTCCAGGTCCAGCTGCGCGGCCGCGCGCTGCGCCGCGTCCGGTTCCTCGGCCCCGGCCCGCGCCAGCACGCCGCGCGCGGCGTCCTCGTCCAGCCCTTCCAGATGCCACAGCCCGAGGGCGGCCCGCACCGCTGCCGGGACGGCGGACAGCGCCTGGTCCAGGGCGAGTTCATCGGCGCCGCCGGCCCGCGGGAACAGCCGCAGCCCCCAGACCAGGGGCAGCGCCGGCAGTACCCGGCCCGGCTGTCCCTCGTACGCCAGCGCCAGCCGCAGGGCCCGTTGGCGGACCAGGTCGTAGCCGGACTCGGGGGCCGGGCCGCGCTGCGCCGGCAGCCCGCCGTCCGGGCGGCGCAGCCGGGTCCGGGGCAGCGCGCGCTGGACCAGACCGTGGGCGGTCAGGACCCGGCGGTGGCGGCCCATCGACGGGGGCAGTACGAGGTAGGTGAGGCGGACGAGCCGTGGATAGTGCTCGACGATGGCCGCCTCGGCCCGTTCGACATCGGCCCGGGTGCGTTCGTCCATGGGCATGGCCTGGAACAGCCCTTCGCGAAATGAGGGATATGCGGTCGTTGTCCGTTGCACGCCTTCCAACGAGTGATTCTTGGGACGGTCACAAGACGGATCACCGACCGGGGTGAGCGAGCCGCGGTCCGAACACCCCGTCACCCTCCCGGGCGGCCCGTCATCATTCCGGATAACGACCCCGTCGCATCCGGGGGACTCCGCATGCGACGGGCGCCGGCAGGGCAGATGCTGGAGCGGTGATGGACGAGACGGAGTTCTGGGAGCTGATCGACGCCTCCCGCGAGAGCGCTGAGGGTGATCCCGAGGAGCAGGCCGACGCACTGGTCGAGCGGCTGCTCGGGCTCGACCCGGACGCCGTCGTGGACTTCGCCCGCCACTTCGAGGCCCGCTACAACCGGGCGTACTCCTGGGATCTGTGGGCCGCCGCCTCGGTGATGCTGGGCGGCGCCAGCGATGACGCCTTCGACTACTTCCGCTGCTGGCTGATCGGCCAGGGCCGGGAGGTCTTCGAGGGCGGGCTGCACGACCCGGATCAGCTCGCCGAGCTGGTGGACGACTTCGACGAGTCGGTGGACGGCGACGCCGAGGAGCTGGGCTACGCGGCCGATGAGGCGTACGAGCAGATGACCGGCGGGGTGATGCCGGACCTGGAGCTGCCCCCGCCGCCCCGCGAACCGCTCGGCGCCTACCTCGACTTCGACGACGAGCGGACCATGGCGGAGCGCTTCCCCACCCTCTGGGACCGCTTCCGGCCGTAGCGCCATCGGGCCGGAGGGCACGCCCCGGCCCCGGGTTCCGTCCCCGGCCCGCCACTGCGGGCAGTATGGCTCCATGCGGATCGCGATCACCGGCTCGACCGGACTCATCGGCACGGCGCTCGTACGGTCTCTGCGCACCGAGGGCGGCCATGAGGTCGTCCGGCTCGTACGGCGGGCGCCCACGGCCGCCGACGAGGTGCGCTGGGACCCCGGGCGCCAGGAGGTCGACGCGGCCGGGCTGGCCGGCTGCGAGGCGGTGGTCCATCTGGCCGGCGCCGGGGTCGGCGACCATCGCTGGACGGCCGCCTACAAGCAGGAGATCCGGGACAGCCGGGTGCTGGGCACCCGCACCCTCGCCACGGCCCTCGCCGCCATGGACACCCCACCGCGGGTCCTCGTGTGCGGCAGCGCGATCGGCTACTACGGCGACACCGGCGACCGGCGCACGGACGAGAACGCGCCGGCCGGCCACGGCTTCCTGCCGGAGGTCTGTGTGGCCTGGGAGGACGCCGCGACACCGGCCCAGGACGCGGGGATCCGTACCGTCTTCGCGCGCACCGGTCTGGTCGTGGCGCGCGCGGGCGGCGCCTGGGGCCGGCTCTTCCCGCTCTTCCGGCTCGGTCTGGGCGGGCGGCTCGGCGACGGCAGTCAGTACTGGAGCTTCATCTCCCTGGACGACCACATCGCAGCGCTTCGCCATCTCCTCGACACCGGGGACCTTGCCGGGCCGGTGAACCTCACGGCCCCGGAACCGGTCACCAACCGCGAGGTCACCGCCGTGATGGGCAAGGTGCTGCACCGGCCCACGCTGTTCTCCGTCCCGGCGCCGGTGCTGCGGATCGCCCTCGGCGAGTTCGCCGGTGATGTGCTGGGCAGCCAGCGGGTCGTCCCGCGGCGGCTGCTGGACTCCGGGTTCACTTTCCGCCACCCCGGCATCATGGAAGCGGTCCGGGCGGCCGCCGCGTAGGGCCCGCCTTCCGGACCGGCGAGGCCTCCCGGCGGGCCTGGCCAAGGGGCTCCGGCGCGCCCGCGGACGCCCCACACACCCGGGCAGCAGCCTCTCCGGTGCCACCTCACACCCACGAATCGGCATCTCTCGCAGCTGTACCGGGCATGACACTCGGTGCCGCCATTTGGGACCGACCCCGGGAGGGGCAAGTGCTGCGCACCGCATCGGACGTGGACGTCGTCATCGTGGGAGCCGGCCCGGCCGGTCTCGCCGCCGCCCGCCATCTGACCGGCGTGGGAGTGTCGGTCACCGTTCTGGAGGCCGCCGCACGCATCGGCGGCCGGTCCGTCACCGACCCCCTCGACGGCTTCCGGCTGGACCGCTGTGGCCGGCCGCTGACCGTCTCCGCCGCCGAACTGCGCCGTACGCCGGGGCTCGGCGAGCTGGCCCTGCGTCCGTTCGCCCCCGGTCTGAGCCTCCACAACGGCCAGCGGGCGCAGCGCGTCAGCGCCCCCCGGAGCACGAGAGCCGCCCTTGCCGCGGCCCGCGCCCTCTCCCGCGCCGACCGCCGTACGGAACGCCGGACGGACCGTCAGGTGAGCCGCCAGGTGGGGCGTCAGGTGGGCCGTCAGGTGAGCCGCCTCACCGACCGGCGGACCGTCCAGGACACCGACCGCCGTACGGACCGGAGCAGCGACCACACCGCCGTCGCTCCCCCCGCCTCCGCCACCCACGCCCCGGCCGCCGACCGGCCGATCCGCGACGTGCTGGCGGGCCGCCCCGCCTTCCCGCCACGCGCCCATGACGCGCTGCTGCGGCCCCTGCTGGGCGCGCTGCTGTGCGATCCGCAGCTGGGCGGCTCCAGCCGGGGTGCCGCGGCGGCGCTGCGCGCCTACGCGGAGGGCCGGTTGTGGCTGCCGGCCGGCGGCGCCGACGCCGTCCCCGAACTGCTCGCCGCCGCCCTGCCACCCGGCACGGTCCGTACGTCCGTGCAGGTCACCGCCGTCTCCACGACCGGCGTCAGCACCGCGGAGCACGGCCATATCCCGTGCCGGGCGGTGCTGGTGGCGACCGGCGCGCGCGAGGCGGCCGAGCTGCTGCCGGGACTGCGGGTGCCCGCCTTCCACCCGGTGACCGTCCTGCACCACTCCGCGGCGGTGGCCCCCGGGAGCCGCGGCGCGGCGGCCCGTGACACGACGCTGATCCTGCCGACGGACGGCCCCGTCGCGTACACCTACGCCGCCGGCGCGATCGACCCGTCCCGTACGCCGCCGGGCCGGTCCCTGATCACCACGGCCGTGCTCGGCGCCGCGGCCGCGCTGCCGCTGTCCGTCCTCGAACGGACGGTCCGGCCCCACCTCGACCGGATCTACGGCGCGCACACCGAGGACCGGCAGCTGCTGACCGCCCATCACACCCCGTACGCGGTCCCGGCGATGCCCGCCCCGTACGACCCGGAGCGCACGGTGCGGGTGCTCGCCGGGCTCTATGTCTGCGGCGACCACCGCGACACCAGCACGCTCCAGGGCGCCCTGAACTCGGGACGGCGCGCGGCCCGCGCCGTCCTCCAGGACTTCGGCCTGCCCGGTCTCACGACGGAACCGGACACCTTGCCCACCGCGGCCTGACCCCGCGGCCGGGCCCGGGTCACCCCAGCGCCGCCACCCGCTCCTGGTACCCGCGGACCGCCGCCGCGTCCCGGTACGGCTCCAGGCGGCGCTCGAACTCCCTGACGTACTCATGGGCCCGTACGGACCGCATCTCGGAGGCCTGGAGCGCCGCCTCGGCACCCAGCGTGCAGGCCTGCTCCAGCTCGCCCAGGCCCAGCCGCGCGGTCGCCAGCACCACCCGGCAGAACAGCCGGCTGCGCGCGAAGCCGGCGGCGCGCAGCTGGAGGGAGCGTTCGGCGTGCTGGGAGGCCGCGCGGTACTGCTGGAGGTCGCGGTGGCAGTGCGCCAGTTCGTCGGCGAGCTGTGCCTCGTCGAAGAAACGCGCCCAGTACGGGGTGTCGTCGCCGGGGCGGACGGTCTCCAGCGCCCGCTCGGCACGGGCCAGCGCCGCGGTGCAGGCCCGGACCTCGCCGAGCACACCGTGGCCGCGGGCCTCCGCGGAGTGCAGCAGCGCCTGCACCGTGGGCGGTGCGCTGCTGCCGATGCCCTGCTGGGCGACGCGCGCCAGCTGGACCGCCTCCCTGCCGTGCCCCAGATAGACGGCCTGCCGGCTCATCGTCACCAGGACGTAGGACCCGTACGCCCGGTCTCCGGCGGCCTGGGCCAGCCGCAGGGCCTGGACGAAGTACCGCTGCGCCAGCCCGTGGGCCGCGATGTCGTACGAGGTCCAGCCGGCCAGCCGGGTCAGATCGGCGGCGGCGGCGGCGAACAGCCGGCGGCCGGTGGCCTCGCCGTAGGTGCCGCGCAGCATCGGCTCGGCCTCGTGCTCCAGATAGCGCACCAGGGCCTGCCGGGCGTGGCCGCCGCCGTAGGCGTGGTCCAGCGCCCGGAACAGTTCGCCCACCGAGCGCAGCGCCGCGATGTCGCCGGAGGTGACCCGGGAGCCCTGGGTGCGGTCGACCCGGTCGGTGCGGCGCTGGCGCGGCACCGTGGCGGGGCGGCCGCCCTGTGCGGGCACCCGGCCCGCACCCTCGGGGACCGGCTCGCCGCGGGCGACGCGCTCGTCGGCCCGGCCGATCAGCCAGTCCCGGCTGGGCACCACCAGCCCGGCGGGGGTGAAGGCGATCTTGCGGAGCTCGGCGTGGCTGCCGGAGTCCTTGCGCCACAGGCCGCTGACGATGTCCACCGCCTCGCTGGGGGTCGCGGCGAACTCCAGCCCGGCGTAGACCGGCGCACAGGCGTCCAGGCCGAGGTCCTGGGCGGACAGCCGGCGCCCCAGCCGGCGGGTGAACACCTCCGCGATCAGTGCGGGGGTGGTGCCTCTGGGCTGCTGGCCGCGCAGCCAGCGGGTCACCGACGTCTTGTCGTAACGGAGGTCGAGGCCGTGCTCGATGCCCAGCTGATCGACGCGTCTGGCCAGCCCGGCATTGGAGAATCCGGCCTCGGCGATGAGCGCGGCCAGCTGGCGGTTGGGCGTGTGGTGCGGGGGTCGTTCCGTCATCAGCTTTACCGGTCTCCTGCCTTCCGGGCCGCACTGCCGGGTTCGGCGGACCCTGTCCGGCATGCTCAGCGCCCTTGTGGAACGGCGTGAATGTAACGGCCTTCGGCGGCCCGATCCTGGCCTGTGACCCGCGTTCATCCGATCGTGTGAGCAGGGACGTACCGGCCGGGACCCCCGGCCGCCTGCGGGGACCGGAGCCGGCGGCCGTACAGTGGCATGGGCGCGAAGTGGCATCAACGTTGCAGCAAAGTGCAACGAAGGTTCGAAGAGGAGCTGCCGTGACTGCGATCTCTCGGGGGGAGACCCCCGTACCCGAGGGGCTGCGCTTTGTGCATCTGGGCTTCGGCGCCGAGGCCGTGGAGTACGAATCCGCCTGGCAGGAGCAGCGCCGGGTGCACGCCGCCCGGTTCGCCGACGAGGTACCCGACACCTGTCTGCTGCTGGAACACCAGGCCGTCTACACGGCGGGGCGGCGGACGTCCGATGACGAGCGGCCGCTGGACGGGACCCCGGTCGTCGACGTGGACCGCGGCGGGAAGATCACCTGGCACGGGCCCGGCCAGCTGGTGGGCTACCCCATCCAGAAACTGCCGCGTCCGGTTGACGTCGTGGCCCATGTCCGCCGTCTCGAAGACGCGCTGATCCGGGTCTGCGCCGAGTTCGGCGTGGAGGGCACCCGGGTCGAGGGCCGCAGCGGGGTGTGGGTGCTGGGCGACCCGGTCGAGGAGCGGGCGGCCCTGGGCGGGCTGAACCTCGACTTCGACCCGCGGGTCACGGACGAGCTCTTCGACCCGCGGCTGAACGGTCCGGAGTACGCGCCGTCCAACGCCGGCCAGCGCCGTGAGGACCGCAAGCTCGCCGCGATCGGCATCCGCGTCGCCAAGGGCGTCACGATGCACGGCTTCGCGCTGAACGTGAACCCGGACAACACCTCGTTCGACAAGATCGTCCCGTGCGGTATCCGGGACGCCGGTGTCGCCTCGCTGGCCAACGAGCTCGGCCGCGAGATCACCATCGCCGAGGTGCTGCCCGTGGCCGAGAAGCATCTGCGGGACGTCCTCGAGGGCGCCGAACTGCTCCCCCGCGCGGTCTGAACGGCAGGGCGCCGGTCATGCACCCCGGAGACCGCAGGGAATGCACCCCCGCCATACGGGGTTGCACCGCACGTAAAGACGTGCGAATCAACGGGCGTACCCTGGTGTACGCCGAAGAAACGAAGTCGTAGGGAGCCGGTCGTGTCCGCAGTCGCACCCGACGGACGCAAGATGTTGCGCCTGGAGGTCCGGAACAGCCAGACCCCCATCGAGCGCAAGCCCGAGTGGATCAAGACCCGGGCGAAGATGGGTCCCGAGTACAACCACCTCCAGGGCCTGGTCAAGAGCGAGGGTCTGCACACGGTCTGCCAGGAGGCGGGCTGTCCCAACATCTTCGAATGCTGGGAGGACCGCGAGGCGACCTTCCTCATCGGTGGTGACCAGTGCACCCGCCGCTGTGACTTCTGCCAGATCGACACCGGCAAGCCGCAGGAGCTGGACCGCGACGAGCCCCGCCGGGTCGCCGAGTCCGTGCAGACCATGGGCCTGAAGTACGCCACGATCACCGGCGTCGCGCGCGACGACCTGGAGGACGGCGGCGCCTGGCTCTACGCCGAGACGGTCCGGCAGATCCACGCCGCGATGCCCGACACCGGCGTCGAGCTGCTGATCCCCGACTTCAACGCGGTCCCCGAGCAGCTCGCCGAGGTCTTCTCCTCCCGCCCGGAGGTGCTGGCCCACAACGTCGAGACGGTCCCGCGGATCTTCAAGCGGATCCGCCCCGGCTTCCGCTACGAGCGCTCGCTGGAGGTCATCTCCAAGTCCCGCGAGGCCGGTCTGGTCACCAAGTCCAACCTCATCCTGGGCATGGGCGAGACCCGCGAGGAGATCAGCCAGGCGCTCCAGGACCTGTACGACGCGGGCTGTGAGCTGATCACGATCACCCAGTACCTGCGCCCGACCGTGCGCCACCACCCCATCGACCGCTGGGTCAAGCCCGCCGAGTTCGTGGAGCTCCAGGAAGAGGCCGAGGAGATCGGCTATGCGGGTGTCATGTCCGGCCCGCTGGTCCGCTCCTCCTACCGCGCCGGCCGCCTTTACCAGCAGGCCATGGACCGGCGCGCGGCCGAGACGGCCAGTCAGGCGGTTTGACGCTCCCGGCGCGCCTTCTTGTGAAACGTGGCACATGCTGAGGACGCGGCCCGCACTCCCCCAGGACGGAGGGCGTGGGGCCGCGTCAACGTTTCATTGGTGTTTGACCGGCAGGTCATCCGTTGGTAACACCTGTCGGTGACGATGGATGCACGTACCGCTCCCGCACCTACCCCTGCTTCTCCGAACAGATCAGAGGGAGTCACCCACCATGCAGGCCGCGCCGCTCCGCGCCACCACCGCCACCAGCCCCGCCCTCCCGCTCCCCTCGGTCACCGGCGCCCTGCGTGCCGTCGAGGCCGTGCTGATGCGTGGCGGCCAGCGCACCGCCCGTCGTAACGCCTGGACGTCGGTCCTGGAGGACCGCGCCCGCGCCAAGGACCGCCACGAGGCCGAGTACGTACTGGAGGCCGCGGCGACCCGTCGTCCGCACGCCACGTAAACTTCGCTGTATGGCGAGGAAGGCAAACTCAGACGGCGCTGCCGGCGCTGAGAACACCGGGCGGCTGAAGCAGATCGCCCTGACCTACAAGATGACCCGTCGGGTCGACTCCAAGGTCGGTCTTGTCGTCGCTGGTGTAGGCATCGTCGTATTCGGCGTTCTCCTTGCCATCGGCTTCGCGATCGGCCACCCCATCTACGCGGGGATCCTGGGCTTCGTCCTGGCCTTCCTCGCGATGGCGATCGTCTTCGGACGGCGCGCCGAGCGAGCTGCCTTCGGGCAGATGGAGGGCCAGCCCGGTGCGGCGGCCGCCGTGCTGGAGAACGTCGGCCGCGGCTGGACGGTCACCCCCGCGGTGGCCATGAACCGCAGCCAGGACGTGGTCCACCGCGCCGTCGGCAAGGCCGGCATCGTGCTGGTCGGCGAGGGCAACCCGAACCGGCTCCGCGGCCTGCTGGCCGCCGAGAAGAAGCGGATGGCGCGCACCGTCGCCGACGCCCCCGTCCACGACATCGTGGTGGGCGACGGCGAGGACCAGGTGCCGCTGAAGAAGCTCCGCACGACCCTGCTGAAGCTGCCGCGCGTACTCCCCGGCGCCCAGGTGACGGCCGTGAACGACCGGCTCCGCGCGCTGGGCGACCTGATGAGCAACATGCCGGTCCCGAAGGGCCCCATGCCGAAGGGCATGCGGATGCCCAAGGGCGGCGGCAAGACGCGCTGACCGCCCGCCGGACCGACAACAGACCGCACAGCGACGCCCCGGACCTTTGGGTCCGGGGCGTTTCGTATGGAGGCTCGCCGGGGGCGGCGTATGCAAGGGCCCGTCCGGCCCGTCACAGGCAAGTCGTCACCAGCGCCCCGTCCGGCCGTCACAGACGTCCCGACGCCTCGCCCGCCCCCTCACCGGCAACAGGTCACAACCGGACCTGTACGGCACGTGTGACGCGATCGTGCAGCCCCCGCCCGTCCTGGTCCCACACCACCGCCGGAATGACCACCACCAGCAGCACCGTGCGCACCACGACCCGCGGCAGCGAGATCCGGCCACCGTCCTCGGAGATCACCCGCAGGCCCAGCAGCCGCTTGCCGGGCGTGAAGCCGACCGTGCCGACCGTGAGCACGCTGAGCACGGCGAAGACCACCAGCGCCCAGTTGCTCGCCGCCTGCGCCTTACCGCCGCTGAGCAGGCCGTACGCAATGAGCAGGCACAGCGCCCAGTCGATGAAGAGCGCGGCGAAGCGCCGCCCGGGGCGGGCGATCGAGCCCGGCCCCTCCTCCGGCAGCCCCAGCTGCTGCCCGCGGTATCCGAACTCGACACCCATGTCCTCGGCTGCCGCGCGGGGCCCGGAGATCCACGATCCGATTGCTCGCCTGTTGTCCACCCGACCACGGTACTGCGACCGCATACGTTCCCTTCGCGGAGGGCCGGTGAGGGCGCGGGGACGGGCCGCAGGGACCGGGCGCGACGGGCGCCCCGGAAGGGGGCAGGACGGCTCGGCGGGCCCCGGGACGGGGCGGCGGCAGCGGGCGCCCGGAACATCCCTCTTTGGCGCACACTGGGAGGTAAGGGCGGCCGCCGCCGGTTAACCTCGGCGAAACAAATGGGTCATGCTTGGGAAATCCCGCCTGCCTATGGTCGGGCATCGCGCCACCGCACAGGGTCGCGTTCCGAGTAGCAATCCCGCGTCCGCCGACCGGTGACCGGGCTAGGAGGAGTTGGATGTTCCAGAACGGCGACGAGGCCAAGAAGTTCATCGCGGACGAAGACGTGAAGTTCGTCGACGTCAGGTTCTGCGACCTGCCCGGTGTGATGCAGCACTTCACGATCCCGGCGAAGGCGTTCGACCCGGCCGAGGAACTCGCCTTCGACGGCTCCTCGATCCGCGGCTTCCAGGCCATCCACGAGTCCGACATGGCGCTGCGCGCGGACCTGTCGACGGCCCGTGTGGACCCGTTCCGCCGCGACAAGACCGTCAACATCAACTTCTTCATCCACGACCCGATCACGGGCGAGCAGTACAGCCGCGACCCGCGCAACATCGCCAAGAAGGCCGAGGCCTACCTCGCCTCGACCGGCATCGCGGACACCGCGTTCTTCGGTCCCGAGGCCGAGTTCTACGTCTTCGACAACGTCCGTTTCGAGACGAAGGCGAACGAGTCCTTCTACCACATCGACTCCGAGGCGGGTGCCTGGAACACCGGCTCGGAGGAGAACAACCGCGGCTACAAGGTCCGGTACAAGGGCGGCTACTTCCCGGCCCCGCCGGTCGACCACTTCGCCGACCTGCGTGCCGAGATCTCCCTGGAGCTGGAGGCGGCCGGCCTCGAGGTCGAGCGCCAGCACCACGAGGTCGGCACGGCCGGCCAGGCGGAGATCAACTACAAGTTCAACACGCTGCTCGCCGCGGCCGACGACCTGATGCTCTTCAAGTACATCGTGAAGAACGTCGCCTGGCGCAACGGCAAGTCCGCCACCTTCATGCCCAAGCCGATCTTCGGTGACAACGGCTCCGGCATGCACGTCCACCAGTCGCTGTGGCAGGGCGGCAGCCCCCTCTTCTACGACGAGCAGGGCTACGCGGGCCTCTCGGACACCGCCCGCTACTACATCGGCGGCATCCTCAAGCACGCCCCGTCGCTGCTGGCCTTCACCAACCCGACGGTGAACTCCTACCACCGCCTGGTCCCCGGCTTCGAGGCCCCGGTCAACCTGGTCTACTCGCAGCGCAACCGCTCCGCGGCCATGCGTATCCCGATCACGGGCTCGAACCCCAAGGCCAAGCGCGTCGAGTTCCGCGCCCCGGACCCGTCCTCGAACCCGTACCTCGCCTTCTCCGCCCTCCTCCTCGCGGGCCTGGACGGCGTCAAGAACAAGATCGAGCCGGCCGAGCCGATCGACAAGGACCTCTACGAGCTCGCCCCCGAGGAGCACGCGGGCGTCCCCCAGGTCCCGACCTCCCTCCCGGCCGTCCTCGACGCCCTCGAGGCCGACAACGAGTACCTCCAGCAGGGCGGCGTCTTCACCTCCGACCTGATCGAAACCTGGATCGACTACAAGCGCACCAACGAAATCGCCCCGATCCAGCTGCGCCCGCACCCGCACGAGTTCGAGCTTTACTACGACATCTAAGAACGCCGCAGGCCAGAGCGGTTTCCGCTCGCCTGCGCCGTCTCTGGGCCGTCGGCCGTGCACTTCCACTCCCGGAAGGCGCGGCCGACGGCCTTTGTGTGATCGCCGTTGAGGCCGCGGCCGGTGCCTCTGCAACGTGAACCCCGGGTCCGAGTGGCCAAGGTCGAGAGCGCCCCGACACCCCCGACGAGGCACTTGCCGAGCGTTTCGCCGCCTTCGCCGCAGCGGGGCGGCAACCGCTCGTCGTCCTTCGAGGTCCGGCGACTCCGGCGCTATTCCGTCTCGCGGGGCGGGTCGGCCTCGAAGGCCATGAGTGTCAGGCCCGTGACCTGGATGACGGCGGTCCACTCGTCCTGGGTCAGGTCCGGGAATTCCTCCCGTACGCAGCTGGGGACAGGGCAGCCGGCAGCGCTCAGCACTGCCTTCGTGAGGGCCGGCCCCGAGCGGCTGAGGGACAAGCGCGGGCCTTGCGGGGGCTCGCCGGTGTGCAGCACCGCGATGCGGCGAGCGGATTCCTTGTTGTCGGGTGTTTCCGAGGCGAAGTTCAGGAGCGCGGTTCGCAGTTGCCCGGTGAGTTCGTCCGGGTGCCGGTCAGGGCGTTCCGGGATGTCAGCCAGTGCCTGGCAGAACTGTTCTCTCGCTACCGACCGGGGCGGTCTCGGGGTGCTCTGCGGAGGGTGGGCGGCACCGTCGCGCACCGGCTCGGGCTCGGACTGGAGGGCCATGAGGAGGAGTTTGGAGAGCAGCAGTACGGTCTCCCACTCCTCCTGGCGCAGAGTCGGGCAACTCTCCTGGACCTGGGGCGGAAGGGCGCTCCGGTCCGCGGACAAGAGCACGCGCGGCAGCTCTACGTCATAGTCCGCAAGCCGGAGACCGAGGCTTCGTCCCCAGGGGTGGTCCTCGGCGCCAAGGGTGACCAGGTCGACGCGCGAGCGCTCGCCCAGGGCCTCCGAAGCCAGTTCGCGCAGCGCGGTGGTGACTGCCGCGCTGAGGTCGGCCTCGTTCACGTCACCCCGTTCGCCGACGCGCAACAGGGCATCGCGCAGGCGTCCGCGCGGCGAGGACGGATGCATCGTCTCCTCCTGCGGCCGCCGCCTGAGTCGAGTAACTCCTGTGCCGCGGCCGGTCCCTGGCTCCTGTGCCGACGCGTTCACTTCCCCCCGGCCGCAATCGCCGTGAGCCCCTTCTCCGTGGGGCCGTATGCGTGGTCGTTGTCGGCCCAGAAGGCTACGGGGGAGGTCCAGGAGGTGGTGCTGCCGGCGAATTCGTAGCTCCAGCGGGCTTTTCCGGTTTCGGGGTCCAGGGCCCAGAGTTGGGATCGGGCCCAGAGGTAGGTGGTGTCGGTGGTGGGCTGGAGGGCGAGGATTCCGGTGTTGAGCATGGGGAGGGAGCCGGCCCACTGGATGGCGCCGGTTTTGGCGTCGAAGGCGTGAAGGATGACGTGGCCCTGGAAGTCGGGGCCGGCGGCGTAGACGGTGGAGCCGTCGGGGGAGGCTGCCATGGCGTGGATGGTCACGCGGTCGGGCGACTGCCATGCCTTCTGGCCGTTCGTCGCGTCGACGGCGTAGAGGCGGTCGCCCAGGTAGAGGAAGTTGCCGCCGGCGGAGCAGTGGGGGCCGTCGTGCCAGGAGACGGTGAAGAAGTCGCTCTCGTGGCCGGAGGTCTGGCCGCCGCCCGGGGCGGGCTGCTGCCACTGAATTTTGCCGCGGGCGTGGACGTCCAGTCCGGCGAGTTTCGGGGCGCTCCGGTCGGGGTTGCTGGTGGTCCACAGCAGGTGGGTACCGGACGACGGGACCTTGAGCGAGACCTGGCCCATGGTCGTGTTCTTGAAGGTGTTCTCCCAGCGGAGCTTTCCGGTGGCCGGGTCCACGGCCCAGATGAAGCTCTTCGTGGCGAACAGCCCCGCCCCCTTCGACGGGTCGGAGCTCAGCTTCGAGAGTTCGGAGCGGAGCTTCGTCATGTCGTCGGACAGGAGGCTCTTGGACATCGTGCCGGTGACGTAGACCGTGTCGTCGAGCATTCCCGGCACCCAGGCGGTGGCCACGCCGGTCTTCGGGCTGCCGAGGGTCCAGGCGACCTTGCCGGTGTCGAGGTCCACGGCCCGCAGCACCGTGGCCGGTTCCGGCACCCAGCTCGACCGGCCCGGCATCTTCGTCTGTCCGACCGCGAACGCCCTGCCGTGGCCGGCGACGACGGGGCGGCCGCCCATACCGCCGAGGGCCGGCACGGCCGAGAGGTTGGCCAGCGGCCCCCACCGGGGGCGGCCCGCGCGGTCGAAGGCCCAGAGGTGCTTGCCGCTGACCGCGACGACCGTCCCGTCCGCGCCCGTTACCTGGGTCAGGGGTTCGGTGAGGGGGGCCGTCCACCGCGGGGTGGCGACGGTGCGGGTGGCGAGCGAACGTGCGGGGTTCTTGAGGGAGGGGGAGGACGCCTTGTCTCCGGTGCGGGTGTCCCGGAGCGACAGGGCGAGGGTGGTGCCGCCGCCGGCCAGGGCGACGGTTCCGCCGGCCAGGCCGAGGAGGAGCTTGCGGCGGCCGAGGAGGGGCGTGGGGGCCGGGGACGTGTCCGGGAAGTCCGGCACCGGCCCGTACGGGGGGTGCGGGGTGCCCGGCGCGGGCGGCTGCCCGGCGAGCGGGGAGGCGGGGCCGGGCAGGAGTTGGGTGGCTGCTGTCGGTGCGGCGTCGGGCGGGGCGGGCAGGAGTTGGGTGGCCGCTGTCGACCCGGCGTCCGCGGCGTCGGGGAGGGCGGGCATGCGCCGGGTCGGGCCGACGGCGGGCGGCCGGGCCGGTGCCATGACCGCGGCGGCCTCTTCGATCGCGGCGATCAGGACCGGCGGCAGCCAGGCGCCCGGTGCCGCCGACTCCGCGTCCCGTTCGATGAATTCGATGACCTGACGTGGCGTCGGCCGGTCGGCGGCGTCCTTCGCGAGACAGGCCGCGACCATCAGCCGCAGGCCGTCCGGGACCGTGGACAGGTCGGGCTCGTCGAACACCACCCGTTTCAGGACGTCCGGGACCCGGCCCTCGCCGAACGGGCTCGCCCCGGACGCGGCGAAGACCAGGGTGGCGCCGAGCGAGAACATATCGCTCGCCGAGGAGAGCGGTTCCCCGTTTCCCTGCTCGGGCGACATGTACGCGGGCGTGCCGAGGACCACGCCGGTGGTGGTCAGCGCCGTGCCCTCGGCGGCCCGGGCGATGCCGAAGTCGATGACGTACGGCCCGTCGAGGGCCAGCAGGACATTCGCGGGTTTCAGGTCCCGGTGCGTCAGCCGGGCGGCGTGGATGTTCACCAGCGCCTCGGCGATACCGGCCGTCAGGGCGCGCAGCGCGGTCTCCGGCAGCGGGCCGCCGAGCGTCACCGCGCGGTGCAGGGAGATGCCCGGTACGAAGGCCGTCGCCATCCACGGCACGGCGGCGTCCGGGTCCGCGTCGACCACCGCGGCGGTGAAGGCGCCGGACGCGGCCCGCGCCGCGGACACCTCGGCGCGGAACCGGGCACGGAATCCGGCGTCGCCGGCCAGTTCCGGGCGGATCAGTTTCACCGCGACCGTGCGGCCGCCGGCCGAGCGCCCGAGGTAGACCGAGCCCATCCCGCCCGATCCCAGGCGGCCCAGCAGTGTGTAGGGGCCGACCCGGGGCGGGTCCGAGGGGTCCAACGGCTCCATTTTCAGGCTCCGTTCGCGTGGAGTGCGGCGACCGTCGTGGCCGTCGGGTCCGAGAGGCAGAGTCGCCCGTCACCGGCTGTCCACGCCAGTTTCGTGGGATCGGTTCCCTTCATGCCGGTGTACTTCCAGCGGGGCTTGCCGTTCGAGGGGTCACATGCCCAGACGACGGAGTCCGCACCCATCCGGTACAGGTTTCCGTCGGCGCACAGCAGACGGGCGCCGAAGGGCCGGGAGTCCTTGGAGTCGGCGGGGAGCGGCGCCTTCCATCGCGTCCGGCCGGTGCCGCTGTCCAGGGCACCCAGGGAGTAGCCGTGGTCCTTGTCCTGCCAGAGGGCGTAGAGGATCTTCCCGTCCTTGTCGGCGGCGATGCCGTCGCCCCGGAGGGATGCCGGGACGGCGTCCGGCACCGACCACAGGCTCTTGCCGGTCGCCGGGTCCAGTGCCGACATCCGGCTGCCGCCGTCGACGAGGACGAAGTTCCGCCCGGCGGCGTCGACGGTGTGCGGCTCCGCCTTCTTCGCCCAGGCGACCTTGCCGTCGGCGTCGAGCGCCCGCAGCCGGGTGGTGCCCGCGAACAGGGTGTGGTCACCGCGCTGCGGCAGGGCCGAGACGATGAGGTCGGTGTCCTCGCCGTATAACCAGGAGGTTGTGCGGGAGGCGAGGTCCAGCGCCCAGACGTGGTAGCCCGCGGGGGTCGGGCCGTGGTCCTTGCCGTCCCCCCAGCCGATCAGATACGCCGTGCCGTCCAGGATGCCGCAGAAGCGGAGCACGCCCCGGGTGTGCGGCCGGTCCAGCGTGGCCGTCCAGGCGGCCTTCCCGTTGGCGAGGTCGATCGCGAGTACGGCGCTCTGCATGGCCGTCGACTTCATCGACATCCCGGCCACGTACAGGTGATCGCCGTCCACGGCGGCGATGACGTTCGGCAGCGAGCCCTGGACCGAGAAGGCGATGCCGTGGTCGGCGCCGTTCACGGTCCACTTCGTATTGCCCTCGTCGTCGAGCCCCAGGACCCGTTCGAGGGAGGGGCAGGCCACCACGCCGTGGGACGAGAGCACCTGGGGGCAGGTCGCGGACTGTTTGTCCTTCCAGGCCAGGGTCGCTTCGGGGACGTCGTCGCCGGAGGGGCGGGGGCGGCCGGACCCGCCGCCGGCCTGCCCCGTACCGCCCAGGGCCAGCCAGGTCCCGCCTCCGGCCACCGCGAGCGTGCCGCCGGCCAGCCCGAGGATCAGCTTTCTGCGGCTCGTCCAGGGGCGGTCCGGGCCGGGGCGGTCCGGGCCGGGGCGGTCCGGCTCCGGGCGGCCCGCGACCGCATCACCCGGCTCCGGGCGGCCGGACTCCGGGCGGCCCGGACCCGCACCGTCCGACGCCGCCGGGAGGGGCTCCGCCGCCCCGGAAACCGCGACCGCGCTGCCGAGGACCGGCGCCACCTGGGTGAACGGCCGGGTCGGCGGGGGTTCGGGCAGTGTCGTCATGACGGCGCGGACGGCGATGATGTCGGCGGCGACCGCCTCCGGGAGCCAGCCGCCGGACGGGATGGGGTGGCCCTCCCGCTCGACGAACTCGGACACCTGGCGCGGGGTCGGCCGGTCGTCGGGGTTCTTGGCGAGACAGGACGCGATCAGGTCCCGCAGTCCGGCCGGGACCGCGCCGAGATCGGGTTCGGTGTGCACGATGCGGAAGAGGACGCCG
This sequence comes from Streptomyces platensis, assembly GCF_008704855.1. Taxonomy (NCBI): domain Bacteria; kingdom Bacillati; phylum Actinomycetota; class Actinomycetes; order Kitasatosporales; family Streptomycetaceae; genus Streptomyces; species Streptomyces platensis. The sequence goes on from NZ_CP023691.1 coordinate 2,519,601, forward strand.
GCGGCCGCGCCCGCGCCGAACAGGCTGTCCCCGCCCGCCGCGAAGGCGATCGCCGAGCCCAGCGAGAACATGTCGCTGGCCGAGGTGAGCGCCTCCCCCACCGCCTGCTCCGGCGACATGTACGGGGCCGAGCCGATGATCGCGCCGGTGGAGGTCAGCGCGGTGCCGTCGACGGCCCGCGCGATGCCGAAGTCGATGACGCGCGGCCCGTCCAGCGCCAGCAGGACGTTCGCCGGTTTCAGGTCCCGGTGGATCAGCCGGGCGTCGTGCACGCTGGCCAGCGCCTCCGCCACCCCGGCGGTCAGCGCCCACAGCGCGTCCTCGGGCAGCGGGCCCCGGGTGCTGACCGCCTGGTCCAGCGAGACGCCGACGACGAAGGCGGTCGCCATCCAGGGGATCCGGTCCCGGGTATCGGCGTCCACGACCGGCGCCGTGAAGGCCCCGGACACCAGGCGGGCCGCCTCGACCTCGCGCTGGAAGCGGTCCCGGAACGCGTCGTCCCGTGCCAGGTCCGGCCGCACCACCTTCACCGCGACCGTGCGGCCCCGGGCCCGGCCGAGGTACACCGCCCCCATCCCGCCCGCGCCCAGCCGGCCCAGGAGTGTGTAGGGCCCGATCTGCCGTGGGTCCGCGGCCTCGAGCTGCTTCATCGCATCCCCCTTCAATGAGCCCCCACAGGCTACTGCCGGAGCCGTGGGCAGCCACCCCGGTTCCGATCAACCGCTCCCCCCAACATGCCCTGGCGTGACGGCTGTTGGGGTCGGCGCCTCGCCGGCGCGGCGGCGCCTCGCCCCCGCTGACCGGGATTGACGGGCCGGCCCCGGACTCGGCCCCGGACTCGGCCCCGGACTCGGCTCCCGACTCGGCTCCGGACCGCCCGGCCGCCCCGCCGGCACGCGCCGCTCACACCCTCCGGGCAGACTGGCGTTATGCCTGAATTGCCGGAAGTTGAGTCACTCGCCCAGTTCCTCGCCGACCGTCTGGCCGGCCGGGCCGTCGGCCGGGTGTATCCCGTGGCCGTGCATGCGCTGAAGACCTATGACCCGCCGGTCACCGCGCTCGAAGGGGGTGCGTGCGAGGGGGTGACCCGCCACGGGAAGTTCCTGGATCTCCGGGTGGGGGCGCTGCATCTGGTGCTGCACCTGGCCAGGGCGGGGTGGGTGCGGTGGAACGACACCCTGCCGGCGGTGCCGCCGCGGCCCGGGAAAGGGCCGCTGGCGCTCCGGGTGCGGCTCGCCGATCCGGACGACGGCGCGGGGTTCGATGTGACCGAGGCGGGGAGTCAGAAACACCTCGCCGTGCATGTCGTACGGGATCCGCAGGAGGTGCCGGGAGTGGCGCGGCTCGGGCCCGATCCGCTCGGCGAGGACTTCACCCTGGCCGCCTTCCGTGCGCTGCTGGAGGGCGAGCGCCGGCAGATCAAGGGCGTGCTCCGCGATCAGCGCGTGCTGGCGGGAATCGGCAACGCCTACTCGGACGAGATTCTGCACATGGCCCGGATGTCGCCGTTCAAACTGGCCGCGACGCTCTCCGGGGAGGAGGTGGAGCGGCTGTACGCGGCGGTCGGGAGCACGCTCACGGAGGCGGTCGAGCGGTCCCGCGGACTGGCCCTGAAGGACCTCAAGGCGGAGAAGAAGAGCGGGCTGCGGGTGCACGGGCGGAAGGGGGAGCCGTGCCCGGTCTGCGGGGACACGGTGCGCGAGGTGTCGTTCAGCGATTCGGCGCTCCAGTACTGCCCCACCTGCCAGACGGGCGGCAGGCCCCTGGCGGACCGGCGGCTGTCCCGGCTGCTGAAGTAGCGGGGACGGCCGCCGGCCCGCCCGGGACGGTCAGTCCGCGGACCGGCCGGACGCCAGCAGCTCCCGGAGTTCGGCCACCGCCTCGCGGAGCCGGTCGGCGAAGGCCTCCATCGGGCCGGCCACCGCCCGGGGGGTGCTCAGGTAGAGGTGGAAGCGGTCGGGCAGCAGGACGTAGGCGACGCCGATACAGCGGCTGCTGGTGGAGCCGAAGCCGAAGTACTGGATGTTCTCGGACGGGGCGGAGCTGGTGCTCAGGTAGTCGTCCCGCATCGTCAGCCAGCCCGGACTGCGGTAGAGGGCGGGCTGCTCGGTGACGCCGAGTTCCGCGCCGCGCCGCCGCTGGATCAGCTCCAGCTCCCACAGGTGCTGCTCGGGGGCTTGGCCGGCCTGGCACTCCTTGGCGCGCGCCACATGCTTGCCGGCGGCGGCCCGGAACGCGGCCCGGCGGTCGTCCGGCGAGGCCGCCGGGTCCTCCATCGCGGCCACGAACGCCTGGATCTCCGGGGTGACGACGCGCATCGCCTCGGTCCGGCCGCGCCGCCACTGGCGGGTGGCGATCGATTCGTAGGTGGCGCCGAGGTGTCCCTTGGCCCGCTGATGGGCGAGCTGGTAGGCGAGCTGGACGAAGGCGTCCGGTGAGGCGCCCAGCGCCTTGGCGGTGGTGCTGCCGAAGTCGTCGAAGGAGACGGTGCGGGTGGCGGTGTTCGCCCCGTACTCCGCGAAGGCCTCGGCGGCGTCGCGCACCTGCGCCCGGAGGGCGTCGTCCAGCTCGAAGAGGACCGGCTCCAGGGACGGGAGCCCCTGGGAGCGGGCGCCGGACCGGGCGGAGTGTTCCTCGGCCGGGGCGCTGAGCAGGGCGTCGGTGAAGCTGAGGATGGTGGTTCCGTCCAGCTCGCAGTGCTCCACGTTGATGCCCGCCCGGCCGTCGGCGAAGACGATCAGGGAGACGGCCTTGTCGAACCAGCGGTTGCCGCCGTCGCCGTACAGCAGCCGGTCGCAGGCCTCCTGGACGTCCGCGGGGGCGGCGTCCTCCAGGCAGACGCAGAACAGCGCGGTCTCGATGTCGTCCAGGGCGTCGGCGTTGCGGGGGTGGTGGGCGCGCAGGGACTCCCGGGCGGCGGCCCACTCGGCGCGCGCCATGGTGGTGAGGTGGCCGACCGAGGTGCCGGCCGCGGCCGGTTCGGCACCGGCCTTCTGTACGGCGCGCAGGCCCGCTTCGAGGTCGTCCAGGCTGTGCGGGACCCCGTCCGCGCCGAGCACCTCCATCCGGAACAGGTTGCCGCGGTGGAACACCACGATGTGCCGGGCCTCGGACGGGCCGGGCCAGGCGTCGGTGTAGGGGCTGCGGACGGTGTCCTGTTCCGTCCCGGGGATCCGGGTGGCGGAGAACAGGAACCGGTTCTGCACCATCGACTGGGGCACGCCCCGCTGCACCACCGGAGGGATGGCCTCCTGGTCGAGCCGGCGCTTGTAGCCGACGGCGCCGGCGATGAGCCCGGCCGCCCGCTCCACCTGCGACTGCGGCTGCCCGGGGGCGGGGTCGCGGAACAGGAAGAAGAAGTTGGCGTTGAGCGCGATCCGGTCCCGGCGGCCCAGATAGCGGTACGGCCAGAAGGTGTCGAGCCAGCTGTGGACGCCCTCCGTGGCGTCGTACTCCTCCAGCGCCGCCTGAAGCACCCGGCCGGGGCCGCCGGGGCGGAGGAAGGCGGCCACCTCCGCCTCGGTCTCCGCCCGCCGGTCGTCGGTCAGCAGCGGCGCGCACCAGGCGAGGAACCTCTCGCAGCTCGCTTCCAGCGTGGGCAGCGGCACCCGGGGGAGGCTGTCCTCCTGGGCAAAAGTCGTCATGGCGGCCCTTTCCTGACGGTTATTCAATTCTGCTCTCTCGATTCGGCTCGTGGGGACCTGTGCTGTCACTCATCCATGGTCGCGCCGTCACCCACCGTGTCCGTCACCCCATGGTGCGGGGATCAGGGGCGGCACACGTACGGCGCGGCATCCGGGCCGCCGCTAGTCCAGCAGCCGGTCGCCCCGGACGGCCCGGCCCTCGGCCGCGGTGTGGGCGGGCAGGACCCGGCCGAAGAGCTGCCGGGTGCGGGCCACGCTTCCGATGACGCCGGGCCGCTCGCTGTAGGCGAAGATCGCGGAGTGGCGCGCGGTCTCGCCGCGCACCGGGCTCACCCGGTGGAGCGAGTAGCGGCCCCTGAACAGCTGGAGGTCGCCGGGGTGCAGCGGCAGGCGGCGGATCAGCCGCTCGCCCCGGCCGTCCAGGACGTCCCGGACGTCGTCGAAGCACTCGTCGTGCGCGGACCGGATGTTCGGGCAGTACTCGAAGACACCGCCGTCCTGCGCCTGCCGGGTGAGCATGCTGACGGTGAACTCGTTGGTGTCGAAGTGCCAGGGGTGCTCCATGCCCGGGGCCACGACATTGAGCACCAGCCCGGAGAGCGGGTCCGCCAGCTCGTGCAGCCGCGGCAGTCCGAAGCAGCGGGCCAGGAAGTCCTGGAACACCGGGTCGGAGTAGAGCCGGCTGATCAGGGACTCCGCCGGCACCCGGTCCCGCGGGACGAAGGCGTTGCCCCGCTGGAAGGTCCGCCGGCCGGGGTGGCCGGCCGGCAGCTCCTCGTCCACCGCGATGTTGTAGACGTTGACCGTCTCGACGTCGAAGTGCGCCTGCGGGGCGATGGCGGCGCACTCCTGCTCCAGCGCCGCGCGGAGCGCCGGGCGGACGAAGTCCGGCAGCACGGTGCAGCCGAGCGTTCGGAGTTCGTGCCGGGCCCGGGAGATCACGGCCTGGGCCCCGGCACTGTCGGGTTCCGGCAGGGGGTACCGGGCGGTGTCGACCACCTGGTCGAGCGTGAGGGCTTGCGCAGTGCTCATTCGATCCTCTCCACATGCGGGCAGACCGTCGTGAGCCGGATGCCGCCCGCGGCCGCGCGGCCCGCTGCGGACCCCCCCTCCAGGCAGCCCCCGCGGTCCGCGCGCCGTAGGTCGCGCCCCCGGCTCTTCGGCAACTCCTCTTGCAGCAACTCCACCGAGGAGCAGCACAGTTGAAGCTCCCACAGCGTCGCCGGGTTGTCTGTGACACGTCGCACTGCGCGACCCCGTAACTGCGCGCCGTGCGGTGCGGAGCCGGGCGCCTTGGCGTGCGGCGGAGTAGTCTGCGTCACGTTTTTTGCAACTTGTTGCATAACGCGCGCGGGCTGGTCTACAACTACAGCCACGACCACCGCGCCTGGAGGCCCCCATGAGCCAGTACCCCCACCTGATGAGCCCCCTCGACCTCGGGTTCACCACCCTGCCCAACCGGGTGCTGATGGGGTCGATGCACATCGGGCTGGAGGAGGCCGAGAACGGCTTCGCGCGGATGGCCGCCTTCTACGCCGCCCGCGCGCGCGGCGGCGTCGGCCTGATGGTGACCGGCGGTATCGCGCCGAACGACGCGGGCCGGCCGTACGAGGGCGGGGCCAAGCTCACCACCGAGGCGGAGGCCGCGCAGCACCGGACCGTGACCGAGGCGGTGCACGCCGCGGGCGGGCGGATCGCGATGCAGATCCTGCACTTCGGGCGGTACGCGTACCACGCCGATCTGGTCGCACCGAGCGCACTCCAGGCGCCCATCAGCCCCTTCCCGCCGCATGCGCTCACCGACGACGAGGTCGAGCAGACCATCGAGGACTATGTGCGGGCGGCGGAGCTGGCCCAGTCCGCCGGGTACGACGGTGTCGAGATCATGGGCTCCGAGGGCTATCTGATCAATGAGTTCATCGTCGGCGCGACGAACCAGCGCACGGACCGGTGGGGCGGCTCGTACGAGAACCGGATGCGCTTCCCGCTGGAGATCGTCCGCCGCACCCGGGAGCGGGTCGGCACCGACTTCATCCTGATCTACCGGCTCTCCATGCTGGACCTGGTCCCGGGCGGTTCCACGCTGGAGGAGGTGGTCACCCTCGCCAAGGAGATCGAGGCGGCGGGGGCCACGATCATCAACACCGGTATCGGCTGGCACGAGGCCCGTATCCCCACCATCGTGACCTCGGTGCCGCGCGGCGCCTACACCTGGGTGACGAAGCGGCTGATGGGCTCGGTGACCATCCCGCTGGTGACCAGCAACCGCATCAACACCCCCGAGGTCGCCGAGGAGTTGCTCGCCGACGGGCGCGCCGACATGGTGTCGCTGGCCCGGCCCTTCCTCGCCGACCCGGACTTCGTCGCCAAGGCGCGGGACGGCCGGGCCGAGGCGATCAACACCTGCATCGGCTGCAACCAGGCCTGCCTCGACCACACCTTCAGCGGGAAGATCACGTCCTGTCTGGTCAACCCGCAGGCCTGCCACGAGACCGAGCTGGTGCTCTCCCCCACCCGGCGGCGCAAGCGGCTCGCCGTGGTCGGCGCCGGTCCCGCCGGACTCGCCTGCGCCGTGTCCGCGGCCGAGCGCGGCCATGCGGTCACCCTCTTCGACGCCGCCGCCGAGATCGGCGGGCAGCTGAACATCGCCAAGCGGATACCGGGCAAGGAGGAGTTCGAGGAGACCCTGCGCTACTTCCGCCACCAGCTCGACAGCCTGGGCGTGGACGTGCGGCTGAATTCCCCGGTCACGGCCGCGGACCTCGGGGCGTACGACGAGGTCGTGGTCGCCACCGGCGTCACCCCGCGCACCCCGGAGATCGAGGGCATCGACCACCCGAGCGTCGTCAGCTACCTCGATGTGCTGCGGGACGGGGCGCCGGTCGGTGAACGCGTGGCGATCATCGGGGCCGGCGGCATCGGCTTCGATGTCGCGGAGTTCCTCACCGACGCGGGCGACGCGGCGAGCCAGGACCCGGAGGCCTACTTCCGCGCCTGGGGCGTCGACACCGGCTACGGCGACCGCGGCGGGCTGCGCGCACCCGAGCGCCCCAAGGCCCCGCGGCAGGTGCATCTGCTCCAGCGCAAGACGTCGAAGGTCGGCGCCGGACTCGGCAAGACCACCGGCTGGATCCACCGCGCGGAGCTGCGGCACCGGGGCGTGACCAGCGTCGCCGGGGCGGCGTACGAGCGGATCGACGACGAGGGCCTGCACCTCACGGTCGACGGCACGGCCACCACGCTCCCCGTGGACACCATCGTGCTGTGCACCGGGCAGGAGCCGCGCCGGGACCTGTACGAGGAGCTGCGGGCCGAGGGACGCAGCGTGCATCTGATCGGCGGTGCGGACGTGGCCGCGGAGCTGGACGCCAAGCGCGCCATCAAGCAGGGCACGGAGCTCGCGGCGACCCTGTGAGCTGCGGCGGCGGCCGGGGGCGGCGGGCCCGCGCGGCCCGCCACGCCCCGGCCGCCGCGACCTAGGATTCCCTCATGTCACTGCCGCACGCGATCCTCACCGCCCTGCTGGAGAAGCCGTCGTCGGGGCTGGCGCTGACCCGCAGGTTCGACCGGTCGATCGGCTACTTCTGGTCGGCCACCCATCAGCAGATCTATCGCGAGCTGGGCAAGCTGGAGCAGGCCGGGTTCATCCGGGCGCTGCCGAGCGAGCAGCCGTCGCGGGGGCAGAAGAAGGAGTTCGAGGTGCTGCCCGCGGGCCGGGCCGAGCTGACCCGCTGGGCCTCCGGTGAGCAGGAGTCCAAGCCCATCCGGGACGCGCTGCTGCTGCGGCTGCGGGCCTCGGCGGTGGTGGGGCGGGCCGGGCTCGACGAGGAGCTGCGGCGTCATCTGACGCTGCACCGGCGGCAGTTGGCGGAGTACCAGGAGATCGAGGACCGCGACTTCGGGGCGGCGGCGGACCCGGAGGACCGGTTGCGGCGGCTGGTGCTGCGGGCCGGGATCGGGCTGGAGACCTTCTGGGTGGAGTGGCTGGCGGAGGCGCTGGCCGAGGTGACGGACATGGACGGCGCGACGGCCCCGGGGGGCGGCGCGGCCGGCTGAACCGCACCACGGGCACGGCGTGGGGCGGCCGGCCCCGGGGGAAGTCCCGGGGCCGGCCGCCCTGTTGATGCGCCGGGTGCCGTCAGCAGTTGTCGTAGATCAGGGCGCGCACCAGACGGCAGGTCGTGTCGGACGGGGCGTGCACCCCTATGTCGGCCGCGGTGCTGCGGATCTTGCGGTTGTGGGCCTGCTCGGGGCGGTAGACGCCGGTGTCGAGCAGGGCGATGGCCAGCCGCATGGCCTTCAGGCGGCGGTTGTGCGATTCGTACCGCTCGCGCGGCCATCCGGCGGGCAGCGGCTTCCTGGGCAGTGGGTGGGCCGGGAGAGGCTTCGTCATGAGTGTGGCAGCGGCCATCGGCGACCTCCTGGAGCGTGGATGAACCCTCACTGACTGGTTCCCATTCTACTGGCCACCACTGACAAAATCCCCTGGCCAGAGGGGATTTGACGGCCGGAGAACGGCCCTCGCGCGCGCCCCGGGTCAGGCCGCGGCGGCCATGGCACGCAGCCGCGTTTTGTCCGGCTTGCCGACGGGTGTGAGCGGGATGGCGTCGACGAGATGGACCGCGGCCGGGGCGTACAGGGCCCCCTGGTGTTCGATGACGAAGGCCCGCAGGGCAGCAGGGTCCACACGGTGACCCGGGGCGGGGACGACCGCGGCATGCACCTCCTCGGTCTCGTCCGGCCCGCGCACCCCGTAGACGGCGCAGTGGGCGACCGCCGGGTGGGTGTGCAGCAGCTCCTCGACCTCCGCCGGGTGGACATGGCCGCCGACGACGATGATCAGGTCCTTGACCCGGTCGACGAGGTAGAGCCGGCCGTCGTCGTCCAGGATGCCGACGTCGCCGGTGCGCAGCCAGCCGTCGCCGGGCAGCACCTGCGCGGTCAGCTCCGGCTGCTTCCAGTAGCCGGTCATCACACCGGCGGAGCGTACGTGGACCTCGCCCCGCTCCCCCGCCGGCAGCTCCCGCCCGTCCGCGTCCCGGATGGCGAGCGTGACGCCGGGCAGTGCGCGGCCGGCGGTGATCCGGCCGCCGGGTCCGGCGGCGCGATGGTCCTCCGGACGGGCCTCGCTGATCGTCATCGCCTCGGACATGCCGTACACCCCGTACAGCACCGGCCCGAAGACCTCGGCGGCCCGCGCCAGCCGGGAGGCCGAGGCCGCGCAGCCGCCATAGGTGATGCGGGTGAGGGAGCTGAGGTCGGTGGCGGGCAGCGCGGGGGCGTCGAGCAGGCGGTAGAGGAGCGGGGGCAGCAGCCACAGGTGGGTGATGCGGTCGCGGGCGACGGCGGCGAGGACGGCCGCGGGGTCGAAGGCGCGGTGCAGGACGACGGTGCCGCCGGCCGCGAGGGTGGCATCGGTGAGGACACCCGCGAGATGGGCGAGCGGGGTGCAGGCGAGGAAGCGGGGCGGATCGCCGGCGCCTTCCATGCGGTGATGGAGGAGCATCCCGGCGTACGGGGCGTGCGGCATCCGCACGCCCTTGGGGACGCCGGTCGTGCCACCGGTGTGCCGGATGCACCAGTCGTCCTCGGGCCCGACGGCGCCGCGCGGCACCTCGGGCGTGGCGGGCAGGGCGGCGCAGGCGGCCAGCAGGTCGGGGACCAGGTCGGCGGCCGGGCCGGCGGCCGCGGGCGCCGGGCCCAGGGTCAGCACGTCGGGCGCGGGGCCGCGGGTGTGCTGAAGCAGCGCCCGTGCGGTGCCGTGCAGGGCCGGGTCGACGAGGAGCAGGGCGGTCTCCGCGCTCTCGGCGATCCGGGCCAGGGTCTCGGCGGCCATCCCGTCGTAGAGGAAGACCACGCGGGCGCCGAGATGGTTGGCAGCGTAACGGGCGGCGAGCACCTCGGGGCGGTTGCCGCTGAGGAGGCTGACGGTCCGTCCGTGGCCGATGCCGCGGTCGGCGAGCACGGCCGCCATGCGGTGCACGGTGTCGTACAGGGCGCTGGCGGTGACCTCGTCGCCGTCGTCCGTGGTCAGGACGGGCCGGGACCGGTCGCGGGCGAGGGCGGCGAGCAGCACATCGGTATAGCTGGTGAAGCCGGTGGCGGGCGTCATGGCGTGGGGCTCCCTGGGCCGGTGCGGACAGCTGACGGCCCTGACGCTACGGACCGCCGCTGATGCCCTCCACGACCAATTCCGCCATGTGGTCATGCCTCCAGAGGCATCAGCGGGCTCAGCGTCTCCTCGGCCGCCGCCAGGATTTCGGTGACCCGGAGGCCGAAGTGGACATCGCAGGCGTTCGGCAGCCCGGTCGCGGCGGCGGCGAGCAGGGCGTCGACGGCGCGGTGGTAGGCCGGTTCGGGGCCGTCCAGGCGGCGGGGCAGGGTGGTGATTCCGGCGGTGCCGCGGAGGGTGATCTCGACGCCGGCGGCCGCGGCGGGGGCGGCCAGGCCGACCGTCGCCGTACTGGCCGCCCCGCTGCTGTGACGCATCGTCAGCAGCACCGTGTCGGCCGGGCCCCGGGTGGCGGTGACCGCCTCCACGTCCCCGAGGACCGGCAGCAGCACCGACAGCGCGTGCGGGCCGACGTCCCACAGCCCACCCTTCGTGCGGCGCCAGGGCGAGGCGGCGTACGGGCTGGAGCTGTCCTCGGCGAAGACCGAGCCGAGCCAGTCGGCGTGCGCGGTGAACCAGCCGCCGGCCGCGGCCTGGGCGGCGATCCACTCCCCCTCCTGCTCCCCGAAGCGCGCGGTGAAGAAGACCACCGAGGCGACCCCCGCGCGGTCGGCTGCCGCGGCCAGCGCGCGGGCCTCGGGCACGGAGGTGGCGACCGGCTTGTCCAGGAGGAGGTGGCGGCCGGCCTCGGCGGCGCGGACCGCCAGCGGGGCCTGGACGGCCGGCGGCAGCGCGATCGCGACGGCGTCACAGGCCGCGAACAGCTCATCGGGCCCGTCGTACGGGCGGGTGTGGTGGACCTGGGCCAGCGCCGCGGCGGCCTCCGGCCGGCGCCCCCAGATACCGGTGAGCTCGACGCCGGGGTGCGCGGCGAGGGCGGGGGCGTGGACCCGCCGTGCCCAGGGGCCGGTGCCGAGGAGTCCGATGCGCAGGGTCGTCATGGGGCCAGTGTCCCGTGGGGCGCGGGGCGGGACGCCGATTTCGCGGGCCGTGCCGCGGGCCGCACCCGCCTGAGGTCTCCGTCACATCGAATCAGCGAGAAGCCAGGCACGCCAAGGCAACAATCCCAGGCGACCAGCGAAGAAAACCTTGGAAAAGCCTGGATGTCCGGCTAGGTAACCTGCGGTTCACAAACGAGCAACGGACGAGAAATGGCGCGTTGCGAGAGTGCTCCGGTACGCCCGCACCGTACCCGCACCGACCGTGAAGAGGACCCCGTGAGCATCAAGGCCGAGTACATCTGGATCGACGGCACCCAGCCGACCGCCAAGCTCCGCTCGAAGACCAGGATTCTGACCGACGGCAGCAAGCTGCCCCGGTGGGGCTTCGACGGGTCCAGCACCAACCAGGCCGAGGGCCACGCGTCGGACCTCGTACTGGAGCCGGTCTTCAGCTGCCCGGACCCGATCCGCGGCGGCGACCACCTGCTGGTGCTGTGCGAGGTGCTGCACACCGACCTCACCCCGCACCCCTCCAACACCCGTGCGCTGCTGCGTCCGGTCGCGGAGAAGTTCGCGGACCAGGAAGCCATCTTCGGCATCGAGCAGGAGTACACCTTCCTCAAGGGTGACCGTCCGCTCGGCTTCCCCGAGGGCGGCGGCTACCCGGCCCCGCAGGCCGACTACTACTGCGGCGTGGGCGCGGACGCGATCTTCGGCCGGGAGATCGTCGAGAAGCACCTCGACCTGTGCCTGGCGGCGGGGCTGGGCCTGTCCGGCATCAACGCCGAGGTCATGCCCGGCCAGTGGGAGTTCCAGGTCGGCGCGCTGCCCGCGCTGGAGGTCTCGGACCACATGTGGGTGGCGCGCTGGCTGCTGCACCGCGTCGCGGAGGACTACGGCGTGACCGCCTCGCTGGAGGCCAAGCCGGCCAAGGGCGACTGGAACGGCGCGGGCGCGCACACCAACTTCTCCACCCGGGCGATGCGCGAGGGCTACGACGCGATCATCACCGCCTGCGAGGCGCTGGGCCAGGACGGCAAGCCGCTGGAGCACGTCCGCCAGTACGGCACCGGCATCGAGGAGCGGCTGACGGGCGCGCACGAGACCGCCCCGTGGGACGCGTACTCCTACGGCGCCTCGGACCGTGGCGCCTCGGTGCGTATCCCCTGGCAGGTCGAGGTCGAGAAGAAGGGCTACATCGAGGACCGGCGGCCGAACGCCAACGTCGACCCGTATGTCGTCACCCGGCTGATGGTCGACACCTGCTGCACCGAGCTGGCGCGGCGCATGCAGGTCTGACGCCTCCGGGTGAGCGGGTGAGCGGGGCCGGACCGGACGGGTCCGGCCCCTCCGCATGTCCGGGGCGGTGGGGTCCCGTTGCCGCCGGACACGGCAGGTCCAGGCCGTTCGTCCGTGGCTGCTGGCAGGCTGAGGGCATGCCTACGATCAACGCCGGGACCGGGCCGGGCCACAGCCGGCCAGAGATCCTGACCCGCCTCCGGCGCACCGCCGTGCCCTGGGCCACGCCGCTGTATGTCGGCGGCATACAGCTCGGTGCGTACGCCACCGCGCGGCTGCCCGGCCCGCGGCGCACCGAGCTGCTGCGCGCGCACTCCACCAATGTCGCCAACCTGCGGGCCGGGCGGTGGCGGACGCTGGTCACCAGCGCGGCGTTCGTCGAACATCCGCTGCCGCTGCCGTACGGTGCCGCGCTGCTCGCCGCCCTCGGTACCGCCGAGGCGCGCTGGGGCACCGGGCGCGCGGCGGGGGTGTTCCTGGCCGGTCACATCGGGGCCAGCCTGCTGGTCTACGGGGGCCTGCGGGCCCGGGAGCACGGCCGCCCCGCCCACGGGCCCACGGGGGACACCCCGCCGGACGCCACCGCACAGGCCCTCGACGTCGGGGCCAGTTACGGCTTCAACGCCACGGTGGGCGCCCTCGCCGCCACCGTCCCGCACCGCGGCATCCGGGCGGCGGCCACCGGCGGACTGCTGGCGCTGGCGACCGCTCCCGTGCTGCGCCGGGGGCGCACATTCACCGACGCCGGGCATCTGGCGGCGCTGGCACTCGGGGTGGCGATGGGCGCGGGGATGCGACGAGCCACGGGCGGAGGCGGAGCGGGGACGCAGCAGGGATAGCGCGGGCAGGGCGTCGCGCGGCGGGTTCCGGCCATGGACCTTCCCGCCGCGCGGTCGCCAACTCCGGTGCGGACAAGCCGAGTCGGGGCCGGGGCGTCGCCGGTCCCGGCGTGCGGGCGGGTCCGGCGCGGCGGGATCCCGTCACCGGGCGCCGCGCACCGGGGACAGATCACCGACCGTCTGGTTCAATAGGGCCATGGCCAGCCTCACCGACACCGCGACAGGTCGCAGCGACCTGGAGCCGTTCTGGCCGTCCCGGCAGGCGCACGCCTTCGACCGTCTGTGTTGCCGCGCGCACTGAGCGCGGGCCCGCACACACCTCTCCGACGCCGCTGACCGGCGTCCGCCGCCCTGCCCGCGCGCATGACGTCCCCGACGCCCCGCCGCGCGAAAGAAGCTGACTCCTGATGACGAACCTCCGTACCCTGACCGCCGGTTCCGCGACCGCCCCGCTTCCCGCCGCCTCCGCGGCGCACGCCCACCGTCACCGGCTGCGCGCCGTGACACCCGACGAGGCCCTCCCCGCACCCGCCACCGCCCCGGCCGACGGCGCTCCGTCCCCGGGTGCCGTGTCGGTCGCCGAGCTGCTGAACTCCGGGGCGACCTGGCTGCCGGCGCCCCAGCACAGCCTGCCCGCGCTGCCCGGCCGGCCGCCGATGGTCGGCTATCTCGTCCTCGTACCGGCCGAACAGGCCGCCGCCACCGCCCCGCCGCCGGCCGCCCGGCCCGAGGCGCCCGCGCCGACCGGTGACGCGATCGTGCGGATCGACCCCGAACAGCGCACCGCGCAGGTCCAGGGCCGGCCGCTGGACCTGACCTACCTCGAATTCGAGCTGCTGGCCCATCTGGTCGCGCATCCGCACCGGGTACACACCCGCGACCAGCTGGTGACCACGGTGTGGGGCTACGGGCATGTCGGCGACGGCCGCACCGTCGATGTCCATGTCGCCCGGCTGCGCCGCAAGCTGGGCGCCGCACACCGGTCGTCGATCGTGACGGTGCGGCGGGTCGGCTACAAGTACGTGCCGAGCATCTGAGGCCGGGTCAGAAGCCCTCCTGCCGCAGGCCCGGCCGGGCGGGGATCCGCTCCCCCTCCCGGCCGGGTGCCGCTCCCGCACGGGGACCGCACCGCTGCGGCGTCTCCCGGTCCGCCGGGCCGCCCCACCGGTGCCAACAGCCCACGCAGACCGCCGCCACCAGCCCGATGCCGGAGACCAGCAGCACGCCCTTGGCCGGGGAGTCGGTGAGCGCCGCACCGCCCAGCCCGCCGAGCGCCGCGCTGGACACCGCCCACAGACCCGCGCCCACCGCGTCCAGCGCCACGAAGCGGCGCAGCGGGAAGCGGAGGCTCCCGGTGGACAGGGCGGCGACCACCCGGCCACCGGGCAGGAAGCGGCCGGCGACGATGAGCAGTGCGGCGTGCCGTTCGACCCGGGCGCGGGCCCGCAGGTGCCGGGCCCGGCCCCGCTCACCGCGCAGCAGCCGGGCGCTCGCGCGCGGGCCCGCGTACCGTCCCACGGCGTAGCCGAGACAGTCCCCCGCCAGCGCCCCGGCCGCCGCGACGCCCGCCAGCAGGGCGAGCAGCGCCGGGTCGGGGCCGATGAGCACGGCGACCAGGACGACGGTGGTCTCGCTCGGCGTGAACGGCAGCAGCGCGTCGAGCCCGGACACCAGCAGGATGACCAGCCACAGCCAGGGCGAGCCGAGCATGCCCTGAAGGGACGCGGTGAGCTGGTCCAGCTGCTCAAACATGGGCCGGGGTGTCCCGCGGCGGGGCGTGCGGCACCGGAGCGGCGGGCCGGAGTACGGCGGCCGGGCGGGCCGCGCCGCCGCCCGTCACCGCCGTCACCGGGCGCCCGCCCAGCGCGGCCCGGGCCGCCAGCGCCGCCAGCTCCCGCCGGTCCAGGCCCCCGTCGAGCGGCCACAGCACCGGATGCGCGGTGACGCGTACGGTCAGGGCACGGGCGGCGAGCACCCGGCGCAGCGAGCCCGCGAAGGTGTCCTCCCCGCAGAACGCGGCGACCGTGCTGGGCAGGCCCTGCTGGCGGTAGTCCAGGGTCACCGGGCGGACCGGCGCGCCCGCGTCGATGGCGGCCTGGAAGGTGGCCCGGCGGAAGGTGCCCGCCTCGGCGGTGCACCAGGTGGTGGCCTGCGGGAAGACCGCCACCGACCGTCCGGCGGCGAGCAGTTCGGACACCTCCCGCACGGTGTGCGGCAGCCGCCGGGGGTGGGTGCGGTCGATGAAGTACGTACCGGCCCGGCGGGCCAGGCCGCCGACGACCGGCCAGCCGCCGACCTCGCGCTTGGCGAGCAGGGTGACCGGTTCGACGGCGAGCAGGGCGAGGATGTCGAGCCAGGAGATGTGGTTGACGACGACGAGGGTGCCGGTGGCGCCCCCGCCGGTGAGCGCGGCCGCGCCCTCGACCGGGATGTCCAGCGCGTCGAGCAGCGCGCGGGCATGGGTCCGCAGCCGGCCCGGCTCGGCCATCCGCTCGCCGTCCGTCAGCGCCCGCCGCACGGTGCGGGCGAACGCGGCGCCGCGCCGGGCGATCCGGGTCGCCGGTACCCGCGGCAGGGCGTGCGCTGCGCAGTCGGGGGTGCAGTCGGAGTGGACGTCCCAGGGGCCGTTCACCGTTCCCCCAGGAAGTAGCGCCGGTAGCGGTCGCCCAGCCGCTCCATGTCCAGGACGACGAAGAAATCGGCGACGTCGAACTCGGGGTCGTGGGCGGGCGCGCCGCAGATGACGGCGCCGATCCGCAGATAGCCGCGGAGCAGCGGCGGCAGCTGGGCGAGGGCGGGGCGCTCGGGGACGGGGAGGGTGGTGTGCCAGGGGTGGTGCGGGGTGACCTGGAGCTCGGGCGGGGCGGCGTAGCGGGTCCGGCCCAGCTCCCAGGCGTGGGCGGCGGCGGTGCCGCCGTCGGCGAGCGGGACGGAGGCGCAGCCGGCGAGGTAACGGTGGCCGGAGAGCAGGGTGTAGCGGGCGAGGGCGGCCCACATCTGGGTCATGACCGCGCCGTTGCGGTGGGCCGGGTGCACACAGGAGCGGCCGGCCTCGATGAGGGAGGAGCGCAGCTCCGCCAGGGCGCCGAGGTCGAACTCGCCGTCGGAGTACAGCCGCGGGCTGCGGCCGGGCGGCAGCAGCCGGTAGGTGCCGACCACGTCGCCGGTGGCGTCGTGGGTGACGATGAGGTGGTCGGTGAGGTCGTCGACGTGGTCGATGTCATGGCCGGCCAGCGGGGAGTGCAGGGTCGCGCCCATCTCCTCGGCGAAGACCTGGTGGCGCAGACGTTGTGCGGCACGGATCTGTGCGCGGGTGTCGGCGATCTCCGCGGTGTAGCCGGGTTCGGCGGGGGCGGCCGCCGGTGCGGTGGTGGGCGCGGTGCGGGGGACGGCGGCGGACGCGGTCGGTGCCATGCTCATGAGAGCTCTCCTTGGGGAGGGGGGAGGCTGGTGAGTCGGCGGGCGGTGGAGACAGCGGGGGCCGGTGGGGCCGTGCGGGGCGGACGGTGCGCCGCTCCACGGGTGGTGCCGGGTACACCCCGGCCGGGGACGTAACCCCATGACCTGGCCCTTCTCTACGCGGCAGACTGTTCCCGTGTCCGACGGCCGGGCGCGTGAAGCCCAGGGAGCGAACGGATGAGGGTCCGCAGAACACTGGTCGCCGCGGTCCGGGGCCTGGGGCTCGCGCCGGCCGTGGAGCTGGGGTCGGTCACGCTGTTCGTGCTGGCCGTGGTGTCGCTGGCGCTGATCGTCGTCGGGGTGGGCGTCCTCACCACGCCGGTGGTGCTGTTCTGGGCCCGGCGGTACGCCCAGCTGCGCCGGGTGTGGGGGTACGACCTGGCCGGGGTGCGGATTCCCGCGGACTACCGCCCGTTCCCCGCCGGTCTGGGCCACGGGCCGGTGAGCCAGGCGCGGCGGTGTGCGGTCCTGCTGGGGGATCCGGCGACCTGGCGGGAGCTGCTGTGGCTGCCGGTGGACGCGTCGGTGGGCCTGGCGCTGGTGCTGCTGCCGCCGTCGCTGGTCGGCTACGGCGTGGGGTTCGTGCTGCTGCCGGTTCTGGAGGGGCTGACGGGTATCGGGGGTTACGTCCTCGGCCTGGGCTCGCTGCCCGCGGAGCATCCGTGGCTGCTGTTCACCCTGCCAGTGCTCGGCGCCGGTTTTCTCCTGCTCGCCCGGTACGCCAACCCTGCCCTGATCCGGGCACATTTCCTGCTCGCGGCGGTGTTCCTGACGCCGCCCCGGGCCGAGCTGGCCGAGCGGGTGGCGCGGCTGACCGAGACCCGGTACGACGCGGTGGACGCCTCGGCCGCCGAACTGCGCCGGATCGAGCGCGATCTGCACGACGGCGCCCAGGCGCGGCTGGTGGCCATGGGCATGAGTCTCGGCACCATCGAGGCGCTGGTGGAGAAGGACCCGGCGCAGGCCAAGGAGCTGCTGGCGCGGGCCCGCCAGTCCTCCGCCGAGGCGCTGACCGAGCTGCGTGACCTGGTCCGCGGCATCCATCCGCCGGTGCTGGCCGAACGCGGACTGGGCGATGCCGTACGGGCGCTGGCGCTGCGGATGGAGATCCCCGTCGAGGTGGCGGTGGCGCTGCCGGGGCGGCTGGCGGCGCCGGTGGAGTCGGCGGCGTACTTCGCGGTCAGTGAGGTCCTGACGAACGCCGCGAAACATTCGGGCGCCGACCGGATAGCCGTCGGCCTCCGCCATGCCGACGGCCGTCTCCGGATCACGGTCTCGGACAACGGCCGGGGCTTCGCCCCGACGGGCCCGCCGCCTGGGGGAGGCACCGGGCTGCGCGGTATCGAACGCCGGCTCGGTACCTTCGACGGCACCCTCGCCGTCAGCTCTCCCGCGGGCGGCCCGACACTGGTCACCATGGAGATTCCGTGCGCGTAGTGCTCGCCGAAGACCTCTTCCTGCTGCGGGACGGGCTGGTCCGGATGCTGGAGGCGTACGACTTCGAGGTCGTCGCTGCGGTGGAGAGCGGCCCCGAGCTGACCCGGGCGCTCGCCGAGCAGCGGCCGGATGTCGCGGTGGTCGACGTACGGCTGCCGCCGTCGTTCACCGACGAGGGGTTGCAGTGCGCGCTGGCCGCCCGCAGGGACCGGCCGGGACTGCCGGTGCTGGTGCTCTCCCAGCACGTGGAGCAGCTCTACGCCCGGGAGTTGCTGGCGGACGGCAGTGGCGGGGTGGGGTATCTGCTCAAGGACCGGGTCTTCGACGCCGAGCAGTTCATCGACGCGGTGCGCCGGGTGGCGGCGGGCGGTACGGCGATGGACCCGCAGGTCATCTCGCAGCTGCTGTCGCGGCGGGCCCGGGACCGGCCGATGGCGCGGCTGACCCCGCGCGAGGTCGAGGTGATGGAGCTGGTGGCGCAGGGCCGCTCCAATACGGCGATAGCGAGCCGGCTGGTCATCACCGAGCGGGCGGTCGCCAAGCACACCTCCAACATCTTCGGCAAGCTCCAGCTGCCGCCGTCGGACGACGACAACCGGCGGGTGCTGGCGGTGCTGGCCTACTTGGACCGCGGCTGACCGACCGTTAGCGTGCCCTCCGCACGGGACTGTTGTGAGCACCGAGCACTGGGGGCACACGTGAGCCGACCGTCACGACGCGCACTGTTGGGAACCGCCGGAGCGATCGGCGCCGGGGCGGCGTTCGGCGGGGGCACCGCCCCCGCTGCCGCCTCCGCCGGGGCGCCACCCGCCCGGCACCAGGAGGCCACACCCGTGGACGACACCGCACCGGCACGGGCCGCGCTGAGGCGGCTGCTGCCCGCCCACGCCGACCAGTTCACGCTGGTGCCGCTCGCCCGGGACGGGGACGGCGACCGCTTCCGGATCGAGGGCCGTACGGGCCGCATGACGGTCGCCGCGACCACTCCCGCCGCGGCGCTGACCGGCGTCAACTGGTACCTCAAGTACACCTGCCGGGCGCACCTTTCGTGGGCCGGTGACCAGGTATCGCTGCCCGAGCGGCTACCCGCCCCGGACGGCCCCGTCGAGCGGGCCACCTCGCTGCCGCACCGGTTCGCCCTCAACGACACCCACGACGGCTACACCGCCCCGTACGCGGACTGGCCGCGCTGGGAGCGGCTGATCGACGCACTGGCGCTGCGCGGAGTGAACGAGGTGCTGGTCACCCCGGGCACCGAGGCCGTCTACCACCGGCTGCTGACCGGCTTCGGCTACTCCGACACCGAGGCCCGCGGCTGGCTCCCGGCCCCCTCGCACCAGCCGTGGTGGCTGCTCCAGAACATGAGCGGCTACGGCGGCCCCACCAGCACCGAACTGATCGCCCAGCGCGCCGAGTTGGGACGCCGGATCACCACCCGGCTGCGCGAGCTGGGCATGCGTCCCGTCCTCCCCGGCTACTTCGGCACCGTCCCGGACGGTTTCGCCGCCCGCAACCCCGGGGCCAGGACCGTCCCCCAGGGCACCTGGTCCGGCCTCAAGCGCCCCGACTGGCTCGATCCGCGCACCGATGTCTTCGCCGCCGTCGCCGCCGCCTTCTACCGCCATCAGCAGCAACTCCTCGGCCCCGCCGACCACTTCAAGATGGATCTGCTGCACGAGGGCGGCGACCCCGGTGACGTGCCGGTGCCGGAGGCCGCCCGGGCGGTCGAGAAGGCGCTGCGCACCGCCCGCCCCGGGGCGACCTGGGTGATCCTGGGCTGGCAGGACAATCCGCGGCGCGATCTGCTGGACGCCGTCGACCACGACCGGATGCTGATCGTGGACGGGCTCAGCGACCTGGACACCGTCACCGACCGGGAGCGGGACTGGGGCGGGGTGCCGTACGCCTTCGGCTCCATCCCCAACTTCGGCGGCCGCACCACCCTCGGCGCCAAGACCCACATCTGGGCCGAGCGCTTCACCGCCTGGCGCGACAAGCCGGGCAGCCGGCTGGTCGGCACCGCGTACATGCCGGAGGCCGCCGAGCGCGACCCGGCCGCGTTCGAGCTGTTCGGCGAACTGGCCTGGCGGGAGCGCCCGGTGGACCGCACCGCCTGGTTCGACGGCTATGCCGACCTCCGCTACGGCGCCCGCGACGCCCACGCCCGTGCCGCGTTCGCCGCGCTGCGCACCAGCACGTACGAGATCTCCAGCAAGGACGGCCGCCCGCACGACTCGGTCTTCGCCGCCCGCCCGAACCTCGCCGCCCGCTCCGGCACCGTCTACGCCACCCACACCCCCGCCTTCGACCCGGCGGCCTTCGACACCGCGTTCGCCGCGCTGCTCGCGGTCCGCCCCGCGCTGCGCGGCAGTGACGCCTACCGCCACGATCTGACGGACGCCGCCCGGCAGGCGCTGGCCAACCGGTCCTGGCAGCTGATCGGGCAGCTCCAGGACGCCTACCGGCGCAAGGACCGGGACACCTTCCGTGCGCTGTCCGGGCTGTGGCTGCGGCTGATGCGGCTCAGCGACGAGGTCACCGGCGCCCACCGGCAGTTCCTGCTGGGGCCGTGGCTGGCGGACGCCCGCGCGAGGGCGGCCGGCGCCGAGGAGGAGGCGCGGCTGGAACACAGCGCCCGGGCCCTGATCACCACCTGGGCGGACCGGCCCACCGCCGACGGCGGCTCGCTCGCCAACTACGCCAACCGCGACTGGCACGGCCTGATCGGCGAGGTCCATCTCCCGCAGTGGCAGGCGTACCTGGACGAGCTCGCGGACGCCCTGGCGGCGGACCGCCCGCCGAAGACCTTCGACTGGTACGCCATGGAAGAGCCCTGGACCCGCGCCCGCACCAGCCATCCGCTGCGGCCGACGACCGACGCGTACCGCACCGCGCGGCGGGTCCACGACACCCTCGCCAAAGCCCCCTACCAGGGCACCGTCACGGTCACCGCCGACCCGGCCGCACTGCCGCCCGGCGGCCGGGCCACGGTCACCGCGGCGCTGCGCAACGTCAACGGGCTGCGAGCCACCGGCCGGGTGGACTTCGCGCTGACCGGTGTCGACGCCACCGCCTCGGGTCCGGTGTCGCTGCCGTCGGTCCCGCCCGGCGGCACCGGCCGCGCCCGGTGGCGGGTCACCGCACCGGCCGGCCCCCTGGAGGCCCCGCTGCACCCGCTCCCCTACGACCTCACCGTCGACTACGGCCCGCAGGGCGCAGGGCGGGTCCGTACCCCGCGGCACGGCACCCTGTTCGTGGCGGGGCCGCTGGACCCGGGGCTGCGGACGGTCACCACCAATGCGGCGGTTTTCGGCCAGTTGGACGACCGTTTCGCCATCCATGGCGCGGGCGCGGACCTGTGGAAGGCCACCGCCGAGTTCGGCGCGCTCTACCGGCCGGACGCCCTCGCCGCCGGCGGCTCGGTCACCGTCGAGGTGACCGCGCAGGACCCGACCGGTCCCTGGGCCCGCGCCGGCATCATCGTCCGCAACCGCCTCGCGGCCTCCGCCCCGGGCGCCCCGGACGCCCTCGGCTTCCTCAACCTGTCCGTGACGCCCGCCAACGGCGTGGTGCTGTCCTACGACGCCGGCGGCGACGGCACCCTGGACACCTACCGGCGGCTCACCGGCATCAGCGCCCCCGTCCTGCTCCGGCTGACCCGGGGCAAGGACAGCGGCAACTCCGGCAGCTACACCGGCGCCTGCTCCACCGACGGGGGCACGACCTGGCGCGATATCGCCACCGTCGCCGTCCCCGGCGCCGCCGCCCGGCAGGACACCGGGCTGCACCAGTCGGCCGCCAACTCGGCCACCGGGGACGGCGGGACGGCCGTATTCCGCCGCTGGAAGCTCGCCTGAGCGCCGCGTACGCTGACCCGGGAACGCACCACGAGCGAGGGGATCACGGTATGAGTGCCGCAGCTGAGAAGGAGTGGCTCTACGCCCTCGACATCTCCGACGCGACCTGGCAGCGCGCCCCCGGCGCCTCCGAGGAGGCCGTGGAGATCGCCTTCCTGGAGCGGGGCGCGGTGGCCATGCGCAACTCCACGGACCCCGAGGTGGTCCTGCGCTACACCGAGGCGGAGTGGCGCGCCTTCGTCCTCGGCGCACGGGACGGCGAGTTCGACCTCCAGCCCTGAGACCGCCGGTCCCGGCGGCCCGTCACCGGCCCTCCCGGCGCCCCCCGGGGTGCGGGGAGGGCCGGTGACCATCACAGGATTCACTCGTTTCACGGAACGTGAAGCAGCAGCAGAAAGCGCAGCAGGCGACACCCCGGCGCCCGGACCGCACCTCCCCCGGCAGCCTTGAGGACGTCGGTGACGTCATCGACGTCGAGCAGGCCGAGGCGGCGCTGGTGGAGCACTACCCCCGGCTGGTCCGGCTGGCCTACCTCGTCCTGCCGCCCGGCCAGAGCCGCAGCCGGCGGGTGCTGGCCGCCCACGGCGTGGTGCAGCGGACCCTGCCGCGCCAGCGCAGCTCCACCCGCGGGGCCGGCCTGCCCGCCCCGCGCACCGGCGCGGACGCGGCGATCGACCCCGGCTACGCCTTCGTCCGGCTGCGGGTCCTGCGGGCCGCCCTGGCCGGCGGCCGGACCCGCCGGTGGCTGCCGCTGCCGCCGCTGCTCCCCCAGGTGTGGGGCCTGCGGCTCTTCCCGCGCTCCGGTGGCGCCGACGAACTGGCGCTGGACCAGGCGCTGTCGGCGCTGTCCGGGCCGGGCCGGGCGGCGTTCGTGCTGCGCGATCTGGAGCGGCTGAGCGCACCGGAGACCCGCCGGGTGCTGGAGGCGGCCGGGGTGGCGCACCCCCGGGAGGCGCTGGAGGAGGCGGAGCGGGCCACGACCCCGGCCGGCAGCCGGGACCGGTCGCTGCTGGAGTCGGCGGAGTTCGACCCCTGTGCGCTTCAGGCCAGGCCGACGGATCTGATCCGGCGGCGGCAGCACGGCCGGGCGGTGCTGGCGGCGGGCGCGGCCCTGCTGGTCTGCGGCGCGCTGCTGGGGCTGCCGGGCGAGGGCTGGGGCCCGGACGGCGCCGCCGCCCCGCCGTACGCGCGAAACGCCGCGGCCGAGGCGGCCCTGGACCCGGGCAAGCTGGCGGTGTCCTCCGCGACCGCCTGGAAGCACGCGGCCCGGCAGGACTTCACGGCCTGGCCCGCCCGCGGCGACCGGATCCACGACCGGGCGCTGCTGCGGCGGGCGCTGGCCGTATGGGCCAGGCCCGGGGCCGGAGTCCAGGTCTCGGCGACCCCCGGCACCCCGGCCGGTCCGGCGGCCGGTCCGGCCCAGCTGCTGTTCGCGGGGGTGGTGAACCATGCCGTGGTGGTGCTCTTGCACGACGGGCTGCGGGTGGTGCGCTATGCGGAGGCGGCGGACGGCGAGGGGCAGAGCGACGGCACCGGCGCGGCGCTGGACTTCGCGCGTACGGACGGTGCGGCGGCGGCTTCGGCGACCGCGCTGGTGGTGAGCCGCACCCAGGGCAATGTGCGCTTCCTGACCGCCCCTTGGGTGAAGTCGGCGCGGCTGGTCGATCTGGTCAAGCCGGAGGCGGTGGACCAGCAGGTGACGGTCGGCGCGGGCGGAGTGACCGATCCGGTGCCCACGGCGCAGCCCACCGCGCAGTGCACGACCTGGCCGGCACTGCGGATGGGCGGCCGGCTGCTGACCGACCTCGGTGAACTGGCCCCCGCCCGCCTGACGTACGGCAGCCCGCGCAAGCCGGGCGACGTGACCTCCCCGAAGGCCCGGAGGGCATGGGCACGCACGGCCTGCCAGCTGGCCGTGGCCCGCGGCCAGGGCGTCCGCACCGTCAACACCTGGGAGTTCGCCCGGCAGCCGCTGCCCGGCGGCGCCGGTACCGCGGCCTGGCTGTGCACCCGCGCCGAAACCTGGCGCGGCCCGGGCAGCCGCACGATGGCGCAGATCCAGCCCCCCACACCGCACGGAAAGCCGTACACCCCGGGCACCATCGCGGCACGCGCCGAGGGCGGCACCGCCTGCGGCCCCCGCGCCCCCCGCGCCCTGGCCGGCGTCCTCTGGAAGGCCGCCGACAAACGCTGGTGGCTGCTCGCCGCGGGCAGCCCCCAGATCACCTCGGTCAGGGCAACCGGCGGCATCTCCGGCCAGTCGACCGGCCGCCTGCTGGCCCTCCCGGCAAAGGCGGGCGACAGGGCAGAACTGACCGGGCGGCTGGCGGACGGTGGGCGGGTGGGGGCGATCGGCTAGCGCCCGGCCCGACGGGCCCGGGTCCGACAGGGCCTAGGGAAGCCCGCGTTCCGCCCGCCGGGGCGAGGGCCGGGCCGCCACCGCTCGCTCGTCGGCGGCCGCCAGCCAGAAGTAGAGCGGCGGCAGGGCGAGTTCGAGGGCCGTCAGGGCGAGTTGGAACGACTGGGGCGGTCCGTGGACGGCCAGTGACAGCAGTCGGCCGAGGCCGCCGAGCAGGAAGATGCCGGCCAGCAGGCGCACTGCCGTGGCCGGGATCGGCGAGCGCCGGGCCGTCCGGATCCAGGCGAGGCCGTAGCCGAGGAAGACCGCCCCGTAGAAGCGCTCCCGGCTGTCGACGGTGGCACCCGCGGTGCCCTCCCCCGGTACGGAGTCGACGCCGAAGGCGAAGTGGAAGGCGCCGATCGCCACACAGGCGGCCCCCATCGCCAGCGCCAGCCACTTGAGAAGTCCGGCCATGCCCCGGCCACCCTTTCCCGCGTCCCCAGATGCCCCTGGTAGACGCCTGTCCACTAACGAGGGGAACGTACGGCCGGTAGTAGACAGGTGTCAAGTAACCTCGGGGCCATGACCACACGCCGCCGACTCGACCCCGCCGAGCGCCGTAGCCAGCTGCTCGACACCGGAGCGCAGCTCTTCGCGGCGAAGCCGTACGACGAGGTGTTCATGGAGGAGGTCGCCGAACGGGCGGGCGTCTCCCGCGCCCTGCTGTACCGCTACTTCCCGAACAAGCGCGACCTGTTCGCCGCGGTCTACCAGCAGGCCGCCGACCGGCTGCTGACCCGTACGGAACTCGATCCGGCCCGCCCCGTGCATGAGCAGCTGCGCGCCGGACTCGACGCCCATATCGACTACTTCGCCGCCAACCGCCACACCGTGCTCGCGGCGAACCGGGTACTCGCCAACGACCCGGTAATCCAGACCGTCATCACCGACGAGCTGACCGAGCTGCGCCGGCGGCTGCTCGACTCCACCGGCCTCGGCGCCGGACCCGGCGAGCTGGTGCCGGCGGCCCTGATGAGCTGGCTGGTGTTCGTCCGCGCGCTCTGCGTGGAATGGCTGACGCATCAGGCCTTCAGCCGCACCGAGTTGCGCGAGATGTGCGTCGGCGCGCTCCTGGGAGCGCTGCGCCCGGTGATGGATCTCGACCGGCTGCTCACCGGCGAGGAGGAGCTCCCCGCGGACCCGCAGGCGGCACCCTGACCTTTCCCCGCCCGAGGGGTACCGGCATTCCTTACCCCCAGTACATTGACGCCATGTCTAATACGGCCCCGTTGCGGCCCCAGCCGGCCGCGTCCGAGCACCCCCCGCTGAAGGCCCGCAACGTCGCCTTCGACTGGGCGGACACCCCGTTGCACTGGATACCGGGCGATCCGTTCAGCACCCACACCATCAATGTGCTGCATCTGCTGCTGCCGGCCGGCGAACGCTGGTTCGTGCACGTCTACAAGCAGGTGCTGCCGCACATCCGCGACCCCCGGCTGCGGGCGGATGTGATCGGGTTCATCGGCCAGGAGGCGATGCACTCGCAGGCACACCACGAGGTGCTGCCGCACCTCAAGGCGCAGGGCCTGGACCCGGCCCCGTACACCGCACAGGTCGACTGGCTCTTCGAGAAGCTGCTCGGCGACCGCACCCTGCCG
The DNA here is from genome assembly GCF_008704855.1 of Streptomyces platensis. Taxonomy (NCBI): domain Bacteria; kingdom Bacillati; phylum Actinomycetota; class Actinomycetes; order Kitasatosporales; family Streptomycetaceae; genus Streptomyces; species Streptomyces platensis. The sequence goes on from NZ_CP023691.1 coordinate 2,545,248, forward strand.
CCGGGCCGCCCCCGGCGGTGGTGGCTGCTGGAGCGGGTCGCGCTGATCGCCGCCATCGAGCACTACACCGCGTTCCTGGGCGACTGGGTGCTCAACGCCCGCGCCCTGGACGCGCGGGGCGCCGATCCGACGATGCTGGATCTGCTGCGCTGGCACGGCGCGGAGGAGGTCGAGCACCGCTCGGTGGCCTTCGATCTCTTCGTCCACCTGGACGGCGGCTACCGGCGCCGGGTCCGCACCTGGGCCACGGCCTTCACCGCCCTGGTCTTCCTGTGGCAGCGCGGCACCCGCTTCTTCCTGGCGAACGACCCGTCGCCGGACGGCGGACAGGCGAGCTTCCGGGAGTTCGTCCGCGCCGGGCGGCGGGGCGTGCTGCCGACGACCGGGGCCATGGCCCGCTCCATCCCGCAGTACCTGAGTCGCACCTACCACCCCTCCCACTACGGCAGCACCGAGCAGGCCATGGCCTATCTGGCCGCCTCCCCCGCCGCGACCGCCGCCGAGGCCCGTACCGCCGGAGGTGCCTGAGATGCCCCGGGTCCGCACCGTCGTGCTGGTCGCCGCGGGTGCACTGGCCGCCCGGCGGGCGCTGCGCCGCCGGATCCAGGCCTCCCCCCTGTGGCCGCTGCCCGCACTGGAGCACCCGGTCTCCGGGCAGGGCCACACCGTGTCCGGGACACGGCAGTTGCGGGTGGTGGAGCGTACGGAGGAGGCCGAGGGCGTGGTCCGGCTGCGCCTGGCGGGCGAGGGGCTGCCGGCCTGGGAGCCCGGGGCGCACCTCGATCTGGTGCTGCCCTCGGGGCCGTACGCCAGTACTCCCTGTGCGGTGACCCCGCGACGCCCGGTTCGTACACCATCGCCGCCCGGCTGATCGAGGACGGCCGCGGCGGCTCACGCGAGGTGCACGAGCGGCTGCACGAGGGGACGCTCGTCGGCGTCCGCGGCCCCCGCAACCGCTTCCCCCTCCGGGACGGCCCCGCCTACCTCTTCCTCGCGGGCGGCATCGGCATCACCCCGCTCCTGCCGATGGTGCGGCAGGCCGAGCGGGCCGGGGTGCCGTGGCGGCTGCTGTACTGCGGGCGGTCGCGCGCCTCGATGCCGTTCCTGGCGGAACTCCGGCAGCTGGCGGGCCCCGGCGACGGCCGGCTGACGGTGGTCGCCGAAGACGAGGACGGGCGCCCCGATCTGGCGGCGGTACTCGCCGCTGCGCCACCGGGGGCGGCCGTCTACTGCTGTGGCCCCGAGCCCCTGATGGACGCCGTCGCGGCACTCCTGCCCGCGGTGACCGAGGGACTGACCCTGCACACCGAGCGGTTCACGGCGGCCACCCCCGCCCCGGCCGCCGGGAACGCGCCGTTCGACGTCGAGCTGCGCCGCACCGGCCGTACGGTCACGGTGCCCGCGGACAGCAGTGTGCTGCGGGCCCTCCGCGACCAGGCACTGCCCGATCTGCCGTACTCCTGCGAGCGGGGATTCTGCGGCACCTGCCAACAGCGGGTGCTGTCCGGAGAGGTGGACCACCGCGATGACCTGCTGACGGACGCCGAACGCGCGGACTCCCTGCTGATCTGCGTCTCCCGGGCGCGCGGTGGACGTCTTGTGCTCGATCTGTGATGAGACCGGCGATTCCGCGCCGCGCCCCAGGTCGTTAGGGTGGCCGCATGACGACCGGGACACGGCGAAGAATGGGCGTCGAGGAGCGGCGTGAGCAGCTGATCGCTGTCGCGCTCGATCTCTTCAGCCACCGTTCCCCGGAGGATGTGTCGATCGACGAGGTCGCCGAGGCGGCCGGTATCTCCCGGCCGCTCGTCTACCACTACTTCCCCGGCAAACAGCAGCTGTACGAGGCCGCGCTGCGCCGGGCCGCCGAGGAGCTCACCGCCCGGTTCGTGGAGCCGCACGCAGGCCCGCTCGGCGCCCGGCTGTTGCGGGTCATGGAGCGCTTCTTCGACTTCGTGGCCGAGCACGGCCCCGGCTTCTCGGCCCTGATGCGCGGCGGCCCGGCGATCGGCTCCACCCGCACCGGCGCGATGATCGACGGCGTCCGCCAGGCCGCCTACGAGCAGATCCTGGCCCACCTCGGCATCCCCGACCCCGCCCCACGGCTGGAGTTGGTGGTCCGCTCCTGGGTCTCCCTCGCCGAGACCACCGCACTCCTGTGGCTGGACGGCCGCCGCGTACCGCGCGCCGAGCTGGAACGCCAGCTCGTCCACGATTTCGCTGCGCTGGCGGCGGTGAGTGCGGCGTATGACGGCCAGATGGCCGTCGTGGTCCGCCGCGTGTTGGCCGATGAGCCGGAGGACGGGATGTTCGCGGATCTTGTGGCTCGGCTGGGGCGCATCGCTTAGGCTTCCCACGTTTTCGGCTTTCCCGCCGTGGGGGTTGCTCGCCGTTTGTGGCCCGCTCCGCGGTGCCCCCGCCGTTGCGCCTGCGGCGGGCCGGGTGGGTGTCGGGTGCGGTGACGGGCCTCCGGGGCAGGGTGTCCGGACTGCTTCGCTTTACGTCCGGACACCCTGCCCCTCCGGCCCGTCCCCTCCCGTTGGGGGAGTGAGTGACGGTGGGTGGGGGCTGGCCACGCGTAGCCAGTTCACTGCGACCGACAAGGTGCACCGGACCACCTACGGGCACCCCCACCGGCCTTCTTTCCCCACCCCCCAACGGGAGGGGACGGGCCGGAGGGGCCGGTGTGTGGGACGTAAAGCGAAGCAGTCCCACACACCGGCACCGGAGGTCCGTCACCGCACCCCGATAGCCCCGCGCAGCGGACCCGCCCGCCGCCAGGCGCAACGGCGGGAGGCAAGATCACCCCCATGAACGAGATCACCTTCAGGCTCGCCACCGCCGGCACCGGCACCGGCTCCCATGGCGACGACGACCTCACGGCCCTGGTCGAGCTGTACGACAGGGCAGCCCGCTGGATAGGACGAGCCCGCGTGGGGGCCGCAGCCGCCGGAGGCGGGCTATGTGCACCGGCTGATGGTGGATCGTCGGCTGCGCACCTATTACGAGGGCGCCGGTTACGCCGTCGCCGGGGAGCGCTCCAAGAAGGGCAACGGCGGCAGCCGGTACGGCGTCACCCTGCTGGAAAAGCGGCTGGGCGCCTGAGGCGCCCCAAGGCGGCGGGACAAGCAGCGCAACGTGGTGGAACGCTGCTTCAACCGGTTGAAGCAATGGCGCGGCATCGCCACCCGCTACGACAAGACCGCCGAGTCCTACCGAGCAGCCGTCACCCTCGCTTCGCTCCAGATGTGGGCGTGACAGTTGAGGTCAACTCCTAGATCCTTGAGCCCGATCCGATATGTGGAGGGAAGAGTGGCTGAGTCCCGGGGCAATGCTGCCCGGCCCGGGCCGCTGCCCAGCGGCCGGCACCACCTCAGCCGTGAGCAGGTGGTGACGTCGCAGCGGCTGCGCATGCTGACCGCCACCGCCGAGGCGATGAAGGACAAGGGGTACGTGGGGACCTCGGTTGCCGAGATCATCCGGCGCGCCGGGGTGTCGCGGGAGACGTTCTACCAGCAGTTCCGTTCCAAGGAGGACTGCTTCGTCCAGGCCCTGGACGCGGCCACGAAGCAGCTGGCGGGCCTGCTGGAGGCCGCTCGGCAGTCGGCGGCCGGCTCTCCGGAGGCAACCCGGCCGGCGCCCCCGGAGGAAACCTTCCGCCGACTGCTGCACTTCTATCTGCGGACCCTCACCGAACAGTCCGCCTTTGCCCGGCTGTTCCTCGTCGAGGTGTACGCCGCCGGGCCCGAGGCGATGGCCATCCGCATGGAGTGGCAACGATGGTTTGCCGACGCCATCGCTGAGATCTTCCACGTGGGGGACGAGGGCGGTGCGGACGAGCGGAGCTTCGGCTGCGAAGCCCTGGTCGCGGCCGCCGCGCAGCTGGTGACGGCGCACCTGGTCGCGGACGACCTGACGGGCCTGCGCAGACTGGAGGATCCGCTCGTCCGGCTTGCGGTACGGCTCCTTGGCTGAACGGCCCCCTAGGGGAGCCAGGGGAAGCGCGCCAGTTGACCCTGTAGGCCGGCGGGCAGCAGCGGCCGGAGCATCGTGCGGTAACCGGCTACCTGGTGCCGGGCCGCGGTGCGGTCGCTGTGGAACAGTTCGTTGGGCGTCTTGCCCGGGATCTGTAGCCCGGGGCCGCAGAGCGGGACCTTCGGCGCCTGACGGTGGAGCTGGTCGCCGCCGCCCGAGACGGCGTGCGGATCGATGTCGTAACCGTGGTCGCCGGTGAAGTAGCCGACCACGCCGTTGGCGAAGCACGCCAGGTTCGTGATCAGGTTCTCGGAGTGGCAGATGCCGTCGTTGGTGTTGCAGATCTCCTTGACCGTCAGGTCGCCGAAGCCGCGCGGCCCCTTCATGGTCATGCCCGGCAGGATCGTCGGCAGGTTCGTTTCGATGCCGCCCGGGCCGCCGTCCACACCGGGCCGCCGGGGATCGCCGTAGAGCACGCCGTTGATCTGGTCGTGCGGGACGGCGTCGCTGCTGGCGAGGGCGGCCAGCTCATCGCCGGCGACGATCGCGCCCTGCGAGTAGCCGGCGATGGTCACGTGACTGGCGGAGCATGCGCCGTGGAAGGTCTTCACCGCCGCGTCGAGCGTGGCGATGCCCTCGGCCACGGAGTCGTCCAGCGTCTTGGGGTCGCCGGGGTAGGGAGCGATGGACGCCGAGTAGTGGATTTTGGTGAACGAAACCCCTTCGGGGAGCGCGGCGTTGCTGCGGTCGTAGACCGTGGCATCGCCATCGAGGTGACCCCCGACCTCGAAGATCATCGTGTTCGGGCAGTCGGCCCGGGTCCGCGCCTGCGGGGCGGCCGCGACGGCTTGCGGTGAGCTCAGCCCCAGGACGGGCAGCGCGACAAGTATCGCGAGTAACGACCGGGTCCTTCGCATGTGCACCTCGTCTCGAATCGGCTTGGGGGGAACGGGAGTTCCGCCCCAGTGCGACGCCAAAGGTAGCCTCGAGAGGGGTTCCACGAACAGAGGCGTTCGTGAAAGTCTGGCCGCGACCGGTTCGACCGGAGGGCTGGGGCCGTCAATCAGCTCCGGCGCGTCTCACTAACGGACCGGGGGTCCGCGTGCCGCATCTCGCGGGGGCACACCCCGAAGCGCTGCCGGAATGCGGTGCTGAGCGCGCTGGAGGAGGAGAAGCCCGACGCGTACGCGAGCTCGGTGATCGTCATATGCCGGTACGCGGGTGCCCGCAGCCGGTCCCGTACCAACCGCAGCCGCTCCTCCCGGATCAGCTCGCGGGGGGTCGTCCCGGCATGCTGAAGGGCCAGCTGCACCTGGCGCAGCGACCAGCCCAGCGCCTGTGCCATGGAGGCGCCGGTCATGCCGGGGTCGGCCGCGTGCTCGCGGATGTACCGGCGGACCACCGTCTCCACCTCGGCCAGATGGCCCGGTGCGGTGGTGCGGTCGTCGCCTGCGACGAGCATGCACAGCAACTCGACCAGCCGGTCCGACACCGCGTCGAACTGGTCGCTGGTGAGGGTGTCACGCTCCTCATGCAGGCCGGTCAGCATGCCGCCCACCACCCGCCCCAGGCCGGAGGTCAGGTCGAGGCCCGTAGCGAGCGGCGACGACCGGTTCAACCGCCCGTTCACCTCCTGAGCGGGGATCGACATGATGAACGCCCGCATGGAGTCGTCTTGGAGGATCTCGAACGGTGCGGCGAACGTGAGCAGACACCCGGCCTCCGGCCCCAGCCGTAGCTCCTGGTCGTCCTGCCGCAGCACCAGCTCTCCGGCGACCGGTAACAGCAAGCGGTAGTCCTCGTCCGGCTCGTGCCGCACCTGGCCCGCGGTCCGGGTGTACTTGATCGTGTCCGACCACCACTGGACGAGCTGATAGGTGTCGGTGCACTGCCGGATCGTGCCCGCATGAAAGTCGTCGGTGTGCGGGTACCTATAGCTCATCCGGCTTTGATACGACGTCACGCGCTCGGCCCAGAGATCGGTGCGCTCACGCGACGCCACGTCCCGGGTTGTCCACGAATCCACAACGTAGGTTCCCAAGGCCATCGAAGACACCCTTCACCGCGGCCTTCTCACAGCGTGCACCGCCGGAGTCGGTTCTCGCGCTCACGGCCTGAGCCCCCCCCCGGGTGGTGCCGCGAATTCTAGTGAAGGGCGGTGCGGTCCGGGCAGCGCGCGCCATGGGCGGAGCGATGCGTGCAGCTGTGCGCTGACCTCGTTGTTGCGCACTGTGACAATTTCCTTACGCGCGCGGGCAATTCCGGCGGGCGATCCAGTCCTACCATCGCTACCGGATCCGCTGTGCGCCAGGGCAAGGCGGGTCCCCGCCGGCTGAGGTGGGAGGGGTCCCGTAACCGCCCCACCTGGTGGACGAACCCGTGGGCCTTGTCCAGAGACCCAAGTACTTGACCGAGGATCAAGATGGCAAGCGACAAGCTGATCCAGAACCTGCGTGAGCAGCACAGGACATCCCGTGCCGTCCCGAGCGGTCCCGTGGCCCGTAGAGCCTGGGGACTGACGATGGCGGTAGGGATTGCGGGCGCAAGCGTGGGAGTGTTCGGAGCCGGACCCGCAGCCGCGGACCCGTTATCGCTCGAACTGCGGTACACCTGCTCGGTTCTGGCGGCCCACGACCGGCCGGGCACGGTGAAGATCGACTCGGATGTCCCGACGTCGGCTGCGGTCGCCAGGCCCACCCCGAAATTCGTCATCCGAGCGGCGGTGCCGGTGAAGGCGGCTGAAACAAAAGGGCTGCGCAGGGCCGGCATCAAGACCATCCAGGGCACCGTGGAAGCGAAGGTCCGGGTGACAGCACCCGAGGGCGCCACCAACCTCAGAGTGCCGTTCCACGTGGCCAGGACCCACGTCCCGGAGTCCGGACCGTTCTTGGTCAGGGCGACCGGCGCCGCGCCGAGCCGCACCTTCAGCCGACCGGGCAGGGCGACAATCACCATCGGTGACCTCAGCGTGCACGTCACCGCGAGCGGCGTCATGACGGTCAAGCTCGATGTGCCGTGCAAGCTGGATCCCGGGCAACACCACGTCGTGGCATCGCTCGGCATCGCTGGGAAGGGAACGACGGCTGTCCCGGACCCGTCCGGGGCGGCTGATACGGCCACCTCCGGCACCACCGGGTCGCAGAACCCGAACGGAGGTGGGAGGGCGGGCGCGACCACGGAAGGCCCGGCCGGCCCCTCCGGCAACCTGGCGACGACCGGCAGCCAGGGCACCACGCGTCTGATCGCGCTGGCTGCGGGAACTGTCATCCTGGGCACCATGGCTGTGGCCGCCGCCTTCCGCTTCCGCTCACGCAGCAGGTGACCAGGGCGAACCCTGCCACGGCACGTCACACGCGGTGGGGATGGCTGGCGCTGACGGTGGTGACCGTGGGGGTGGCGGTCACCATGGCCGCCCGGGCGGGAACCGGGGAGGTGGACCCGGGCGGGTTGGCGGTCGGGCTGGTCAGCCTGATGCTGGCGGTAGCGGGCCTGCACCAGGCGACGCTCTCCCAGGCCTGGCAGGACACCGACACCGCCGGACTCGCCGACCGCCTCGCCGTCGACGTCAGGAAGCGCGAGGAGGAAGCCCGCCAGAGACTCCTCGGCGGCAGCGACCGCACCATCAACGTCGCGTTCACCTTCCTGCCCTCCCCCGCCCACCACGGCACCGGCGCAGCCCCCCACGGCACGTTGCAAGAAGTCGCCGCCTACTACCAGGCCCTCCGGCCCGGCCGTCTCGTCATCACCGGCGTACCCGGAGCCGGCAAAACCGTGCTCGCCCTCCACCTCATACTGCTTCTTCTCGCCGACCGCGCGCTGGGCGGCCCCGTTCCCGTACGCCTGTCGTTGTCCACCTTCGACCCCGACCGGAACACGCTCGACGACTGGCTCGCCGACCATCTCACCCGTGCCTACCGGCTACGCCCCACCGCAGCGGCCGCCCTGGTCGCCGCCCGTCTGATCCTCCCCGTGCTCGACGGGCTCGACGAAATGGACGCCGGTGAGACTCCCGGGCGCGCCTCCCGCGCCGCAGCCGCTTTGGAGGCCATGAACCGCTACGTCCACGGCACCACCAAGGGCCAGCTCGTCCTCACCTGCCGCAGCACCCCCTACGCCGCTCTCGAAGGTGCCGATATGTGGGCAGAGGACGCCTCCCGTATCGACATCGCCCCCGTCAGCCTGGCCGCGACCGAGGCGTTCGTCACCGCTCGCGCCCGCAAGCCGGCCCGCTGGGAACCCGTCCTGAACGCACTCCACGCCGCCCCGGCCGGTCCACTGGCCCAGGGCCTGTCCACACCCTGGCGGCTGACCCTGGCCCTCGCCGTTTACGACGCTCGTCACCGCGACGGCAGCTGGGCCCGTGACCCCGTGGATCTCCTCGAGCCCACCCTCCGGACCCCTGAGCAGATCCGGGACCACCTGCTGAATCTGTTCATCCTTGCCGCTTCCTCCACCGGCGCCACGACAGCGCCCTACACCCGGCTCCAGGTACGCACCTGGCTGACGGTCCTCGCCGGCTACCTGCACGCCAACACCACCAGCGCCCGCGATGTGGCCGGACGGCGACTCTCGGGCACCGACCTCGTACTCCATGAACTGTGGCCGCTCACCGGCCACCACCGCGCCCGCACCGTCCACGTCCTGCTGACCCTCGTGCTGTGGGCCACCGCTGACCTGCCTGCCGCCCTGCTCGATGACTGGAAGGTGTACGCAGGGAACGTGACACTCATGGTGGTGGGCAGTCTGCTCACCGGAATCCCGCCGTGGCCCATGCCGTCCCGGCTGGAACGAGTCGCTGTCAAAACCCCTGCGGGAAGGCAACAGCTCGTGAACGGGCTGGTGGGTGGGCTCTTCTGGGGCGGGCTCGTCGTCGTGGTCGACATGGGGAATGTCGTCGGGCCGGTGATCGGGCTCGGCTACGGATTGCTGGTAGGGCTCGCCGGTGGAGCGATGGTGGGAGCCGGACTGGCGGGCGTGCTCTCGGACGCACCCGAAGAGCGCAGGCCGCACGGAAGCGCTTCGCCGCGCGGCATGGTGCGGGACGACCTCGTGACCGGGTTCGCGACCGGCCTCGTGGTCGGGCTCGGGTTCGTCCCTTTCTATTGGTTCGCCCTGGGCCCCGTATTTGCGCTCGGGGCCGTACTCATCTACATGCTGCTGTTCGGCCTCGGCGGCGGACGTGCGCTCGCACTCCTCTACAACCGCCTGTTCAGATGCGGTTACCGGGGCGCACTCGACGCGCTGTTCAGGCCCTGGCGTGCGTTCGGCCCCCTGTTCAGGACCGGCGCCGGGCCGGCCCTCGGCACCGCAGGTGTCCGCTACACGGCTTTCCTGCTCTGCACCCGCCGCTGGTGGTCCGGCCAACCACTGCCCTGGCGCCTCGGCCGTTTCCTCGACTGGTGCTGCGACGCGGGTCTGACGCGCACCGCCGGGAACGCCTACCAGTTCCGCCACCGCGAGCTCCAGGACTTCCTCACCAGCGGCCCCATCCACCACGCCCCGCCGCACCAGCCGGCTTCTACTGACCCCGGCGGAAGACCGCCACCGTGCGTCCCGGAACCGTGAAGGTGCCCGAACCGGGTGCGTAGGACGCGGTGGCGGTGGTGCGGTCGGCGCCGTGGGCCTGGACGGGGTGCAGGGCGTAGCGCTCGCCCGTGAGGGCGCGGACGGTCTGGTGCTGCCGGTCCGGGGTGGCGTTGAGGACGACGACGAGGTTGCCGAGGCGCATGGTGAGGACGCCGGGGGTCTCGTTCTTGCCGGAGAGCGGGAAGGACAGTGCGGACTGGACGCGGGCGGTGGTGGACAGGCCGAAGGCCGGTTCGGTGGCGTGGATGCGGAGCAGGTCGCGGTAGGCGGCGGAGGCGCCGCGGATCGTGGCGCAGCCGGGCCGGAGTGCGGGGTCGGCCAGCAGGGGCCGGGCGTAGGGCCACTTGTCCTTGTTGTCGGCGGCCGGGGGCAGACCGCGGCCGAAGCCGTTGCCGTCGGCGCAGTTCCAGTGCAGGGCGTTGAACCAGTCGCCGCTGTCGAAGGAGTTGCGGTCCAGGGACTTGGAGCGCAGCAGGTCGGAGCCGGCCTGGGAGAGTGCGGGTCCTTGGGAGAGGGCCGCGGTGGCGAGGGCCAGGACCTGCATCCGGGCGCGGTCGGCGGGGCCGGTGTGCGGCGGGAGTTTGTAGGCGAGGGCGTCGTAGAGGGTTTCGTTGTCGTGGGCGTCGGCGTAGGCGAGCGCGTCACCGGGGGCGGCGGCGTAGCCGGCGGGGGCGCCGTTGTAGTCGACCTGGGAGCCCTTGACGCGGTGGCCGGTGGTGTCGGTGAAGGTGTAGTCGGCGAGGTTGCCGGTGAGGCCGACCTTGAGGAGGTCCTGGTAGTGGAGGAGCCGGGCGCGCTGCTCGGCCGGAGTGCCGTTGCCGGGCGCGGAGTTGGGGTCGCTGTACAGGCCCGAGGCGAAGCCCTGGATGCGGGGGTCGGCGTCGAAGGGGCCGCCGCCGCGCACCGCGTCCCGGGCCCGGTCGTTGAAGGTGGCGATGCCGGTGCCGGCCATGTTCCGCTGGGTGGCCTGGACGAAGCGGGCGTCGTTCGCGGCCTCGCCGAAGTTCCAGCCCTCGCCGTAGAGGACGATCTTCTTGCCGTCGACGCCGTCCTTCTGCGGGGTCAGCGCGTCGAGCGCCTTCCTCACGGCGAGGATGTTGGCCTTGGGGTGGTGGCCCATGAGGTCGAAGCGGAAGCCGTCGACCTTGTACTCCCTGGCCCAGGTGACGACCGAGTCGACGACGAGCTTGCCCATCATGGTGTGCTCGGGCGCGGTCCCGGAGCAGCAGGTGGAGGTGGCCACCCCGCCGTCGTCGAGCAGCCGCTGGTAGTAGCCGGGAACGATACGGTCCAGTACGGAGCGCGAATCCTGGCCGCTCGCGGCGGTGTGGTTGTAGACGACGTCCATGACGGTACGCAGCCCGGCGCTGTTCAGCCCCTGGACCATCCGCCGGAACTCCACGGTCCGGGCCGTCCCGCCCGGGTCGGACGCGTAGGACCCCTCGGGGACGGTGTAGTGCAGCGGGTCGTAGCCCCAGTTGTAGGCGTCGCGGCCGGCGGTCTTGGTCACGCAGTCCTGCTGGCGGTCGGAGTCGGGGGCGTACGAGGCGAGGTCGCAGCCGGGACGGGCCTGGTCGGCGCGCCGCTCGGGTGCGGTGGCGAAGTCGAAGGCGGGCAGCAGATGGACGTAGGAGGTGCCGGACCGGGCGAGGGAGCGCAGGTGCCGCATCCCGTCCGAGCGCCGGTCGGTGAAGGCGAGGTACTGCCCCGGGTGGCGGGAGGTCCGGTCCTCGGCGGAGAAGTCCCGGATCTGTAGCTCCTGGATGCGGGCCCGGCGCAGCGGCACCGCGGCGGGCTTCGCCGGCCGCGACCAGCCGTCCGGGGCGAGCCGCGGATCGTCGAGGTCGGTGACGAGGCTGCGCGCCGAATCGGCGGTCAGAGCGGTGGAGTAGGGATCGGTGACCTTGTTGGTGACGGTCTTGCCGACGGTGGGCGCGAAGACCGTGACCAGGTAGCGGTACGGCTTCCCGGCCCAGTCCCGCTGCCCCTGGACGCGCCAGACGCCGCTGCGGTCATCGCGTCGCATCGGGACCGTACGGCCGTCGAGTTCCAGGGCGACGGTGCGGGCGGTGGGCGCCCAGACGGAGAGCGTGGGCCGGCCGTGGCGGAACACCGGCCCCAGCACGGCCTGCTGGGCGCGCCGACCGTAGAGGTCGTCCAGAACGCCGGGCATCTGGACACCGGTAGTGGTGCGCCGTCCGTCCCCCGCACGCTGGACGGCCAGGAGCTTCCCGCGCAGCGCGGTACCGGCCAGGTGGCGGTCGCGGGGGTCGACGGTGAAGGCCGGGTACCCCGTCAGATGCGGATAGGCGGCCCGTTCGGACGGCGAGAGACTGCCCGGCGTCAGCCGTATGCGATCGCCCTGGGCACCGAACTCCAGCTGGGCGGCGCTGTGTTCCGCGCCCTTCCAGACGACGGTGTCACGGTCGATCCACTGGGCCAGGGCCTGCCCCGGAGGGGCCGGGGCCGCCTGTGCCGACTGACGCGGGGACGAGACCAGCAGGCTCGCCGTACCAAGGACCAGGGCGAGCGCGGCGGCCAGACGCCGGCGGGACCGGCGGGTGGTGGAAGACATGGGTCATGGTTCTATCCGTGCCGATTCCCCGTTGCAAGACCTTACGCAAGACATTGCAAGGGTGTTACGTTCCCGCAGTAGCCGGTCCGGCCACCCGGAGGCCCACCACGGAACGGGGCCTACGCGCCCGGATGGTCGGACCGGTGCCAGGGCCATCGGACTTCCTACCTGACAGGCCCGCTCAGCTCGCAGTGCCGCCCTGGACTATCCCGGGTCCCCGCCGGGCGTCGGCATGACACCAAGCTGCTGAAGGAAGCCGAGGAGATCCTTGTCCGACCACTTTTCGGCGAGCTTGCCGTTCTCGATGCGATGCATCACTGTCGCGGTCATCGCGATCGGCCTACCGGTGGCAGGGATGCCCGGGAGATCCCTCTCGTGTACGCCCCGGGCCATCAGCCGGGTCACGACCTTGTCGCCCTCCGCGATCTGGTCTTCGATCTCGTGCGTGCCGGGTGTGGCCTCCCAGAACAGCCGCAACACCTGTTTGACCCCCTCCCGACCAGGCGCGAACCCAGGAAACGGTGGCGGCGAGTGATCCTGGTAGTCCTCGGCCACGAGATCATCCATGGCATCGAGGTTGCCCGCGTCGATCTCCTGGTAGAAGCGGCGAACCAGCCTCTTGTTCTCCTCGGTGGACACGGGAACCCCTCTGCGCGTTCGCTTCGTATGCCGGAGCGGCAGATACGGCCCGAATCGTCGCCCGTCGGCTCCCCCGGCCACCCCCTCGGCGCGCCAGACCGCCGCGGACGTTCACTCGAAAGCAGCCGCCCGGATCACTCGGTCACCGAGGGCGGGGCAAACGTTGCCGATGCGGCACTAGAGGTCCAGTTCCGCGCGGACCACCTTGCCCACCGGAACCCGGTCGACGACCTCCCAGCGGGCGGCGAGCGCGGCCACCAGCGGCAGCCCCCGTCCCGTCTCACAGTCGGGCGGCGGCAGCACGAGAGCTCCGGGGGACGGCGGGCGCTTCTCCGTACGGGTGTCGGCGACCTCGATGCGGAGGGTGGCGGGGCGGGCCGCATCGCTATCCCCATGCGCGTAGGACAGGGTCGCGAGGCGCAGTTCGAAGTCCCGGCCCGGGACGCGGCCGTGGGTCACGGCGTTCGCGGTGAGTTCGGCGACGACCGCGGCGGCGGCATCGGACAGCGCGCCGCCGTAGGGAAAGCCCCACAGATCGAGCCGGTGGACGGCGAGATGCCGGGCGAGACGGGCGCCGAGGCAGGTGGCACTGAAGCGCTGGGTGAACACACGTACGGTAACCGGGGCTTGGGGAGTCCGGGAGGTTGCTTGGGCTGGCATGCGCTCCACGGTGGCGCCCGTATGGCAGCCATGGCCAGGATTTCCGCCCCTACGGAGCTCGTACGCAGCGTCAGCGTACGAGTGCAAAGGGTAGACACTGACGGTAACGGACCGTAACCATGGAGGAGTTGTGCGTGGGGCACGACAGACGCAGGGGAGGTGGCCGGTATGGCCGGCAATGCGGGCGGCAGCGAGCCCGAAACCACCGACAGCCTCAGGGCGTTCGGGGCCGTGGTCAAGGCGTTCCGGGGGCGGGCGGCGCTGACGCAGGAAGGTCTGGCGCGGCGGGTGGGATTCTCCGCCGGGACCGTCGCCTCGATCGAGCAGGGGCGCCGGCTCCCGCCGCCGGAGTTCATCGAACGGGCCGAGCGGGTACTGGACGCCTTCGGAGTGCTGCGGGCGATGGCGACGCAGCTGGCGCGGCAGCCGGGATTAGCCGCGTGGTTCCGGCAGTGGGCCAAGCTGGAGGAGCAGGCGATCAGCCTGTACACGTACGAATGCCGTTTGGTGCCAGGGCTGTTGCAGACCGAGGCGTACGCACGGGAGCTGTTCGAGCACCGCATTCCGCTGCTGACCGACATGGAGACCGAGACGCAGGTGACCGCCCGACTGGACCGGCAGAAGCTGCTGCGGGACCGGCCGAACACGGCGTTCAGCTTCATCGTCGACGAGCATGTCTTTCTGCGGCGGACCGGCGGTGCGGAGGTCTGCCGGGAACTCCTCGATCATGTACTGGAGAGCACCAGGCTCCGGAACGTCGAGCTGCAAGTGATGCCGCTGGCGAGGGGAGTTCACGCCGGGATGAACGGGCCGCTGCGGCTGCTGGAGACCCCGAGCAACCGGTGGTACGCCTACTCCGAGGGACAGGAATCCGGCCTTCTCATTTCTGATGCGAAGACCATCAGCACACTGCACATGCGCTATGCGAAACTGCGTTCGCAGGCCCTCACACCGGAGGACTCCCGGAGCCTGCTGACGCAGATGCGAGGAGCGCTATGAAGACCACCGAACTGGCCTGGTTCAAAAGCAGCTACAGCGGCAGCTCCGGCGACAGCTGCGTGGAAGTCGCCCTCGCCTGGCGCAAGTCCAGCTACAGCGGCGACTCCGGCGACGACTGTGTGGAGATCGCCGCCTGCCCCGCCACCGTCCACATCCGCGACTCCAAGGACAAGGACGGCCCGCAGCTCGCCGTACCGGCCGGTGCCTGGACGGCGTTCGTCGGGTACGCCGTCGAACTGGTCTGACGGCGCACGGCTTGACCCCGGGGCCACGGCGGCACGCCGCCCGCGGTCCCGGGTTCGTGCGGTCAGCCGATCTTGACGTACCTGATGGAGACCAGCGGCCACCAGGTCCCGCTGGCCGCCGAGGTCTTGCCGGGCTCGACGGCCGAACCGTCTCCCTTGCAGTCGTCCGCGGTGTACCAGGTCACCTTCTTGTTGGTGTGATTGGTGATCGTCTTGTAGCCCAGCGACTCCCACGGCCCCGTCTTCTTGGCGAGCTTGTAGCAAGCCCCGTCCGTCGGGTTCGTCAGCGTCCGCTCACCGTTCCCGGAGAACTCCAGCGTGCCGGTCGCGGCGTTCGCGGCACCCGTTCCCAGGATCAGAAGGGAAGCGGCCATGGCACCCATGGCCAGCGTGCGTCCCGCGTTCCTGCGCATCTTCACGTCGTTCTCTTCCTTCCGGAATGACAACTCATCCGGAGAGGGACGCTAGGGACCGGGGTTATGTTTCATCTATTGGTCGGGGTGCGCCCGTTATCGTCCGTGCACCGGCCCGGTCGAGCCGCGGACCACCAGTTCGGGGCGGAAGACGAACTCGGTGCGCCGGGCGGGGGTTTGGCGGCCCGCGGTGCGTTCGTGGATTTCTTCGATCAGGGCGCCGACGGCGGCCGTAGCCATCGCCTGCACAGGCTGGCGCACCGTGGTCAGCGGTGGGTCGGTGAAGGCGATCAGCTGGGAGTCGTCGAAGCCGACGACCGAGACGTCGCCGGGGACGTCCAGGCCGCGCTGGCGGGCCGCCCGCACCACGCCCAGTGCCATCAGGTCGCTGCCGCAGATGATGCCGGTGCAGCCTTCGTCGAGCAGTGCCGCGGCGGCCGCGTGGCCGCCCTCGACGCTGAACAGGGTGTGCTGGACGCGTCGTTCGGCCTGCCCCCTCGACAGGCCGAACGACTCCGCCAGTGCCGCCGCGAAGCCGTCGGCCTTGCGGCGGGAGGGCACATAGCGGGCCGGGCCGACGGCCAGGCCGATCCGCTCGTGTCCCAGTTCGGCCAGGTGGCGCACGGCCATCCGGGCCGCCGCGCCGTCGTCGGGTGAGACGAACGGGGCGTCGATGCGGTCGTTGTAGCCGTTGATGAGGACGAACGGGACGCCGCGGGAGGCCAGCCGGGCGTAGCGGGTGGGGTCGGCGCGGGTGTCGGCGTGCAGGCCGGAGAGGAAGACGATGCCGGTGACACCGCGTTCCTCCAGCTGCTCGACGAGTTCGTCCTCGGTGGCCCCGCCCGGCATCTGGGTGCACAGCACCGGGGTGTAGCCGTGGCCGGCCAGCGACTGCTCGATGATCTGGGCGAAGGCGGGGAAGATCGGGTTGGTCAGCTCGGGGATGACCAGGCCGACCAGTCCGGCACTGCGGCGCCGCAGCCGTACGGGACGCTCGTAGCCGAGTACGTCGAGCGCGGCGAGCACCCGCTGCCGGGTGCTCGCCGCGACGCCCGCCCGGCCGTTCAGGACCCGGCTCACGGTCGCCTCGCTGACCTCCGCCTGGGCGGCGATGTCGGCGAGCCGGGGGGCGGTGTGGAGATCGGGCAGGGTCACTCCGCCCACCAGACTGCGGTGTCGGCGGGCAGGGTGAAGTCCGCGCCGGGGGCGTCGAGTTGACGGGAGGCGAGCAGGATCCGGCCGGGGGCGGGCAGCGGGGCCGGGGCCTCCGTCGTGTTGACGGTGCAGATCAGGCCGCCGGGGCGGCGGAAGGCCAGGACGCCGTCGGGGGCGTCCAGCCACTCGACCGCGTCGCCCGCGCCCAGTCCCGGCAGCCGGCGCCGGAGCGCGAGGGCGGTGCGGTAGAGCTCCAGGGTGGAGGCGGGGTCGCCGGTCTGGGCCTCGACGGTGAGAGCGGCCCAGTCGTCCGGCTGCGGGAGCCAGCTGCCGCCGTCGCCGAAGCCGTACGGGGTGGTGTCGCCGCTCCACGGGAGCGGTACCCGGCAGCCGTCGCGCAGGCCCTCCTGGCCGCTGTCCCGGAAGAACGAGGGGTCCTGGCGGACCTCGTCGGGGAGGTCGGTGACCTCGGGCAGGCCCAGTTCCTCGCCCTGGTAGAGGTAGGCGGAGCCGGGCAGCGCCAGCATCAGGAGGGTGGCGGCGCGGGCGCGGTCCAGGCCGCCGCCGAGCCGGGTGCGGTGGCGTACGACGTCGTGGTTGGACAGCACCCAGGTGGTGGGCGCCGACACGGGGCGCATGGCGTCGAGGGAGGAGTCGATCGCCTCGCGGAGGGCGGCCGCGTCCCAGCCCGTGTTCAGGTAATGGAAGTTGAAGGCCTGGTGGAGTTCGTCGGGGCGGACGTAGAGGGAGGTGCGTTCCGCGGTGGGGGCCCATGCCTCGGCGACCGCGATCCGCTCGCCGGGATACTCGTCGAGAACGGTGCGCCAGGAGCGGTAGATGTCGTGGACGCCGTCCTGGTCGAAGAACGGCAGCACCTGGTTGCCGAGCAGTTTCAGCTGTTCGCCGTGGCCCATGTCGGGCAGGCCGGGCGCCTTGACCAGGCCGTGTGCCACATCCACCCGGAAGCCGTCCACGCCCAGGTCCAGCCAGAAGCGCAGGATGGAGCGGAACTCGTCCTGGACGGCGGGGTGGTCCCAGTTGAAGTCGGGCTGTTCGGGCGCGAAGAGGTGGAGGTACCACTCGCCGTCGGGGACCCGGGTCCAGGCGGGGCCGCCGAAGAGGGACTCCCAGTCGTTGGGCGGCTCCTCGCCGTTCTGGCCCCGTCCCTTACGGAAGTGGAAGCGCTCGCGCAGGACCGAGCCCGGGCCCTCCGCCAGCCCGCGCCGGAACCATTCGTGCTGGTCGGAGCAGTGGTTGGGGACGAGGTCGACGATGATGCGCAGGTCCAGGGCATGGGCGTCCCGGATGACGGCCTCGGCGTCGGGCAGGGTGCCGAACATCGGGTCGATGGCGCGGTAGTCGGCGACGTCGTAACCGGCGTCGGCCTGAGGTGAGGCGTAGAACGGGCTGAGCCAGACGGCGTCCACGCCCAGGTCGCGCAGGTACGGCAGCCGGCTGCGGACGCCGGCCAGGTCCCCCATGCCGTCCCCGTTGGCGTCGGCGAAGCTGCGCGGATAGACCTGGTAGATCACCGCGTCGCGCCACCAGTCGGTGGCAGGAGTGACGTTGTGCTGTGGAGTCATGTCATCCCTTGGTGGTGCCGGCGGTCAGTCCGGCTACGAGGTGGCGCTGGGCGAAGGCGAAGACGAGCGCGGCCGGTACGGCGATGATCACGGCGGCGGCGGTCATCGAACCCCAGTCGTTGGTGTACTGGTTGACGAAGGTCTGGAGGCCCCCGGCGAGCGTCAGGTTCTCCTCGCCGGTCATGAACGCGGAGGCGTAGGCGACCTCGGCCCAGGCAGTGACGAAGGTGTAGAAGCCGGTGACGGCGAGGCCGGGGCGGGCCAGCGGCAGGACGAGCCGCCAGAAGGTGCCGAACGGGTTGAGGCCGTCGACCCGGCCCGCTTCGTCGATCTCCACCGGGATGGTGTCGAAGAAGCCCTTCATCATCCAGGCGCAGAACGGAACCGCGATGGTCAGGTACGTGATGACCAGGCCCGCGGGCTGGTTGAGGAGGCCGAGGCTCGCCAGGAGGTTGTAGAGCGGCACGATCAGGACCGCGACCGGGAACATCTGGGTGATCAGCAGCAGCCACATCAGCGGGCGCATGCCGGGGAAGCGGAAGCGGCTGACGGCGTAGCCGGTGGTGGCGGCGAGGAAGACACCGAGGACGGTGGTCAGCCCGACGATGATCACGGAGTTCTTGAACCAGGTCAGGAACTCGGTATCGGCCAGTACATGGGTGTAGTTGGCGAACGTGAAGTGGGTGACCAGGCTGGTGGAGAAGGCGTCGTTCTTCGGTTTGAAGGACGTCACCAGCAGCCACAGGGGCGGGAAGACCGCCAGCACGGCCGCGACGGCCAGACCGGCGTGCAGAGCGGTGGAGGCGAGCCGGGAGCGCTGGTTGCGCTTGCGGGCCGGACGGGCCGGCGGTGTACGGGTCATGGTCACCACACCTCTCCCTGCTTGCGCAGCGCCCGCCGGTAGACGACCGCGACGACCGAGAGCAGGACCAGGATCAGGACGCCCCAGGCCGCGGACTCGGAGAAGTTGCGGGGGCTGTCGAGGAAGGAGAGCCGGTAGGCGTAGGTCACCAGGATCTCGGTGGCGTCGCCGGGGCCGCCCCGGGTCAGCAGGAAGATCACCGGGAACATGTTGAAGGTCCAGATGGTGGAGAGCAGGATGACGGTGCTGCTGACGGCCCGCAGCCCCGGCACGGTGATGTGGCGGAACCGCTGCCACGCGCTCGCACCGTCCATCTCGGCGGCCTCGTACAGCTCGCCCGGTATGGACTGGAGCCCGCCGAGCAGCGCGACCAGCATGAAGGGCACGCCGAGCCAGACGTTGACGGCGATGACCGAGAGCTTGGCCCAGGTCGGGTCGTTGAGCCACGGGACCGCGTCGATACCGCCGCCGGCCAGCAGCTTGTTGAGGATGCCGCTCTTCTCGTTGTAGAGCATCCGCCAGGTGAAGACCGAGATGAAGGCGGGGATGGCCCACGGCAGGATCAGCGCGAGGCGGTAGAAGGTGCGGCCGCGCAGGGTGCGGTTGAGCATGTTGGCGAGCGTGAGGCCGACGAGGAAGGTGAGCGAGACGCAGGCGACGGTCCACAGGACGGTCCAGCCGAGGCGGTCCCAGAAGACGCCGTCGGAGAGCACCGCCCGGTAGTTGTCCAGGCCGGTGAACTTGTAGGTGGCGGGGAGGTGGTTGACCCCGATGTTCCGCTCGACGTTGGCCTCGTTGGCGTCCGTGAGCGAGAGGAAGACGCCGCGCACCAGCGGGTAGCCGATGATCACCCCGATGACGAGTACCACCGGGGCGACCATCGTCCACGCGTACCAGTGGGTGCCCAGCGCCCGGCGCACCCGTACAGCAAAGGTCACTTGTAGTCCTTGAGCAGCTTCCGGTAGGCGTCGCCGGTCGCCTTGGCGGCCTGCTGGGGCGAGGCGGCGCCGGTGAGCACCTTGTTCATCTGGACCTTGACCGGCTCGAAGAGGGAGTTGCCCTCGGCGATCCAGGGGCGCTGCACGGCACCGTCGACGGCGGGCTTGAAGAACTGGACCATCTCGTTGCTCTTGACGGCCGGCACCTCGTACACGGACTTACGGGTGGGCAGCAGGCTGAGCTTCTCGTTGGTCTGCTGCTGGACCTTGGCCGAGCTCATGTACTTCACGAAGGCGTAGGAGGCCTGGAGGTTCTTGCTGCCGGCGTAGACGGAGAGGTTCCAGCCGCCCTGCGGGGAGCCCTGGGCGGTGCTGCCGCCGGGGACGGGGGCGACGCCGAGGTTCTTCTTGTCCTTGAAGGCCTTGCCGGCGCGAGCGGCCTCGATATCCCAGGGACCGTCGACCGCCATCGCGACGGTGCCGTCCTTGAGGGCCTTGATCTGGTTCTCGTAGCCGTCGGTGGCGTCGGTGACCGCGGCCTTGGAGTCCACCAGGCCCTTGATCGTCTTGAACGCCCGGACACCGGCGCCGTCGTCGATCTCCACGACCTTGTCGCGGGCGTTGACCATGTCGCCGCCCTCGCCGTAGAGGTAGGGCAGGAACCAGTAGGGGTCGTCTCCGCGCAGATACAGGGCGGTGGCGCCGGTCTTGGCCTTGATCTTCTTGGCGGCCTTGGCCAGTTCGTCGAAGGTCTTGGGTACCTCGACGCCGGCGTCCTTGAGGAGCTTCTTGTTGTAGAAGAGGCCGAGGGTGTCGATGACCTGGGGTGCGGCGTAGGTCTTGCCCTTGAACTTCGTCGAGCCGACGGCCTGCGGGAGGTAGTCGTCGGTCTTGTCGAGGGCGGGGGTGCCGTCGAGCGGCGCGAGGTAGCCGAGGTTGGCGAAGTCGGCGACCCAGGCGACCTCGGTACGCATCACATCGGGGGCGCCGGAGTTGCCGCCGGCCGCGTTCTTGAACTTGGCGTTGGCGTCGCCGAAGGGGACGTTCACATATTTGACGTGGACCTTGGGGTGCTCTTGCTGAAAGCCCTCGGCAAGTTTGCGGTACGTCGCCTTCTCGGCGTCGTTGGAGGTGTCCCAGAAGGTAACGGTTCCGGACAGTTCACCCCCGCTGTCGCCGCCGCTGCCGCTGTCGCCGCCGCTGCCGCTGTCGCCTCCGCCGCACGCTGTCGCTGCCAGTGCCAGGCCCGCTACCAGCGCGGTGGCCGTGATGCCCCGTATGCCACGCCGCATGTGAACTCCTTAGGGAAATGCCTCAGATGGCGGTCAGGAACGTAACAGCGTGGAAAACAAACCGAAAGACCTTGCGGCAAATTTCTGCAAGACCATGGGAACGAATTGCAACGAGATGGCTGGAACGGGACCCTCCGGGCACCCCCGGCACCGTCACCCCGCGCCCGCCCGAGCGTTGATTGCGTGAAGGCACCGACGCCTCTTGATCTCGACAGGGACGGCAGATGACCCAGGAGCTCACTTCCCCCAGCCCCGCCCCCCAGGCCCCCGGAACGGGCCGAGGTCCGGGGTGGTGGCGCGACGCCGTCATCTACCAGGTGTATGTGCGCTCGTTCGCCGACAGCGACGGTGACGGCGTCGGCGATCTGCGCGGCGCCCGCGCCCGGCTGCCGCACCTGAAGGATCTGGGGGTGGACGCCGTCTGGCTCACCCCGTTCTACGCCTCACCGCAGGCCGACGGCGGCTACGACGTCGCCGACTACCGCGCCGTCGACCCGCTCTTCGGCAGCCTCCAGGACGCCGACGACCTGATCCGCACCGCCCACGACCTGGGCCTGCGGGTGATCGTCGACATCGTCCCCAACCACACCTCCGACCGGCACCCGTGGTTCCAGGACCCCGAACTCGCCCGGGAGCGCTACCTCTTCCGCCCCGGCAAGGGCGAGAACGGCGAACTCCCGCCCAACGACTGGGAGTCGGTCTTCGGCGGTCCGGCCTGGACCCGCACCGACCGCGGCGACTGGTATCTGCACCTCTTCGCCCCCGAGCAGCCCGACCTCAACTGGGACAACCCCGAGGTGCACGCCGAGTTCGAGGCCATCCTGCGCTTCTGGCTCGACCTCGGGGTGGACGGCTTCCGGGTCGACGTCGCGCACGGCATGGTCAAGGCACCCGGCCTGCCGGACATCGGCCACGGCCAGCAGGCCAAGCTGATCGGCAATCAGGTGCTGCCGTTCTTCGACCAGGACGGGGTGCACACCATCCACCGCGCCTGGCGCCGGCTGCTGGACGGCTACGGCGAGGCCCACGGCAAGCAGGTGGTCGGCGTCGCCGAGGCCTGGGCCCCCACCGCCGAGCGCCTGGCCCTCTACGTCCGCCCCGACGAACTCCACCAGGCCTTCAACTTCCAGTTCCTGAACGCCCCTTGGGAGGCCGGCGCGCTGCGCGAGGTCATCGACGCCTCACTCGCCGCCACCACCTCGGTCGGCGCCCCGACGACCTGGGTGCTGTCCAACCACGACGTCGTACGCCACACCACCCGGCTCGGCGGCGGTCTGGACCGTGCCCGTGCCGCGACCCTCCTGATGCTGGCGCTGCCCGGCTCCGCCTACCTCTACCAGGGCGAGGAACTGGGCCTGCCCGAGGTCACCGACCTCCCCGACGAGGTCCGCCAGGACCCGGCCTTCTTCCGCGGCGGCCGGACCGCGGGCGCCGCCGCCACCAGCGGCCAGAACGGCTTCCGGGACGGCTGCCGGGTGCCGCTCCCCTGGTCCGGCGAGCTGCCGCCGTACGGCTTCGGCGACGGCGGCAGCTGGCTGCCGCAGCCCGGCGACTGGGCCGCCCTCACCGTCGAGGCCCAGACCGGCGACCCCGCCTCCACCCTGGAGCTCTACCGCACCGCCCTCGCCCTGCGGCACCGGCTGCCGGGGCTGGGCGACGGGGAGATGAGCTGGGCCCCCGCACCCGATGGGGTGCTCGCCTTCACCCGGCCCGGCGTGCTGTGCGCCGTCAACACACTGGGGCACGACGTGGAGCTGCCGCCGCCCGGTGCGCTGCTGCTGGCCAGCGCCCCGGTGACCGGCAACGGGGCCGCCGCGGTGCTCCCCGGTGACAGCTGCACCTGGTGGGCAATCTGAGAGCCGAACGGTACAGTCCCACACATGACCGCCCGGCTGGCCGATATCGCAGCGCAGGCGGGTGTCAGCGAGGCCACCGTCAGCCGGGTGCTCAATGGAAAGCCCGGAGTCTCCGCCACCACCCGCCAGTCCGTGCTTGCCGCCCTCGATGTGCTGGGCTACGAGCGCCCGGTGCGGCTGCGGCAGCGCAGCGCCGGGCTGGTCGGACTGATCACTCCGGAGCTGGAGAACCCGATCTTCCCGGCGTTCGCCCAGGTCATCGGGCAGGCCCTGACCCGCCAGGGCTATACGCCGGTCCTCGCGACCCAGACGCCGGGCGGCTCCACCGAGGACGAGCTGACCGAGATGCTGGTGGACCGCGGGGTGGCCGGCATCATCTTCGTCTCCGGGCTGCACGCCGACACCTCCGCCGATATGCAGCGCTATGAGCAGCTGCGCGGCCAGGGCGTCCCGTTCGTCCTCATCAACGGCTTCTCCGACAAGGTGCAGGCGCCGTTCGTCTCCCCCGACGACCGGGCCGCGGTGGACCTGGCGGTCACCCACCTCGGCGCACTCGGCCACCGGCGGATCGGGCTGGCGCTCGGCCCCAAGCGCTTCGTTCCCGTGCAGCGCAAGATCGAGGGCTTCGTCCGCAGCATGCAGGACCGGCTGCAGCTCGGCCCGGCCGAGGCGGAGCAGTTCATCCAGCACTCCCTCTACACCCTGGAGGGCGGCCAGGCCGCGGCGGGCGCGCTGATCGAACGGGGCGCCACGGCCATCGTCTGCGCCAGCGACATGATGGCGCTCGGCGCGATCCGCGCCGCCCGGCAGCGCGGCCTCGACGTCCCCGGTGACATCTCCGTGGTCGGCTTCGACGACTCCCCGCTCATCGCCTTCACCGACCCGCCGCTGACCACGATCCGGCAGCCGGTGACGGCCATGGGACAGGCGGCGGTACGGGCCCTCCTGGAAGAGGTCGGCGGCACCCCCGCCCCGCACAGCGAGTTCGTCTTCCACCCCGAACTGGTGGTGCGCGGCTCGACCGCCTCGGCCCCCCGCACCACGGCGCGGATTCCGAAGCCGTCGCGGGCTCACTGAGCGCCACATCACCCGCAAGTACGGGGTCCTGGCATACCCCACAGGTCCGATACGAGGCCTCGAATACCCGCCCGAAGGATGATCGGCAAGACGTCCGTTTCTGGCAGACTGTCTGCCTATGGGTGATGCGAATACGAGGATTTTGGACGGCCTGCCGACCACCCCGCCACCCAAGGGGGAACACGCGGACCGCCCGGTGACCGACCGCCGATTGGCCCGTCTGCGGGCCCCCCGCTCCCCCCGGCTCTGGTTCGAGATTCTGCTGATCGCGGTCAGCTACTGGACCTATTCGGTGGTCCGCAACGCCGTGCCGGAGCAGAAGATCCAGGCCCTGAAGAACGCCGACTGGGTGTGGCAGACGGAGCACTTCCTGGGCATCGCCGTCGAACGCACCGTCAACCACGCGGTGAACTCCGTGACATGGCTGATCGTCACGATGAACTACTACTACGCGACACTGCACTTCGTCGTCACGATCGGTGTCCTGATCTGGCTCTACCGCTGGCACCCCGGCCGCTACGCCGCCGCCCGGCTGGCCCTGTTCACCACCACCGGTCTCGCGCTGATCGGCTATTACCTCTACCCGTTGGCGCCGCCCCGGCTGATGCCGGACGGCGGCTTCGTCGACACCCTCGTCCACCACGGCACCTGGGGATCGATGGCGTCCGGCAACCTCGCCGCGATGTCCAACCAGTACGCCGCGATGCCGTCGATGCACATCGGCTGGTCGCTGTGGTGCGGCATCACCATCGCCCTGCTCGCCAAGCCCCTCTGGTGCAAGGCCCTCGGGCTGCTCTACCCCACGGTCACCCTGCTGGTGATCATCTCCACCGCCAACCACTTCTGGCTGGACGCGGTGGGCGGTGTCCTGTGCCTGTCCCTGGGCTTCGCGTGTGCCTCTGTCTGGTACGGGTCGCTGCCGCATCGGCTGGAGCGGGTGTTGCCGGCCACGGCGTGAGGCGGAGCCGCATGCGGCCTCCCCCGCACCCTCCCCCGGAAGGGGCGAGCGCAGGGGAGGCGGCATGAGGCCCTGACGGTACGGTGCGCGCGGAAGCGGACAGGGTGGGCAACCGCCTGGCCACCGGGTCAGTCCCGCACGACACCATCAGCAGCGGGGGGCCGCCTTTTGGCCTCCGTGTGATACCACTCGATGAGGTGCGTGCGGAAGAGCATGGCAGCGAATTCGGGGTCCCAGTCCGCACTGAATTCGGGCACCACATTCTGCCGCCACTCAAAGGCCACCCCGGGATGACTCGCCATGGAGAAAGTGGCGGTGATCCAGACGCCCTGCGCTCTCCGGTCGACAAGCATTTCCCGCAAGGAACCCTGATCCTCTTCCGAGGCCAGACTCTTCGGCAGGGAGCTTTCCAGGGATCGCTCAAATCGTGCGAGCCACTGTTCCACATCCATACCGCCACGCGGTGTATGGTCCACGGCCTCTCCTCTCCATACCGTCATTCCAGGAACGCCGTGATGATGCCGACCGGCCGACCGTCCTTGGAGGCGTCGTCTTCGCGCTCCGTGAACACCACGCGGAACATCTTCCCGGTGGCCGTACGGCTCCTTGCCACCATCGACCCGTCATCTTCCTCGTATTTTCCATCTTCGAGGGTATCGTCGATCCAGCCGAGCAAGGAAGTGTCATCTTCCGGGTGCTTGTCCTGAATGTGTTTGTATCCGAACTTCAGGCTCCCCTGCCTGAGTGGCACGTCTTCGCCGTTCTTCCCGAAGAACGAGTTGCGTATGTGCCACTTTCCGACTGCCGATTTCTGATCCGCCGGCGCGCCCATACGCACATGCGAAACCGTGGCGGCCTGCGCGGGCTCTGCGAAGACTCCCAGAAATCCAGCCGAGGCGACCGATGCCGACAGAATCCCCGCCAGGATCCTCTGTTTACCCCACATCATCATTCCTTTGCGTTGGAATTGATCAACGCATGAAATGAAATCAGAAAACGATCAAGGGTACGAGGGGCGGAATAAGCCCCGCCGCCCCCGCCGATAAATCGAAAAATGTCCGCCGTTCACCTTTTCCGGCCCACCGCCGGAATCACCGGCGCACACCACCGTTCTCCCGCCATGGCCATGACGCAGCAGCCGGTTTCCCGTCGTCCGGACCGGGAACCGGCTGGCTGAATCGTGTCGCTCACGGCGGCAGGCGCAAGGGCTGCGCGGGCAGCGGCCGGAGTGGGTGCCCCCGCGGTGCCCCCGCCCCCTACGCCCCGTAAAAGAGCTCCTCGACGACGCCCCGCGCCCTGCGGGTCACCCGGCGGTAGTCGTCGATCATCTCGCCCGTCTGGCCCTCCTCGTAGCCGAGGTAGCGGCCCACGGCCGCCAGCTCGCGGCCGTCGACGGGGAACGTGTCGCCGGGGCGGCCCCGGACCACCATCACGGCGTTGCGTACACGGGCGGCCAGGACCCAGGCCTCGTCCAGGGTCTGGGCGTCCTCGGTGCCGATCAGTCCGGCGGCGTGGGCGGCGGCCAGGGCCTCGCGGGTGCGGGTGGTGCGCAGGCCGGGGACTTCCCAGCCGTGCTGCATCTGGAGCAGCTGTACGGTCCACTCGACATCGCTCAGGCCGCCGCGCCCCAGCTTGGCGTGGGTGGTGGGGTCCGCGCCGCGGGGCAGCCGCTCGGCCTCCATACGGGCCTTGAGCTTGCGGATCTCGCGGACCGCGTCCTCGCCGAGGCCCTCGGCGGGGTAGCGGAGCGGGTCGATCAGCTCGATGAACCGCTCGCCCAGTTCGATGTCGCCGGCGACCGGTTCGGCGCGCAGCAGGGCCTGCGACTCCCAGACCAGTGACCAGCGCCGGTAGTAGGCGGCGTACGAGGCGAGTGTCCGCACCAGCGGGCCCGTCCGGCCCTCCGGGCGCAGGTCCGCGTCGATGAGCAACGGCGGGTCGGAGGAGGGGAGTTCGAGCAGCCGGCGCATCTCGTTGGCGACGGCGTGGGCGGCCTTGGCGGCCTCCTGCTCGTCGGCGCCCTCGCGGGGCTCGTGGACGAAGAGGATGTCGGCGTCCGAGCCGTAGTTGAGCTCATGGCCACCGAAGCGGCCCATGCCGATCACCGCGAAGCGGGTGGGCAGGGTGTCGCCCCACTGGTCGCGGACCGCGGCGCGCAGCGCACCGGCGAGGGTGGCGGCGTTGAGGTCGGAGACGGCGGAGCCGACGGCGTCGACGGAGTGGCCGTGGTCGTTCGCCGCCGGGCTGAACTCCGTGCCGTAGGCGCCGATCACATCCGCGGCGGCCGTACGGAACAGCTCTCTGCGGCGCACCCCGCGGGCCGCCGTGACCGCGGCCTCGGCACCGTCCGCGCGGCCGACCGCGGCCAGCACCTCCTGCTCCAGGGCGGCCCGGCCGCGTGGCTGGAGCCCGTCGGGGGCACCCAGCAGGGCGACCGCCTCGGGGGCGCGCAGCAGCAGATCGGGGGCGAGCCGGCCGGCCGACAGCACCCGGGCGAGGTTCTCGGCGGCGGCGCCCTCGTCGCGCAGCAGCCGCAGGTACCAGGGGGTCTTGCCGAGCGCGTCGGAGACCTTGCGGAAGTTGAGCAGTCCGGCGTCCGGGTCGGCGGAGTCCGCGAACCAGGCGAGCAGCACCGGCAGCAGGGTCCGCTGGATGGCGGCCTTGCGGGTGACGCCGGAGGCGAGGGCTTCCAGGTGGCGCAGTGCGGCGACCGGGTCGGCGTAGCCGAGGGCTTCGAGGCGGTGGCCGGCGGCCCTGGCGGAGAGCCGGGTCTCGCCGGGCTCCAGGTGGGCGACGGCGTCGAGCAGCGGACGGTAGAAGAGCTTCTCGTGCAGCCGGCGCACCTCGCGGGCGTGCCACCGCCATTCCCGGCGGAGCGTGTCGACCGGTTCGGTGCGCAGGCCCAACGAGCGGGCCAGCCGCCGCAGTTCGCCCTCGTCCTCGGGCATCAGATGCGTACGGCGCATCCGGAAGAGCTGGATCCGGTGTTCCAGCGTGCGCAGGAAGCGGTAGGCGGCGTCCAGGGCGGCGGCGTCCTGGCGTCCGACATAGCCGCCGGCCGCCAGCGCCGCCAGGGCGTCGAGGGTGGTGGCGCTGCGCAGGGTGGCGTCGCTGCGGCCGTGCACCAGCTGGAGCAGCTGTACCGCGAACTCGACATCGCGCAGTCCGCCGGGGCCGAGCTTGAGCTCCCGTTCGACCTGCGCCGCGGGGATGTTCTCGACGACCCGGCGGCGCATCTGGCGCACATCGGCGACGAAGTTCTCCCGCTCGGCGACCTCCCAGACCATGGGCGCCAGCGCGTCCACGTACTCCTGCCCCAGCTGGAGGTCACCGGCCATCGGGCGGGCCTTGAGCAGCGCCTGGAACTCCCAGGTCTTGGCCCAGCGCTGGTAGTAGGCGAGATGGCTGCTGAGGGTGCGGACCAGCGGGCCGTTGCGGCCCTCGGGGCGCAGATTGGCGTCCACCGGCCAGATCGTGCCCTCGGCGGTGTTGTCCGAGCAGAGCCGCATCATGCGGGCGGCGAGCCGGGTCGCGGCCTGGAGGGCCTTGGCCTCGTCCACGCCCTCCTTGGCCTCGGCGACGAAGATGACATCGACGTCGGAGACGTAGTTCAGCTCGCGACCGCCGCATTTGCCCATGCCGATGACGGCCAGCCGGCTCACCGCGGCGTCGCCGGGCGCCTCTTCGTAGGAGATCTCCAGGGCGGCCCGGACGGTGGCGGTGGCCAGGTCCGCCAGCTCCGCGGCGGCCTCGGCGACATCGGTCGTGCCGCACACATCGCGGGCGGCGATGCCCAGCAGGGAGCGGCGGTAGGCGGTGCGCAGCGCGTCGGCGCGCGGCCGTTCGGCGTTCTGCCCGCCCCAGATCCCCTCGGCGAGCGCCAGCTCGAACTCGGGGGTGGTGGGGTGCAGATCCACCGACTCGTACGTGACCAGCGACTGCCAGTCGTACGGATGCCGGACGAGGTGGTCGGCGAGCGCCTCGGAGGCGCCCAGCACGCCCAGCAGCCGGTCGCGCAGCGGTTTCGCCGCGACGACGGTGCTCAGCAGCGCCTGCTGCTCGTCCGGCTCCTGGGCCTCGACCAGCCGGGCCAGGCTGTGCAGGGCGAGGTCCGGGTCCGCGGTGGCGCCCAGCGCCTCCAGCAGGACCGAGTCATCGCGTACGGACGCGAACAGAGCGGAATCGAGCAGCGCCCCGGCCGCCGAGGGGTCGGTGAAGCCGTGCCTCAGCAGCCGGGTGAAGGTGCTGCTCCGCCGTCCCTGCGGAGCGGGAAGTGCCATGGGTGCAAGCCTCTCGGTGGCGCGGTGGCTCAGAGCACGGGCAGCATCTTGCGCAGCTCGAAGGCGGTGACCTCGGAGCGGTACTCCTCCCACTCCTGCTTCTTGTTGCGCAGGGATTGATGCACGCCTTTGCTCACCTCCCATGACTCTACCGGCGTGCCCACTGACCAGCAGTGGAGCGGTTGTCGTTGGTCGTTGCCGGTCGCCCTCGGCTGTCCTCTGACGGCCCCTAGACGGCCCGGGGCCCGGGGCCCCGGCCGCTGGCTCCAGCGCAAGCGTTCGGGTCGCCAACGTTAGCAACCCCGCTAGCGAGCCGACAGGGCTGATCAGGGCGTTAGCGGATGGTGGGCGACTGGCGCCCTCTCGCGGACGGCTCCGACGGCACTTCTCGCTGGCTGGCGTTCTCGCTGGTCGCTCATTGGTGGGCAGCTGCGGGGTGGCTACCTGTCCACTGATGGTCCACGAAACGTGACAGTCACCTCGCGCCGGCCGTCTCCCTGCGGCAGCCTGGTGGAGTGACGGAGCGCAAGACATGGAGTCGCCACAGAAGGACAGCCGAAGGCACGACCCCATGAGGCGACAGCACCTGATCTGGTCCGGCGCTGCCCTAATGGGCTTAGCTGTGGCTTTGCTCGCCGCGGCTGTTTTCACCTTTCTGACCGGCCACGGGAATGGGTCCACCTCCACCTCGCACGAGGCAACCGCGGCACCGTCGGTGTCTGCGCACCCCACCGTCTCCGAGTCCCCTGGTGACACACCCGAGTTCCCTGGCGCCACATCCACCCCCGGGAGCGCCGGCCCGCCCTCGACGCAATCACCCACCCCAACCGTGACCGTCACCCAGTTTGTTCAACTACCTGCGGCAGGGGCGGGCGGGCCTGAGCTCATAACCGCCATTGGGGGGCTGATCACCGCTGGTGTCGGCGCCGCATCATTCCTTGTGGGAATGAGGCACCGGGACCGCAGGGAGACCGAACGGGTACACCCCCCGACCAACGCTTCTTGAGGGTTGGGGTGACCTACGCATTACGAGTTGTCGGATCTTCGTCCGTCGGCGTCCATGGAGGTCCGTTTGCCCAGTTCAGCGGCCGTAGTGAACGTCAGTGGACGTCTACGGACCTCGATGGATGCGGCGGCAACTGGGACCACAATTGAGACCCGGCCCACCAGCAGCTGACGCTGTCAGCGGTCTCAGTCCCCTTGGCCCGAGTCGCGCCGCTGCAGGAAGCCGTGGGCGTACAGAGCCTCGTCGGGGTGCCGGTACAGGCGAGCGAGGGCCCACGCCTGATCACCGCTGAGCTGGGGGTGCGCGGCGCACAGCCGGCGGGCGCGCCAGGTGGTGCGGGGCGCCAGGAGCCACCGCTGAAGACCGTACCGGGCGGGCGGAATCACACGACCTCCTGCTGGCCCTGGTGAGGTTGGTCGAGCTGCTGCTCACGCTTGCGCTGTTCGATCCGCAGGGCCTCGACCCTCTCGGCGAACAGCTCCAGGTTCTCCTTCTCGTCGGAGAGGTTGTACGGGGCGATAGCCAGGTCGAGAGCGGTTACCTCCTGCTCGATGGCATCGGCCGTCTGCTGAAGGTTGAAGCCGCGCTCCTTGAACTTGAAGTAGCCCATCACCGAGGTGATGACGGTGATGGCGCCGCCGAGACCGATGAGAATGCCCTTACCTGGCTGCGGCGGGTCATAGAGGGCGGTGACGCCGGTGACGGCGGCCGAGCAGATAACGAGCGTCCACTGGAGCCAGTTGTGCCAGCGGCGGTAGCTCGCGCTCTCCCCCCGCAGGCGGTCGATCTCCCGGGGGATGGCGTCCCGGTAGGAATACTGCCGATCGAAGGCCGCCCGCGCGACCTTGGACGCAGCCAGAACCCGCTCTTCCTCGGCCAGTTCGAGGTTCAGCTTCAGCTCCGCGACCGAAAGGTCTTGTTGCGCGCGACTTCCGTTCCCGTACCTAATCCAGGGCTGCGCAGTGTCGAATTTACGGCTGAACACGGTGCACCCCACGAAGAGGGCCCCGGCAAACACGACACCGAAGATGTTGATCGGCGCCATGTTGTAGTGGCGCCAGGTGAGAGCGGTCGCGCCGACCAGGGAGAGCAGCAGCAACGGAGGCCCGACCACCCCAATGAGGGTGGCGACGCTGACCAAGCGGGTGCGTTTGATCTGACGTTGAAGGTTGGCAACGGTCCGTCGGTGGTCTATCAGGGCGTTGATGCGATCGTCGTCTCCGACGGGGCCGGACTGCGGCATGAGCTGGCTTCCCCCATGGACTTCTCGGCTGATGGCCAGTTGGGCGACCGGAAGAAACCAGAGGTGCGGGCTCCCCACGGACCGCCCGTCAAAGCCCCGCCGTCAATTCCCGACCGCCTCACAGTGCTCTGGTGTAGCGCGACCTATGTGGCCAAGGAGTCACGTTCGGTGAAATTGACGCAAACCGCGTTCTCATGGCCGAATCAGCACCGGTCGCCGCACAGTCGGTGGGCGTAGCCAGCACTCGGCTACGCCCATGCGCACATGTGCAGGCGCATCACCGTGCCCTGAGGCGCGAACCATCAGATGGGATGCGCGTACGGCGGTGAGCGGTGGAATGCGGGCGCTGCGGGCGACGCGCTCCTGACAGGCGGTGGGGCTCATGGCCGCCGTCCGCGCACGGCGGCCGCGTAGGCCTACTCCTTCAGCGCCACGCGGGCCGCGGGCGTGCCCTGCAGGGTCTGCCAGTAGGGGTGGTCGGCGATGCGCCGGGAGACCTCCAGCAGACGCCGGCGGTGGGGAACCACCTGGTTCGTCAGCGCCGTAGCGACCGACCGCAGGTGAGGTACCAAGCGGTCAGCGGTCTGGACCTCCAGGAGGTCGTGGGGGGAAGTCGGGGCGATCCAAATCCCAATTAGATCGCTCGTTCGGTTTATGGGCCAAGGTCGGCGCGCTGCACGGAGACTGCGAACGAGCGACCGTGCGAGTCTTGGAGGGCAAACTCATGTGGATGAGAGGGACCAGATGCCGGGTGCGAGTCCGCGCGGGACGTATTTGCTGATCGCAGATGCTCTGCGCAAGGAGATCGGGAAAGGACGCTTCGCTGAGACGGGGCTCCCCTCCGAAGCCGCGCTGATGCGGGAGCACGGGGTGGCGCGGACCACGGTACGACGTGCTTTGGAGATCTTGGAACAGGAAGGTCTCATCCACGCTGCGCCAGGGGTCGGCCGCGTGGTCAGCGACGGCAGCGAGCGGCGCCCCTTGGCGCAAAGGGTGACCGACATGATCACGGAACGCGGTTTCGCGATCGGTGACGCGTTTCCATCCGAGGCCCGGCTCTGCGAGGAATTCGCAGTCTCGCGGACAGCCCTGCGTAGCGCTCTATCAGCGCTGGAAGGACGGGGAATCCTGGAAGCCGTGCACGGGAAGGGGCGGTTCGTTCGCGCCCTCCCGGTGAGCACACACGATTCGTAGGCTGGAGCCCATGGAACTCACAGAGCAGGCATTTGCCCTCTCGGAATCGATGCTGGCCGAACCCCTCCCACGCCGCTGGGCGCACTCCCTCGGCGTCGCCAAGCGTGCGGCGGCCTTGCGCCCCATCCTCGGTCACGACGCCGATCTCCTGGAGGCCGCCGCAGTCCTCCACGACGTTGGCTACTCGCCATCGATCGCCACGACAGGGTTCCATCCGCTCGACGGCGCCCGATTCCTCCGTGAGCAGGAGTCGTTCGACGAACGGGTCGTTCGCCTGGTGGCCCACCACTCCTGCGCGCTGCTTGAGGCGGAGGAGCGGGGGCTGCGTGACGAACTGGCGACTGAGTTCGAGCTGGAGCGTCCGGAGCTCGTCGACGCCTTGATCTTCTGCGACATGACGACGACCCCGGACGGCGGCCACACGGCGCCGGCCGACCGGCTGAACGAGATCGTGGCGCGCTACGGCCCTGACACCATCGTGGGCCGCTTCATCCAGCGGGCGGCACCCGAGATTCACGCTGCCGCGAGCCGGGTGGAACAGCGGATGGCCGCCGTGGGCGCAGGTCAGCCGATGTAGGGCACCGTCCGAGAGGCCTCCAGCCCGTGCTCAATGCGCAACCGCATCGAGGGGTGAATGTCGAGTCGGTCGAGGTCCGCTGGAGAGACCCAGCGGACCTCTTTAGATTCGTCGCTCGTGCGCAGGGAACCGCCTGTGAGGTGCGCACGGAAGCAAATGGAGAACTGCTGCCGGACTTCTCCATCGTCGTACGCCATGACGTGCCGCGGGTCCGTGTAGAGGCCGCTGACGCCATCCACGTCGACCGTAAAGCCCGTCTCTTCTTCGACTTCCCGTACGACGGTCTCGGCGATCGACTCGCCGACGTCATGGCCGCCCCCGGGGAGAGCCCACAGGTCGTTGTCAGTCTTGTGGATGAGCAGGAGCCGCCCGTCCTCATCTCTGACGACGGCGGTAACCGAAGGCACCACCGAGTTGGCTTTCGGGGCCTCTGGGTCGTTGAAGTAGTCCCTGCGGCTCATGCGTGAACCTCCGTGAAGTCGGTGGGTGAGGTGATCCCGCGGGCGGATTCCCACACGCGCTCAACGCTCTCGGCGTATGTGTCAAACAGCTCGCCACCAGGGACGCGCTGTAGGTGGAGGACAGGGGCAAGGTAGGCACCGACTCCGTATACGTGGCCGTTTGCGAGCAGTTCGTTGTCGGCACGGTAGATGGAGTTGTAGAGGGTCGTGCTGTGCAAGCGGAACTCGACGCCCGGCAGGCCGAAGAGCCCTCGGTAGTTCATCAGCGCGTTGCGAATCTTGCTGGCCATTGCATCGCCGATCCCCTCGTCTGCACCACGGGTCGCAACCTCGGGGCAGTCCGGGTCGCCAAGCATGAAGCGAACCCGTACGCCATCTGCCGACTTCTCCTTGACCAGGCGGAGGAATTCGGAATCTTCGGTCAGCCAGAAACCGGAGTAGACCAGAACATCGAAGTAGGCCCGGGACGACGAGTAGAGCTGCGGCCAGAGACGCGGGGGAACCGCTGAACGGTGTGGGTACAGCTTCACGAGCTCTGCACTGCCGGCTGACGTGACCTCGGCCATCGTCCGCTCGTCAGGCCACAGATAGGACACCTCGTAGCGGAGCAGCGAAGCCACCGCGTACTGGAAGCGGCGATACGGCTTGCGGCCCTGGTTGATCCACCGCTCGACGGTTTTGCTGGCGACCCCGAGGCGCTCGGCGACAGTCTCGATGGTGAGTCCTCGTTCGGTGATCGCTCCACGAAGTCGCTCGTTCGCCATCTCCCCTTCTCCCCCTCCACGTTGGGACGTCCTGGGACGACTTCGACCCTAGCCAGCCGTCCCGGAGTCGTCCATGAGGGCGGTCGTACGTCTGCTGCTCAGGCAGCAATCTTGAAGCACACCAAGAGAACGCCCTTCCGAGGGCGGGTTCTTGACAGTGCAGGAGATACAGGTATTACATGTATCTCACGAGCTTCCGAGCCCGCAGTACTGGGCTCCGGAAGTCGTTGCTTGACCTGCACCAATGCGTGACCTGCGCCGCCCGGACGGCCCCGTGACACGGGTCGAAAGGAAGCGGTCGTTGTTTGAGAACTGAACAAGTGATCGTGCGGGGCTGACGCGAGAGCGGCGGTCGCGGTAGGTGCCTAGGGCGAGGGTCCGGGGGCAAACCGCCGTGATGGACGACGTTCTCCTTTTAGCGCTTGGCAGGCGGTAGGAGCGGTACAGCGGGGCCCCAACGCACGTGGCGAGATGAGACAGATCGCCTCCGAGACGACCGGGTGATGTCGTCGGCGGCACCACATGCCACCTGCACCGGCTCTGGAGAACACCCTCTGGGTGCCACCCCGTGCAGCCGCCCTGCTGGCGTCAGAGCAGCGACGATGACGCGCCCGATTTCCCGGCTCGGGACCGATGCGCCGTGGCAACGGCGCACCGGTGAAGCCGCATCCCTGCTGATTGTGGGAGGTCGGTGTGAACCGGCGACATACCTGGGCGCCGTCCTGACGGACCGGCCGGCGGCGCCCTGCATGAGATCCGGTCCGCTTCTACCTGCCCCCGCAGTGCTGTGACGCTGCGGCCGGTTGCCTCCTCCGCCCGTCCGGCGCGTCTTGCGCGCTGTACGGGCGGGGCTGAGGGGAGCCGGAAAGCCCGGCCCCGAGAGGGGGAGTTCGATGGAGATCGCTGCTGCCGTTGTCGCGGTCATCGGCACCGTGCTGGGTGCTGGTGTCGTCGGTGTCCAGCAGTACTGCGCGGCTCGGTCGCAGCGCCGTGAGGCTCTGCGGGACCGGGCCTTGAAGGCCCTGTGCCAGCTGAGTACCGCGCTGGCCGATCATCGCTGCGCGATGTGGGTGCGCGAGGACCTGCGGCTGTCCGGTGCGGCGCCGGCGGATGTGGCGGCCGCCCGTGAGGCCAGCCACGTCACCCGGTCCGCCGTCACCGCCCCGCAGGTCGCCCTGATGGCGCTGCTGCCGCAGGTCCGTGCCGAGGTGGACGCCGCTGTGCGCGCCACGTACGAGATGCGCGGAGCCTCGAATGCCGTCGTTCTGGCGGCCCGGCAGGAGTCGGCCGTCGATGCGGCCGGCTGCCTGGCCGGAACGGCGGCGCGCGTCCTGTCCCGTCCCTGATCCACCACCCCGTAAAGGCCTGCACCCCCCGGAGTAGCCGCTCCGGGGGGTGCCTTTGGGCCGTCCATCGTTGAAGGAGTACACGACCCATGAAGACCATCGTTGCACTTCAGGCGGTTGTTACCGCCAACCCGCCCGTCGGCGGCCCGACGGCCGCGGAGCTGGAGGCGATCGAGGCGGAGATGCCGGTCATCTCCGCCGAGGTCGAGCTGCTGGACGTACAGATCAGCGTGCTGGACCGGCCGATCACGGAGGTGGACGCGCGGCGACTGCGCCGGGCCCGGCGCAAGGTGCTGGCGGCCCGCCGGGATCTGCTCAACCGCAACTCCATGCAGACCGACGGTGCGGCATGAGCGAGTCCTTGGCCCCTGCCACACGCATGCAGGCCGCGTCCGAAGCGGTGCGCCGACACAACCACGCTGCCATGGCCGGCGGATACGGCAGCACCCCCGAGGTGAGCCGCGCCGTGATCGCCCTGGTGGAGCTGTGCGCGCGGGTGCCGCAGGCGATCGACCACATGAACGGGCGTGTGCTGCGCGACCTGGCCGCCGGAACGCTCGCCCCGGACGACGGGACCGCGCCCGGCGAGCACGCCTACGGCGCCGAGACGGCGCTCGTGGAGGCACGCGTCGCCATGGCCCATGTGCTTGACCTTCTCCAGGAGGCCAGCGGCCACCTGTGGCACCTGGGCATGGTCTTCGAGCCCGAGGAGACCGAGGCATGATCCGCATCATCACCCGCACCCGCCTGGTCACCCTCCAGCAGGCGGCCGACCAGGCCCGCGCACGTTCGCAGGAGGTGCAGGCGTCCGCAGATGCCGCCTACGCCCGCCACGTACGCACCGCCTGGAACCTGACCGCCGACGCGGAGGCCGCCGAGCGTAAGGCCGAGGCGAACCGAGCCGACGCGGCGATTGCCCGGGAGATCCTGGAGCGCACGGAGGCCCAGCTCGCCGACGCGCGTGCGACGGTGACTGAGCAGGCCGCGCGGATCGACGCGCTGAGCGGCGACCTGGACGCCATGGCCGAGGCTGTGGTGCTGCTGCACTACGGGCAGCTCCACAGCCTCCATCGCGACGAGGCGGCGGCCAAGCGGCACGCGGCCTCCTTCGGCATCGACCCGGACGGCTGGGGCACGGTCCCCAGCGACCGTCCGGCAGTGGAGTCGGTCTGGCGCATCTCGCCGCTGAGCAAGTGGGCGGTCACAGACGGCGGTGATGCCGGATGATCCCGAACCTCTCCCAACTCCTGCCCAACGAGCCCGGTTGGCTGTCCTGGGCCGCGCCGCTGGCCACCGTACTGATTGCGGTGGCCGTGGCGCTGTGGGGCGTGCGGCGGCTGCGCGGTTCGGCGTGGCTGGCCGGCATCGGCCCGCAGGCCATCGTGGCGCTGGGCGGTGTCGCGGTCAGCGTCTACGGCCTGTGGGGCTTTGCCACCGAGACCGTCCACCTGCCCAAGCTGCTCGCGGTCGCGTTCATCTCGGTGTTCGACGCGGCGGAGATGACGCTGCTGGTGATGCTCTACCGCACCGCCGACCCCGCCGTGGGTTGGACGCGGGAGCTGCACCTCATGCACCGCACCGCCTGGACCCTGGTGGGCTTCTCCGGCGCCATGAACGCCGTGCACGCCCCCAACTGGTGGGCACGCCCGGTGCTCGCCGCGGTGCCGGCACTGGCCGCGTGGCTGATCGAACTCCAGCTGCGCAGCAAGCTCCACAGCCCGAAGCCGGACGCGGACGAGGAGGGTGCGCGGCCGGGGCCCGCGCGGCTGGTGGCGCTGCTGTGGCAGCACGCCTGGTCCGGCCTGTTCGCCCTGCTCGGCCTGGACGCCCGCACCTCGTCCTCCGCCATCGCTCGCGCCGCCCTGGCGCAGCGTGCGGCGCTGCGGGTCTACCGGCTGCGGCTGGCCCTGGAGGACGGTGCGCCTGCTGGTCGTCCTCGGGCGGCGCGGCGGGTGGAGCGTCGGCGGGAGAAGCTGCGGGGCCGGGCCCAAAAGGCCCTGGACCGGGCGGACGTGGCCACCGACCCGGGGCAGTCGCTGGCGCTGGTGCGGCGGCTGGCCGCCCTGACCCGCGCGGAGGAAGTCGCGCGCCTGAACTACTCCGACACCACGGCCGTCCTGGCGCTGATCGAGGACCTGGCGGTGACGCCGGGAGCGCAGCGCATCGAATCCTCCGCACTGGCCGAACAGGCCGAGGACGCGCGGAAGCGCGCGGAAGCCGCGCGGCAGGAAGCCGACGACGCGCGGCAGGAGGCGGAGGCCGCGCGGCAGCGCGCGGAAGAGGCCCTGACAGCCGCGCGGGAGGAGTTGGCCCGCGTGGAAGAGGCGCGCGATGCGGCCCTGGAGGACGAGTCCGGGGTGGCCGAGCAGGCGCGCGGTGCGCGGCAGCGCGCGGAAGACGCGCGGAAGGCCGAGCAGGCCGCGCGGCAGCGCGCGGCAGAGGTGCTCAAGACCGCGCAGGCTGACGCCGAGCGGCTGCGGACCGAGGCCGCGGCGGGTCTGGAAGAGGTCCGTGGCGCCATCACCGAGCAGCAGGAGGTCCTGTCCTCCCTCACCCGTCAAGCGCAGCAGGCGCGCGACGAGGCCAGCGGCCGGCAGGAGGAGTTGTCGCAGGTCAGCCGGGACATTGAGGAAGCCACGCTGATCCGTGACCGGCTGCGCGGGG
Organism: Streptomyces platensis; assembly: GCF_008704855.1. Taxonomy (NCBI): domain Bacteria; kingdom Bacillati; phylum Actinomycetota; class Actinomycetes; order Kitasatosporales; family Streptomycetaceae; genus Streptomyces; species Streptomyces platensis. The sequence continues at coordinate 2,583,596 of NZ_CP023691.1, forward strand.
ACCTCGCGGCCCTGAGCCCGCAGGCCCCCGACGGGGCCAGCAGCGGGGAGGGGCCGGTGTACAAGTCACCGGCCAAGGAACAGGGGTGGCAGCACTACCTCCACACTCTGACCACCTCCGAGGGCCGGGCCGAGCCGACGGCGGCCGAGCTGGCTGAGCGGTTCGGGGTGGACGGCGGGAACGCGCGGAACTGGCTGCGGGACTTCCGTGCCGCGCGCGCCGCGCAGCTCGCCGCGCACCAGCCGCGCGCTGCCGCGCACCACTCCGTTAACGGCAGCGCCCCGGTCGGCATCTCCTGATGACGACGGCCCGCTTCTGGGACCCCGACGGCACGAAATTCGGGGTCCCTACGTATCCGTGGCGCCTGGCGCCGGACGGTCTGGCCACCCGCGCGCAGCTTCGCGCGCGGGGGCTGCGGCCGGGCGGGCAGGAAATCGCCGCGCAGATCCTGTGGCGCTCGCGCCGCGCAGGCGGCGGCATCCGCGCCGCGTACCTCTACAGCATCGACCTCGCCAAGCCGGTCCGGCCCATGACCTCTGCGAAGTGGGCGGCGCTGGCCAAGGCGAACGCCGCCCGCCGCCTCTGCCCTTCGTGCCGCCGGGACCGCGGCTACACCATCTCGACCTGTCTGGGCGTCTGCGTCACCTGCGCGGATGCTCCCGCTCTCGTCGTATGAACCAGGAGTTCCTATCGTGCAGCGTCGTCATCTGCTCCTGTCCGCCACGCTCGTCGTGGGTGCGGCGGTGGCCATCTCCTACGCCGTGAAGCTCAGCGCCTATGGCGTTCCCGCCTCGCTGGTCGTCTCCTGCTCGCTGGCCGTAGGTAGCACCGCCCTGGTGTTCGCCTCCCGCCTCGCGGACCTCTTCGAGGTCACCACACACCGCTGTCAGGCGCCCGGGTGCGACTTCCAGGCGCGGGTGCGCGGGGTGAGCGCGGTGGAGAACCGGCGCTGGCAGGAGACCGCCGCCGAGCACCCCACCCACCGCTACCGCGCCTGAACCGCCAGCACGCCTGACATCGATCTTCAAGGAGATTTGCTGTGACCAGCCAGAACCAGACCGTCCAGCAGCAGGGCACCCACCACTGGGTGATCACCGTGGAACTGCCCGGTCGGGCGATGCAGACGCTCTACGGCACCTACACCCCGCCGGCCGGAGCCACCCGCCACGACGTGTTCCTCGCCATCAAGAACGACCTCGCTCAGCAGTCCCCGGAGATGGCGCGCGCGAACGTCGTCTTCTTCGCCCTGGAGCTCAACCAGCTCTGAGCCTGCCTGTGTTCGGCGCCCCGGCCCGCTTCCTACGGCCCGGCCGGGGCGCCGTCGTGCACTCCGAAGGAGCTTCACCAGTGTCTGACACCACCACCGAAGCCACCACCACAACCCCCTCCAAGGCACCCGAATCCGCCACCACCACCGCCGAAGTTGACGGCGCATCCGTACCGATCGAGTTCACCCTCACCCAGGCCCCGGCCGAGGAGACGCCCACTCAGACGCGCGCGACCCATCGCCTGCGGGCGCTGCCCGCAGCCGTGTTCGGCGTAGAAGCCCTCTCGACCGGCTCCGCGGCCCTGTACTCGGCAACCGGTCTGACCGGGGCGCTGACGGCGGCCGGCGTGGTCGTCGGCGGCGCTGCCCTTACCGCGGCAGGCGTGGCGACGGCCAAGTCCCGGAGCAAGCGCAGTCCGGGTCGTGTCGGCGGTTTCCACAGCGGCGGCCTGAGCGGTGCCGGCCGGTCGCACCGGGCCTCCTCAGGTGCTGGTTCGCGTTCGGCTGGAGCGGGCGGCATCGGCCGTCAGCGCCGGGGCAGTGCTCTCGGAGCGAGCAGCACGGGAGCCTCGACCCCCCGCACCCCGGCCGCCCATCGCCACCCCCGCCGCGGCGGCGCAGGCCAGTCCTCCATGGGAACGGCCGACCGGCACCGCTCCTCCGCGGGCAAGGGCGCCTCTGCTGGCCGGGGTGCTGCCGGGTCGGGGAAGTCCGGTGGTGGGCAGCACCGTCCGGGCGGTGCGGGCGGGCTGCTGTCCCGTCTCGCCGGCCGTCAGGGCGGTACCACCGGCCCCGCCAGCAAAGGGCTTGGCGGTGGTGGTGGGTCGTTGTCGAAGTCGTCTGCCGGTCGCTCGCAGGGGGCGCGGTCGACGGTGGCCGCAGCCACGGGCCGCGCCGCCCGTACCGCGGCTCGTGGTGTCGCGGCGGCCGGGCGCAAGGCAGCTGGGGCGTGGGGGTCCCCGCGGATGCAGTCCGTGCGGGACGCCGTCCGCAGCGGCTATCTCCGCCTGGCCAACCAGGTGCAGTCAGCAGCCCCGCCGCTGCTGGCGCGGCTGGGGGAGCGGATTCGCAGTGCCCGGCGGGCGCTGGCAAAGAGGGGCAGGGCAGCGGTGCCGTTCCTTTTGCGGGCGGCGAGTGCCGGCCTGCTGGCCGGAGCACTCGGGGCGCTCGTGGCGGTGCCGGGGTTGATCCTGCGGGGCGTGGCCGCCACGTGCGGCGGGGTGCTGCGGTGGTTGCACCTGGCGCCGAGGAGCGGCAAGCCCTGGGGTGCCCGTTTCACCCGCTGGGGCCCCAAGGCCGCCACGTGGGCCTTCGCCAAGCTGATGCGCTCGGCGAAGGACAAGTACGCCGCCGCGGTCCGGCCGGACGTGCTGACCGACTTCGCCGAGCCCGGCCGCCGCGCCACGGCCGGGCCGGGCGGGGCGTTCGCGTGGCCGGGCGATCATTTTGGAGGGAATCTGGTGTCCGTCTTCCAGCGTGAGACCGAAGGCGTCCGCGACGCCTACGCCCGCTACGAGCCGCCGATGATGCTGGCGGTCGCCGCCGAGTACTGGGGCCTGCCCGAGGGGCTGACCTCGACGGGTGAGGCGATCCGGCAGCTGGCGGTCAACGTCGCCGACAAGTACCCGGCCGATGCCCGCATGGCGGACCTGGTGGCCCAGGTCTACTCCCTGCTCCACCAGGCCGCGCAGAAGGCCGCCGAGGTCGGCCCGCTGTTCGCGAAGGTCCACGAACACGACCTGCGCCGCTACGAGGAGCCCCGGCCGGGCGAGCACATGTGGAACATCCTGGAGCGCCGCCAGGACGGCTCGTTCTCGCAGCGTCAGCCCTCGCACTTCGTCGCGGTGACGCAGGACGTCGCGCATGTCTACGCCCGCTACGAGCCCGGTCACATGAAGCAGGTCGCGGCCGAGTTCGAGGGCATCCCCGGCGGTATCGAGAACGTGGCCGCCGCCGTGCAGCTGCTCCAGGTGCGCAGCAACGAGCGGTACCCGGTCGACAAGGCCGTCGTGGACGCGCTGGCCGATGTCCACATGCTGCTGTTGAAGGCGGCGAGCGCGGCGCAGGACCTGATGCCGAACTTCAGGCGCCTGCATGCCCCGGACATCTCCCGTCACGAGGCGCCTCGCAACGGCGAGGAGTCCGAAGGCATGTGGGACGTCTGACCAGCGCCAACACCTGATGACCGTGGGCCGGACACCGTTGGTGTCCGGCCCACGGCGCTCCCTCCCGCTGCTCGACCGAAGGAGCTTCTTCCGATGGCAAGCAACGCCCCGGCCCTGGACTGGGCCTGGAGCACCACCCCCGCCACCGCCGCCGCCCTGGTGGCGGGCGGCGCCTACAGCGTCGCCACGGTCGGCGCGGCCACCGGCCTGCCCGCCTCCTACGCCCTGCTGGTCAGTGGTGTCGGAGCTGCCGCGCAGGCCGGGGCCGACCTCTACCAGCGCCGCCCCGCCGGCCACACCGCCGCCCGGTGCGCGGCCTGGCTGGCCACCGGAGGCTGGACAGCCGTCACCCTCGCCGGGCACACCGCCCTGACCTGGAGCGCCACCGGATGGTGGGCGGCCGGGACCGCGGCCGGGATGACGCTGGCGCGCGGCCTGGTCCGCGCCGAGCAGAGTGCCCGCACCGAGCGGGCGAGCAGGCGCCTTCAGAAGTGGGCCAACGACCAGGCCAAGGAGTGGCACGAGCGTCTGCACCGCCTCTTCCGCCTGGAGGAGCACGAGGTGGAAGGCGTCAAGCCCTGGACCGGCGATGTCGGCTACACCGTTCGCGTCCGGATGCCCTCCGACACCCCGGAGCTGCCCGCGGACGCGATCCGGAAGCTGGCGGTGGACCTGCGCCTGCCCAAGGGCGGCGGCATCCAGATCGTTGACGGCGAGGTCTACGGCGAACTCCACATCCGCGTCACCGCCAAGGACGTCCTTGCCGAGACCATCGACTTCCCCGACGACCTGTCCGCCACCAGCATCTACCAGCGAATGCAGATCGGGCTGCTGACCGACGGCGAGCCCGCGGACTTCCCGCTGGCGGATGTCTGCGCCCTGGAGATCGGCCAGACCGGCTCCGGCAAGTCCAACTGCATCAATGTCACCAACGCCCAGCTCCTGCGCACCGTCGATGCCGTTGTGTGGCACCTGGACGTCACCGGGGCCGGTATCAGCCTGCCGTGGCTGCGCAGTTGGGCCATCGACGGCACCAGCGACGTCCCGCTCATCGACTGGACCGCCGACACCGTCGAAGAAGCGCACATCATGCTGGACGTGGCCATCGCCGCCATCAACACCCGCAAGGCCGCCTACCAGGACCTGATGCATGAGGCGAACGACGACAAGATCCCCGTCAGCCCCGAGGTGCCGGCCATCATCCTCGTCGTCGACGAGATCGCCGAACTGCCCTACGAGATCCTGGCCAAGCTCGACAGCGTCGTCGACACCGGCCGCGCCGCCCGCGTCCGCACGGTCATCTCCGGCCTGCGCGCCACCCAGGACGTCATCACCGCCGCGATGAAGAAGCAGTCCCGGGTCCGGATCGGCATGCGCGTCTCGGACCCCGAGGAGCTGCACCACCTCTTCCCCACCGGCAGCGGCAGGCTCGACCCGAGGGCCGCGGCCCACAAGGGGTCGGGGTTCCTGTCCGCGCCGGACGAGGACGATGTCGACTCCCAGCCGGGCTCGTTCAAGTGCTTCCGGATCAAGCCCCGGGTCATCAACGCCATCTCCCCGCAGCTGGCCGAGCGGCGCCCGGTCGTGGACGCGGTGACGCTGGAGACCGAACCGGGCCGCTACTACGCCAGCCGCTGGGGCCGCATCCTGCCCCGCCTCTACAAGACCAAGAAGCTCAGCCCCACCACCCACCCCTACACCGACATGGACATCCTGTGGCCGCCGCTGGACGCGGCCACCGGCCTTCCCGTCACCACCAGCGGCAAGCCCCGCAAAACCACCGACCCCATCGCCCCGGCCGCGGGAAGCGAGAGCGCCCCGGCCCGGCCGCGGTTCGGATCGGATGCACTGGCGGCCCTGCTCGCCGCCCCCGCAGCGCACACCGGCCAGAGCGCAGGCGCTGACGAGTCGCAAGTGATCCGGGCCGAGTTCGGGCGGGTCGTCCAGCAGGCCGGAGTCCCGGCCGACCGGCCCAACCCCGTCCCCCAGCTCCTGACCGACGCCCACAACGCCGTCGTGGCCGCGGGCGGCCGGATGCACACCGCCGACCTCGCCGAGCCCCTGGGCATGGACTCCCTCGTGCTCGGCACCGAACTCGGCAAGCTGCTGCGCGAGGTGGGCATCGAGCGCCCCGGCAAGGGCACCGTCCGCGCCGGAGCGGACGGCGAATCCAAGTCCGGCTACACCGCCGAGACCCTCGCCGCCGCCATCCGCGCCTACACCGTCCGCAACGGACAGTAACCACAACCGCGCGTGGTGGGGCCCCCACACGCCGCCCCACCACACACCCCCACACGCTGTGGGACTCCCACACGCCCGTGGGGGCCGGTGACCTGCATGTGTGGACGTGGGAGTCCCACAAAAAACATGCCCCCAAGAGCCCCTGAACGCCCGCCTGACGGCCTTCCGGGCTCTCCCTCGGCGCGCGTGGGACTCCCACGCAAAAACCCGCTCACACGACAGAAAGTGACCCGTCATGGTGCTTTCGATCAGCGGCATCGTCCTGACCCTCGTCATCACCGCGGTGATGCTCCACACCCGCTACCTGCGCCTCGGCGGCGCCCTCGTCGCCGCCTGCCTGGGCTACTTCCTCGCCACCAGCGGCGCCGCCCCCGCCATCAACGGCTTCTTCACCTCCCTCGCCAAAGCCATCGCCGCCCTCGGCCACTCCCTCGGATAGGACGGCCCACCATGCCGCTCACACCCCTGAGCTACACCGAGATCTCCCAAGCCCTCGACCACACCGACATCTGCCGCCTCCTCGACGCCGACACCACCCGCCTCCTGACCGCCTCCAACACCCCCGCCGTACCCCGGCCCCGCCCCGCCGCCGAACTGCCCGACACCCAGACCGCATCGCCGCGGCCGGCCGGAGACCCCGCAGATCTGGCGGCCATCTGGCAGCACATCCGCGAAGAAGAGCACCGCGGCGGCAACACCGGCCAGTCCTCGCCGCAGCCTCCGGCCTGGGCACGCCCGGCACCGCCCGCCGCTCCGGCCGTACCGGCATGGGTGTGGCGCTACAGCGCCCTCGCCCTCAGCACCGGAGGAGCGGTCGGACTTGCCGGATGGGGCATCGGACAGACCGCCGCCTGGGGCCCCTACCTGGAGACCGCCCTCTACACCCTCGCCGTCATCGCCGTCGGCGGCGCGGCCTGCGCCATGGCCGCCGCCTCCCTGCTCGGCAAAGTCATCGGCGCCATCCGCGCCCGCCTGGAGCGCCCCCACATCACCCAGCACATCACCGCCAACGGCTGGTTCGGCCGCGCCAACGGAACCATCAACCACCGCTAAGGAGACCGGATATGGGCTTCAACCCCAGCGATGTCGTGACCCTCAAGCTGGACTGTGCAGGGTGGCATCACCCCTACGTCGTCGATATCACCCGCATGCAGCTCGGGGAGATCCTCCTGAAGCTCGACGACATGGCGGCCGGCACCGACGAGCAGGACACCCCGGACCACGCGCAGAAGTGGCCGTCCCCGGCCGAGGCGTACGCCGCGGCGCCGAGCATCAGCAGCGAGAACGACTGGGCCATCCGTACCGCCGACGAGTGGGCGGATGAGGGCCTGGATCGGGAGTGGTACCTGCGCCACGCCGCGGTGCTGGACCGCATCGCCCTGCGCGGCGATGCCGACCAGCGCACCGCCGCCGCGGAGGACGCCGACGCCACCGCCACCGTCCTGCTGGACCTCAGGCGCACCGCCGCGGTGCTGGACGCTGAGGCCGCCGCCACGGTCCTGCTGGACCTCGACCAGGCGTCCCGCGGCTACGACCCGCGCGCCTACGTCCGCCAGCAGTACACCCTCTGGCACGCAGAGCAGGACACCAGCCCCGAGCCTTCCCACTCCTAGCCATGGCTAGGGCGGCCCGCGTCTCGCCAAAGTCTCGGGCCGCCCTGGTCTCCGCTCATCTCACAGAACTGGAGGCATCCAGCATGACTCAACCTGTCCCGATCCGGCGAGCCCGCCTGCGGGTGTTGGCCGCGTTCTGCGGTGTCGGCGGCGACACCGCCGGCTACCTGGCCGCCGGATGCCACGTCACCGGCGTGGACCTGGCCCCGCAGCCCCGCTACGTCGGCGACGCCTTCCACCAGGGCGACGCGATCGAGTTCATCCGCACCCATGGCGCTGAGTTCGACTTCATCCATGCCGGTCCGCCGTGCCAGTTCGACTGCACCCTGACCGCTGGCACCAACGCCGCCAAGCGCTCCGGCTACCCCGACCTGCTGGAGCCCACCCGCGCGGCGCTGGAGGCGACCGGCCGGCCGTACGTCATCGAACAGCCCCCGGGCCGCGCCTCGAAGCGGATGCGGGTGGACGTGACGCTCTGCGGGGAGATGTTCGGCCTGGCCGTCCTGCGCCACCGCAACTTCGAACTTGGCCACTGGACCACCCTCAAGCCCGCCCACCGCCCGCACCGCGGCCGCGTGGCCGGCATGCGCCACGGCAAGTGGTACGAGGGCCCGTATTTCCAGGTCTACGGCGCTGGCGGTGGCAAGGGCACCGTTGCCCAGTGGCAGCAGGCCATGGGCATCGACTGGACCGAGGTCCGCAAGGAGATTGCCGAGGCCATCCCGCCCGCCTACGGCCAATGGCTCGCCAACGCCTTCCTGAATCGGGCCGGTCTGGAGGTGGCGGCATGAGCGACCACCTGCGAACCGCCGTGGGTCTGGCCGCTCACGGTGTGCCGGTGCTGCCTCTGCGCCGGGGCAAGGTGCCGTTCGGCAACTGCCGCTCCTGCGCGGGCAACGCGTGCGGTGGCCGGCCGAACATGAAGACTGCGGGCCCGTGCTGCTGCTCCGGGGTCTGCCACGCATGGGCCGCCGCGACCACCGAGCCGGCCGTCATCGCCTCACCCTCGTGGGCTGCGGCGTGGCGGCGGGCGGTGTGCGTCGGCTACCACCCCGGCGGCGCCGGGCTGACCGTGGTCGACCTCGACAACGCGGAAGCCATCGCATGGGCCCAAGGCGCCCTGCCCGCCACGCGGACCGTGGCGACGACGCGCGGTGAGCACTGGATCTACCGAGGCACCATGCGCTCCGTGAATGCCGTCCGCCCCGGCATCGACATCAAGTCGACCATGTCTTACGCCCGGTGGCTCGGTCCCGGTACCGGCACCCTGATTGCCCTGCCGGACGCCGTCCGCGCGCTGGCCGTGAAGGAACCCTCCCCGGCCCGGCCAGCGCCGCACTCCGTCACCGTGTCCGCAGGAGTCGGGAGCGGGGAGTGCCGCCATCGCACGCCCGCCTACCTGGACCGTGGCATCGCCATGGCCGAGCAGCGCATCACCGAGGCCCGCAGCGCGGTCCACACCACCGTCTACCGCACCTTCCTCGCCGTGCTGTCCACGCACGGCCGGTGCGGCTGCCTCACCGACGCCCACGTCACGCGGCTGTTCATCGCTGCACAGGCCAAGGGGGAATCGCCCCGGCACTGCACCGACGCGTGGACCAACGCCCGCACCAGGTTGGGACTGTGACCATGGCCGACGACGAGAAGAACCCGGCCCGCGAGGTCATCACCGACTACGCCCAGGCGCACTTCCGGTACTTCCGCACCGCCGACGGCACCGTGTACGCGCAGAAGAACGGCCACCCCGTCGCCCGCCCGATCCGCTCCCAGGGCACCACGGGCAGCCACCGCCAGGAACTCATGGTCGGCCTCTTCCGCGACGGGCGCGGCGTGTTCAACGGGACCGCGCTCAAGGAGGCGTTGGACTTGATCGAAGCTCTCGCGCTGACCGAGGACGTACAGGCGGTCCACATCCGCGTCGCTCCCGGATTCGACGGGGCGACGTGGCTGGACCTGGGCCGCACCGACGGGCAGTCCGTCCGCATCCACCCCACCGGTTGGGACATCGCCATCCCCGACCCGCGCGAAGTGTGCTGGCGACGCACCCAGCTCACCGGGGAACTACCCCTGCCGGCCAAGGACACCGACGGCAAGGGCATCGATGCGCTGCTGAGGCTGACCAACTTCGCCACCGCAGAGACCGAATGCCTGGCCCTCACCTGGCTCATCGGCTGCCTCGGACCGTCCGTACCCGTCCCCGCCCCCTTCCTCACCGGCCCCCAGGGCGCCGGCAAATCCACCGCGGGCCGCATGCTCCTGCGGATCATCGAGGGCATGAGCAGCGACCTGCGCCGCCCCCCGAAGGACGAGGACAACCTGACCGCGGCCGTGGCCGCCGGGTGGGTCACTGCCCTGGACAACCTCTCCCACATGACCCCGGACCTGTCCGACGCCATGTGCTGCATCGTCACCGGCATCGAAAACGTCAAACGCGCCCTGTTCACCGACGGGGACGTCTTCCGCGCCCGCTACCGCCGCCCCCTGCTCCTGACCGGCATCGACGTGGGCGTCATCCGCCCCGACCTCGCCGAACGGCTCCTGCCACTGCGGCTGGAGAGGCCCCGCGTCCGGCGCACCGAGGCCGAGCTGTGGGCGGAGTACGCAGAGGTACTGCCCGTGGTCCTCGGGTCCTTGCTCGATCTCACGGTCAAGGTCCGCGCTGCCGAGGCGGAGACCCCGACCGACCTGCGGATGGCGGACTTCGCCCACCTGTGCGCGCAGCTCGACGCAGCGACCGGCCTCGGAGCGCTCACCGCCTACCGGGCCAGCCTGGACGACCTGAACGACGACGTGATCGAGGGCGACCTCCTCGCGCAGACCGTCCTCAAGCACGCCGACAGCATCGAACCGGGCGGAGAGCAGCGAATGACCTCCACCGAGTGGCTGCACTGCCTCAGTCGCCTCTACAGCGGCGACGACCTGCGTCCCCTGCCCAAGGGCTGGCCGACCACCGGCAAAGTCCTCTCCGACCGCCTCAAGCGCCTCCAACCGACCCTCGCCGCTCGCGGTGTCCTCATCGACACCGGCCGCACCAGCGAGGGCCGCTACCTCGAAATCACCCGCCAGGCCACCTCGCCCCCACACGAGCAGCAGGGAGCGTTCTGACCCGCAGCCGCGCTCGCCAGGACAAACAAGAAGAGCACCCGGCGAGGCGTGCTCTTCTTGCTGTTCGGCGGAACGCCGCCCGATGGTCGCGCCGCGCAGCGGCTCCTTCTTCACGCTGTAAGGCCACCGCACCACAACAGACACCACCCCCTCTTTTTGTCCTAAGAGGGAAGACGCTGCGTCATCTGCGTCATGCCAGCCGGAAAACGGCCCCTGACCTGCGGCTACAGCCATGACGCAGACGGCCGCCCCTGCGTCATCCTGCGTCATCTGCGTCACCCGATGACGCAGCGCATGACGCGCCGATGACGCACCCCCACACCGCTGCGTCACACAAAACCGCAGGTCAAAAGCCCAGATGACGCTGATGACGCAATGACGCAGAAATCCGAACCTCGGACACACGCGGAGTCCGAGAAAGCCCCCGAGCCAATGTGACTCAACTCCGAGGACCCCATGAGCCGGACCCGTTTCGCTCAATCCGACCCCCGCGACACCCTCCGAGACGGCCTCCCGGACCGCTACCTCACCCCCGAAGACCTGGTGACGCTCTTCGGCCTGGAGAGCGTTGAAACCGTCTACACCTGGCGCAAGAAGCGCACCGGCCCGCCCGGATTCCGCGTCGGCAAGCACATCCGCTACGACCCCGCCGATGTCCGCGCCTGGGTCGCCCAGCAGACCGCCGCCGAAGCCGAAGCCGCCTGACAACGCCGAGCCAACCGACCACCACCCACCCGCAGGGTGGGGCCGCTGGCCCCGCCCTGCGGCATCCCAGAAGGGGCCAACTCGCCTCATGGCCGGCCACATCCAAGACCGCTGGTACAAGACCGAAGCCGATTCCAACGGCAAGATCACCCGGGTCAAGTCCGACCGCTACGGCACCGGTATGCGCTACCGCGCTCGCTACATCGGCCCCGACGGCACCGAGAAGTCCAAGAGCTTTCCAGACGGCAAGAAGCGCCTCGCCGAGAAATGGCTTACGAAGATCGAGGCCGACATGGACAGCGGCCGTTATGTCGATCCGCAGGCCAGCCGGACCACTTTCCGGCAATACGCCGAAAAGTGGCTCCAGTCCCAGACCACGGATCCGACGACCCGTGAGCCGGTAGCCGTCCAGATTCGCCGCCATGCGATCCCGTACCTGGGATCGCGCCCTCTCGGCTCCTTCAGGCCTGAGCACATCCGTGAATGGCTCAGCGAGTTGGAGCGAGCGGTATCCGCTTCCTCCTACCGCCGTGTCATCTTCGCCAGCGTGTCTGCTGTGTTCACTGCGGCCGTGGACGACGAGTATTTGCATCGGAACCCGTGTCAGGCCAGCAGCGTAAGGGCGCCAGCACCAAACGGCGCGCGAGTAGTGCCCTGGACCAGGCAGCGTACGTTCGCTGTGCGCGCTGCGCTGCCCCAGCAGTACCAAGCGATGGTGGACCTGGGGGCAGGGTGTGGTCTTCGGCAGGGTGAGATCTTCGGTCTCTCCGCGGACGCGATCGGATTCGACGCGGGATGGCTGCACGTCGCTCTCCAGGTGAAGGTCTCGAACGGAAAGCTCGTGTTCGCGCGGCCGAAGCGTGACAAGGAGCGTGATGTCCCTCTGTCAGACCGAGTTGCCCACACTCTGAAGCACCATATGGAAGCGCATCCACCGGTCTCCGTGACGTTGCCCTGGCTGCGTCCGGACGGGCCGCTGCTGACCAAACGGCTCCTCTTCACACGGACGAACGGCGATGGGGCGGTCCGGCGGACGGACTTCAACACACGGTTCTGGAAGCCCGCCCTTGTGAAGGCCGGCGTCCTCGCAGAACCAGAACCCGGCAAGCGCCACGCGTCAGCGCGAGAGGACGGCATGCATGCGCTGCGACACTTCTATGCCTCCGTCCTGCTGGACGCCGGGGAACACATCAAGGCGTTGAGCACGTACCTCGGGCACACCGATCCCGGGTTCACGCTGCGGGTCTACACTCACCTCCTGCCCAGCAGTGAGGGGCGGGCCCGCCGGGCCGTGGACACTCTGTATGAGGGCACCGGCCCGGCTCCCGACGGCCCACAGACGGCCCAGGACGAGTGAGACGCGACGTGGGGCCCCGCAGCCAACAGCCGCGGGGCCCCACGTCGCTAAGCATCAGAAGCGCCCTGACCTGCGCTTACAGCACGGGCAGCATCTTGCGCAGCTCGAAGGCGGTGACCTCGGAGCGGTACTCCTCCCACTCCTGCTTCTTGTTGCGCAGGAAGAAGTCGAAGACGTGCTCGCCGAGGGTCTCGGCGACCAGTTCGCTGCGCTCCATGAGGGCGATGGCCTCGCCGAGGTTCTGCGGCAGCGGTTCGATGCCCATCGCCCGGCGCTCGGAGTCGGACAGCGCCCAGACGTCGTCATCGGCGCCGGCCGGCAGCTCGTAGCCCTCCTCGATGCCCTTGAGGCCGGCGGCGAGCAGGACGGCGTAGCAGAGGTACGGGTTGGCGCCGGAGTCGATGGAGCGGACCTCGACCCGGGTCGAGCCCATCTTGCCGGGCTTGTACATGGGCACGCGGATCAGCGCGGAGCGGTTGTTGTGGCCCCAGCAGATGTAGGAGGGGGCCTCGCCGCCGGCGCCCGCGGTGCGGTTGGCGCCGCCCCAGATGCGCTTGTAGGAGTTGACCCACTGGTTGGTGACGGCGGAGATCTCCCCGGCGTGCCGCAGCAGACCGGCGATGAACGAGCGGCCGACCTTGGAGAGTTGGTACTCCGAGCCGGACTCGTGGAAGGCGTTGCGGTCGCCCTCGAAGAGGGAGAGGTGGGTGTGCATGCCCGAGCCCGGGTATTCGGAGAACGGCTTGGGCATGAAGGTGGCCTGGACGCCCTGCTCCAGGGCCACCTGCTTCATGACCAGCCGGAACGTCATGATGTTGTCGGCGGTCGAGAGGGCGTCGGCGTAGCGCAGATCGATCTCCTGCTGGCCGGGGGCGCCCTCGTGGTGGCTGAACTCCACCGAGATGCCCATCGACTCCAGCATCGTGATCGCCTGCCGGCGGAAGTCCATGCCGACGTTCTGCGGGGTGTGGTCGAAGTAGCCGGAGGAGTCACCGGGGGTCGGCCGCTGGCCGTCCACGGGCTTGTCCTTGAGCAGGAAGAACTCGATCTCGGGGTGGGTGTAGAAGGTGAACCCGAGGTCGGAGGTCTTGGCCAGGATGCGCTTGAGGACGTAGCGCGGGTCGGCGTAGGAGGGGGAGCCGTCCGGCATCAGGATGTCGCAGAACATCCGGGCGGTGCCGGGGGCCTCGGCGCGCCAGGGCAGGATCTGGAAGGTGCCGGGGTCGGGCTTGGCGATCATGTCGGATTCGTACACCCGTGCGAATCCTTCGATGGCCGAGCCGTCGAAGCCGATGCCCTCGTCGAAGGCCTGCTCCAGCTCCGCGGGGGCCACCGCCACGGACTTGAGGAACCCGAGCACGTCGGTGAACCACAGCCGTACGAAGCGGATGTCGCGCTCCTCGAGCGTACGGAGCACAAACTCCTGCTGCTTGTCCATGGGTCACCAATCCTTGCAGGTCAATCGGCCCGTCCAGCCACGTGGAACAACGTGCTGTGGCACCAGTATCACGTGAGGGGGTTACCGTCACATTACGCACCCTTGGCCTGAACCAGAACCGCCGTCCCGTAACCCTCACCTCGCATCCTTCCCGCAGCGCACCGGCTCAGCGCGGCCGGCGGCGGCAATCGGGGGGCTTGGTCCACTCTTGGGCCCGTACTGAAGGCTCATTGACCCGGAATTGAAGGGTCCGTTCGCGGGCCGGAGAAGGGGCGTCGCGGACCGTCCGGCACGGTCCGTCCCCGGCGGACGAGCGGGCCGTTGTCACGGAGAGCCAGGTGATCGGGTGGACCGGGGCGGCGGTACGGAACGCCGGGCACGCCCGTGGCGCGGCAGGGCCAAGAATGGGCGGGTGGTGGCAAGTTCAGCGGTGGCACTCCCGCGCAGGACCGTGGACGGCCGGGCCGGGAGGGCCCGCGGCGTCGGCGGCGGCCGGTGCACTCCATTGGCGGACCACTACTGGAGGCCGATACCCCTAGGGGGTAGCCTGCGGGAAGGTCGGCCGCCCCGGCGTCCGCCGGTTTGTCGTTCCGTCGAGAGGGCCGCGATGCGCGAGCAGGGCAAGGCCGTCGCCGGGCTGTGGCCCATATCCGTGGCGCCGCCCCAGGAACTCCCCGACCGCCCGTCGGTGCCGCGCGTGTAGGTGCGCGCCGCTGCCGCCGACGCCCGCCGGAGTCCGCGGCAGTGCCCCCGCCCGCCCGTACCCACACCACCCAGCGACACCGTCACGAGGTGCTTCTCCATGCGTACGCACTCCCGCCGCGCCCTGCTCGGCGCGGGTATCGCCGTCGTCGGCAGCGGTCTGCTGGCCGCCCGTGCCACCGGCGAATTCAGCTCCGGCCCGCACTCCGGCACGGACGGCAGGGACCACGCCCACGGGCCCCACCGCCCCGCCCCGTCCGACTACGTCGCGCCGGACGGCCCGGAGGTCGCCGACGCCGAGCGCAAGCGGAGCCCGGGCCCGGTGCGCGAGTTCACCATGACCGCCACCCCGGCCCGCATCGACCTGGGCGGCCACACCGTCGACACCTGGGCGTACGGCGAGGCACTGCCCGGCAAGGAAGTCCGGGTCACGGCGGGCGACACCCTCGCCCTGACCCTCGCCAACCATCTGCCGCAGTCCACCTCCGTGCACTGGCACGGACTGGCGCTGCGCAACGACATGGACGGGGTCCCCACCCTCACCCAGCGGCCCATCATGCCCGGCGCCTCCTTCCCCTACCGGTTCGCGGTCACCCACCCCGGCACCTACTGGCTGCACCCGCACTCCCGCGTCCAGCAGGACCGCGGGCTGTACGCACCGCTGATCGTCGAGGACCCCAGGGAGCCGCTCTCCTACGACAAGGAATGGGTCGTCGTGCTGGACGACTGGGTCGACGGGGTGGACGGCAGCACCCCCGACAACGTGCTCGCCGAGCTGAACCGGGGCTCCGGCGGTATGTCCGGCCACGGGGGCATGCACAGGGACGAGGGAGAGCACCGCGCGCCCGCCGCCGGCGCCGAGCCCGGCGGCGGCCCGTCGCGGATGCTCACCGGCTCCTACAGCGAGCTGCTGGGCGGCGACGCGGGCGATGTGGACTACCCGTACCACCTCATCAACGGGCGGCTCGCCAAGGACGCGGAGACCTTCCGCGCCAAGCCCGGCGACCGCATCCGGATCCGCTTCCTCAACGCGGGCGCCGACACCGCCTACCGCGTCGCGCTCGGCGGCCACGCCATGACCGTGACGCACGCCGACGGCTTCCCCGTCGAGCACGCCGAGACCGAGGCGCTGCTGCTCGGCATGGGTGAGCGCTATGACGTCCTGGTCACCGCCAAGGACGGCGTCTTCCCGCTGGCCGCGCTCGCCGAGGGCAAGAAGCACACGTGCCGGGCCGTGCTGCGCACCGGCAGCGGCGAGGCCCCCGGGGAGTCCGCCCGGCCCGGGGAGCTGGACGGCCGGCTGCTGTCCGCCTACCGGCTCCGGGCGGCCGAGAGCGCACGGGCGGCGTCCCGCCGCCCCGACCGCACCGTCGAGCTGACGCTCACCGGCTCCATGAAGAAGTTCGACTGGGCGATCAACGGGAAGCAGTACTCACCGTCGCAGCGGAACCCGATCCGGGCCGGTGAGCGGGTGCGGCTCGCCGTCCGCAACCACACCCGGATGTGGCACCCCGTGCACATCCACGGGCACCACTTCGCGCTGCCGAACGGCGGGCCCCGCAAGGACAGCGCGATCGTGCTGCCGGGCCGCAGCCTCGATGTCGACTTCGACGCCGACAACCCCGGGCTGTGGATGGTCCACTGCCACAACGTCTATCACTCGGAGTCGGGGATGATGACGGTGCTCGGGTACCTCAAGGATTAGGGCCCGGCCGACGGGGCGGGCGGGGGCCGGCCGACGCCGCCCGTCACCCGTCCGCTCCGCCGCCGGCTCCGCTCCACCCCCATTGCGTCAGAAAGACGATTAGACTGGCGGGGTGCCTCAACTCCGTCTCGCCCTCAATCAGATCGATTCCTGTGTCGGCGACCTCGACCGGAACGCCGAGACGATCCTGCGCTGGACCCGGCACGCCGCCGGCCAGGGCGCCCACCTCGTCGCGTTCCCCGAGATGGCGCTGACCGGCTACCCCGTCGAGGACCTCGCGCTGCGCCACTCCTTCGTCGAGGCGAGCCGCGCCGCGCTGCGGGCACTGGCCGCCCGGCTGGACGGGCAGGGCCTCGGTGAGCTGCCGGTGATCGTCGGCTATCTCGACCGGGGTGCGCAGGCCACCCCGCGCTACGGCCGCCCCGCGGGCGCCCCGCAGAACGCCGCCGCCGTGCTGCACCGCGGCGAGGTCGCGCTGACCTTCGCCAAGCACCACCTGCCCAACTACGGCGTCTTCGACGAGTTCCGCTACTTCGTCCCCGGCGACACGCTGCCCGTCGTACGGGTGCACGGGGTGGATGTCGCGCTGGCCATCTGCGAGGACCTGTGGCAGGACGGCGGGCGGGTGCCGGCGGCGCGCAGCGCGGGCGCCGGGCTGCTGGTGTCGGTCAACGCCTCGCCGTACGAGCGGGAC
Source organism: Streptomyces platensis (assembly GCF_008704855.1). NCBI lineage: Bacteria > Bacillati > Actinomycetota > Actinomycetes > Kitasatosporales > Streptomycetaceae > Streptomyces > Streptomyces platensis. The sequence goes on from NZ_CP023691.1 coordinate 2,600,588, forward strand.
AAGGACGACACCCGGCTGGAGCTGGTCCGCCGGCGGGCCCGGGAGGCCGGCTGCACCACCGCCTATCTGGCGATGATCGGCGGGCAGGACGAGCTGGTCTTCGACGGCGACTCGATCGTGGTCGACAAGGAGGGCGGGGTGATCGCGCGGGCGCCGCAGTTCGCGGAGGGCTGTGTGCTGGTCGATCTGGACCTGCCGGCCGCGGCGCCCGAGCCCCCCTCGGGCGTCCTGGACGACGGGCTGCGCGTCACCCACGTCACCCTCTCCCCCGACCCGCTGCCGCCCTACCTTCCCGAGACCCCCGGCGGCCGGGCCGAGCGCCTCACCGACCTGGAGGAGATCTACACCGCGCTGGTCGTCGGCCTGCGCGCCTATGTCGCCAAGAACGGCTTCCGCAGTGTGGTGCTCGGGCTCTCCGGCGGGATCGACTCCGCACTGGTCGCCGCCCTGGCCTGTGACGCGCTGGGGGCGGGCCAGGTGCATGCGGTGGCGATGCCGTCCCGCTATTCGTCGGAGCACTCCCTCACCGACGCCGCCGAACTCGCCCGCCGTACGGGCCTGAACTTCCGTACGGTGCCGATCGGCCCGATGTTCGACGCCTACATGGCCGCGCTGCCGCTGACCGGTCTGGCCGAGGAGAATCTCCAGTCGCGTCTGCGGGGCACCACGCTGATGGCCATCTCCAACCAGGAGGGCCACCTGGTCCTCGCCCCCGGCAACAAGTCCGAGCTGGCCTGCGGCTATTCGACCCTCTACGGCGACTCGGTGGGCGGCTACGGCCCCATCAAGGACGTCTACAAATCCGTCGTCTACCAGCTGGCCCGCTGGCGCAACCAGGCCGCCGCCGACCGCGGCCAGACCCCGCCGATCCCGGAGCACACCCTCAGCAAGCCCCCGAGCGCCGAACTCCGCCCCGGCCAGGTCGACACCGACTCGCTCCCCGACTACGACGTCCTGGACCGCGTCCTGGAGCTGTATGTCGACCGCGACCACGGCCGGGAGGAGATCGTCGGCCAGGGCTTCGACGCCGAGCTGGTGACGCGGGTGCTGCGGATGGTCGACCACGCCGAGTACAAGCGCCGCCAGTACCCGCCGGGCCCCAAGATCTCCGCGAAGGGCTTCGGCAAGGACCGCCGGCTGCCGATCACCAACCACTGGCGGGAAGGGGCCTGAGGGGGCGTCAGGGGCGAGGGGGCGTCGCGGTGAGCGGCTGACCGCCCCCGGCCGGCACCCGTGCGCGGTCAGCCGACGCGGTCCCCGGCCGGCACCGCAGCGCCGGTGGCATGCTCCGTCTCCGCCTCCGTCTCCGTCTCCGTCTCGCCGCTGCGGGCCACGATCCGGGACGGGTCCTGGGCGCCGCGGTCCAGGAGACCGGCCACCAGGGCGACGGCCAGGCCGAGGGCCGCCAGCACCGCGCCGACCAGCGTCGGGGAGGTCCAGCCCCAGCCCGCCGCCAGGGCCAGGCCGCCGACCCAGGCGCCGCCGGCGTTGGCGAGGTTGAAGGCGGACTGGTTGGAGGCGGCGGCCAGGGTCGGGGCCTGCTGGGCCTTGTTCATGACCAGCATCTGGAGCGGCGTGGTGGTCAGGAAGCCGACGGCGCCGATGACGACGACCGTGGCCAGTGCGGCCCATTTCACCTGGGCGGTGAAGTGGAACGCGGTCAGGACGAGGGCCAGGGCGGCCAGCGAGCCGTACAGGGTGGGGCGCAGGGCCCGGTCGGTGAGCGGGCCCGCGGCCAGCGCGCCGAGGGTCATCCCGATGCCGAAGAGGGCCAGGGCCAGCGGGACCGAGCCCTCCGCGAAGCCGGTGACCTCGGTCATCATCGACGCGAGGTAGCTGTAGACGGCGAAGATCCCGGCGAAGCCGAAGACGGTGGTGAGCAGGCCGAGCAGCACCTGGCGGTTGCCCAGCGCCCGCAGCTCGCGGCCCAGGCCGGTGTGCTCGTCGGCCGGCAGCGGGGGGATCAGCCGGGCCAGCGCGGCCATCGCGACCAGGCCGACGGCGGCCACGATGAGGAAGGTGGCGCGCCAGCCGAACTGCTGGCCCAGGAGGGTCGCGGCGGGCACCCCGATGATGTTGGCGATGGTCAGCCCGAGGAACATCGTGGCGACCGCGCGGGCCTGGCGGCCCTCTTGCACCAGCCGGGCGGCGACCACCGCGCCCACGCCGAAGAACGCACCGTGCGGCAGGCCGGCCAGCAGCCGGCCGGCGACCAGCAGCCCGAAGGTGGGGGCCAGGGCGGAGGCGAGGTTGCCGACGGTGAAGACCGCCATCAGCCAGACCAGCATCCGCTTGCGCGGGATACGGGAGCCGAGGGCGGTCAGGAGCGGGGCGCCGATGACGACGCCGAGGGCATAGGCGGAGACGAGGTAGCCGGCGGTGGGCACCGAGGTGCCCAGATCGTCCGCGACGTTGGGCAGCAGGCCCATCATCACGAACTCCGTGGTGCCGATACCGAAGGCCGAGATCGCGAGCGCGAGCAGAGCCAAGGGCATGAAAGACCTTTCGGGGTGTTGCGTGCGGGGGCACGCGGACAGCGGACCGTAAGCGATAAGTTCCCTTACGGAACAAAGTCTCTCAGGCTCAGTATTCCGCCCGGAGAACGGGGCGTGACGAACCCGTTTCCGCTCTCCGTCGGCCGCGCGCCCCGCCGTCCGTCAGATCTTCACCGACGCCGCGACCGGAAGGTGGTCACTGCCGGTCGAGGGCAGCACCCAGGCCTTGACCGGGTCCATCCCCTTCATCATGATCTGGTCGATCCGGGCCATCGGGAACGCCGCCGGCCAGCTGAAGCCGAAGCCGTCACCCGCGGCGCCCTGGGCGGAGCGCATCTGGGAGGTGACCGGGGCCAGCGAGCGGTCGTTCATGGTGCCGTTGAGATCGCCGAGCAGCACGGCCTTCTTCACCGGGTCGGCGGCGATCGCCTCGCCCAGCGCCGCGACACTGGCGTCGCGCCGGTTGGCGGTGAAGCCCTTCGCGGCGTTGACCCGCACCGACGGCAGGTGGGCGACGTACACCGCGACCTGCTGGCCGTCGGCGGCGGTGACGGTGGCGCGCAGCGCGCGGTTCCACCCCATCTTGGTGTCCACCGGCCGGGTGTCGGTCAGCGGACGCTTGCTCCACAGACCGACCGTGCCCTCGATCGTGTGGTACGGATACGCCTTCGCCAGCCCCTGACGGTACGTCGACAGGGCGTTGCCGGAGAGCTCCTCCAGGGCCACCACATCGGCGCCGGACGCCACGAGGTCCTTGGCGGTGCCCGCCGGATCGGGGTTGGCCACATTGACGTTGTGCGTGAGGACGGTGAGATTGCCGCCCTCACCGGCCTTGTCGGTGACCTGGCCGCCGAAGAGGTTGACCCACACGAAGACCGGCAGCACCAGGGCGACCAGCGCGCTCGCCGAGCGGCGCAGCACCGCGGCGATGAGCAGCAGCGGGATACCCAGCCCCACCCACGGCAGGAAGGTCTCCAGCAGACTGCCCCAGTTTCCGGGGGTGTTGGGCACCTCCGCGTGCAGAATCATCAGCAGCCCGAGCAGGATGGCCAGCACCGCGAGCACCAGGCCGCGCCGCCAGGTGCCCTCGGGGCGCCACCAGTTCCGCAGGCGTTCGGCCCGGGAACCGGCCTGCCCGGGGGTGTGCCCCTGTCCCGGCTCCGTCATATATGCCTGCGCCATGTCGCTGTCCTCACTACCTTGCGTCGCTGCGCCTCACCTGGATCTCCGACCCTAGGCGATGGTCCGTAATGGGCTTTCTTAGAAGTGAGGACGGCCCCGTGACGGGTCCGGGTTCCGGCCCCGGGGGTTGTGACCTCGGCTGTGACAGAACGGGCATGATCCGGTCATACGGCGGAGCTTCGGGCGGTCTCCCCCCAGCGGGCCCTCGCCTGTTCACCAGTGGTTCCCCGGCCGTTCCGACGGGAGCTGACGGGGCGTACAACCCGGCACGGGTGCCGGGGCGTTCAGCCCGCCGGGTGCGCCGTCGGCCGTACGCCTTCCAGCACCGTGTCGACGATATCCGCCGAGAGGCCCTCGGGCAGTTCCTTCCACTCATGGAGGAGCGCGCGGGACAGCATCGGGCCGACGAAGAGATCCGCGAGCATCTCCAGATCGCGGTCGGCCCGGATCTCACCGCTCGCCACCCCGCGCCGCAGCACCCCGAGCAGCGCCTCACGGCGGGCCCGTACCACCGTGTCGTGATATTCCGCCCACAGCTCCGGCTGCGTCTGCACATGACTGACGAGAGTGCGCAGCAGCGCGGAGCCGCGCTTGGCGAGTCCGCGGCGGCGCAGGAACTCCAGCAGGGCGACCAGATCGTCGCGCACGGAGTCCCCGCCCGGCGGCGGGCCGGGAACGTCCAGGGACCGCATCACATCGAGCAGCAGAGCGCTCTTGCCGGACCAGCGGCGGTAGACCGTGGCCTTGCCGACACCCGCCGCGCGGGCGATGCCCTCCATGGACAACTCACCTATGGAGGCCCCGTCCTCGATCAGACGCAGTACGGCCTCGATGATGGCGGAGTCGGCGGCGGCGCTGCGCGGCCGGCCGCGGCCCGCGGGGGCCGCCGGGCCCGGCCGCCCCCCGGCTGCCGCGCCCTCGGGGTCCTCCGCCGCCCGGCTCATCTCTCCGCGCCCGCCTTCCGCTCTTCCAGGGGCTCCGCCGCCTGCGGCGCCGGCCCCATTTTGCCCGGCAGGAACAGCACGCTCACCAGCGCCCCGACCAGCGCGACGGCGGCCGAACCGAGCGCGGTGACATGCATGGCGTGGATGAAGGCGTCATCGGCCGCGGCGGCCAGCGGCCGGCCGGCCGGGCCCATCCGGTCCGCGAGACCGAGGGTCGCCTCGATGGATTCGCCGGCCGCGTGCCGGGCGGCGGCCGGCAGTCCCGGCACCGCGTCGAGGGTGTCCTCGATGCCGTCGCGGTAGCTCGTCGACAGCAGCGAGCCGAGGACCGCGACGCCCAGGGTGCCGCCGACCTGCCGGAAGACATTGTTGAGCGCCGAGGCGGAGCCGGCCTTCTCCCGTGGCAGCGACTGCATGACCGCGACGGTGGCCGGCGGCATGATGTGCGCCATCCCGGCGCCCTGGAGGAAGAGCAGCGCCTCCATGATCCAGATCGGGGTCTCCTCGTTCAGCAGTAGCAGGCCCAGCATGGTGTCGGCCACCACGAGCATGCTGAAGGTGCACACCGCGCGGGCGCCGTAGCGGTCCACCGCGAGCCGGGCCCGCGATGCGAAGAGCAACTGGGCGGCGGCCAGCGGCAGGAACAGCAGCCCGGCCTGGAGCGGGCTGAAGCCGCGCACGCTCTGGATGTAGAAGACGGCGAAGAACGAGACCCCCATCAGCGCGAAGAAGACCAGCGCGATGGCGGCGATGGCGGCCGAGAAGGCGGGCGTACGGAAGTAACTGATGTCGATGGACGGATGGCTGCTGCGCTTCTGGTGCAGCACGAAGACGGTCAGCACCACCAGTCCGCCGACGACCGTGCCGACCACCTGCGGGTCGGAGAAGTCGGCGAGCTGACCGCCCTTGATGATGCCGAAGACCAGCAGGACCAGCCCGACGACCGACAGCAGCACCCCGAACGGGTCCATCCGGCCCGGGTGCGGGTCCCTGGAGTCGGGCACCAGGACCACCATCGCGACCAGCGAGAGCAGCACGATCGGCGCGTTGATCATGAAGACCGAGCCCCACCAGAAGTGGTCCAGCAGCAGCCCGCCGGCGATCGGGCCGACCGCGATGGCGATGCCCACCCCGCCCGCCCAGATACCGATCGCCCGGGGCTGCTCGTCCCGCTCGAAGACGTTCATCAGGATGGCGAGGGTGGCCGGCATGACGAAGGCGCCGCCCAGGCCCATCACGGCCCGGAAGGTGATCAGCTCGGCGGGCGAGCCGGAGACCCCGGCCAGCACCGACCCGGCGCCGAAGACGGCCAGCCCGAAGAGCAGGATTTTCTTACGGCCGACACGGTCGCCGAGCAGACCCGCGGTGAACAGCAGACCGGCGAAGACCAGGGTGTAGGAGTTGATCGCCCACTCCAGCTCGCTCTGCGTGGCGCCGAGGCCGGCGGGGGCCGGGGTGGCGATCGTCTTCATGGCGACGTTGAGGATCGAGTTGTCCAGCACCACGATCAGCAGGCTGAGCATGAGGGTGGACAGGATCGCCCAGCGGCGGCGGTGGATGCGGTCCGGGACCTGGCGGGCCGGCGGTGCGTCCGGGGCGGGGGGTGAGGTGGCCATGCCGGGCACCATACGGCTTCCGATACGGACCCGTTCCGTATTGGAGCCAGGTGCGGGCGCGTCCCCTCCTCCGGGTGAACGGACCGGCTTGCGCCCGCTCCCTTTTCCTTTGTGCGCGGGCCGTGCCAGCATGGAGGGGAGTCCGGGGACACCGTCAGGGTGCCTCGAGATGATGAACAGGAGCCGTCACCATGACGCAGCTTTCGCCTGCCCAGAAGCCGGTCGACAAGTCGCTCTACGGAGGCACCGGATCGCGCCGGGTCACCGTCCGCGATATCGCCGCCGCCAAGGAGCGCGGCGAGAAGTGGCCGATGCTCACCGCCTACGACGCGATGACCGCCTCGGTCTTCGACGAGGCCGGGATCCCCGTCCTGCTCGTCGGCGACTCGATGGGCAACTGCCATCTCGGCTACGAATCCACCGTGCCGGTCACCATGGACGAGATCACCCTGCTCTCCGCGGCGGTCGTCCGGGGCACCAAGCGCGCGCTGGTCATCGGCGACCTGCCGTTCGGCGCGTACCAGGAAGGGCCGGTGCAGGCGCTGCGCAGCGCCACCCGGCTGGTGAAGGAAGCCGGTGTGGGCGCCGTCAAGCTGGAGGGCGGTGAGCGCTCCGCCGAGCAGGTGGAACTGCTGGTCTCCGCCGGCATCCCCGTCATGGCGCACGTCGGCCTGACCCCGCAGTCCGTCAACGCCTTCGGCGGCTACCCCGTCCAGGGCCGCGGCGAAGAGGCCGCCCAGCAGCTGCTGCGCGACGCCAAGGCGGTACAGGACGCCGGTGCCTTCGCGGTCGTCCTGGAGGCGGTACCGGCCGAGCTGGCCGCCGAGGTCACCCGTTCGCTCTACATCCCGACCGTCGGCATCGGCGCCGGCCTGGACTGCGACGCGCAGGTCCTGGTGTGGACCGACATGGCCGGCATGACCGCCGGCCGCGTCCCGAAGTTCGTCAAGCAGTACCTGGACCTGCGGGCGCTGCTCGGCGGGGCGGCCAAGGCGTTCGCGGAGGACGTCGTGGGGGGTTCCTTTCCGGGCGAAGCCCATACGTTCCACTAAGGCGGCCCCACGTTTTCGGCTTTCCCGCCGTGGGTGTTTCTCGCCGTTGCGCCTGCGGCGGGCCAGGTGATTTGTGGGTGCGGTGACGGACCTCCGGGGCCTGGTGTGTGGACTGCTTCGCTTTACGTCCACACACCAGGCCCCTCCGGCCCGTCCCCTCCCGTTGGGAGAGTGAGTGCAGGTAGGTGGGGGCTGGCCACTCGTAGCCAGTTCACTGCGAACGACAAGGCGCACCGGACCACCAACATGCACCCCCACCGACCGTCTTTCCCACCCCTCAACGGGAGGGGACGGGTCGGAGCGGGTGGGGGTTTCCGGACGTAAAGCGAAGCAGTCCGGAAACCCCCACCCGCGCAGGCCCGTCACCGCACCCCGACAGCCCCGCGCAGCGGACCCGCCCGCCGCCAGGCGCAACGGCGAGCAAGCCGAAAACGTCGGCCAGGGCAAAGCGCAGCGAAACGGCGAGGTCCCACACGACGGGACAGCCGACAACGTGGGAAGGCCCTGTCGGAGACATATCGGCAAGGTGTCGGTGGCCGCTGGCACCTTGTTCACATGACGCGACAGACGATATCCGCCAAGGGCGGCAACGCCGTGGAGGTGCGCGGGCTGGTCAAGCACTTCGGCGCGGTGAAGGCCGTTGACGGGGTGGACCTGAACGTGAAGGAAGGCACCGTGCTCGGGGTGCTCGGCCCCAACGGTGCCGGGAAGACGACGCTGGTGCGCTGCCTGTCCACCCTCGTGGTGCCGGACGCCGGCCGCGCGGTGGTGGCCGGGTTCGATGTGGTGCGCCAGCCGCGCGCGCTGCGCCGCACGATCGGCCTGACCGGGCAGTACGCCTCGGTCGACGAGAAGCTCTCCGGCTGGGAGAACCTTTACATGATCGGGCGGCTGCTCGATCTGTCCCGCAAGGACGCCCGCCGGCGCGCGGACGAGATGCTGGAGCGGTTCTCGCTGACCGATGCCGCAAAGCGGCCCGCCGCCAAGTACTCCGGCGGTATGCGCCGCCGGCTCGACCTGGCCGCTTCGATGATCGGCCGGCCGGCGGTGCTCTTCCTGGACGAGCCGACCACCGGGCTGGACCCCCGTACCCGTAACGAGGTCTGGGAGGAGGTCCAGCGGATGGTGCGCGAGGGCGCGACGGTGCTGCTGACCACCCAGTACATGGAAGAGGCCGAGCAGCTGGCGAACGAGCTGACGGTGATCGACCGCGGCCGGGTGATCGCCGAGGGCCGGGTCGACGAGCTGAAGGCGAAGGTCGGCGGGCGGACGCTGCAGATCCGGCCGTCGGACGACAGCGAGCTCGGCCGGATGGTCACCGCCATCGAGCAGGCCGGACTGGACGGCATCGCGGGCGCCACCGCTGACCACCACGGGGGTGTGGTCAACGTGCCGATCATCAGCGATGAGCAGCTGACCGAGGTGGTCGGTCTGCTCAGCCGGCAGGGCTTCACGCTCGCCGGGATCAGCACCCATCTGCCCAGCCTGGACGAGGTGTTCCTGGCCATCACCGGCCAGAAGACCTCCCGGGCCGACATATCCGAGGACGACATGGACCAGCAGTACGCGGAGGTGTCGGCATGACTGCCGCGACGATGACGGCGCCGCTCGCCAAGCCCGGCGCCGACGAGGGCCGGATCGGGCTCCGCGCCAATCTGCGGCACATCGGCGCCCTGGTGCGCCGCAACGCCCTCCAGATCAAGCAGGACCCGGAGTCGATGTTCGACGTCCTGCTGATGCCGGTCATTTTCATCCTGCTGTTCACCTACGTCTTCGGTGGCGCCATCGCCGGCAAGGACAACCAGCAGGAATACATTCAGCGCCTGGTGCCCGGCATGATGGCGATGATGGGCATGAACATCGCCATGGCGGTGGGCACGGGCGTCAACGAGGACTTCCGCAAGGGGGTGATGGACCGTTTCCGGACGATGCCCATCGCCCGGTCCTCGGTCCTGATAGCCAAGATCGTCGTCGAGATCGGCCGGATGCTGGTCGCCACCGCGATCCTGCTCGGCATGGGCTTTCTGCTGGGCCTGGAAATCCGCGGCAGCATAGTGGAGTTCGCCGGGGCGATCGCGCTGTCCACGGTCTTCGGTGCGGCCCTGATGTGGATCTTCATCCTGCTGGGGCTCGCCGTGAAGACCCCGCAAGCGGTCCAGGGCATGGCGATGGTGGTGCTGATGCCGCTCCAGTTCGGCTCGTCGATCTTCGCGCCGCCGACGTCGATGCCCGGCTGGCTGGAGGGCTTCACCAAGGTCAATCCGGTCTCCAACCTGGCGGACGCGGCCCGTGCACTGGTCAACGGCGAGGGCGCGGTGGCCCACCCGACGCTGGTCACGCTCGGCTGGGCGGTCGCCATCACGGCGGTCACCATGCCGCTCGCGGTGCGGAAGTTCCGCACGAAGACCTGACGCGCGTCCCGCGGGGGACCTCCCCGCGGGACGGCCCTTCGCCCGGCTCGCGTCAGATGAGGGCGGTGGCCTCCCCGAGCGAGAGGCCACTGCCTTCGGCGTACGCCCGGGCATACGCCGAATCGCCCAGCAGTGCCCGCGCCGCCGCCTCGGTACGGGCCCGGTCCCGGCGGATGATCCGCGGCGGCACCTGGCCGTCCGCCCGCAGCGCGTCGTACGCACCCACCAGACGCGCCGCGTCCCCACCCGCCGCATAGCCGCGTTCGGCCATCAACACCCGTGCACCGGTGAGGAGTTGTACCACCGGAAGGTCCGGTGCGACCATCCGCGCCATGGAGTCCTGCATCAGCTCCATGGCCTGCCGGAACCTCGGCAGCAGTCCCTCCCGGTGCCCCTCGTCCACATCCAGCGAGATCAGCAGGGCCTGGAGCATCCCGGCGAACAGGTCGGGGGCGCGCGGGCTGAACAGCTCATGGACGCGGCTGAGTTCGGCCCGAGCCTCCTGGAAGCGCCCCGTCGCCGTCAGCCACGTCGCGAGGGTCAGCCGCGCGAACGGCTCGGTGTCCCGGCCGCTGTTGCCCTTCGCGGCGTCGGCCAGCACCTCGCGCAGCATCCGCTCCCCGGCCTCCGCCTGGCCGTCCTCGATCAGCACCGCACCCAGCCGGCAGCGCAGCAGCAGGATCTGGCCGTGTGCGCCCAGATCCTCGGCATGCACCATCGCCGCCCGGTAGTCGTCCGCCGCCGCCCCGTACGCACCTCGCTTCTCATGGCTCTCGCCGCGCCCCGACAGCGCCTCGGCCGCGCCCCAGGCGTCACCGATCCGGAGGAAGAGCCGCAGCGCCTCGTCGGCATCACGGGCCGCCTGCCCCAGCCCGCCGGGATGGTCGTTGAAGACCTTGGAGCGCAGCTGGAGGATGTAGCCCAGCTCCCACTCGTAGCCGAAGTCGCGGCAGGCCCGCACCGCGCCGTCGACCAGCTCCGCCAGCTCGTCGACCCGCCCGGTGACCACCACCGCGTAGAACCACATCGCGCCGGGCACCTTGCAGGTCTGCGGCATGCCGGTGCGGTAGGCGGTGAGCATCCCCGCCAGCTCCTCCTTCAGCACCGGATCGCGCAGTGCCGCGATATCGCTGTCCATGCTGGCGAGCGCGACCAGCCGGACCTCACGGCGGGCCTCCAGCAGCTGCTCGGGAGCCATCGGCGGCGGTCTGTCGATGGGGCTCTCGTGCAGGTCGGGGGCGGGTTCGGCAGGCGCGGCAAAGGGGTTGGGGCCGAGGGCTGCGGCCGCGGTCGCCCAGTGCCGGGCATCGCTGCGGTGGTCCCGCAGCGACCAGAACCACTGGAGGGACAGCACCAGGCACAGCGCCTCGTGCTCGTCCCCGGCGGCCAGGGCGCGGCGCAGCGCGGTCCGCAGATTGTCGTGCTCCAGCTCCAGCCGCTCCATACCGGCGCGCTGGCCGGGCCCGCGCAGCAACGGGTCGGTGGTACGGGCCAGTTCGCGGTAGGCGACGAGGTGGCGGCGCTCGGCACCGGCGCGCTCCCCCGCCTCGTCCAGCCGCTCGCCGGCGTACTCCCCCACCGTCTCCAGCAGCCGGTAGCGCATCTCCCCGCCGCCGCCGTCCTCACCGGCCGGCGCCGCCACCACCAGCGACTTGTCGATCAGCGAGCCGAGCAGCCCGGCCACCTCGCGTCCGTCGACCCCGTCACCCGCGCACACCTCCTCCGCGGCGGCCAGATCACACCCGCCGGCAAAGACGGACAGCCGCCGCAGCACGGCCCGTTCGGGCTCATCGGTCAGTTCCCAGGACCAGTCCACGACGGCGCGCAGCGTCTGCTGCCGGGGCAGCAACGTCCGGCTGCCGCTGGTCAGCAGCCGGAACCGGTCGTCGAGGCGGTCGGCCAGCTGCCGCGGCGAGAGCATCCGCAGCCGGGCGGCGGCGAGTTCGATGGCGAGCGGCAGCCCGTCCAGCCGACGGCAGATCTCGGCGCAGGCCGCCCGGTCGTCCTCGATCCGGAAGCCGGGGCGGGCGGCGGCCCCGCGGTCGGCGAGCAGCCGCAGCGCGACCGGGTCGGGCAGTGGCTCGACCGGCCGCAGCACCTCGCCCGGTACGGCCAGCGGCTCCCGGCTGGTGGCCAGCACCGTCACCCCGGGGCAGTCGGCCAGCAGCCGCTCGGCGAGCCCGGCCGCGGCGTCGATCACATGCTCACAGTTGTCGAGGACGAGCAGCATCCGGCGTCCCGCGCAGTGCTCGGCGAGCCGGGCGAGCGGGTCCAGCGCCGTCGGGTCGGCGGCGGCGCGCAGCCCCTCCGCGGTGGTGCCGCGGACGACGGTCTCGCGGGCGCCGAGCGCGGTCAGCACCGCCTCGGGCACGGTCTGCGGATCGTCCACCGGCGCCAGCTCGGCCAGCCATACGCCGTGCGGCCAGGCCTCCGGCGAGGCGGCCGCGGCGGTCTCGGCGCCCTCCTGCGACAGCCGGGTCTTCCCGGCGCCACCGGGGCCCAGCAGCGTCACCAGCCGGTGCGCGGCCAGACCGTCGCGGATCGCCGCCAGATCGGCGTCCCGCCCGACGAAGGAGGTGAGCCGGGGCCGGAGGTTGCCGGGGCGGGGGTGCGGGTGCGGGTGGGGGTGCGGGTGGGGGTGCGGGTGCGGGTGGGGGGCCCTGGGGTGGTCGGTGGTCGCGGTGTCGGGGTTCCCGGTGTGGTGGGTCTCGGTGTGGTGGGTCTCGGTGTGGTGGTGCCCGGAATTGTGGGGCCCTGTGCTGTGGTTCCCGGTGCCGTGGGGCCCGGGTTGGGGGGTTCCGATGCCGTACGCGGTGGCGGTGCCGGTGCCGTACGACGTGGTCGTGCCGTACGAAGGGGTCGTGCCGTACGACGTGCCGAGGCCCGCGCCATGCGGGGCGGGGCCGGTGGGTGCGGGGGCCGGAGCGCCGGATATCAGCGGCGGCGGGGGGTTCGTCGGCGGATGCGATGGCGGGGGCCGGAGCAGCTCCGCGTGCAGGGTGCGCAGTTCCGGGCCCGGGTCGGCGCCGAGGCGGTCGGCGAGGCCGATGCGTATCTCCTCGTAGGCCGCCAGAGCCTCCGCGGTGCGGCCGGCGGCGCGCAGGGCGTGCAGCCGCAGGGCCTGGAGGGGCTCGTCGAGGGGGTGGTCCGCGCACAGCGCGAGGAGGGTGGGCAGCGCCTGGGCGGCCCGGCCGAGGGCGAGATCGGCGGCGAGGCGGGTGCACTGGGCGTCCAGCCGGCGGCGCTCGGCACGGGCCACCTCGACACCCGCGTCCGGGAGATCGGCGAGGACCGGGCCGCGCCAGAGCGCCAGGGCGTCATCGAGCAGGGCGGCGGCCCGGGCCGGATCCGCGTCGGCCAGCGCCCGGCCGCCCTCCGCCGCGAGGCGTTCGAAGCGGTGCAGATCGACGGCGTCGGGCTCGGCGCACAGCCGGTAGCCGCCGTCCACCGAAGCGATCTCGGCATGGCCCAGGGCGCGGCGCAGCCGGCCGACCAGTGCCTGGAGTGCACCGGCCGCGTCGGCGGGCGGGTCCGCGCCCCAGATGTCGCCGATCAGCAACTCCGGGGACAGCGCCCGGCCGGGTCGCAGCGCGAGGGCGGCGAGCAGCGCGCGCAGGCGTGCGCCACCGAGCGCGACGGGGGTGCCGTCGGCCCGTCCTGCCTGGGTGGTGCCGAGAATTCCGTAATGCACCGGCCCATTGTCGTGCAAGGCGGAAGCCGGCAGGTATCGCCTTTCGTTTTCGGGGCACGGGGACCGGGAGGAGGGGCCCGCGGACGCAGCAGTTCCGCGGGGGCCGTGCGCCGCGCGCCCTGCCGCGGTTACGGTCATGGCTGCCCCTCACCAGAACCCGGGAGCCCGCACCATGACCACAGCAATCCGGCGCGCCGACCGTCGCGTCAGCCCGGTCTTCCTCGCGCTTGCCGCCGTCATGGCGGTGTCGGGGTGGGCCGTGTGGAGCGGGACGCTCGGGGACTACACCGGCGTCGCGGTGTTCTCCTTCGTGGTGTCCGGCTGGGTGGTCTCGCTGTGTCTGCACGAGTACGCCCACGCGCGCACCGCGCTGCACAGCGGCGACATCTCGGTGGAGGCGAAGGGCTATCTCACCCTGAACCCGCTGAAATACACCCATGCGCTGCTGAGCATCGTGCTGCCGGTGATTTTCGTGATCATGGGCGGGATCGGACTGCCGGGCGGTGCGGTGTTCATCGAGCGCGGCCGGATCAAGGGGCGCTGGCGGCACAGCCTGATCTCGGCGGCCGGGCCGCTGACGAACATCCTGTTCGCGGCGGTGTGCACGGCGCCGTTCTGGCTGCATGCGCTGTCGGGCGTACCGGCCGTGTTCCGCTACGCGCTGGCCTTCCTGGCCCTGCTCCAGGTGACCGCGGCGATCTTGAACTTCCTGCCGGTGCCGGGGCTGGACGGCTACGGCGTGCTCGAACCCTGGCTGTCACGGAAGGTACGGCGGCAGGTGGAGCCGTTCGCGCCGTTCGGACTGCTGGCGGTCTTCGTCTTCCTGTGGGTGCCGGAGGTCAACCGGGTCTTCTTCGACCTGGTCGACGCGATCCTGCGCGGGCTCGGCGTCTCACAGCTGGAGACCTACATCGGCCAGGAGTACTTCCGCTTCTGGCAGGGCGCACCGCAGCTCCCGCAGACCGGCGGCCTGTTCTGACGGGTGGGCGGCGGCAGCGCTGACGGCCAGGCGTCAGGGCGACTGCTCCGGCCGCTCAGCGGGGGCGCCGACGGCTCGGCGTCAGGAGTGACGCTTCCGGCGGCTCGCGGCGGCTGCGCGACGGCACGGGCCGTCGGACGTCAGCCGGCCGCCCCGGACCGCTGGATCTTCGCCTTGCGGAGGTAGAACCACGCCATGTTGCTGGAGATGCCCGCCAGCAGGATCCAGACGACGCCGACGAAGCTGCCCTCCACGAAGGCGACGACCGCCGCGGCCACGGAGAGGACGCACACGGCGAGGGCCATCAGGGCGAGTCGCCGGGCCGGGCCGGGCGGGGGCAAGAGGGACATGGGGGCGGCTCCTGTCGGGAGTGGTCGGACCTCCCCAGTGTCCCCCATGCCCGCGCTTCCCCCGCCCCCTCCCCCTCCTCCCCCTCAGACGTCCGTGACCCGCAGCCCCGCGTGGGCCTTGTAGCGGCGGTTGACCGAGATCAGGTTGGCGACCAGCGACTCGACCTGGTGGGCGTTGCGCAGCCGGCCGGCGAAGACGCCGCGCATACCGGGGATACGGGCGGCCAGCGCCTGCACCACATCGGTGTCGGCGCGGGATTCGCCGAGCACCATCACATCGGTGTCGATCTGCTCGACCTCCGGGTCCTGGAGCAGCACCGCGGACAGATGGTGGAACGCGGCGGTGACCCGGGCCCCGGGCAGCAGGGCCGCGGCCTGCTCGGCGGCGCTGCCCTCCTCCGGCTTGAGCGCGTAGGCGCCCTTCTTGTCGAAGCCGAGCGGGTTGACGCAGTCGATGACGAGCTTGCCGTCCAGCTCGTCGCGGAGCGCCTGGAGGGTCTTGGCATGGCCCTCCCAGGGCACCGCGACGATCACGACATCGCTGCGCCGGGCGCAGTCGGCGTTCTCCGCGCCCTCGATGCCCAGGCCGAGCTCCGCGGCGGCGGTCTCCGCGCGCTCGGCGGCCCGGGAGCCGATGATCACCTTCTGGCCGGCCCTGGCCAGCCGGTAGGCCAGGCCGCGGCCCTGGTCGCCGGTGCCGCCGAGGACGCCGACCACCAGACCGGAGACGTCCGGGAGGTCCCAGGGGTCGCGCTTCAGGGCGGCCTTCGCACGGGTCGCGGCGTTCGGGGACCGGGAAGCGTCAGGAGTAGTCATGACAGCGATACTGTCACGCGCCGACGGCCGGCCGGTCATGCCCTCGACAGCGATCCGGCCCATACCGTCATCCGTCGCTGTGCTCCTTCATGCCCGCACCGTCATCCCTCCTCCCCCCGCCCCCTCACGCCTTCACGCTCCTCTCCGTCAGCCCCGTGCGCCAGTACCGCTGGAGCACCGTCATCAGCACCATCAGCGGCACCACGGACAGGAACGCGCCGCCCACCGTGTACTGGTAGAGCACCGGTTGGCGGTCGGCGTAGCCGGTCCAGGAGGTCAGGCCCAGCTGGATCGGGTAGAGGCCGGAGTCCGAGAGCATCACCAGCGGCAGGAAGTAGTTGTTCCAGATGTGGACGAACTGGAAGAGGAAGACGGTGACCAGCGCGGGGGTCATCAGCCGCAGCCCGAGCCCGCCGAAGATCCGGGCCTCGCCCGCGCCGTCGAGCCGGGCCGCCTCCAGCAGCGAGTCGGGGACCGCGGCGGCCGCGTAGATCCGGCACAGATAGACGCCGAACGGGCTGACCATGCTGGGGATCAGCACCGCCCAGTAGGTGTTGGCCAGGCCGATCGCGCTGAAGAGGAAGTAGAGCGGCAGGGCCAGTGCCGTGCCGGGGATCAGCACCCCGGCGAGCACCACGTTGAACAGCGCCTCCCGGCCGCGGAACGGGAACTTCGCCAGCGCATAGCCGGCCGCGGCGGACAGCAGGGTGGCGCAGACCGCGCCGGCCCCGGCGTAGAAGAGGGAGTTGGCGAACCAGCGGGCGTAGGTGCCGTGGTCGTAGGTGAGGACGTCGACGAGGTACTCGACGGGGCGCGGATGGCCGGAGAACCAGAAGCCGAAGGTGCCGAAGAGGTCGGCGCTGTTCTTGGTGGCGGAGACGGCCAGCCAGTAGACGGGGACGAGGAAGTAGAGCGCGGCGACGGTCAGCAGGGAGGCGGTGATGATCCGGTAGCGGACGGGGGGCCGGGTCATCCGTGCTCCTTCGCGCGTCCGCCGGCCAGCCGCAGAAAGCCGAAGGACAGTACGCACGCCACCAGCGCGAGCAGGACCGCCTCGGCCGCCGCGGCGTGCTGGTTGTTGCCGACGAACGCCTCGCTGTAGGCGTGCAGGTTGGGGGTGAAGCCGGAGTCGATGGCGGAGGCCAGCGGGCGCAGCACCATGGGTTCGGCGAAGAGCTGGAGGGTGCCGATGATGCTGAAGACACCGGTGAGGACCAGCGCCGGCCGGATCAGCGGGAGTTTGATGTGCCGGGCGACCTGCCAGGCGTTCGCCCCGTCGATCCGGGCGGCCTCGTACAACTCCCCCGGTACGGCCTTGAGCTGGGCGATCAGCACCAGCATGTTGTAGCCGGTGAACTGCCAGGTGACGATGTTGGCGATGGACCACAGGACGGTGCCGCGGGAGAGGAAGTCGAGGTCCCAGCCCACGGCACCGGCGATCTTCACCAGCGGGCTGATGCCCGGGACGTACAGGAAGCCCCACAGGATCGAGGCGATCACGCCGGGCACGCCGTACGGCAGGAAGAAGGCGCTGCGGAAGAAGGGGACGGCGCGGGCGCTCGCGCTCTCCAGCAGCAGGGCCAGGGCGGTGGCGAGCACGATCATCAGCGGGATCTGGACGGCGCCGAAGAGCAGCACCCGGCCGAAGCCGGTCAGGAACCGGTCGTCGGCGAGCGCGTGCGCGTAGTTGGCGAGGCCCGCGAACACCTCGCGTTCCTGGCCGCCGAGGCCGAGCGGGCCGGTCCGTTCGGTCGTGAACAGGCTCTGGTGGAGGGCGTAGCCGATGGGGGCGAGGAAGCAGAGGCCGAAGAGGGCGAAGAAGGGCAGCGTGAACGCGGCCGTGGCGCGGGCGTTGCGGGCCCCGGCGCGGGAGGCGCGGCGCCGGGGGCCGCGGCGGTTGCGGCGGGCCGGCCGCGGGGTGACCGCCGCCGGCCGGCTCGGGGTGTCCCGGCTCAGCACCTCCCGGTTCATCCGCTCGCCACCTTCAGACCTTTGCCCTTGAGGTCGGCGAGGGTCTGGCGCTGCACCTTGGTCAGGACCGAGCGGAAGGAGCTGCCGTCGGCGAGCGCGTCGGTGAAGGCGTCGCCGAGCCGCTGGTAGAGGGTGTCCACGCCGGGTCCCCACCGCCAGCTGGTGTCGACATGCGCACCGGCGTCGGCGAAGACCTTGCTGTACGCCTGGCCGCCGAAGAAGTCCTTGTCGACGTCTAGGTCGGTGGTGGCGTAGCCGGTCTTGGCGCTGGGGAAGCCGTAGCCGCCGTCGATCAGCAGCTTGACCGACTCCGGGTCGGTGTTGAGCCAGACGGCGAAGTCGAGGGCGTCCTTGGGGTAGCGGGCCTTGGCGAAGACGGCGGTGGTGGAGCCGCCCCAGTTGGCGAAGGCCTGCTCGCCCGCCTTCCACTGGGGCAGCGGTGCGGCCCGCCACTTGCCCTTGGTGCCGGGCGCGTTGCCGACCAGCAGGGCGTCGCCCCAACTGGCGCCCACCCAGGCGGGGATGGCGCCGGTTTGCAGATCCTTGTACCAGGCGTTCTGCCGGTCCGGAATGGTCTTGACGAGCTTCTGCCGGACCAGGGACTCCCAGTAGTCGGCGACCCGGCGGGTGGGTTCGTCGTCGAGGTGCACGATCCAGGTGTCGCCGTGCGTCCCGTACCACTTGGCGCCGGCCTGCCAGGCGAGGCCGGCGAAGCGGTTGCCGTTGGTGGGCGCGAAGGTCTCGATCCAGGCGCCCTTCCGGCGGACGGCCTTGGCGGCGCTCTCGTACTCGTCCCAGGTCCGCGGGGTCGGCACGTCCCACTTGTCGAACAGGTCCTGGCGCAGGAACAGGCCCATCGGCCCGGAGGCCTGCGGGATGGCGTAGAGGCTCTTGCCGAAGACGGACTGCTGCCACTGCCAGCCGGAGAACTTGCCCTTGTGACGGGCGGCGCCGAGCGGGGCGAGGTCCAGCAGACCGTTGTCGAGGAGGAAGCTGGGGAGGACCGGGAATTCGATCTGGCCGAGGTCGGGCGGGTTGCCGGCCTTGATGGCGGCGTGCATCTTCGCGTACTGCTGGCCGTTGACGGCCGACACCTTCTCGACCGTGACCTGGACGTCCGGGTTCTTGCGGTTCCACAGGTCGACGGGCTTGTCGATGCCCGGCACCCAGGACCAGAAGGTCAGGCTGATCCGCTGGCCCTTCTTGCGCTCCTGGGGCGCCCGGCCGTCGCCGTCGTCGCCGCAGCCGGCGAGCGCGAAGCCGGCGGCGAGGGCGGCCGCCCCGCCCAGGACCGTTCTGCGGTGCAGGGGGTTGCTGGTCATGTCGGCTCCTCCACGGGGATGCGGCGGAAGGTGATCGTCGAGTAGGCGCTGAAATCGCCCGTCTCGTAGCGCAGTCCGACGCTGTCGCGGTCGAGGCGGACGAGGTCGGAGCAGGCGGCCGGGAGCCCGGTGACGGTGTGCGCGGTCCGCCAGGTCAGCCCGCCGTCGCGGCCGGCGCGCAGGGTCATCAGGGCGCGGGCCGACGGGTGCGCCGGCCCGGAGAACAGCAGCCCGCCGCGGTCGCCGAGGGGCAGTGCGCCGCCCTGGACGGCGGGTCCGGTGAGCCCGGCCTGCGGCCGGAGTCGGCGGCCGAGGAGACCCGGCCCTCGGCGAAGGCAAAGAGGTCCCCGGAGCACGCCCGGACCACGGCGGGGATCCGGAAGCTGGTGTACCCCTCGGTCCCGGCCCGGTACGGCACCGATCTCTCGTACGCCATGGGTCACCCCCAATGGGCAAGGACGTAGGATGTCCCTCGTCCTGCGGTGACCATAGGGAGTGCCCAACTGGCCGTCAAGACGGCCCACATGACGCCTTTTCGGGTCGGCAACGGGCACACCGACACGGGGTGACATCCCGGTGAACGGGATCGGCCGGCCCCGCACCGGTGCCCTGGCCGCGCACTGCCGCACGCCGCTGCGTCACTGCTCGGACAGCCGCCGCCGGATGCCGTCGAAGTGCCGGTGTATGGCCTTGACGGCGCGGTCGCCGTCGCCCGCCTCCAGCGCGTCCACGATC
Source organism: Streptomyces platensis (assembly GCF_008704855.1). Lineage (NCBI taxonomy): Bacteria > Bacillati > Actinomycetota > Actinomycetes > Kitasatosporales > Streptomycetaceae > Streptomyces > Streptomyces platensis. The sequence continues at coordinate 2,620,152 of NZ_CP023691.1, forward strand.
TCCTGGTGCTGACGAAAAGTCACCAGCGGGTCGGGCCGGTCGTCGGAGAGGTCCTCCCGCACCCGCCGCAGCGCCGCCCAGAACGCGTCCAGCACCTCGCTCAGCAGATGGTTGCCCAGCGAGCGGTACAGGGCGAGATGGAAGGCCCGGTCGGTGGCGCTCTGCACCTGCCCGCCGCGCGCCTCCTCCGCCATCCGCTGCACCAGCCCCTTGAGGACGGCGAGATCCTCGGCGGGCAGATTCCGGGCGACGGTGCCGATCAGGCCCGCCTCCAGCGCCTCGCGGACCTCCATCAGCTCGTACAGGCTCGACTCGCCCTGGTGGTGGCGGACCGCGGCACGAAAAGCGACGCCCTCGACGAACGGCTCCAGGGTGAGCGGGCCGACGTAGGTGCCGAAGCCGTGCCGGATCTCCACGATGCGCATGGCCTGGAGGGCCTTGAGCGCCTCGCGCACCGAGTTGCGGCTGACGTCGAGCAGGGCGACCAGCTCGGCCTCGGTGGGCAGCGGATCTCCCGGCGTCAGCCGGCCGTTCAGGATCAGCTGCTTGATCTGGGCCTGCACATCCTCGGACATCGTCCCTCGCGCCATGAATCTCCCTCTCCCGCGTCTGCCGTGCCGCCGGCCCTCCGCCACCTGCCCCGCCGTGACCGCTGATCCTTGACCGACCGCCTGTGAACAGGTCTATTGTGCTCGACATAGGACATCCCATGTCCTGTCCGATCGGAGCCCGGAGCCCTCATGGCACTGCCCGCCCCCCTGCACGGCGTCATCCCGCCGGTCTGCACCCCGCTGGACCCGCGCGGCGAGATCGACACCGCCTCCCTGACGCGCCTGGTGAACCACCTCGTCGACGGCGGCGTGCACGGCCTGTTCGCGCTCGGCTCCACCAGCGAGGTCGCCTACCTCACCGACGCCCAGCGCGGCACCGCCCTGGAGGCCGTCATCAAGGCCGCGGACGGCCGGGTCCCGGTGCTCGCCGGGGTCATCGACACCACCACCCCCCGGGTGCTCGACCACGCCCGGACCGCCGCCGCGCTGGGCGCCGACGCCCTGGTGGCCACCGCGCCCTTCTACACCCGCACCCACCCCCGGGAGATCGCCGCCCACTTCCGCCATCTGCGCACGGCCGTGGACCTCCCGCTCTTCGCCTACGACATCCCCGTCGCCGTCCACAGCAAGCTGTCCCCGTCGCTGGTACGGGAGCTGGCCGAGGACGGCACCCTCGCCGGACTCAAGGACAGCAGCGGCGACGAGGGCTCGCTGCGCCGCCTGCTCACCGCGCTCGGCGGCCGCACCGCCCGGCACTCCGGCCCGGCCCCCGGCTTCTCGGTCCTCACCGGTTCCGAACTGACCGTGGACGCCGCCCTGTTGGCAGGCGCCGACGGCGTCGTCCCCGGTATCGGCAACGTCGACCCGGCGGCCTATGTACGCCTCTACGACGCCGCCCGGGCCGGCGACTGGGAGCAGGCCGCCGCCGAACAGGAACGCCTGGTCACCCTCTTCTCCCTGGTCGATGTCGGCCCGGAGAGCGAGATGGGCCGCAGCTCCTCCGCACTGGGCGCGTTCAAGGCGGCGCTGCACCTCCTCGGTGTGATCGACCGGAGCGCCACCGCCTTTCCCCAACGCCCGCTGAGCGACGACGCCGTGGCGGAGGTAGGACGTCGGCTCACGGCAGCGGGACTACTGAAGCCGGGCGGCGCGGCCACCCTCTAGGGATCCACCCGCATCTCAGCGATGCTCTCCGTGTTCTGGTCCCGCACCAGGGCATCGATCGCTTCCGCCTCCTTCTCCTCCTTCTTGAACTGATCCGGCCTGCCCTTGAATTGATGGTCGGCGGACTGGAATCGCGTATACAAAGACGCCATCCTCTCCTTCCTGTTCGCCCTCAGCTTCGATTTCGCCAGCAGCCTCTTCTGCACCTCCGTCACCTTCGACGGGAAGAATCTGATCGTCCGAGCAATCGGCTGGTCGCCGAGCACCATGCGCATCAGACTCTGCGAAGGCAACCTGGTCTGGGTGCACTTAGCACTCCCCGGCGCCTCCGGAGCGATTTCCAGGGAAAACTTTCCGCTACATGTGGCGGACGTCGTCGAGTCGCCGGTATGTGTCAGCGTCGAGAGATGGACAACGAGGCGAACCATGTCCTGCCTGTCGCCCCGCGCATCGAACACAAATGATTTGAACCACTTCTGCCCCGGCATCAGGATGTCGCCGGACTGCATGACATCGTCGAACGTCAAGAGCGTGACGTACTTACCGAGGTGCGTTTGGTTCGCGGTGGCCCCGTCCAGCTTGTCGACCACCTTCTGTGCGGACATTCCTTCGGCCGACTGCATATGGTAGCCGCGCACCGTATACATGGCACCGAGAACATCGGCGGGCGCCGACCCTTCGTTGTGGAGGGTGATTTCTCCCAGCAGGTGCGAGACACCGCGAGAGTGCCCCAGCTCAGAGAGTCGCGAGGTCACACTCACGCGAGGGCTGTCATGGGTCGGCTTGTAGAAGTTCATGTACCAGAACTGGATCACTCCCGCCAAGGGCAGCAAGGCGATGGCCGCCGTTCCGACCTTCGACAGCTCAATGTGATCGAAGGCGAAGGCACGGACGATGACAGCCACCGCAAAAGCGACCAACAAAGACGCGACAACCGTCACCAGCAGGTCCCAGAATTCATCGTGAATGGGACTGTAGATCTCGACCCAGATGGGAATGAAGAGCATGGGAATGGAGGAAGCCTGGGCCACCAGCACGACCGGCTGCCGCCATGCATCCGCCGCCCCGCTTCGGCGATGCTGGTGAAACGTCTTCTTGAGCTCCTGGAAGACGCGCCAGGCAGCGATCCCGTTCAGGATGGCAATCACGATCCGAAGGATCGCAGAAACAACCTGTTCACGCGGATACTTGATCACATCATAGATGGCACTGCCGGAAAACAGCAGGGCTTCGAAGACGAGGACGGCACAGAGCAGCTGCACCCGGCTCCGGGGCGGAAATGCCTTGCTGCAGAGGGACGGAAGGGAATGCCACGCACCTTTCATTCCGCGTGCGGAAGCATTCACCGTGCCTTTCCTCCGGCGTGTGGGAAATGTGGGCATGGCCCAACGTTAAGAGCAGCCCGATCGGCGCTCCGCGGCGCCGCGCGGCGATTGCCCCGGATGGGCCCCCGCCGGCGCCCCGCACACCCCCAAATCCCGTACGGGTGAGCCCGGTTGAAACGGCAACCGGAACGGGCCGTGCTGCGGCACCATTCCGGAGCATGGATGCCGTACGGGTCGCATTGCTGCGTGAGGTCCTCGCGGGGACCGAGTGGATTCAGGCCACCCGGCGCTTCGCCGGGGCGCTGCGGGGTGCCGTCGTCCCGCACGGGGGCGGGCTGCTGCTGGTCGGCAGTGCCGCGTACGAGCCCTGGCATCTGGCCGCGCATCTGGACGACGAGGCCGCCTGGTCGGGACTGCCGGAGTTGTCGCCGACCCTGGTGCGGCACCGTGTTCCCGGCGGGGCGCCGGCCCATCTGGCGGTCGGGCTGGGCCGGTTGGATGCGGCCGGGCGGGGCGAGACGCTGCTGGTCGTGGCGCCGGAGCAGCCCGGCGCCGAGCTGCTGGAGCGGGTGCACGACGCCCGCCGGAACGGCGCCACGGTGCTCGCCCTCGACGGCGGCGACCGCGATCTGCACGCCCTGGCCCATGACGCGCTCGCCGCACCCCCGGCCCCGCCCGACGACGCGGCGGCCGGGGCCTCGCCGGACCTCGACCTGGACACCGTCCAGCATCTGGTGAGCGCGGCCGCCGGTGAGAACAGCCTGCCCGCACCCCGCGGCCGCCGCCGCTTCCGCGACCGGCTGGCCCGTCTCGCCGACCAGCTGACCGCACCGCCCCCGCCCCGCTGGTAGCCCTCCGCCCCACCCGCGCACCGGAGATAACCCTTTGTGCCGCTCCGCGCCCCAGGGTGAAGGTGCACGGGTGACTTCGGACGGCCCCCCATCTCCCTCCCCCTCAGCGGCCGTCCGGCGGCGGCCGGCCGCGCTACTGCCCGACCTGGCGCCCTGGCGCTCCTCGCGCGACTTCCGGCTGCTGTGGTGCACGGGCGCGATCACGGCGGGGGTCGGGCTGCTTGGGCTGGGGCTGCCGAAGCTGCGGGCGTACGACTCCCGGACGGATGAGCACGCCCGGCGGATGCGGGAGCGCCGGGCCGCCCCGGAAACGGGCCGGGAGCGGGGCCGGGAGCAGGGCCGGGAGCAGGCGGCCCCGCGGCCCCGGCCCGGCCGGCTAGTCGCCCTCCGCGCCGGCCTTCCCCTTGCCCGCGTCCGTGTCATGCCACTTCGGGTCGGTCTCCCACTCCAGATTCCGCTCGCGGGCGGTCTCCATGGCGTGCGCCGCCTCCTCGCGGGTGGCATATGGGCCGAATCGGTCGGCGGCGCGGCACTCGGGCCCCTCTTCGACCGTCCCGTGCTTGAGGCAGTAGTACCACTCGCCCGGCTTGCCGACCGTACGCCTCTTGAACAGCGCCATTGCCGCCTCCTGTGGATGTTCCGTGCCACCATCCTGCCCGACGGCCCGCGGATACACTCGCTGACATGTCTGGCCAGTCACTTCTTGTCCCGGGGAAGATCTCCCCCACCCGCCCCGTCCCCGCCTCGATCCGGCGCCCCGAGTACGTCGGGAAGGACGCACCCACCCCGTACACGGGGCCCGAGGTGCAGGATGCCGAAACGATCGAGAAGATGCGGATCGCCGGCCGGATCGCCGCGCAGGCGATGGCGGAGGCCGCCAAGCTGATCGCGCCGGGCGTGACGACCGATGAACTGGACCGGGTCGCCCATGAGTTCATGTGCGACCACGGCGCCTACCCGTCCACGCTCGGCTACCGCGGCTTCCCCAAGTCCCTGTGCTCCTCGCTCAACGAGGTCATCTGCCACGGCATCCCGGACTCGACCGTCCTCAAGGACGGCGACATCGTGAACCTGGACGTCACCGCGTACATCAACGGTGTGCACGGCGACAACAACGCCACCTACCTGTGCGGCGACGTGGACGAGGAGTCCACGCTGCTGGTCGAGCGCACCCGGGAGGCGCTCAACCGCGCGATCAAGGCCGTCAAGCCGGGCCGGCAGATCAACATCATCGGCCGGGTCATCGAGTCGTACGCCAAGCGCTTCGGCTACGGCGTGGTCCGTGACTTCACCGGCCACGGCATCAACTCCTCCTTCCACTCCGGCCTGATCGTTCCGCACTACGACAGCCCGCACCACACCACCGACATCAAGCCCGGCATGACCTTCACCATCGAGCCGATGCTGACGCTGGGGTCCCACGACTACGACATGTGGGACGACGGCTGGACGGTCGTGACCAAGGACCGCAAGCGGACCGCGCAGTTCGAGCACACGCTGGTGGTCACGGAGACCGGGGCGGAGATCCTCACGCTGCCCTGACGGGAGCGGGGAAACTCTTTACCGACAGCGCGTCGGGAACAGGCGTAGGCTCGTTACCGACAGGACGTCGGGAACGGGTTGACGCGGGCCGCAGGTCAGGCAACCCTAAGTTCGGCGGCTCGGCGGAGCCGGCCTGTTCCCGTCCTCCCCCAAGCTCTGGAATCCGAGCAGGGGGGGACCCACCCTCGGTCCCCGGAGGTCCGTCTTGGAAGCGTCCAGCCCGACCCCGTCCGCTCCGTCCGCTCCGTTCTCGACGGTGATCCGCACCGCGTCCCACGAGCAGCACACGGAGGCCGAGAACTCCTCCTTCATGAGCGATCTGCTCGGCGGCCGGCTCGGCGTCCGGGCCTACCGGCGCTACACCGAGCAGCTGTGGTTCGTCTACCGCGCGCTGGAGGACGCCTCCGCGCCGCTCGCCGGGGATCCGGTCGCCGGCCCCTTCCTCCGCCCCGAGCTGGCCCGCACCGCCGCGCTGGAGCGCGACCTCGCCCATCTCGGCGGGCCGTCCTGGCGCACCGGCCTGGCGCCGCTGCCGGCCACCGCCGCCTACGCGGACCGGGTGGCGGCCTGCGCCCGCGACTGGCCGGCGGGCTTTGTCGCCCACCACTACACCCGCTACCTCGGCGACCTCTCCGGCGGCCAGATCATCCGCGGCACCGCCGAGAAGACCTGGGGCTTCGCCCGCAAGGGCGACGGGGTGCGCTTCTACGTCTTCGAGGACATCCCCAACCCCGCCGCCTTCAAGCGGGAGTACCGGGCACTGCTGGACGCGCTGCCCGTGGACGACCTGGAGAAGCAGCGGGTGGTCGACGAGTGCAAGCGGGCCTTCCGGCTGAACAGCGCGGTCTTCCGGGAGCTGGGCGAGCAGTTCCCGCTGAGCGCGTAGCGGGCCCGGCCACCCGTTCGCCCGCCTTACGTCAACTACCACCGGGCGCCCGCTCGTTGATGTCTCCCGGAGCGGCCGGATCGCCGTGCCGGGTCAAGGGCCGGCGCGGCGCACCCGTCCCCCTACGGCGAGGGTGCCGTCGGGATGGGTGCGGGTGAGGATCCGGGAGCCGGTGCCCTGGCGGATGTCGAGCGGGCGGCCCAGCTCATGAGTGAGCAGCATGGCGGCGGTGGCCGGAACGGTGCGGTCATGGACCCTCGGGAACGAGGACCCTTACCTTGACCTGCGCATGGCGATTCCGTGACCGGGCACGGGTCAATCCGTAATCGGGCCGTTGTCCATGAGAGCGGGATCACGCGACAGGCCGGGCAGAAATAGGTAAGCCTCGGTTAAGTTAGGGCCGCCTTAGTGGCGACCCCGGCCACTGTCTATCGTTCCTTACGCCGTTTCCGTACATCCGAGCCCGCTTGGAGCCCTGTATGCGTGCCCTCCGTCCCGCCACCGTTGCCGCCATCGCCGCGGCCACGGCCGTCACCGTCGTCTCCGGCTGCGCCGCGAAGAACGACGGCAAAGGCGGCAGCGACAAGGGCACCATCGAGGTGACCGCGAGCGACACCAGCTGTGAGCTGTCCGCCAAGGAATTCCCCGCCGGACATGTCCGGTTCGCGGTGCAGAACAAGGGCTCCAAGGTCACCGAGGTCTACGTCTACGCCCCCGGCGACCGGATCGTGACCGAGCGGGAGAACATCGGCCCCGGCACCCGGACGGAGATCTCCGCCGAGATCAAGGCCGGTTCATACGAAATCGCCTGTAAGCCGGGCATGAAGGGCGACGGCATCCGCCAGAAGGTGACCGTCAGCGGCAAGGGCGGGGCCACCAAGCGCGACCCCAAGCTGGACGCCGCGGTCGCCGCGTACCGCAAGTACGTCCAGGACCAGGCCGACCAGACCCTCCCGGCGGCGCGGAAGTTCGCCGACGCGGTCAAGGACGGCGATGTCGAGGCCGCCAAGAAGACCTATGCGCTCTCGCGGGTCGGCTGGGAGCGCACCGAGCCGGTCGCCGAGTCGTTCGGTGACATCGACCCCAAGGTCGATGTGCGGGCCGACGGCCTGGAGAAGGGCCAGAAGTGGACCGGCTGGCACAAGCTGGAGAAGTCCCTGTGGGAGGAGAAGAAGATCTCCGGGGACGACAAGACGCTCGCGGCGCAGCTGATCACCGACCTGCAGGACTGGCAGAAGCGGGTCGGCAAGGCCGAGATCACCCCGACCAGCATGGCCAACGGTGCCAAGGAGCTGCTCGACGAGGTGGCCACCGGCAAGGTCACCGGTGAGGAAGAGCGCTACAGCCACACCGACCTGCTCGACTTCCACGCCAATGTCGAGGGCGCCGAGAAGGCCTACGAGCTGCTGAAGCCGGTCGTCGCCAAGAACGACCCGGCGCTCGCCAAGGAGCTGGACAAGCAGTTCAAGGCGATCGGCGGGCTGCTCGACGAGCACCGCGACAGCAAGTCCGCCGACGGCTTCGCCTCGTACGAAACGGTCGACAAGGGCGAGCGAAAGAAGCTCTCCGACGGGGTCAACTCGCTGGGCGAGCCGCTGTCCAAGCTGGCCGCCGCCGTGGCCGGCGCCAAGTAGTCCGCTGCCAGGCAAGGGGAGACGATGACGCACGACGACGACACGTCCACCGTGAACACCGCCGCCGAGGGCGGCGAGGCCGCGCAGACCACCGACGGGCGCGCGCCCTCCCGGCGTGCGCTGATCGGCTGGGGCGGTGCGGGCCTGGCCCTCGGCGCGGTCGCGGCCGGCGGTACCGCGGCGGCGCTGCGCACCGGCGGCGACGCCCAGCCGGCCGGCGCGGACGCGACCGCGGGCTCCGCGATCGCCTTCCACGGCAGGCACCAGGCCGGTATCGCCTCCGCCGTCCAGGACCGGCTGCACTTCGCCGCGTTCGATGTCACCACCGACGACCGTGACGAGCTGATCGCGCTGCTCAAGGAGTGGACGAAGGCGGCGGCGCGGATGACGGCCGGCGACGCGGTTGGCGACGGCGCGGTCGGCGGGCTGGCGGAGGCACCGCCGGACGACACCGGCGAGGCGCTCGGGCTGCCGCCCTCGCGGCTGACCCTGACCTTCGGTATCGGCCCCACGCTGTTCGAGAAGGACGGCAAGGACCGGTTCGGCATCAAGGAGCGGCGCCCCGAGGCGCTGATCGAGCTGCCGAAGTTCCCGGGCGACAACCTCGACAAGGCGCGCAGCGGCGGCGATCTGTGCGTTCAGGCCTGTGCGGACGACCCGCAGGTCGCGGTGCACGCGATCCGCAACCTGGCCCGTATCGGCTTCGGCAAGGTCGCGATCCGCTGGTCGCAGCTGGGCTTCGGCAAGACGTCCTCGACGACGCCGGACGCCCAGACCCCGCGCAACATGTTCGGCTTCAAGGACGGCACCCACAACCTCGCGGGCACCGACTCCGCCGCGCTGGACAAGCATGTGTGGGTCGGGGAAGGCGACGCGAAGGGCAAGGAGAGCTGGATGGCCGGCGGCTCCTACCTGGTCGCCCGCCGGATCCGGATGCACATCGAGATCTGGGACCGCACCTCGCTCCGGGAGCAGGAGGACATCTTCGGCCGGAACAAGGGCGAGGGGGCGCCGGTCGGCAAGAAGCACGAGCGGGACACCCCGCATCTGAAGTCGATGCTGCCGACCGCGCATGTCCGCCTGGCGCATCCGGACTCCAACGGCGGGGTGCGGATCCTGCGCCGCGGCTACTCCTTCACCGACGGGACGGACGGGCTGGGCCGGCTGGACGCGGGGCTGTTCTTCCTCGCCTACCAGCGGGACGTACGCCAGGGCTTCGTCCCGCTCCAGAAGCGGCTGGCGGCCAATGACGCACTCAACGAATACATCCAGCACGTGGGTTCCGCGCTCTTCGCGGTGCCGCCGGGCGTCCGGAACGCGGACGACTGGTGGGGCCGGGCGCTGTTCGCCTGACACCACCGTGCCACCGTCGGCGGCGGAGACCGCCGCCGACTCCATGAAGGAAGGGAAGGAACCGACGTGTTCGGCAACTACCTGATCGGTCTGCGCGAGGGCCTGGAAGCCAGCCTCGTGGTCTGCATTCTCATCGCCTACCTGGTCAAGACCGGGAGGCGGGAGGCGCTGCGCCCGGTCTGGCTCGGTATCGCACTCGCCGTGGTGCTGTCGTTCGCGTTCGGTGCGGCGCTCCAGTTCGGTTCGCAGACGCTGACCTTCGAGGCCCAGGAAGCGCTCGGCGGTTCGCTGTCGATCATCGCGGTGGGCCTGGTGACGTGGATGGTCTTCTGGATGCGGCGCACCGCGCGGCATCTGAAGCGGGAGCTGCACGGCAAGCTGGACGCGGCGCTCCGGATGGGCACCGTGGCGCTGGTGGTCACCGCGTTCCTGTCGGTGGGCCGCGAGGGCCTGGAGACCGCGCTGTTCATCTGGACGGCCGCGCAGTCCGCGAACGACGGCGTACGGCCGCTGGTGGGGGCGCTGCTGGGGCTGCTGACGGCGGTGCTGCTGGGCTGGCTGTTCTACCGCGGTGCGGTGCGGATCAACCTGGCGAAGTTCTTCACCTGGACCGGCGGCATGCTGGTGGTGGTCGCGGCGGGCGTGCTGGCGTACGGCTTCCACGATCTCCAGGAGGCGGACATCGTGCCGGGGCTGGGCACCCGGGCGTTCGACATCAGCGCGCAGATCCCGGCCGACAGCTGGTACGGGACGCTGCTGAAGGGCGTCTTCAACTTCCAGCCGGATCCGACGGTCCTTCAGGTCACGGTGTGGGCTCTGTATCTGATCCCCACCCTCGCCTTCTTCCTCGCCCCCGGTAGGGTTGCGCCGAATCGTGCCACCCCGGCGGCCGCCCCGTCCGCCCCGGTCGCCCCGAAGGAGCCCGAGCCCCATGACACGCAGGTCGCCGTTCCGGGTGCCCGTAACTCTGATGTCGGCAGCGACGGCGCTGGTGATACTGAGCGGGTGCATGACGGTGCACGGCGAGAGGGAGATGCTGCCGGCGGTGTCGAAGGCTGAGGGCGCCAAGGCCCTCACCCGCTTCACCGACAGCTTCAACAAGACGTACCGGGAGCTGGACCCGAAGCGGAACCCCTCCTTCGAGGGGGGCGCGCTGCTGGCGATCGACCAGGCCGGGATAAAGGCGTCACAGGCCCTGCGGCCGCAGGGCAACCCGGACTTCCCCGCGCTGGAGCTGACGGAGCCGCGCTTCACCATCCCCAAGCAGGCGGGCTGGCCGAAGTACTTCATCGCGGACGCGCTCAGCAACCGCAAGGACGCCAAGGGCCACCCCACCCGGTGGTTCCTGGTGTTCAGCCGCAACGGCATCGACGAGAAGTGGCGCGCGGTGTACTTCGCGCAGTTCCCGGGCAACAAGGCGCCGGAGCTGAAGACGAAGGACGGCTACGCCGAGGCGGTGCCGCTCGGCTCCGGCTCCGGTCTGACGGTGGCCCCCGGCAAGCTGAGCCGGGCCTATGCGGACTTCCTCAACACCGGTAAGGGCAGCGTGTTCGCGCCCGGTCCGCAGACCGACGGCTGGCGCGCCCGGCGCGCCAAGGACGCCCGCCAGGTCGGTTCGCGCATCCAGTGGCAGGACTCCCCCTCGGACCATCCGCCGGTGGCGCTGCGGACCACGGACGGCGGGGCCCTGGTGTTCTTCTCGACCGTCTACCACCAGCAGCAGACGATGTTCGCCGGGGCGACGATCCGGGTGCCGGCGAATCTGCGGGGCCTGGTGGTGGGGCCGGAGAAGAGGACCAACCGGATGGCCTTCACCACCGTCTCCTCCCAGGCGGTCACGGTGCCGGCCAAGGGCTCCGGCGACAAGGTCGTCATCCTGAACCGGCGGGAGGGCAAGACGTCGGTGGAGCCGCAGTAGCGGCGGCCGGACCGCGGAGACGCCGAAGGGCCGCCGGGGTGCTCCCGGCGGCCCTTCGGCGTACGGACGGTGGTGCGCGGACGGGGCGCGGGCCCGGTCAGCGGCCGATCGGCCAGGCGTGCGCCTCGTGGTGGTGCGGCTCGCGGTCGTTGAACTCCGCGCAGGCGTCGGTGAGCGACTCCAGCAGCGTCAGCGGGTCGGGCAGCGGCAGCTCGGGGCCGCGCAGCCAGGTCACCGCGGGCTGGTCGCCGGGCAGGGTCGAGGGCGGCAGCAGCACATAGCTGCCGCGGCAGTGCCAGCGCAGCCCCGGATGCTCGTCCATGGTCTCGGGGTGGCAGTCCAGCTCGCAGGGCCACCACTCGTCCTCGTCGTCCGGGGTGCCGCGGGTGGCGGTGAAGAAGAGCATCCGGCCGTCACCGAAACCGGCGCCGAGGGTGATCGGTCCGACGTCGATGCCCGCGGCGTCCAGCCGTCCCAGGGCGCTGCGGCCCGCCTCGACGGGGACGTCCAGCACGTCATGGGTGATGCCGGTGGCGGTGATGAAGTTGGCCTGCGGGAGGGTGCGGACCCAGGCGGCGACCTTGTCGCGGTCGGTGGTGGCGACGGTCTGCCAGCCGAAGGAGACGGGGTGGCGGCCGGGGGTGGGACAGCCGATGCGTTCACAGGAACAGCCGTAGCCGGAAGGATGCGCCGCCGGGGCCACCGGGAATCCCGCGTCGGCCGCCGCCAGCAGCAGGTCCTCGCGGCTGCGCGCAGCCGCTGATCCCGTGTCCGTATCGCCGCCGTCCGATCCGCTCTTCGGCCGGCGCAGCCACTGGGAGAACCTGCTCTTGCGTTCCATCTATCCCCTCACTTCGAGCGGTGGTCTGGGATCAATGCTGCCACCATCCTGCTCCTCGGGTGACCGGTGTGCGGATCCGGGGTGAACGAAGGACGGAGAAATACCGGCAATTCGGGGCATCAGCGGCACACCGGCGCCGCCGGGGCCCGGCGATCCGTCCGTTCAGCCGCGCGGACGCAGCCCCCGCAGCACCTGGTCGACCAAGGTGTCGACGAAGTCGTAGGTCAATTCGCCGGTACGCATCAGCCAGCGCTGTGAGAAGGGACTCAGCAGCATCTCGGCGGCGATCCGCACATCGATATCGGCGGCGACCTCGCCGGTTTCCTGGGCCGCCCGCAGCCGGTCGACATAGAGCCGGGTGCCGGGCTCGCTCAGCCGGGCGACGAAGGTGCGGGAGAGCTCCTCGTCGTTCGCACCCGCCGCCGCGAGGGCGCGGTAGGGGGCCTGGAACGCCGGGTCGTTGAATTCGTCGGCGGTGGCCCGCAGCACGAACTTGAGGTCCGCGGCCAGATCGCCGGTGTCGGGGAGGCCCTTTGCGTCGTAGTCGTCGACCGTGGCGGTGAACGCGTCGAGCAGCACGGCGGCCTTGGAGGGCCACCAGCGGTAGATCGTCTGCTTGCCGACCCCGGCCCGGGAGGCGATGCCTTCGATCGTGAGCTTGTCGTAGCCGACCTCGCCGACGAGTGCGAGGGCGGCATCGAAGATCGCGCGGCGGGAGCGTTCGCTGCGGCGGGAGGAGTCGGGGGTCGAGGTGTTGGCCATGTCGCGGAGTCTAGCGGGGAGGAGGCGAGACGTATCGTCTTGACGAGACGCTGCGTCTCGTACATAGTGGAGGCCTAGCGAGACGAACCGTCTCGCCAGTCCAGGAGGAAGGGGAATCCCATGAGCAAGGGAAATGCGGGCGGGATGCTCGGCGGGTGGGGGTCCCCCCGCGCCGTTCAGGCGTGGGGGAGGACCCGGAACAAGCTCTCGCGGGGCGCCCTGCGCGGCGGCGGGGACACCGGCCGCGGCGGCCGGGGACAGGACGGGCAGGACCGGCGCGGGGAGCTGCTGCGCAAGTTCCAGGAGCGGGCCCGGAAGGGGTGACCGGCGCGACGCGGGGTCCCCCGGGCGGCGGGGGCGCCCGCCGGCCGGGGTGCGCCGCGGGCCACTCGAACGGCGCACGGCCCGCGGCACGGGGGCTTCGCGCGATGGACGATTTGGGAGCGCGTACGGGATTCCGTACCCGCCCCGAGTGCCCACCGTGAGGAGCCCTCCTTGCGTACCTCCCGGCGCAGCGCCACCCCCCGCCGCTATCTGATGTGCCCGCCGACGTACTTCCGGGTCAGCTACTCCATCAACCCCTGGATGGACCCCGGCAAACCCGTGGATCTCGCGCTGGCCCACACCCAGTGGGAGGACCTGCGCGACCGCTACCGCGCGCTCGGCCACACCGTCGAGGAGCTGCCGCCGCACCCCGCCTTCCCCGACATGGTCTTCGCCGCCAACGGCGCCACCGTGGTGGACGGCCGGGTGCTCGGCGCCCGGTTCGCCTTCGCCGAGCGGCACGGCGAAGCCGCGGTGCATGCCGAGTGGTACCGCGCGCACGGGTTCCGCGCGGTGCGGGAGCCGCAGAACGTCAACGAGGGCGAGGGCGACTTCGTGGTCACCGCGTCCTGGCTGCTGGCCGGCCGCGGGTTCCGCAGCAGTCCGCTGTCCCACGCGGAGGCCCAGGAGTACTTCGCCCGCCCGGTGATCGGCCTCGATCTCGTCGATCCGCGCTACTACCACCTGGATACGGCGCTGTGCGTGCTCGACCCCGGCAGCGGAGAGCCCGGCGGCCGGGCCGAGGTCATGTACTACCCCGGCGCGTTCTCCGCCGGGAGCCGGGCCGTGCTGGCGCGGCTGTTCCCCGACGCGCTGCTCGCCGGCCCGGCCGACGCGGCGGCGTTCGGGCTGAACGCGGTGTCCGACGGGCGCCATGTGCTGCTGCCCCAGGCGGCGGTGGGGCTCTTCGGGCCGCTTCGGGAGCGGGGGTACGAGCCGGTCGGCATGGATCTGACGGAATTGCTGAAGGGGGGCGGGAGCGTGAAGTGCGTGACGGGAGAGCTCCGCCCGGGGTGACGTTCCGCGCGGGACGGGGTCAGGACCAGTCGTCGCCCCAGGCGGCGTCGCGGGCCGCTCGGTAGTGGGTGCCGTGGCGTTTGGTCACGGTGGTGCGTTGCAGGTTCTCGTCGGTGGTGCACAGGTCCAGGAGGACCTGGCCCTTGCGGAGTTGGGGTTTGCGGATGATGCGCGCGGAGGCGGGGGTGGCGTCGAGGGTGGTGGCGGCCACGTAGCTGAACTTCTCGTCCTCGTACGGGAGGGAGCCGCCCTTGACCTGGCGGTGCAGGGAGGAGCGGTTGACCCGGGCGGAGAAGTGGCACCAGTCCTCTCCGGGGACGATCGGGCAGGTATCGCTGTGCGGGCAGGGGGCGACGATGCGCAGACCGGCCTCGGTGAGCTGGGTGCGGGCCTCGCGGATGCGGAGGTAGCCGTCGGGGGTGCCGGGTTCGATCAGGACGACGGTGCGGGCCGCGGTGGCCGCGGCGACGACGGCGCGGCGGTCCTCGGGGCGGAGTTCGCCGAGGACATACGAGACCGTGACCAGGTCGGTGCCGGCGGGGACGGTCAGGCCCTCGCCGATGATCTGCCGCTGCCAGGTGACGTCGGGGAGGAACGTGGCGGCCAGTTCCCTGCCGAGGTCCAGGGCGGGCTGGGCCCAGTCCAGGACGGTGCTGTGGTGGCCTTCCCAGGTGGCGGCGGCGGCCCAGGTGGCGGCGCCGGTGCCGCCGCCGATGTCCACATGGGTGGCCGGGGACCAGTCGGGGACCCGGGCGGCGAACGCGGTCAGCGCGGCCCGTACGGCTTCGAAGGTGGCCGGCATGCGGTAGGCGGCGTACGCGGCCACATCCGCGCGGTCGCGCAGGACCGGGGCGTCGGTGGGGGTACGCCCCCGGTAGTTGGCGATCAGCCGGTCGACGGCCTGCGCGGTCTGCTTGGGCGGCAGGCCGTCGAGCAGGCCCGCCAGAGCGGCGCGCAGTTCCTCGTGCATGGGGGAAATTCTACGGCGCCCGGCGGGGTGCCCGGCCTGGTCAGGTGGCACGGGCCACCGCGCGGGCCAGCCGGGTGGCGGCCGCGGCGCGGGGGGCGCTGCCGCTGTCGCGGCGGCGGGGGTGGACCGTATTGGCGAGCAGGACGAGGAAGGTGTCGGTGGCGCGGTCCAGGACCAGGCTGGTGCCGGTGAAACCGGTGTGCCCGGCCGCGCCGCGGCCCGCCAACTCGCCCATGAAATACGGCTGGTCGACGCCGAAGCCGAGACCGGGCGGATCGAGGAGGGCGGCGACGGCGCCGGGGCCGAGGATCCGGGCGGTGCCGTAGGTGCCGCCATTGAGGAGGGTGCGGCACAGGACGGCCAGGTCCTGGGCGGTGGAGAAGAGCCCGGCGTGGCCGGCGACGCCGCCCAGCGCCCAGGCGTTCTCGTCGTGCACCTCGCCGCGGATCAGGCCGCGGTCCGCCTTGGCCCAGGGCCGCCGCTGGTCCTCGGTGGCCGCCACGCCGTGCGGTGCCAGCGGTCCGTAGGAGGTGCTGGACATGCCCAGCGGGCCGGTGATGCCGTCACGGATCAGGGCGTCGAGCCGTTGGCCGGTGCACTGCTCCAGGATCAGCTGGAGGGCGATGAGGTTGAGGTCGGAGTAGCGGTGGCCGGGGCTGCGGCCGCCGCTGGGGGCCGCCGCCTCCCGCCACAGCAGCGCCAGTTGGGCGGCGCGGTCCGGGTGGTCGTAGAAGGGGAGCTCGGGGGCGAGCCCCGAGGTGTGGGTGAGCAGCTGCCGGACGGTGAGGCCCGGGGCGAAGGCCGGGAGCCGGTCCCGGACCTCCTCGTCGAGGGCCAGCCGGCCCTGTTCGACCTGCTGGATCGCGGCGACGGCGGTGAACAGCTTGCTGAGCGAGGCCAGGTCGAAGACGGTGCCGACCCGCATCGGCTCCCACAGGTCGCGGGGCAGATCGACGCCGCGGTCCCGCTCGGGGTCGTAGGACCGGTAGCGCAGCGCCCAGCCGGCGGCGGCCTCGGCGGCGACGACCGGGCCCCGGCCGGCCAGTACGACGACGCCGGGGGCCCAGGCCGGCCGGCCCTCGGGCAGCGCCCGCACCCCGCGGACCAGCCGTTCCGTCCAGCCGGGGTCCAGCCCCGCGCGGGCCGGTGTTCCGTAGGTGAGTACCGTCGCGTTCAGAGCCTGGTCCTCTCGCCTGCCGTGCTCCCGTTGCTCTCCCCCCTACGCTGCCACGGGCGGCACATTCCCAGGAAGCTCACGAGCGCCAACACGGCGCAGGAGAGCTGAACGAGGGCCATCGGCACGGCGGTCCGCTCGCCCGCGATCCCCACCAGCGGGGAGGCCACCGAGCCGAGGAGGAAGGTGGAGGTGCCAAGCAGCGCGGAGGCGGAGCCGGCCGCGTGCGGGGTGCGCAGCAGCGCCAGGGTGTTGGTGCTCGGCATGACCAGGCCCATCGAGGCCATCAGGACGAAGAGGCCGGCGGCCATCGGCACCAGACCGACCGGACCGAAGACCCCGGCGGACATCAGGAGCAGCGAGGTCGCGGCGAGCGCGGTCAGCGCCAGGCCGGTGCCGAGCACCTTGTCCAGGCCGACCCGGCCGACCAGCAGCTTGCCGTTGATCTGGCCGAGGACCACCAGGCCGACGGAGTTGATGCCGAAGAGCAGGCTGAAGGTCTGCGGGGAGGCGCCGTAGATCTCCTGGATCACGAACGGCGAGGCGGAGATATAGGCGAAGAGGGCGGCGAAGGCGAAGGCGCCGACGAGGACGTAGCCGGAGAAGACCCGGTCGGCGAGCAGATCGCGCATGGTGCGCAGGGTCTGGCCGAGGCCGCCGGAGTGCCGGCGCGCGGGCGGCAGGGTCTCGTCGAGCTTGCGCCACACCAGGAGGGTGAGTGCCACCCCGACGGCGGTGAGGACGACGAAGACGCCGCGCCAGTCGGTGAGCCGGAGGATCTGGCCGCCGATGAGCGGGGCGACGACCGGCGCCACCCCGGAGATCAGCATCAGGGTGGAGAAGAACCGGGCCATCGCCACACCGTCGTACAGATCGCGGACCACCGCCCGCGCGATGACGATGCCGGCCGCGCCCGCCAGGCCCTGCAACAGGCGGAAGGCGATGAGGAGTTCGGCGCTGGTGGCGATGGCACAAAGGGCGGTCGCCAGGATGTAGATCACCATGCCGGCCAGCAGCGGGCGGCGGCGGCCCCACTTGTCGCTCATCGGGCCGACGATCATCTGCCCCAGCGCCATGCCCGCCAGGCACGTGGTGAGGGTGAGCTGGACGGTGGCGGCCGGGCTGTGCAGGGCGGCGGTGACCTGCGGCAGGGCCGGGAGGTACATGTCCATGGAGAGCGGCGGGACCGCCGTGAGACCGCCGAGGACGAGGGTGACGAGGAGGCTGGTGCGGCGGGACGCGGCCGGTGCTGCTGCCGCGCCCCGCTCGGCTATGGCGGGAAGGTCCTGGGTCTCGGCCGTGCCGGGCTCCGTCATGCGGGTCTCCATGGCGATAGATGGCTGCACCATGGTGTCATGCACGGAACGCCTTCTGACCGGTTTCGGACCGGTCCCTTCGGCCTAGGACAGACCTGCCCCGGACCTAGGGCAAACGTCCCGGATCAGGCCGGCTTCAGGCCCGGATCAGGCAAGGCTTCCGGCCCCGATCAGGCCGGCTTCAGGCCCGGATCGCCCGCTTCCGAGACGAACGAGGCGGCAGTGCGCACCGGCGCCCCGGGGGTGGTGACGGCGGACACCGTGCGGTAGTCGGCGCGGGCGGTGTCCTGGTCGAGGGTGACGGTGAGGTAGCCGCGGCGGCCGTTGTAGAACTTCAGGTGCGGGTTGGCGGCCAGGTAGGTGTCCCAGTTGGCCGGTTTGTCCGCGCCGTTCTTGCCGCTGGCGATCGAGGTGGTGACGAACTCCACCCCCGCGGTGCGCGAGCCGGGGTCCTTGAAGTCCTTCTTGATGTCGAAGGCGTAGTGGACGTGCACATCGCCGGTGAGGACGACGAGGTTGTCCACACCCGCCGACTCGGCACCGGCCAGCACCCGGTCGCGGGAGGCCGCGTAGCCGTCCCAGGCGTCCATGCTCAGCTGGTAGCCGGGGCCGGTGGCGTTGCGCCGCTCGGAGAACGTGACCTGCTGCGGCAGCACGTTCCAGCGGGCGGAGGACTGCCGCCAGCCGTCGGTCAGCCAGCGCTCCTGGGCGGCGCCGGTCAGGGTGCGCGCGGGGTCCAGGGACTCCGGGCCCGGGGCGTGCCAGCCGTCGCCGTAGGCCTGGTCGGAGCGGTACTGGCGGGTGTCGAGGATGTCGAACTGGGCGAGCTGCCCGTACTGGAGGCGGCGGTAGAGCCGGCAGTCGGCACCCTGGGGCCGCTGCGGGCGGCGCAGCGGCTGGTTCTCCCAGTACGCGCGGTAGGCGGCGGCCCGGCGGACGAGGAACTCGGCGGGCGGGAGGTGGTCCTCGCTGATGTCGGAGGCGTAGTTGTTCTCCACCTCGTGGTCGTCCCAGGTGACGATGAAGGGGTGCGCGGCGTGCGCGGCCTGGAGGTCCGGGTCGGACTTGTAGAGGGCGTAGCGCAGCCGGTAGTCCTCCAGCGTGACCGTCTCGCGGTTGAAGACCGCGGGCAGCGTGCGGTCGGTGTAGTTGCGGGCGCCGCCGTTCGCGCCCACCGGGTACTCGTAGAGGTAGTCACCGAGGTGGAAGACCACGTCGAGGTCCTCCTCGGCCAAGTGGCGGTAGGCCGTGAAGTAGCCGTCGTGGTAGGCCTGGCAGGAGACCGCGGCGAGCTTCAGATCGGAGATCCGGGCGCTTTGGGTGGGCGCGGTGCGGGTGCGGCCGACCGGGCTGATCCAGCTGCCGGCACGGAAGCGGTAGTAGTAGACACGGTCGGGCGCGAGACCGGTGGGCTCGATGTGCACGGAGTGGTTGAACTCCGGGTGGGCGTCGGCGCGGCCCTGGCCGGCCAGCCGCTTGAAGTGCTCGTCGTAGGCGACTTCCCAGCGGACCGTGACCCTGGCGTCCGGCATTCCGTTGCCGGGCTCGTACGGCCGCGGGGCGAGACGGGTCCACAGCACGACGGAGCCCGGCTGCGGGTCACCGGAGGCGACGCCCAGCGTGAAGGGGTTCTCGGTGATCTTCCGCGCATCGGCCTCGGCGGCGTAGGCGGCGCCCGCACCCGGCAGGTTGGTCGCGAAGGCGAGCGCGGCGGCGGCCCCGGTGGTGGTGAGGAAGCGGCGGCGGCCGAAGTGTGCGGCCGCGGCCCGGATCTCCTGCTCGTGCGGTGCGTGGTGAGTCATCTGGCCCTCCCCTGAAGGCGGTTGTCACAGAGCCCGTAGGAGAGCCATTCCAGGGAAACGGAACGGCGCGGTGCTGACCCACGCACGACACATACATGACAGCTGGATGAGGACTGGGCCCGCACCGGACGCGGTCGGACAATCTCGGCACCGGCCGTGCCTCCGTAGGATTCGGGGCATGGCTGAACTGATGGTGCGCGACGGCACCTGGACCTTCGACGGCGACGCCGTGCGCATCGTGCCGGGCCGCGAACGCGGGGTGCACAAACTGCGCCAGGATCTCGGGGAGTTCACGGTGCCGCTGGCCGCGCTGGCCGGGATCGCCCTCGAACCGGCCCGTAAGGGCGGCCGGCTGCGACTGCGGCTGCGGGAAGGCGCGGACCCGCTGCTTCAGGTCACCGGCGGCGGTCTGCCGGACGAGGCGAACCCGTACCGGCTGACCGTCGACGCCGGACGGGTCGAGGTCGCCGAGTACTTCGTCGACACCGTACGCCAGGCCCTGATGCTGGAGCAGATACCGGACGGGCCCGCCGACCGCTATCTGCTGCCCGGCCCGTCCGTACCGCTGTCGGCCGCCGGGGTGGACGGTGTCGCCACCTTCGACGGCGAACGGGTGCACCTCGAATGGCGCTGGAACACCAGCGAGACCAAACGGGACTGGGGCCCGCGGAACTTCACGCTCGGCGCGCTGGAGGCGGTGGAGTGGCGGGCCGCAGCCGGTCTGGAGTCCGGCTATCTCCGGTTCCGGCCGCGGGGCGCGACGGAGCGGCTCAAGCCGGAGCACGACCCCAACTCCATCGAGCTGTGGGGCTTCAAGAAGGAGAGCGGCACCACGGCGCTGCTGGCGGCCGCGGTCGCGGCGCGGCTGCCGCACCCGTCGGCCGGTACGGGCAAGGCCCTGCCGACGGCGGCCCCGGCCGCGCCGCTCACGCCGGCCGCACCGCTCGGCCCGGCCGCACCCCGGGCGTCCGCCGCCCCCGCCGAGGACCATGACGCCCTGCTGCGGCGGCTGCGCGAACTGGGCGAGCTGCACCGCGACGGCATCCTCACCGAGGAGGAGTTCACCGCCACCAAAGCGGCGGTCCTGCGGCGCTTCCACACCGGCGGCTGAGTCGCGGCGGCGGCGCCCCGTGCGCCGCCCGTACGCCGTTTACGCTGCCGCCATGGCAGAGAACACAGAGTCGGCACCCGCAGCACGGACGACGCCGATGGCACGGGCCGGGCAGGTGGGCGGTACGGCGACCGCGCCCCGGCCCACCCTGCCGGCCCCGACCTCGCGGGGCGGGCAGAGCACCCAGACGGCCCCGGCCGCACAGGAGGCACGGCAGGGCGGGGCGGCGCACCGCCAGGTCGCCGTGGTCACCGGCGCCGGGTCCGGCATCGGGCGGGCGGTCGCCCTCGCGCTGATCGCCGCCGGCTGGACGGTGGTGCTGGCCGGGCGGCGCGCGGAGGCGCTGGCGGAGACCTCCCGGCTGGCGGGCCCGGCGGGTCCGGACGGCCCCGCGATCATGACGATGCCGACCGATGTCACCCGCCCCGAGCAGGTCGACGCCCTGTTCGCCGCCGTCCACGAGCGGTTCGGGCAGCTGGATCTGCTCTTCAACAACGCGGGCACCTTCGGCCGCGCGGTGCCCCTGGAGGAGCTGGAGTACGACGACTGGCGCGCGGTCGTCGACGTCAACCTCACCGGATCCTTCCTCTGCGCCCAGGCCGCCTTCCGCACCATGAAGGCCCAGGAACCGCAGGGCGGACGGATCATCAACAACGGCTCGGTCTCCGCCCACACCCCGCGCCCGCACTCCCTCGCCTACACCGCCACCAAGCACGCGATGACCGGCCTGACCAAGTCGCTCTCCCTGGACGGCCGTCCGTACCACATCGCCTGCGGCCAGATCGACATCGGCAACGCGGCCACCGAGATGACCGGCCGGATGCAGACCGGCATTCTCCAGGCGAACGGTCAGATGGCGGTCGAGCCGGTGATGGACGCGACGGATGTCGCCCGCACGGTCGTGCACATGGCCGCACTGCCGCTGTCGGCCAATGTGCAGTTCGCGACGGTGATGGCCACCAACATGCCGTACATCGGGCGCGGTTGAGGGGCGACGGGACACCGAATCCCCGTACGACCCCTGCCCACTTTCCGCTTCCGGTGGCACCCTGAGAGCCTGCCTTCGCACCCCGCCGGGCCGACCGGCCGGGTGCAAAGACAGGCGCTTCCTCGAATCCGCACCTCTCGTCTGCCGGGCCGCTCACGTGCGGCCCGTCCCCCGCGGCCGCGCACGCCCGCCGTACGCGGCCCCCGCAGAAGGAGTTACGCGTGAGACGAACCGCTCGCGGCATACCGGCAGTTCACGGCATACCGGCGCCGCGCCCCACAGGCAGATCCCGGGCCGCCCTCGGCACCCTGACCGCCGCCGGTACGCTGCTCGCCCTCCTGCTCCCCACCGGTCAGGCCGGCGCCGCCACCCCGCAGCCCGGCCACCGCACCACCACCCCGCAGACCACGCCCGCCGCCTTCTGGACCGCCGCCCGGATGCGCGCCGCCGCTCCCCTGGACCTCGCCACACCCACGAAACGGTCCGCCCCCGCCGCGGTCCCGCGCAGCGCCCCGCTCACGGTGTCCCCCACCCTCCCCCGGCTCCCCGCGACCACCAGGCCGCTGCCCGGGGCCCTCCCCCAGGCCGGCGGCCCGTGGACCGGCGGCGGCGCGGTCGTCAAAACGACCGGCCGGGTGTTCTTCACCTACCAGGGCCGCAACGCCTCCTGCTCCGGCGACGCGGTCACCAGCGGCAACAAGAGCACCGTGCTCACGGCCGGGCACTGCGTGAAGCTCCAGGGCGCCTGGCACACCAACTGGGTCTTCGTCCCCGGCTACCACGACGGCCAGGCCCCGTACGGCAAGTGGCCGGCGGCCAAAACACTCGCCCCCCCCAGTGGACGGCGAGCGAGGACATCAACTACGACGTCGGCGCCGCGGTGGTCGCCCCGCTCGACGGCAAGAAGCTCACCGACGTCGTCGGCGGCCAGGGCCTGTCCTTCAACTCCGGCTACAGCAAGCCGATGTACGCCTTCGGCTTCCCCGCGGCCGCCCCGTACGACGGCAGCAAGCTCATCTATTGCAGCGGCACCACCTTCAAGGACCCGCTGTTCTCCCAGGACCACGGCCTGTCCTGCAACATGACCGGCGGCTCCAGCGGCGGCCCCTGGTTCACCACCTTCGACGAAAAGACCGGCACCGGCCTCCAGTCCTCGGTCAACAGCTTCGGCTACCAGTTCCTGCCCAACACCATGTTCGGCCCCTACTTCGGCGACGACGCCAAGAACCTCTACAACACGGCGCAGGCGTCCTGAGCCACTACGGGGGCTGCCCGGGCACTGTCCGGGCAGCCCCCTCCGGCGCTTACGATGCGTCCATGGTGTATGCGGACTGGGGGGACCCGCAGCGCACGTTGGCTGTGGTGAAGGGGCTGGTGCGGGCGCCTCTGAAGGAGGTTCTGGCCACGTTGTCGGCCGCGTTGGCCGATCTCGTGCCGCACGAGGCCCTGGTGATGCTCACCGGGGACTGCCCCAAGTCGGCCAACTGGGGTTATGGGGATGTGGAGTTGACCGGGGACGTCACCACCGCCGAGCTGGCGACGCTGGCCACCCATGTCGATGTCGGGAAGCCGTGGTGGGGGCAGGCCTCGCTGGCCGGGGCGGCGCGGCCGGTGCTGGCCGTGGCGTCGGCGCCGCCCGGGTCGGCGGGGGCGCTGTTGGCCGTGGTGGTCTCGGCGGAGGGTGCGCCGGGGCCGGAGGTGCTGGCGCTGGTTCAGCAGTTGTGGGACCTGGCCACCGGGCGGGTCGTCGAACTGCTGCCGGGGGCGATGCCGGTCGACATGGCCGCTCCGTGGATCGCCAGGAGTGAGCGGGCCCGGGCCGTGGCCGATGTGACCGATGCGCATGCCGCCACCCTCACCGCCCTGCTCGGCGTCCTGCGCAGCCGCACGCTGCCGGACGACGCCGCCCGGCGGACCGCCACCGATGTCGCGGTCGCCGCGCTGGTGGAGCTGCGGGCCACCGACGAGGACGCACAACTACCGCCCGAGGAGAGCCTCCAGGACGCCTTCGGGCGGCTGACGGACATGCTCAGCCTGCTCTCCCGGCACGGCGACGTCGCGCTGGAGTACTCCGCGCCCGGCAGTCCGCAGCGGCTGATTCCCTCGGACATCGCGCGCGCCGCACGCACCACCGCGCGCGGCACCGTGCTGACGATGCTGGAGCAGGGCGGGGTCGAGCGTATCCGCGTGAGCTGGGACGCCGAGGACGCCGAACTGCGCACGGTGATCCGTGACGACGGTCCGGGGACGCTCGCCGCGGAGGCCCTGGCCGTCCACCGGCTCACCGACCGGGTCGGCGCGCTGGGCGGGACGCTGACGGTGGACGCGGTGCCGGCGTGGGGCACCATCGTCACCGTGCGGCTGCCGCTGGCGGCGCCGGACGTCCCGGGCAGCGATCCGCTGGGCGACCTCCACCCCCGGGAGCTGGACGTCCTGCGCCACCTGGTCCACGGGCACCGGAACCGGGCGATCGCCGACGCGCTGCACATCAGCGAACACACCGTGAAGTTCCATGTGGGCCGGATCCTCAGGAAGCTCGATGTGCGGTCCCGCGGCGAGGCGGCGGCACTGGCCCGCGCGGCAGGCTTTCCGCCCGGGGTGTCGCTGACGCAGTAGGGCTCCTGGCGTGGGTGCGTTCCGGGCGCGGGAGCGTAGCGGCCGGTGGCACGCGGCGGTGCCGTGCTGCGGCACCGCCGCGTGACCTCCGGTGCCCCGGTGACGGGCGGGGCGCCGTGGGCTCAGGTGGTGAGGACGACCTTGCCCATGGTGGTGCCCGAGTCGATGAGCCGGTGGGCTTGTGCGGCGTCGGACAGCGGCAGCGTGTGCGCCAGGTGGACCCGCAGCGCGCCGGTGTCCGCCAGGTCCGCCAGCGCCGCGAGGCCCACGGGGTCCGGCTCGGCGGTGACACCCAGGCACCGCAGTCCGCGGTCGGCCGCCTTCCGCGCCAGCGCCGCGTTGTGCATCTCGACGATGGTGACCAGGGTGCCGCCGGGCCGCAGGACGTCCAGGGAACGCAGTGCGGTGTCACCGCCCACGGTGTCGAGGACGACGTCCACCTCCCGGGCGGCGTCCGCGAAGTCCGTGGTGCGGTAGTCGAGCACCTCGTCGGCGCCCAGCGTGCGCACGAAGCCGGCCTTGGCGGCGCTGGCGGTGGTGAGGACCTCGGCCCCGCGGGCCTTGGCTATCTGGATCGCGAGGTGGCCGACGCCGCCCCCGCCGGCGTGGACCAGGACCCGCCGGCCCGCGCCGACGCCGGCCGCGTCCACCAGCGCCTGCCAGGCGGTCAGCCCGGCGAGCGGCAGGGCGGCGGCGTGCGGGTGGTCCAACGCCGCCGGTTTGCGGGCCAGTTGGCGGGAGGGCGCCGTGAGGTAGTCGGCGTAGCCGCCCGCGGCGCGCGGCATGAGCGGCATGCCGAAGACCTCGTCGCCGACGGCGAACCGGGTCACCCCGGACGCGACCTCCTCGACCGTGCCGGCGACGTCCCAGCCGACGACGAACGGCGGTTCGCCCAGGAGCGGGATGGCGCCGGAGCGGACAAGGGCGTCGATGGGGTTGACCCCGGCCGCCCGCACCCGCACCAGGACCTCGTTGAGCAGGGGCCGCGGGCGGTCGGTCTCGGTCAGCTCCAGCACCTCCGGTCCGCCGAACGACCGCTGGGTGACGGCGCGCATCCGCCCGGCGGTCACCGGGTGTCCGCGATCATCTCGTCGAGGGTGGAGCCTTCGGGGACGGCCTGTCCGACGTCCCAGTGCTCGGCGAGCCTGCCGTCCTCGATCCGCCACAGGTCCACCACGATCACCGGCGGAGCGTCCGGGGAGACCCGGACGACGCCGTGGGTCCACACCTGGTCGTCCTCGGCGATCATGCGCTGGATGGTCAGGGAGAAGTCGGGGAAGGGCGTGGCGGCGTGCTCCCGGAAGCTGTCGACGGTCCGGTCGGGGCCGACCCCGGCGCCCGGGTGGTGGTTGGTGAAGTCCTCGGTGAGCATGGTGCGCGCCCGGTCGAAGTCCTTGTCGTTGTAGAAGACGCGGATGAACTCGGAGACGAGTTCCTTGTTCGCCTTCAGGGAGTCGGTCTGCATCGGCGGTGATCCTTCCTCGTGCCTCGGTGTCATTCCTTGATGCCGACCACGATCGAGTCGGGGCCGGCGAGGTGTTCGCTCCAGGTGCGGCCGAACCCCGCCTCGGTCATCCAGTCCCGGCATTCCCGTGCGGTGTAGCCGAAGCCGCCGTCGGTGACCGCGCGCATGGTCAGGCTCATCAGCAGGGCGAAGGCGTTCTCGGACCGGTCGTCGTCGATGAGCGAGTCATAGACGACGACCGCGCCACCCGTGGGCAGGGCCTGCCATGCCTTCTTGAGCAGCAGCTTCTTCTTCTCCAGGTCCCAATTGTGGAGTATGTGGCCGAAGGTGAAGATATCGGCTCGGGGGAAATCATCGGTGAAGAAGTCGCCCCCGGCGAACGTCAGCCGCTCATTCAGGCCATGGGCCCGGGCGTACTCCTCGAACACCGGCCCGGCCGCCGGCAGGTCGAAGCCGATGCCGGTCAGGTGCGGGTTGGCCAGCAGGACCTGTACCGCCAGGTCGCCCTGGGCGGTGCCCATGTCGGCCACGGTCCGGTGGTCCCGCCAGGACACCTGCCGGGCGATGGCGCGGTTGGCGGTGTGGCTGACACCGGTCATGGACGCGAGGAACTGCTTCAGCCGCGCGGGGTCGGCGTAGAGGGCGTCGTAGGTGTCCAGCTCACTGGCGCTGGACTCGTCGTGCGGCAGTCCGGTGCGCAGGGTGTCGGTCAGGTGGTGGTAGATGCCGTACAGCCGCGAGTTGGCCATCTCCAGCAGCCCGCCGAGGTGGGCGTAGGCCGGCTTGTCGCGGTCGAGGAAGGCATCGGCGTCGTCGGCGTTGCGGTAGACCCCCTCGGCGCGCCGGAGCAGGCCCAGCGCCACCAGCGTGTCGAAGAAGTCCGCCGCCGCGCGGGGGTGCAGGCCCAGCCGCTCGCGCAGGGCCGGGCCGTCCGCCGGGCCCTTGGCGAGTTCGGTGAAGACGCCGAGTTCGATGGCGCTGAGCAGCGCCTTCGACGCCTGGAAGCCCATGCCGAGTTCCAGCAGGCGGTCGGGAGTGGGGACGGGTCGGGTCATGGCGTGCTCCTCGGGGTGAACAGGGACCGGGCGTAGGCACGTGCCGTCGGCTCGGTCTGGAGGGCTTGGTGGGTGGCGATGGCGTTGACGTCGCGCCAGATGCGCTGGAGGGGGCCGTCGGCGGCCTGGCCGCTCGTTCCGGCGGTGCGGAAGATCCGGTTCACGGTGCCGGCCAGCGTGTCGACGGCGAAGGCGCTGTCCCGCGCGTTGCGGGCGACCTGCTCCGGTGTGATCGGCTCGCCGCTGTCGGCCAGGTCCGCGATGCGTTCCAGCAGCAGCTGGGCCGCGTCGATCTCGGCGGCGCTGCGCGCGAGCACGGTCTCGTAGGTGGTCTGGTTGTCCAGGGCCCCCGGCACCCCGGGCAGGACGGGGACATGGTGGAGTTTGCGGCCGAGGTGGTCGGTGAGCAGGGCGAGGGCGCCGCGGGCCGCGCCCAGGGCCGGGACGACGAACGTCAGGCCGTTGACGGCGGGCAGCGGGGCGAGCCCGGCGGTCCCCGGCCCGTCGGGGTCCGCGGGCCGGCCGGCGAACAGGGCCGCCCGGTCGCCGACCCGGTGGGCGGGGACGAAGACGTCCTCCACGACCACGGTGTTGCTGCCGGTGGCCTGCATGCCCACGCTGCGCCAGGTGTCCTCGGTCCGGCACTGCGCGCGGGGGACGGCCACCAGGGTCAGCCGTGGTCCGCCCCGGGCCAGCAGCTCCTTGGCACACACGATGACCCAGTCGGCATACTCGATGCCGCTCATGTACGGCCAGCGCCCGGAGACCCGCAGTCCGCCCGGCTCGCCGACCGCCTCGCCGAACGGGATGACCGAGCAGACGACGGCGGCGTCGGGCCCCCCGGCCCAGATCTCCTGCCGGCCCTCGGGCGGGAAGAAGGACACGAACCGGGGGGAGCTGGCGAACAGGGAGGCGCACCACGCGGTCGCCGCGCAGGTCTCGCCGAGCGTGCTGACGGCCCGCATCAGCTCCCGGAACGTGCCGGCGTTCCCGCCGAACGCGGTGGGGACGAAGTGCCGCAGGAAGCCGGCCCCGGTCAGGGCCTTGACCACGTCGGGGCTGAGCCGGCGCTCGTGTTCCATCTGGGCGGCCAGCCCGGAGGCCAGTTCGGCGACGGCTTCGGCGGCCGCCGGCAGTGACTCGCGCACTGGGTGCATTCTCATCATCCTTGGTTGCGTCGACGAGGGGCCACGGGCGGCCACGACGGGCCGGTGGCGGCGGGAGCGGGGGCCGGGTCCGGTGCCGGTACGGCTGGGTGTCACGGGCGGCGGAGGACGTAGTCGGCGGGGTCGGCGGTCCGGGTGCGGCGCCAGTACTCCTGTGCGGAGTAGGGCCAGTTGGTCGCCGAGCGGCCGTTGGCGTTGTACCAGCCGCCCACCGCGGACCAGCCCCAGGCGCGCTGCCGGTTCCCGGCGTCGACCCAGCGGTTGTAGGCGTCATGGGTTTCCGGCCGGACCTCCGCGGAACGGTGCCCGCCCGCCAGCAGCATCCGCAGGACGCCCAGGACATGGGTCACCGCGCACTCGGAGAAGTAGACGATGCTGCCGCCCTGGCCGACGAGGTTGGTGTTCGGCCCGTACAGGCAGAACAGGTTGGGGAACCCGGGCACCGTGATGCCCAGGTAGGCGCGCGGGTCGCCGCGCCAGCCCGTGTGCAGGTCGGCCCCGTCCCGGCCGGTCACCGTCATCGGGGTCAGGAAGCGGGAGGCCTGGAACCCGGTGGCGTAGACGAGGACATCGGCGTCGTGTGCCACGCCGCCGGCGGTGAGTCCGGCCGGTGTGACCCGGTCGATGGGTGCGGTCACCAGGCGGACGTCGTCCCGTTGGAGGGTGGCCAGCCAGCGGCCGTCGTCCCGCAGCACGCGTTTGGCGCCGACCGGGTAGCCCGGCGTCACCGCGTCCAGCAGCTCGGGGTCGTCGGGCAGCTGGGCCGCCATCGAGGCCAGCAGGCTGCTGCGCAGTTCCTCGTTGAGGGCGGAGACGGCGCGCTCGGTGGGCGGGTGGCCGGGGTCGACGATCCAGCCCTCCAGGATGCCCCGCAGGCCCGGGGCGAGGAGCCAGAAGCGGTACCACCGGTCGTAGTACGGCAGGTGCTCGCACAGCCAGCGGGCGCCGGCGGGCATCGGGCGGCGGTAGTGCGGAGTGGGCCGCAGCCAGGGCGGGTTGCGCATGAAGACGGTGACCTCGGAGGCCGTCCCGGCGATCTCGGGAACGATCTGGTAGGCGCTCGCGCCGGTGCCGACGACGGCGACCCGCCGCCCGGTGAGGTCGACCGAGTGGTCCCAGGCGGCCGAGTGGAAGGCGGGGCCGGCGAAGGTGTCCCGGCCGGGCAGGTCCGGCAGCAGGGGCCGGTTCAGCTGGCCCACGGCGCTGATGACGGCGTGGTGGCCGGCGGTCCGGGTGCCCTCCGGTCCACGGAGGGTGAGGTGCCAGCGGGCAGCCGTCTCGTCCCAGCGCAGGGCGGTGACCTCGGTGCCGAGGCGGAGGTGGTCGGTCAGCCCGGCCTGCTTGGCGAAGGTGCGGAGGTAGTCCAGGACGACGTCCTGGGTGCAGAAGTGGTCGGGCCAGTCGGCCTTCGGGGCGAAGGAGTAGTTGTAGAGGTGGCTGGCCACGTCGGTCCGGCACCCGGGGTAGGTGTTCTCCAGCCACGTCCCGCCGACGTCGGGGTTCTTGTCGTAGATCACGAACGGGATGCCGGCCTGCGCCAGGCGGTGGCCGGCCAGCAGTCCGCTGAAGCCGGCACCGATGACGGCGACGTGGAAGTCCCGGCCCGGTCCGAGCTCGTCGAGGGTCCAGTCGGGGGCCCGGGGATCCTGGCCGGGGCGGACGATCTCCTCCGCCAGCAGCGGCAGCAGGTCCTCGGTGCCGTCCCCCATGGCCCAGGTCGTGATCGTGCGCAGCAGCTCGCGGTCCGGCGGGCCGGGCGGGGTGCCGGGGGCGCGGTCGCCGAGCCGCAGCAGGACCTGTACGGCCCGCTCGCGGATCTCGGCCTGCCGCTCCTCGGACAGGCCGCCCTGGGGCGCGAACAGCCAGCCGGGAGCCCGGAGGTCGTCGCGCAGCAGGGAGGTGTCGCCGGTCAGGTGCGCGAGCGTCATCAGCAGCGCGGGGACCTCCGCCCCGGCCAGGTGCCGGCGCAGGGTCTCCGCGTCACCGGGGAACGGTGCGACGGGCCGGTGGATCGCCATGGGAACATCCGCCTTCGCAGTGGGTCAGCGTGCCGGGCTGGGCGTGGTGAACTTCCGGTCGACGTAGACGGCGGGGGTCCCGTGGCCGTCGGCGAGCCGGTGGTCGACGACCTTGCCGACGAGGATGGTGTGGTCCCCCGCGTCGTACCGCCCGTCGACCAGGCAGTCGAGGGTGGCCAGGGCGTCCTCGACGACCACGCCCCCGCGCGGCGTCCGGGCGAATCCCCCGCCGGCGAACTTCTCGGCCGTGCTGGTCGCGAAGCGCCGGGCCAGTTCCGTGTGGTGGCCGCGAAGCAGGCTGACCGCGAACTCCGCGCTGCGTTCGAACACCGGGGAACACCGCGCCGACTTGGCGACACAGATCAGCAGCAGCGGCGGGTCCAGGGACACCGAGCACAGGGAGCTGACGGTCAGACCGTGCGGTGCGCCGGTCTCGTCGCAGGCCGTGACGACGGCGACCCCGGTGGGGAAGCGGGCCATGGCGTCCTTGAATTCATCGGACATCGTGTGCACGCCCCGTCAACTCGACGGGCTTGCGGCGGCGTTGACGAGATCCAGGACCGCGCGCGGGGTCGTCAGCTGCGGTATCCGGTCGTCGGGGACGGGCACGCCGTAGTCGGCGGTGATGCGGGCGGCGGTCTCCAGCATGGCCAGCGAGTCGTAGCCGAGGCTGGTGAAGTCCGTGTCGAGGATGTCGCCGGAGAGGCTGTCGTCGTCGGTCTCCCCTGCGCACTCGATCAGCAGGCGCCGGAGGTCGTCGAGGGTCATCTGAGGCATGGTGGGCTCCTTGAGAGGTGTCGGTGGTACGGGCCGGTGGGCCGGTTCCGGGCGAAGGGTGGTCACGGTGCGGGGACGGCGCGGACGACGACCGCGCTGTTGAACCCCCACTTGCCGCGGGCGAGGACCAGGGCCGAGGACACCGGGCCGGGACGGGGCGCGCCCCTTACCAGGTCGATCCGGTAGTCCTCGGGCACCTCGGTGGTGCCGGCGGTCGGCGGGATCACGGCGTCGCGGAAGGACAGCAGCGCCGCGCAGACGTCCACCGGCCCGCCTCCGGCGTAGAGGCGTCCGGTCAGCGTCTTGGGCGCGGTCACCGGCACCCCGCACGGCCCGAACAGACCGCTGACGGCCTCGGCTTCGGCCCGGTCGAGGTCCGGTACGCCGGAGGCGTCGGCGAACACCACGTCGATGTCGTCCGGGGTCATCCCGGCGTCGGCGAGCGCCAGTTCCGCGGCGCGGCGCAGGCCGGGCGGGCGCGGTGAGCCCGGGGGCGGGTCGAAGGTGGTGGCGTATCCGGCGATCTCGCCGTAGACGTGCGGGGCACCGCGGCGGGCCGCCGCCCCGGCGGACTCCACCACGAGGATCGCGCCGCCCTCGCCGGGGACGTAGCCACGGGCGTGGGCGTCGAAGGGCAGATAGGCGCGGGACGGGTCGGTGGCGGTGCTCAGGCGGCCGCCGGATATCTGTGCCACCCACCCCCAGGGGTCCAGTGCCGAGTCGACGCCGCCGGTGACGACCATCGGCGTACCGCGCAGCACGGTCCGGCGGGCGTGGCCGAGGGCGTCCAGTCCGCCGGCCTGCTCGGCGACGAGTGCGCTGCCGGGGCCGCGCAGTCCGTTGCGGAGCGAGATCTGCCCGGTGTTCACCGCGTAGAACCACGCGTAGGACTCGTAGACGCTGACCGCGCCGGGGCCCTGTGACCAGAGTTTGTGGAACTCGCGGTGGGTGAACTCGAAGCCGCCGGAGGCGTTGGCGGTGACCACGCCCTTTTCGTAGTCGTCGAAGTCGTCGGGCCCGATCTTGGCGTCGGCCAGCGCCCAGTCCGCGGCGACCAGGGCGTAGCGGGTGGAGACGTCGGTCTGCGGCAGGAGCCGGCTGGGCAGGTGTTCCGCCGCGTCGAAGGCGTCGATCTGCCCGGCCAGCCGGACCGGGTAGCGTGCGGCGTCGAACCGGGTGAGCTCGCCGATGCCGCTGCGGCCTTCGAGGACCGCCGCCCAGTATGGCTCCAGTCCCGCGCCGTTGGGCGCGATCAGGCCGATGCCGGTGACCAGGACCGCTTCACGCTGCTGCGTCATGCCCGGGCACCCCCGGCCTGGCGCAGGACCATCGCGCTCTGGAAGCCGCCGAATCCGCTGCCCACGGTGAGCACGCTGCGCAGGCGCTTCTCGCGGGCGGTCCGGGGGACGTAGTCGAGGTCGCACTCGGGGTCGGCCTCGTGCAGGTTCGCGGTCGGCGGGATCACCCCGTTCTCGATCGCCAGGGCGCAGGCGGCGATCTCGATCGAGCCGATGGCGCCGAGGGAGTGCCCGACCATGGACTTGATGGAGCTGACCGGCGCCCGGTAGGCGTGTGCGCCCAGGCTGCGCTTGTAGGCGGCCGTCTCGTGGCGGTCGTTCTGCTTGGTCCCGGAGCCGTGGGCGTTGATGTAGTCGATGTCGGTGGGGTCGATGCGGGATTCGTCCAGGGCGGCGCGGATGGCCTCGGCCATCTCCCGGCCGTCGGGCTTCAGACCGGTCATGTGGTACGCGTTGCAGCGTGCGGCGTAGCCCGTGATCTCGGCGTAGATGTGCGCGCCGCGCCGGCGGGCGTGCTCGTGGTCCTCCAGGACGAACATGGCGGCGCCCTCGGCGAGGACGAAGCCGTTGCGGGTCCGGTCGAAGGGCCGGGAGGCGTGCTCGGGGTCGTCGTTGCGGTCGGTGGTCGCCTTGATGGCGTCGAAGGAGGCGACGACGATCGGGGTGATCGGGGTGTCGGACGCACCGGCGAGCATGACGTCCGCGCTGCCCTCCCGGATCACCTGGCAGGCGTGGCCCACCGAGTCGATGCCCGAGGTGCAGCCGTTGGAGACCATCGTCACCGGGCCTTCGGCGGCGACGGTCCACGCCACCTCGGCGGGCATCGCGCTGGGCGCCAGGTAGTCGAACATGTGCGGGGACAGGCTGGCGTGGTCGACCAGCCAGTTGCGCCCGCTGTCGGACAGGACGAGGTACTCCTGTTCCAGGCTGGTCGCCGCGGCCACGGCGCTGCCCAGGCTGACGCCGACCCGGCCGGGGTCGAACGTCTCGAACTGAAGCCCGCTGTCGGAGATCGCGTCCCGCGCACACACCACGGCGAACTGCGACGCCCGGTCCATGCGGCGGATCTCCAGCGGGGAGAGCCCCTCGTGCACCGGGTCGAAGTCGGCCTCCGCGGCGACCTGGGAGCGATAGCGGGACGGGTCGAAGAAGGACAGCCGGCGGGTGGCGGTGCGGCCGGACGTCAGCAGCTTCCAGAACGCCTTGGTCCCGTCCCCGCCCGGGGTCCGCACCCCGATGCCGGTGATCACCACGCGGCGGGTCATCGCACACCCCCCGTCACCCTCGAAGCTGCCGAGTCGTTCATGACGTTCCCCTTTCGTCGGAAGCGCACAGCGTCGGCGCAGGACCCGCTGCAACGCGGCGCAACGAGACGCTCGGCAGGTTCCGGGCCGCGGCTCGGACCTCACTCGAAGGCCGGTGGTGCGCGGATCGCCCCGGACGGCTTCGAGCGAGGGTCGAGCCATCTGCGAACGGCGGGCGCCAGCGTGCGGGGCGCCGGCCCGCCGTTGTGGCGGCGACCGGTACGCACCGACCGATCCACACGAGCCGAGGAGCGCACGAGGATGGACGACCTGACGTCAACCCCGCTGCTGGCGGCGGCCGGGGACGTCGCCTCCGCGGCGGCGCACCGCGCGGCCGCCGCGGAGGCCGACCGCCGGCTCGACCCCGACGTGGTCAAGGCCCTGGTCGCGGCGGGCTTCCCGCGCCACTTCGTACCGGCCGGGTGCGGCGGGCGCGAGGGCACCTTCCTGGAGCTGCACCACGCGGTGACCGCCGTCGGGACGGGCTGCACCGCCACCGCCTGGTGTGCGTCGCTGGCCGCGCACGTCTCCCGGATGGCCGCGCATCTGCCCGCCGAGGGGTACCGCGAGATCTGGGCCGACGGCCCGGACGCCCTGCTGGTCGCCGCCCTGTCCCCGGTCGGCACGGCCGAACCGGTCCCCGGCGGCCACCGGCTGTCGGGCACCTGGCCGTTCGTCAGCGCCATCGACCACGCGGACTGGGGCCTGCTGGCCGCCATGACGCGCACCGGCGACCGGCCCGAGCCGCGTCTCTTCGCGGTGCCGCGCGCCGCCTGGCGGACCGTGGACAGCTGGCAGAACGTGGGCATGGCCGCCACCGGGAGCAATACGGTGATCGTCGAGGACGTCCTGGTCCCGGCGGCCCGCTCGGTCAGCAGGGCGGACCTGTTCGCGGGCCGGGCCGCCGCCTCGGCGGCGTCGTGCCACGCGGTCCCGATGCAGTCCACGACCATGATGTTCGCCTCGCCCGCGCTCGGTGCCGCCAAGGGGGCGCTGGCGTCCTGGACCGGCCATGCCACGTCGAAGATCCGGGCCGCGGCCGGCCGGTCCGGGCCCCCGCCGGCCGGTATGCCGGCGTTCCACCGCATCTCCTACGACGTGCTCCTCACCCGCAGCGCCACCGAGATCGACGCCGCCGGCCTGCTGCTCGAACGGGCCTCGGCGACGGCGGACTCGGGGCCCGGCATCAGCGTGCCGGACACCATGCGGGCGTGGCGCGACTGCGCCGTGGCCACCGACCTCCTCGTCGGCGTGGTGAACCGGCTCTTCCGCGGTGTGGGCACCAGCGGCCAGTCCACCGCCAATCCGGTGCAGCGCTTCTGGCGCGATGTGAACTCGGTGGCCGGTCACCAGGCGCTTCAGCTGGAGTCCGCGGCGGCCGCGTACGCCCGGACCGTCATCGAGGACTGACCCCGGCCGGTCGCCTACCGCCGGCGCCCCGCCGGGGCGTGTCCGCCCCGTCCCCGTATTTCACCCCGTCTGCGAAAGGGCCCCATGGCCATGACGACCACCACCCGCCCGCCCGCGGTCCGCCCGGAGGAGCTGATCGGGGCGTGGGAACTCACCTCCTACGTCAGCGTCGACGAGGGGGGCGCGCTCGGCGAGGGCCCCCTGGGCCCGGACCCCCGGGGGCTGTTGATCTACAGCGCCGACGGCCGGGTGTCGGTGAGCATGATGCGGGGGGACCCGCCGCCGGCCGGCCGGGCGGGCCCGGCGCCGCGGTTCATGGGGTACGCCGGGACCTGGCGGCTGTCCGGGCGGCAGGTCGTCCACGACGTCACGGTGAGTTCGCACGGCTATCTGGTCGGCTCCCGGCAGACCCGCCGACTGGCGTTCGACGGCGCGCTGTTGACCCTCTCCGGCTCGGCGGGCGCCGCGGGCGGGCCGCCGCAGGAGCGCGTACTGACCTGGCGGCGGGCAACCGGAGGCCGGCCGTGAGCTACGACTTCGACCCCGAACTGGCCCCGTTCGCGGCGCGGATGCCCCCGCTGGACTACGCCGACCCGGCCGGGGCGCGGGCCGCGCTGCGTGCGGTGATGGCGCGTCAGCCGGCGTACCGGCCGCTGTCCCGGGTGACGGTGGAGGACCGGACGGTCCCGGTGCCCGGCGGGCCCGGGGTGACCGTTCGGCTGTACCGGCCGCCGGCCCGCCGCGGTCCGCGGCCGGCGCTGGTCTTCCCGCACTGGGGCGGCTTCCTCACCGGCGACCTGGAGACCTCGCGGACGGCCGCCACCCGGATCGCCGACCTGGCGGGCGCGGTGGTGGTGTCCCCGGACTACCGCCTCGCACCGGAGCACCCGTTCCCCGCCGGATTCGAGGACTGTGCCGCCGCGCTGGAGTGGACCGCCGGCCACGCCGACGAGCTGGGGGTGGACCCCGCCCGGATCGGCGTGGGCGGCTTCAGCGCCGGCGGCGGGCTGGCCGCCGGCCTCGCGCTGCGTTCCCGGGACCGGGGCGGGCCGCCGGTGTGCTTCCTCTACCTGCTGTTCCCGCAGCTGGACGACCGGCTGGCGACCGGTTCCGCCCGGGCCTTCGTGGACACCCCGATGCTCGACCGCGGCAACCTGGTCCTGAGCTG
Organism: Streptomyces platensis; assembly: GCF_008704855.1. NCBI lineage: Bacteria > Bacillati > Actinomycetota > Actinomycetes > Kitasatosporales > Streptomycetaceae > Streptomyces > Streptomyces platensis. Next base: position 2,655,958 of record NZ_CP023691.1, read on the forward strand.
GCAGCACTACCTGGGCGGCGGTGCGCCCTCGCCGTACGCGGCGCCCGCCCGGGCGGCGGAACTGCGCGGGCTGCCGCCGGCCTTCGTCGGGGTGTGCGAGTTCGACCCGCTGCGGGACGAGGGCATCGCCTTCGCCCGGCGGCTGGTCGCGGCGGGGGTGCGGGCCGAGCTGGTGCAGTACCCGGGGACGTTCCACGCCTCCGTGGGCCTCGCGCACGCCGCGGTCTCCCGGCGGATGACGGCCGACCAGATCGAGGCGCTCCGCCGCGGTCTGGGGGCGTGAACCGCCGGCCCCGCCACGCGCCACGGCCGGGTGCCCCGGACTCCGGTGAGTCCGGGGCACCCGGCCGCCGTGCGCTTCGCGTCGGCCGCCGGGCCGGTGCCCCGGCGCGGCGGCCGACGGCGGTCAGGACAGCGACCGGGCCCGGTGCAGCAGCCGGGTGTGCTCGGCGACCCGCTGCCCGAGGTGGGCGGCGGTGAGCAGATCGGACTTCTGCATCATCTCCGGGCCGCCGTCGCCGGGCGACTGCGCCATCGCGCCCAACCAGCCGCCGAGCCGGTTGAGTTCGCCCTCACCGCCGCCGGGCAGCAGGTCGAGGTTGACCCAGTGCATGCCGTGCTGGGCGGCCAGGACGGTGAAGTACTGGAGGGTGTTGAGCTTGTCCCCGCTCATCGCGCCGGAGCTGGTGAAGCCCGCGGCCACCTTGTCCTTCCAGACCTGTGTGTACCACCGCCCGCTGGTGTCGTGGGCGAAGGTGTGGAACGCCGGGCTCGCCGAGCCCATGTAGGTGGGCGAGCCGAAGACGATCGCGTGCGCGGCGTCCAGTTTCGCCCAGTGCTCCTCGGTGAGCGCGTCGACCGGGAGCAGCTCGACGGTCGTGCCCGTCACCGACGCCGCACCGTCCCGGACGGCCTCGGCCATCCTGGTCGTGTGTCCGTACCCGCTGTGGTAGGCGATGACGACGGACACCGAGCTGTCGGACATGTGGTTTCCCCCTTGGTGGTTCTGCGTCAACGGTGCCCGCCTGGCAGGCACACGTCCCTCCCCGGCGCCCGGCCGAGAACGGGGCGGGCGCCCTGCGCTCAGCCTCGCAGTCACGCGGCGCCGGGTGCACTCGCCGAGCGAGCTGTTCCACCTGCCCGAAAGAACTGCCCGCCGCGGCATGAGCGAATAGGAAGGCGGAATTCCGGGTCGCCCGGCACTAAGAGCAGGTTCGCCGCGAAGATGCGATGGAAATCCGGGCACTGTGACCGGGGTCACGTCGGCGGTAGTGGTTCTGCGACCCCGGCTCCGTTACCTTTCCCAGAAAGTAATTCACCGTCATCCGGCGGAATCCGCGGGTGACGGTGACGGGGGTTGTAAGGATCGGCGCCGGTCCGGCGACGTGTTGATCCACTGCCGATGCCCGGCATACGGCACGGAATTCACGCCTCCACCGGATTTCGCTGATCACTAAGGGGGGAAATCCGTGAAGTTCCATCTGCTCGGCCAATTCGAGATTGTTTCGAGTGACGGCAGGTCGTGCTTACTCAGCAGGTCGAAGGTGAGTCAGGTCCTCGGGCTGCTGCTGATCCAGAACGGCGAGACGGTCGGCGTGGACACGCTGATCGAGGAACTATGGGGGGAGAAGGTCCCGCGCAGCGCGCTGACCACGCTCCAGACGTACGTCTACCACGCGCGGAAGATCTTCGCGAACCTGCCCGACGGGCATGCGGTGCTGGCCACCCGACCGGCCGGCTATGTCATCCAGGTGCCCGACGACGCCATCGACGCCGCCGTCTTCGAGGGGCTCGTCCAGCGGTCCCGGCGTCTGCTGGACGACGGGCGGGCGGAGGCGGCGCTGGACCGCCTCGACGAGGCGCTGCGCCTGTGGCGCGGGCCGGTGCTCGTCGGCATGATGCTCGGCAGCGTCCTCGACGCCCACATCACCTACCTCAACGAACTCCGGTTCGCGGCCACCGAACTGCGCATCGAGGCCAACCAGCGCCTCGGGCGGCACCAGGAGATCATCCCGCAACTGCGGCTGCTGGTCGCCGCGAACCCGCTCAACGAGCGGCTGCACGCCCAGCTCATCACGTCGCTGCACAAGTGCGGACGGCGGGCCGAGGCGCTCCAGGCGTACCAGAGCCTGTGGCGGACCCTCGACGCCGAACTGGGCGTCGAGCCGGCGCCCGCGGTGCAACTCCTCCAGCACGCCATGCTGAGCGAGGGGAGCGCGGTACCGGGCCGGTGCTGAACGGCGGCGGCGCCGGCCCCGGCCGAAGTGGCCGGGGCCGGCGCCCCGCACCGGGTCGCGTCGCCGGCGCCTCAGTCGAGGAGGGCGACCACCCTCGTCCACCCGGCGCCGGCTCCGGCGACGGCGACCGGGAAGCACGCGACCGTGAAGCCCGTCGCCGCGGGCAGGTCGCCGAGGTGTGCGAGCTTTTCGAGCTGGAGGTACTCCCGGGTGCGGCCGTAGAGGTGGGCGGGCCACAGGTGGCCGCGGTCGCCGGTGCGCCGGTAGTCCTCGATCATCGACCGCATCGGCCGGTCCAGTCCCCAGGCGTCGATACCGATGACCCGCACCCCGCGCTCGACGAGGTACCGCGTCGCTTCGCCGGTGAGGCCGGCGTAGTCGGTGAGGTAGCGCGCCGAGCCCCACAGCGCGTCGGCCCCGGTCCACAGCAGGACGAGGTCGCCGGGCCGGAGTTGATGCCGGGCCGCGTCCAGCGCCTGCTGGACCTCGTCGGCGGTGATGCCCTCGCCGGCGGGCACATGGCGCAGGTCGAGGCGGACGCCGGGCCCGAAGCACCACTCCAGCGGCACCCGGTCGATGCTCTTGGCCGGGCGGCCGCCGCTGAGCGGGCCGTAGTGCAGCGGGGCGTCCATGTGGGTGCCGGTGTGCGTGGTGAGCGTGACGGTCTCGTTCGAGATCGCCATGCCGTCCGGGAAGTCCTCGGGCGTCAGGCCCAGGACGGTCGCGGCCGCCTCGTGGCCGAGGACCTCCACCGTCACCGGTGTGGCCTCGCTGGCGGTGTCCTGCGTCGCCACGCTGAGGTCGATGAAACGGCTCACACCGCTCCCCCCTCACGGGCCGGCCGCGGTACGTCGGTGGTGCGCATGGGCGTTCTCCTGTCCTCGGGCGGCTGAGGGCGGCAGTGTGCGGCGCCGGGATCGAATACGGCTCGAACATGGCCTGGACGCCGCCGGCGGAATTCATCACTCCCCAAAGAAATGCCGACGGATTCACCGGGTGAAGGTCCGCAGGCCGCGAGATATGCAAAGATGCGCCCGACGCGCGGGCACGGTGGGGAACCGCGCGCCCGGAATTCAAGATCCGGGACTGCAAGATTCGAATGAGAAATGCGAACACCGGAGGGGGAATCGGCATGCACGCCGATCAGGAAGACGCGTTCACCACGCCACGGGAATTCGGACCCGCGAGCATCGGGCCGGACGACCGGCGCTATCTGGATCTTGTTTCCGGATTCAATCGGCGCTGGCAGGCCGCGCCCGAACACATCCGCCTGGTCGGCTCCACGGAGCAGGTCGTACGGGCCGTCCAGGAGGCCGTCGACACCGGCAAGCGCCTCTCCATCCGCAGCGGCGGCCACTCCTACGGCGACTTCACCTACCACAAGGACGTCGACATCATCGTCGACCTCGGGATGATGAACGACATCTCCTACGACCCGCACCGCAAGGCGTTCGCCGTCCAGAGCGGCGCCCAGCTGGGGGAGATCTACGAACGGCTGTTCCGCGGCTGGGGCGTGACCCTGCCCGGCGGGGTCTGCCCCTCGGTCGGCATCGGCGGGCACGCGACCGGTGGCGGCCACGGTCTGCTCTCCCGTCAGTTCGGCTATGTCTGCGACCTCATCGAGGCCGTGGAGATCGTGGTCGTCGACCGCCACCGCAAGGCCCGCACGGTGATCGCGTCGCGGAAGGACACCGGCGACCTCCGCGACCTGTGGTGGTCCTGCTCCGGCGGCGGTGGCGGCAGCTTCGGCGTCATCACCAAGTTCTGGTTCCGCTCCCGCGACGCGTCCGGACACCGGCCGGAGCGCCAACTCCCCCAGCCGCCGCGGGAGGTGCTGATCGGCACCGTCTTCGCCTCGTGGGACCAGCTCGACCAGGCCGCCTTCACCCACCTGGTCCGCAACCAGTGCCAGTGGTACATCGACCACAGCGAGCCCGGGTCACCGGGCGAGGCGCTGTGCGGCCTGCTGTTCCTCCAGCACGTGTCCAGCGGCGGGATCGGTCTGCTCACCCAGGTCGACGCCGCGGCACCGGACGCGGAGAAGCTGCTGGAGAGCTACCTCGGCGCGGTGACCGCCAACACCGGCCTCACCGGACCGTTCCCGTCCCGCCGACTGCCCTGGCTGGCCTCCACCGTCACCATCGACACCAGCAACCCCACGGTCGAGACCAACGCCACCCTGCGCGCCGCCATCAAACACGCCTTCCTGCGCCAGTCGTTCACCGACGAGCAGTGCGCCACCATGTACCGGCAGCTGACGCGCCGGGACTACCTCAACACCCCGCCCGGCTCGGCGCTCATCCAGCTGGGCGCCATGGCCGGCGGCCGGATGAACGCACCGGCACCCTCCGACACCGCGCTGTTCCAGCGCCGCTCGGCGTGTGTGGCGCTGTTCGAGACCTTCTGGACGGAGCCGGCCGAGGACGACCGGCACCTGGCGTGGCTGCGCGAGCTCTACGGCGAGGTCTTCGCCTCGACCGGCGGCTACCCCGTCCCCGGCGACCGCTACCAGGGATGCAACATCAACGCGCCCGACCTCGACATCCTCGACCCCGCGCACAACACCTCGGGGGTGCCCTGGCACACCTTCTACTTCGGCGAGAACTACCCCCGCCTCCAGCGCACCAAGGCCCGTTGGGACCCGACCGACGCCTTCCGGCACTCGATGTCGGTCAAGGCCGCCTGACACCCGCCCGCGAGGCGGGCCGGTCCTAGCCGGTGGGACGGCGCCTGTGGGCGTCGCCCCACCGGCTCACCACGTCCGCCCCGGGGCCGGCCGGGCCACCCGTCATCGGCGTTCGCCCGCCCCGGAGTCCGGCCCGACGCGACCTCAAGTGGTCCTCGAGCCCACCGGACCACGTTGGGCGCATGGCAGCCCTACACGAACACCACACCGAGCACACCCAGGTCGTCGCCGCCCCGGCGGACGTGCTCCACGGCCTGGTGGCCGACGTCACCCTGTGGCCGGCCCTCTTCGGGCCGTGCGTCCACGTCCGGCACCTGGAGCGGTCCGAGCGCGCGGAGCGCTTCGAGATGTGGGCCACGGTCAACGGATCGGTCAGCCGCTGGATCTCCCGCCGCACCCTCGACCCGGACCGGCTCCGGGTGACCTTCGCCCAGGAGGTCAGCCGTCCGCCGTTCGCGTCCATGGGCGGGGAGTGGCTCTTCCGCGCACTGCCGGGCGGGGACACCGAGGTGGTGCTGCGGCACTCCTTCACCCCGGCGGAGCCCGGCGGGGAGACGGTGGAGCGGGCGCTCGCCGCCCTGGACCGCAACAGCACCCAGGAGCTGGCCGCCCTCGCCCGCCTCGCCGAGCTGGGCCACCCGGTCGCCGACCTCGCCTTCTCTTTCAGCGACAGCATCGAGCTGCCCGGCGCGCCCGCCGACGCCTATGCCTTCATCGAGCGGGCCGACCGGTGGGCCGAGCGGCTGCCGCACGTCTCCCAGGTGCGGCTGGCCGAGCCCGCCGAGGGCATCCAGGAGCTGGAGATGGAGACGGTGACGGCGGACGGGGCGGCCCACACCACGCGTTCGGTGCGGGTGTGCCGCTCCCCGGCATGGATCGCCTACAAGCAGCAGGTGACGCCCAAGCTGCTGCTCGGCCACAGCGGCCTGTGGACCTTCCCCGAGGGCTCCGGCAGCACCGAACTCACCTCCCGGCACACGGTTTTGCTGAACCCCGCTGCGGTCACCGAGGTGCTCGGCCCGGGCCACGGCCTGGCCGACGCCCGGGACATGGTGCGCGCGGCGCTCGGCCGCAACAGCGCCACCACCATGGCGTACGCCGCACAGCACACGGCCCGCGCCCACCGGTGAGCACGGCGGACGCGGGCCGGGGCGGCGCGGCGGTCAGTGCGCGAGCAGCAGCCGGTCCTGCCTGACCTGCCGGGACTTGTTCAGCAGTGCGCCGTCGGCGCGGACCAGCACATCGGTCACCACACAGCTGGGCCCCACCTGGGCGTCGGCGCCGGGCCGGGTGTTGATCACCTGGGCGTAGTAGGTGGTGCGCACCGACCCGTCCGGCTGCGGCTCGGCGACGATCATGTTGAACCAGTGCCGGCGGACGACCGGGGCCTGCGCGAAGCGCCGGTGGAACTCCCGCAGCTCGGCGACGATCCCGGCCCGCGTCCGCGCCAGTTGGCCCGGTGTGTGGCTGAACTCGCCGTCCTCGGTGAAGGTGGCCGCGAAGCCCTCGAAGTCGCGCCCGTCCATCAGCTGCATCTGCCGGGCGTAGAAGTGCTGGATCTCGGCGTAGAGGGCGGTGAGGTCCTGGGTGGCTGTCATCGGGTTCTCCTCCGGAACGGGGCACGGGGACAGCCGCCAACCTGGCCGGGGCGGCTCGCAACTCGCTCGCGGATCGCCCGCAGCCCCCTGGGGCCCCGGCGTCCAGACACGTCCCAGCGGTCTTCGAGTGGCCCCGGCCAGGGTGGCGCCCATCGCCCGGGACACGGCCCGGGGGCCCGACCGGGAGGAACCGACCATGCCCCGTACCGAACAGCACGTCATCGTGACCGGCGCCACCAGCGGCATCGGCCTGACCCTCACCGAACGGCTGGCGCAGCTGGGCCACCCCGTCTACATCTGCGCGCGGAGTGCGGACGCCCTCGCCGACCTCGTCGCGTCCCTGCGGGACAAGGGCCTGGAAGTGGACGGCAGCCCCTGTGACGTGACCTCGCCGGAGCAGATCCGCCGCTTCGTCGAGGCGGCCGTCGACCGGTACGGCCCGGTGGACATCCTGGTCAACAACGCCGGGCGCAGCGGGGGCGGCGCCACCGCGGAGATCGCCGACGACCTGTGGTTCGACGTCATCAACACCAACCTCAACAGCGTGTTCCTCATGACGAAGGCCGCTTTGACCACCGGCGGGATGCAGGGCCGGGACTGGGGCCGGATCATCAACATCGCCTCGACCGGCGGCAAGCAGGGCGTGGTGCACGCCGCCCCCTACTCGGCCTCGAAGCACGGCGTGGTGGGCCTCACCAAGGCACTCGGCCTGGAGCTGGCCCCGACCGGCATCACCGTCAACGCCGTCTGCCCCGGTTTCGTGGAGACCCCGATGGCCGAACGGGTGCGGGAGCACTACGCGGACATCTGGGGAGTGACGACCAGCGAGGCGTTCGACCGCATCACCACCCGAGTGCCGCTGCGACGCTACGTGGCGACCGACGAAGTGGCGGCCATGGTGGAGTACCTGAGCAGCGACCGGGCCGGCGCGGTGACGGCCCAGGCCCTCAACGTCTGCGGCGGTCTGGGCAACTACTAGCCGCACCCGTCACCCTGGCCGGAGCACCGAACGGAGCCACCAGGACCGGCACCGAACGAGAACCGCCAGGGGACCACCACCCAGCACCACCACCGAGGGCGAAAGGCGCAGCATGACCAACGGACAGCACCACGGCGAGACGGCGCTGGTGACGGGAGCCAACAAGGGGATCGGCCGGCAGATCGCCCGCCGCCTGGCCGCCGAGGGGATGACGGTCTATCTCGGCGCGCGTGACGAGACCCGCGGCCGTGCAGCGGAAAAGGCGCTGGCCGACGAGGGACTGGACGTGCGCTTCGTGCCCCTCGACGTGACCGTGCAGGCGCAGATCGACGCCGCCGTCCAGCGGATCGAGGCGGAGCGCAGCCGGCTGGACGTGCTGGTCAACAACGCGGGCATCGTTGTGGAGTGGGGAGTCGCGGTGCCGGAGGTCACCGCCGCGCACATGCGGCAGGCCTTCGACGTCAATGTCTTCGGCACGGTGGCGGTGACCCAGGCCTGCCTGCCGCTGCTGCGCCGCTCCCCCGCCGGCCGGGTGGTCAACATGTCCAGCCCGCTGGGCTCGCTGACCTTCCTCAGCGACCCGGACCACCCCATCTCCACCCGCGGGCTGCTGCCGTACAGCGCCTCCAAGGCGGCGCTCAACGCGATCACGGTGGTGTACGCCAACGCCCTGCGCGAGGCGGGCATCCGCGTGAACGCCGCCAACCCCGGCCTGGTCGCCACCGACCTCAACGACCGCTCCCCCTTCAGCCGCGGCACCCGCACCCCGGAGGAGGGCGCCGACGTCCCGGTACAGCTCGCCCTCCTGCGCCCGGACGACCCGACCGGAACCTTCCGCGGCAGCATGGACGGCTCCGCGGACGAAACGGTGCCCTGGTAGCCGCCTGTTGGCGTTCAGCGCTGTACGGGGGCCGCCGACGAACGGCGACGGCGACGGCGACGGCGACGGCGGAAAACGTCACGGGTTGAGGCGTGCCGCCGCACAGCGTCAGGGCGCCGGAATCCCTCCCCTGAGGGCGGCGGCCCGAACACGCGGCTACAGGCGGCGGACGAGTCGGCCTGTACGCCGGGTTCTGTCGCCCCCGGTCCTTGCGGGCCGGGGGGAGACGGCCATCCATCTAGGGCTGTCGTTGCCGGCAGCCTCGTGCGGTCTACCCGCGGACTCGGGCGGGCAGCCCTCGGTCGTCCGCGCAGGGGCATCAGCCGATGCCCCCTCTTGACCTTGCTCCGGGTGGGGTTTACCTAGCCCTCCGAGTCACCTCGGAGGCTGGTGGTCTCTTACACCACCGTTTCACCCTTACCGGAGGCCGAAGCCTCCGGCGGTTTGCTTTCTGTGGCACTGTCCCGCGGGTCACCCCGGGTGGGCGTTACCCACCACCCTGCCCTGTGGAGCCCGGACGTTCCTCGGGAGGATCCTGAGATCCCCACGCGGCCGTCCGGCCGGCTCGTCCGCCGTGCCGACCATGCTACCCGTAGGGGGCACCCGCCCCTGCCAGGCCCGCTACCGGGCCGCCACCGGGGCCGTTCGTGCTTGACCTTGTCGCAGCGGCAACGTTTCTACTGAGCGCATGAGAATCGGTGAGCTTGCAGGTCTGATCGGGATCAGCACCCGTGCCGTGCGCCACTACCACCATCTCGGGCTGCTGCCCGAGCCGGAGCGCCGGGCCAACGGATACCGGGACTACGGGCTGCGGGACGCGGTCGCGCTCGCGCGGGTGCGCCGGCTGACAGAGCTGGGGCTCGGGCTGGACGAGGTGCGGGACGTCCTCGCCGACGACGCCGGGCGCGAGCTGCACGAGGTGCTGGACGAGCTGGACGCGGATCTGGCCCGCCAGGAGGAGGAGCTCCGGGTGCGGCGGGCCCGGCTGGCCGCCGTGCGACGGCAGGCCGCGGAGCACGGCGGGCTGCCCGCCGAGGGGCCCGTGTCGGACGAACTGGCGGCGCTCTTCGCGGAGATGGCGCGTACCTCGGCCGCGCGGCCGGGCCCGGAGCCCGCCGTGGCGTCGAAGGAGCGGGAGGTGCTGGCGCTGCTCGAATCGATGGGAGGCGAGGAGGGGAACCAGCGGATGGTGGAGCTGCTCGGTCAGACGACCGCGGCGCCGGGGGCGATGGAGCGGGCGTACGAGGTGTACGGGCTGCTCGATGCGCTGGTGGACGCCGGGACGGCCGATCCGCGAGTGGAAGAGGCCGCACGGGCGCTCGCCGACTGCATTCCGGACTCGATGGTCGCGGAGGTCAGCGCGGAGGACTGGGCGCGGGCGGCCGGGCCGGGCGCGGAGACCGACGGCGGCTTCCTGGCGGCGTACTACGCGCACTTCGCACCCGCGCAGGCCCGTGCCGTACGCCGGGCGATCCAGCTGGTGGCGGAGCGTGCGCGATGAGCCGGGGCAGCGCGCTGCGCCGGCTGGCCGCCCACGAGGGGCGGTGGCTGATGAGCCTGGCGTGGTGGGTGGCCCGGCGGCGGATCGGGGTCGCGCCGGGTGAGCGGGCCCTGGGGTACGCGGGGGCGCAGGCGGCGATCGTCTACGGGCTGGCCTTCGTCTGCGTGGTGGAGACGGTCGGGATCGGGGTGCTGCTCGCCGGCAAGGCGGTGGTGCACGAGGTGATGCTGTTCGTCGATGGGTACACCGTGCTGACGGTGCTGGGGCTTCAGGCGGCGGCGGTCACCCGGCCGCATGTGCTGGGGGCGGCGGAGCTGCGGCTGCGGGACGGTGCGCGCCGGGAAATACGGATACCGCTGGAGCGGATCGCCTCGGTCCGCTACGACCTCCGGTTCGTGAGGGAGCAGCGGGAGGACGGCGGCGAGGTGGCCGAGCTGGCGGTCGCGGGGCAGACCTCGGTCACCGTCGAACTGTCCGCACCGGTGGTGGCCGTCCGGCTGTTGGGGCGGCGGGAGACGGTCCGTACGGTGCGGTTCCACGCCGATGAGGCACGGGCGGCGGTGACGGCCGTACGGGAAGGGATGGCGGCGCGGGCCGCGATGCGGGAAGGGGCTGGGATGCGGGAAGCGGCTGGGGCCCTGGAGGCGGAGGGGGCGCCTGGCCCGGGCGGGACGCCTGAAGCCGCCGGGACCCCCGTCAAGCAGGCGTGAAGCGGACCGGATGGTGCCCCGGTTCGGCCTCGGTGAGGCGGACCGGGATGCGGTGGCCGAGGGGGAGGGCGGGGCCTTCGGGGGCGGTTTCGACGGTGCCGATGACGGCCGGATCGTAGAGGTGGACGGTGCCGTGGGTGGGGTCGTTCTCCTGGATCTCGACGACCAGGGCCTCGAAGATCTCGCCGACCCGGTCGCGCAGCAGCGCCGCCTCGACGAGGTCGACACAGGCCCGCTCCACCTGGTTGGCGCGCTGGGTGCCCAGTTCCATCTCCCGCGGTAGCGCGGGCAGCGCCGTACGGACCCAGTCGGGCGGGGCCGCGCCTGCCGAGGCCGCCAGGCACAGCTCGGAGGTGTAGCGGTCGACCAGGCGCCGCAGCGGCGCGGTGGCATGTGCGTACGGGGCGGCGACGGCGGCGTGCAGGGCGTCGGAGGCAGCGGGTGCGGTGCCGTCGAAGACGGTGTAGCCGGCGCCGCGCAGCAGGGCGGTGCACTCCTGGAGGAAGGCGGCGTGGCTGGCGCGGCGCGGGTCGAGGGTACGGATCAGCGCCGCGTACGAGGTGTGATGAGGCCAGTCGACGCCGAGCGCACGGGCGGTCAGCCGGAGCCGGGCGACCGAGCCGTCGGGGGCGGTGGGCAGCGTACGGAGGATGCCGGTACCGGAGGCCAGCATCAGTTCGGCCGCGGCGATACCGGTCAGCAGGGAGATCTGCGCGTTCCAGGCGTAGGCCGGGAGCGGGGCGCGGTATTCGAGGGTGTAGCAGCCGTCGTGCTCGACGATCTCCTGCTCGGGGACGTTCAGGGATATCGCGCCCCGGGCGACCTCCCGCTCCTCCCGCAGCTGTCCGATCTCGGCCAGCAGGGCGAGGGGTTCCTCGGCCGTCCGGTCGTCGAGGATCCGCTGGACGCCCGCGTAGTCCAGTTCGGCCCGCGAGCGGACCAGCGCGCGGCGTACGGAGGTGCTGGTCAGGGCGCCGTCCGCATCGAGGTCGAGCTGCCACAGGACGGCCGGGCGGTCCCGGTCGGGCAGCAGGCTGGCGGCGCCCTCGCTCAGCACGTACGGGTGCAGCGGGACCCGTTCGTCGGGGAAGTAGAGGGTGGTCACGCGGTGGTGCGCCTCGGCGTCCAGGGCCCCGCCCGGGGTCACGAAGGAGGCGACATCGGCGATGGCGTAGTGGACGCGGTAGCCGCCCCTGGCTTTCGATCCGGGCGGTGCGGGGCGGCGGGACAGGAACATCGCCTGGTCGAGGTCGAGGGAGCCGGGCGGGTCGAGGGTGAAGAGGGGGAGGTCGGTGGCGTCCTCCAGCGTGTGCTCGGTCGCCACGGCGCCGTCGGCGGCCGGGATCCGGGGGGCGCGGGCCGCGCTCTCCGCCTCGGCCTGTGCCGTGGGCGGGAAGTGGTCCGGGATCTCCAGCTTGCCGCGCAGCTCATGCAGCGCGACACGCAGCGGGGCCTCGGCTGCGTCGGTCACATGCATATGGAGACGGGGCATGACACCGAGCGTATGGCGGGCGGCCGCTCCCGGCGCGCCGTGCGCGGTGCCACCCCGGGTGCGGGCGCCTGGCGCGGTCTTCGCCCGCCCGCCGCACGCTCTACGCTTTCCCGGGGCCGCACCCCCGCCCGTACCGCCGTGAAGGAGAACCACCGTGCTCGTGCTGTTGCCGCCGTCCGAAGGGAAGGCCTCCGCGGAGGCCGGGGCGCCGCTGGACACCGGGGCGCTGTCGCTGCCGGGGCTGACCGCGGCGCGCGAGACGGTGCTGACGGAGCTCGTCGAGCTGTGCGCGGCGGACGAGACCAAGGCCCAGGAGGTGCTCGGGCTCAGCGACGGCCTCAAGGGCGAGATCGCCAAGAACGCGGGGCTGCGGACGGCGGGGACCCGGCCGGCCGGGGAGATCTACACCGGGGTGCTCTATGACGCGCTCGGTCTCGCCTCGCTGGACGCGGCGGCGCGGAAGCGGGCCGAGCAGTCACTGCTGGTGTTCTCGGGTCTGTGGGGCGCGGTACGGATCGGCGACCGGATTCCGTCGTACCGCTGCTCGATGGGCGTGAAGCTGCCGGGCCTCGGTGCGCTGGGCGCGTACTGGCGGGCGCCGATGGCCGAGGTGCTGCCGGCGGCCGCCGGGGAGGGGCTGGTGCTCGACCTGCGGTCCGCGGCGTATGCGACGGCCTGGAAGCCCAAGGGCGAGGTGGCCGGGCGGACCGCGACCGTGCGGGTGCTCCAGTCGAAGATCGTGGCCGGTGTGGAGAAGCGGACGGTGGTCAGCCACTTCAACAAGGCGACGAAGGGGCGGCTGGTACGGGATCTGCTGTCGGCGGGGCTCGATCCGGCGGATCCGACGGAACTGGTGGCGGCGCTGCGCGAGCTGGGTTACGCGGTGGAGGCCGAGGCCCCCGCGAAGGGCGGCAAGGCGTGGGCCGTGGATGTGATCGTCACCGAGCTGTAGGCGGGGAGGGCGGGGGTATTCCCGCAGCCCACGCCCGCATCCGTTGCAGCATGCGCAACACTCGTTGCGGAGCGTGGGCAACCGGGCGCACCATGAGCGACGTGACCAGCGCCGCCTCCTCCCCCGCGCCCGCCGGCCCCTCCGTTCTCGGGCTCGCCCCCGTCATCCCGGTCGTCGTGCTGCACGATGCCGCCGACGCCGTACCGCTCGCCCGTGCGCTCGTCGCCGGCGGGCTGCCCGCGATCGAGGTGACGCTGCGGACGCCCGCGGCGCTCGACGGGATCCGGGCCGTCGCCGAGGAGGTGCCCGAAGCGGTGATCGGCGCGGGCACCCTGCTCTCCCCCGGGCAGGTGGAGTCCGCTCTGGTGGCCGGCGCCCGCTTTCTGGTGAGCCCCGGCTGGTCGCCGCGGCTGCTGGGCGCGATGAAGGACTCCGGGGTGCCGTTCCTGCCGGGTGTCTCGACGGTCTCGGAGGTGGTGACGCTGCTGGACGAGGGCGTCACCGAGATGAAGTTCTTCCCGGCGGAGGCGGCGGGCGGCACGCCGTATCTGCACTCACTGGCCTCGCCCCTCCCCCGGGCGCGCTTCTGCCCGACCGGCGGGATCGGCCGGGAGTCGGCGCCGTCCTATCTGGCGCTGCCCAACGTCGGCTGTGTCGGCGGCACCTGGATGCTGCCGGCCGACGCGCTGGCCGCGAAGGACTGGGGCCGGGTGCGCCAACTCGCCCAGGAGGCGGCGGCGTTGGCGGCCTGACGGCGGTGCGTACGGGCACGGGCCCGGCACCCCGGTCGTCCGGGGTGCCGGGCCCGTGCGCGTACGGCGGGTATCCGGCGGCCTACGGGGACGCCCCCGCTACCGCAGATGGGAGGTGTCGTTCAGCAGCCGCACCGAGGCGTTGCCGTCGGAGAAGTACGCGACCGCGGAGAGCGATGCCGCGGAGAGCTCCATCCGGAACAGCGACTCCGGCGGGGCGCCCAGCGCCAGCCGGACCAGCGTCTTGACCGGTGTCACATGCGTGACCAGCAGCACCGTCTTGCCCGCGTACCGGGCCAGGAGCTTGTCGCGGGCGACGGCGACCCGGCGGGCGACCGTCGCGAAGGACTCGCCGCCTCCGGTGGGCGCCACCCTGGCGGAGCCGAGCCAGGCGTCGAGGTCCTCGGGGAAGCGCTCGCGCACCTCGGCGAAGGTCAGCCCCTCCCAGGCCCCGAAGTCGGTCTCGCGCAGGCCCTCCTCGATACGGACCTCCAGGCCGAGCCGGGCCGCGACCGCCTGGGCGGTCTCCCGGCAGCGCCGCAGCGGTGAGCTGACGACGGCCTGGACCGAGCCCCGGGCGGCGAGCGCGGTGGCGGTCGCCTCGGCCTGCCGGCGTCCGGCGGCGGAGAGCTCGGGGTCGGTGCCGCCGCTGCCGGAGAACCGCTTCTCGGGCGTCAGCGCGGTCTCGCCGTGCCGCAGCAGGACGAAGGTCGCGGGCGGACCGAGATCGGGGGCGCCCCAGCCGGCCGCCGGGGCACTCGGGGCCGCGTCCGCCGCCTCCGCCGACTCGGCGGCCTCGTCGGCGGCGCGGGCGGCGGCGCTACGGGCGGGCGCGGCGGTGGCGGCGAGGGCCGCCTTGGAGTTGCCCGGCTCCCACTGCTTGCCGATCTTGCCGGCGTCCATCGCCTCGTTGGCGAGCCGGTCGGCGTGCTTGTTCTGCGCGCGGGGGATCCACTCGTACGTCACCTGGCCGGGCGGGAAGACCGACCTGGCCTCGGCGGCCAGCGGCTTCATGTCCGGGTGCTTGATCTGCCAGCGCCCGGACATCTGCTCGACGACGAGTTTGGAGTCCATCCGCACCTGGACGCACGCCCGCGGGTCGAGGGCGTGCGCCGCCCGCAGACCGGCCACCAGTCCCTTGTACTCGGCGACGTTGTTGGTCGCGGTGCCGATGAACTCGGCGGCCTCGGCCAGCGCCTCGCCGGTCTCCGGGTCGAGGACGACCGCGCCGTAGCCGGCCGGCCCCGGGTTGCCCCGGGAGCCGCCGTCCGCCTCGACGATCAGCGTGCGTGCCACGGCCTACAGACCCGAGTCGGGCGTGCGGACGAGGATGCGGGTGCAGTTCTCGCAGCGCAGGACGGCGTCGGCGGCGGCCGCGCGCACATCGTTGACCTCGGTGATGTTCAGCTCCAGGCGGCAGCCCTCGCAGCGGCGCTGGTAGAGGCGGGCCGCGCCGACGCCGCCCTCCTTGGTGCGGATCTTGTCGTAGAGCTTGAGCAGATCGGCCGGGATGTCGGCGACGGTCAGCTCGCGCTCCTTGGAGACCGTCGCGCGCTCGGCGTCGATCTCGGAGTAGGCAGCGTCCCGGCGGGTGGCGGCGTCGTCGACCTTGGCCTGGATGGCCTCGACCCGGGCGGTGAGCTCGGTGACCCGCTCCTGGGCGGCCTCCCGGCGCTCCATGACCTCCAGGACGACGTCCTCCAGGTCGCCCTGGCGCTTGGCCAGCGAGGCCAGTTCGCGCTGGAGGCTCTCCAGGTCCTTGGGGGAGGTGACGGCCCCGGAGTCCAGGCGCTTCTGGTCGCGGGCGGCGCGCTGGCGCACCTGGTCCACGTCCTGCTCGGCCTTGGTCTGCTCGCGGCTGGTGTCGCTCTCCTCGGTCTGCGCGGCGACGAGCAGGTCGCGCTGCTGGATGAGGTCGGCCTCCAGGGTCTGCAGCTCGGCCAGCTCGGGAAGGTTGTTGCGCCGGTGGGCGAGCTGGGTGAGCCTCACGTCCAGGGCCTGGACGTCGAGGAGGCGGATCTGGTCGGCGGGCGCGGCGTTCAGCGTGGGGCTCCTGTGGTGTGCGTCGGGGTGACGAGTCGGGTGGACGCCGCGTGGGCGGTCCAGGGGTCGGTGACCGTACGGGAGACATGCGTGCGCAGGCCCCAGTCGTGCCGGTCGGAGACCGCGTCGAGCTGGGCCGCGGCCTGCTCGCACCACGGCCATTCGGTGGCCCAGTGGGCGGCGTCGAGCAGCGCCAGCGGGCTCTTCTGGGTGGCCTCGGAGGCCGGGTGGTGACGCAGGTCGGCGGTGAGGAACGCATCCACACCGGCCGCCCGTACGTCATCGAAGAGGCTGTCGCCGGAGCCGCCGGAGACGGCGAGGGTCCGGATCTCGCGGTCCGGGTCGCCGGCCGCCCGGATGCCCTGCGCGGTGGCGGGCAGCCGCTCGGCGGCGTGGGCGGCGAGCTCGGCCAGCGTCATCGGATGCGGCAGCTCGCAGATCCGGCCGAGGCCGCGGCGGCCCGCCGGATCGCTCGGGTCCGGGACGAGGGGCCCGGCGATGCGCAGGTCCAGGGCGCCGGCCAGGGCGTCGGAGACACCGGGGTCGGCGGTGTCGGCGTTGGTGTGCGCGACGTGCAGGGCGATGTCGTGCTTGATGAGGGTGTGCACGACCTTGCCCTTGAAGGTCGAGGCTGCCACCGTCGTCGTCCCGCGCAGATAGAGCGGGTGGTGGGTGACGAGGAGGTCGGCGCCGAGCGTCACCGCCTCGTCGACGATCTCCTGGACCGGGTCGACGGCGAACAGCACACGGCTGACCTCCGCGCCGGGGTCTCCGCAGACCGTGCCGACGGCGTCCCACCCTTCGGCCCGCTCGGGGGGCCAGAGGGCGTCGAGCGCGGTGAGGACTTCAGACAGTACGGGCACGGATGGAAGGTTACCTCCCGGCCGTGACATGGCGTCCGGTCCTCCACCCCTGTTCCCCCACCACCTTCCCCCTTAGGGGAACGAGGGAACGCACGGCCCGCGCCCGCCCGCACCGGCCCGGGGCGGGAACCCGGAGCACAACCGCGCCGCCCGGTACCGGCGAACCGGACAACTGCCACCCTTATGCGTGAAGTACCACAACTTGCAGCGTTCGGCCGCGAGTACGAAAACTAGCTTCGGTTGCCGACTGGAGGTGACCACTCGATGACGATCTGTGCCACTGAGGACACCATGGCGCCGGCCGGCCCGCTCGCCGGGCGCCTGACGATCGCCGCCGACGGCTCGTACGCCGCCCGGCTCGCCCGGCACGACGACGCCGCAGGAAGCTGGTTTCCGGAGCGCTGGACGCTGAGCGGCCCCGAGCCGTACGCCGTGCCGCTACAGGGCACCCAGCCCGAGGAGCCGGACAGCGCCCTGCTGCCGCTCACGGACGGGCGGGTGCTGATCCTGCGCCGGGTCGCCGACCGCTTCGCCGCCTGGCTGCTCTACCCGGCGGGCCCCGGAACCGGCGAACTCCTGCTGGGCGCCGTGGCGGCCCCCCGGCTGACCCTGCTGCCGCCCGCCCCCGGCGGGACCCTCGCGTACGCCCTCGCGCCCGAGGCGGACCACACCACGCTGTGGCTGGTGCACGGCGGGGCGAACGGGCCGGAGCCGGTCACCCGCATCCCGGGACGCTGCACGGGCGGCGTGTGGCTGGACCGCAGCGGCCGACTGCTCGCGCTGGACCGGGAGTTGGACGGCCGGACCAAAACAGTGGTGGTCGATCTGGAACGGGGCGGCGAAACCGGTCCGCTGCTCCAGATCACCGAGGAGAGCAACGACCGGCTGCTGCTGGCCGATCCGGACAGCGGGCTGCTGCTCGTGCACTCGGACGCGCCGGGGCACGGCCGGCTGGGCTGGGGCGTACTGGGCAGCAGCCTGCCGGTGCGCTTCCCGGAGTGCCTGCGGCCCGCGAACGGGACGGCCACACCGTTCGCGGTGCAACCGGGCCAGATGCTGGCGCCGGAGAGCTGCGCGGTGGCGTTCCGGATGGCCGGACCGAACGGCACCTGGCTGGGCGTCTGGCGGCCCTCGGGACGGCAGTTGCGGCAGTACCCGGCACCGGAGGGCTGGCTGCCGGGGACCGGCCTGTGGACGGCGGACGGCGACCTGCTGCTGCCGTACGCGACGGAGGCGGAGCCGTGCGGGGTGGCGCGGTTGGCCTTGGGGGCGGAGCAGGTGCGGGCGGTCGAGCCGGTACGGCCCGGGGAGGCGGGGCGGCCCATGGGGCCTATGGGGCCGGTGCGGCAGGTGGCGCCGACATGGACGGCGGGGCCGAGGGGGAGGGCACGGCCGGCACCTGAGGGACCTGTGGCGCCCGTCGCACCGCCGGCGGAACCGTCGCGCCCGGCGGAGCCCGCCGCAGCGGAGGAGGCAGTCAAGCCGGAGGGCGCCGTGCAGCCCGACGAGGCATCGCCCTCCGGGACCGGCGCCCGGGAGGGCGCCCCGAATGGCGCGGAGATTGTCCCGGATGCGGCGGATGCCGACAACCGCTCCACAGCATCTGCACAACCTCAGGCCACGGACGCGGAACCGGCGCACCTCCCCGGACATCCCCAAACATGCAGGCCAGTTCCCTTGCAAGAGGCACCTCTGGCGGCCCGCCAGACCCGGTGGAGCGTGATTTCCGGCCCCGTTAGAATTTCGGGCGGGGGCTGCGCAGCCGGTTGACCGGCCACCGGCAGTGCCGCTCGGGAGCAGCCGTGGCGGTCGTCGGGCGAGGTCCCGACGCGTACAGCTGTAAGCGAACTGACGGAGTGACCCTTTTCATGTCCGAAGCCCGAACCGACACGACCCAGGCGCGCCCGCAGGAGGCATCCGCCCAGGCCGCCGAGGCCGCAAGCTCCGGCAGGCACCGTGGCCCGGCCGCCGCGGAGGAATCCGGCGCCACCCCTCATGGCCGGCACCGCCGGGACAGGCAGACGCAGGACGCGTAGCGCCGGTCCGGCCCGCCCGGACCGGCGGACCGCACCACGGCCGTGACCGCCGCACCGCTGAACAGCGGGCGGTGGTCACGGCCGTGGTGCGTTCTCCGTCGTGTTCAGCCGCGTTTGAGACCCAGTACCTCGGCCGCCGCGAAGGTCTCGTCCGGCGGGCGCTGTGCGTAATACGGCGTCAGCAGGTCATCGAGCTCCGCATAGCTGAAGACGTCCTTCGCGGTGTCGAACTTGGCGGCGATCCGCGGGCGTTCGGCGATGGCGACCATGCCGCCGTGGACGACCAGCAGCTGGCCGTTGACCCGGGCCGCGGCCGGTGAGGCGAGATAGCCGACGAGCGGTGCGACATGTTCGGGCGCGAGCGGGTCCAGGGTGCCGTCCTCGGGCTCCTGGAAGCCGGCGAAGACGTCCTCCGTCATACGGGTGCGGGCGCGCGGGCAGATCGCGTTGGCGGTCACACCGTATTTGCCGAGCGCCAGCGCCGTGGAGGTCGTCAGGCCGACGATGCCGCCCTTGGCCGCGGCGTAGTTGGGCTGGCCCGCCGAGCCCGCGAGGAACGCCTCGGAGGAGGTGTTGACGATCCGGCCGTGCACCGGGCCGCCGGCTGCTTTGGCGCGCTCGCGCCAGTGGACCGCGGCGAAGTGGGTGGTGTTGAAGTGGCCCTTGAGGTGCACGCGGATCACCGTGTCCCACTCGTCCTCGGTCATCGAGAACACCATCCGGTCGCGCAGAATGCCCGCGTTGTTGACCAGGATGTCGAGCTGCCCGTAGGTCTCGACCGCCAGCCGTACCAGTGCACGGGCCTGGGCGTGGTCGGCGACATCACCGAGGTGGGCGACGGCGGTGCCGCCCGCCGCGCGGATCTCGGCGACGACGTCCTCGGCGGGCGCCGAGGAGGCCTCTCCGGATCCGTCGCGGCCCGGCTGCCCGTAGTCGTTGACCACGACGTGGGCGCCGAGACGGGCGAGTTCGAGGGCCTCGGCGCGGCCCAGACCGCGCCCGGCACCGGTGACGATCGCGGTCAGGCCCTCCAGTGGCTGTGCCATTCCTGTCCTCTCCAGTGGTCGCGGCACGCGGTGCGGTGCGGTGCGCTGCGAGGGGTGAACGGTGGGCGTCAGAGCTCTATGCAGGTGCGCAGCGCGGTGCCGGAGCGCATCTGGTCGAGCGCGTCATTGATCTCGGCGAGCTGGACGCGATGGGTGATCAGGCCTTCCAGGTCGATCCGGCCGGCCCGCCACAGGGCGATGGTCCGCTCGTAGGAGCGCAGCACATCCGCGCCGCCGTACAGGGACGGCAGGATCCGCTTCTCGTCGAAGAACAGCTCGAACATATTGACCTGGAAGGTGTCGTCCATGGCGCCCGCGCCGACCACGCACAGGGTGCCGCCGCGCCGGGTCATCTCGTAGGCGGTACGGGCGGTGGCGGACTTGCCGACCACCTCGAAGACGTAGTCGAAGCCCTCGCCCGCGGTGATCCGGGCCTTGGCGTCGGCGAACTCCTCCGGGGCGACGGCCTCGGTCGCGCCGAAGCGCAGCGCGGCCTCCCGGCGGGCGGGCACCGGGTCGACGGCGATGATCTGGGCCGCGCCGCAGGCCTTCGCCCCCTGGATGACGGAGATGCCGACCCCGCCGCAGCCGATCACCGCGACCGAGGAAGCGGCCTCCACCTCGGCCGTGTTGAGGGCGGCACCGAGCCCGGTGGTGACGCCGCAGCCGATCAGCGCGGCGATCTCGTACGGGACGTCGTCCGGGATCGGGACCGCACAGTTGGCGGCGACCACGACCTCCTCGGCAAAGGTGCCGGTGCCGGCGAAGCCGAAGACATCCCCGCCGGGGCGCCGGAAGTTGGGCGTCCCGGCGTTCATGAACCCGGCCAGGCACAGATGGGTCTGGCCGCGCCGGCAGGACGGACAGCTGCCGCAGGCGGGCAGCCAGCACATCAGGACGCGGTCCCCCTGGGTGAGTCCGGTGACGCCGTCGCCCACGTCGAGGATCTCGCCGGCGCCCTCGTGACCGGGGACGAAGGGCGCGGGCTGCGGCAGCACCCCGTTCATCGCCGAGAGGTCGGAGTGGCACAGCCCGGTCGCCCGGATGCGGATCCTGACCTTGCCGGGGCCGAAACCCACCGCCTCGATGTCGTCGAGGACTTCGAGCTTGTCCTGCCCTGTCTCGTGCTGTACGGCTGCGCGCATGTCACGGCTCCTCTCGTACGGACGGCCGGTCCGGGCCCGGTCCGGACCGGCTGGGGCGTGCCTGACGGATCAGCTGTGCTCCACCACGGTGTCGGCCAGCACCGGCGCCTCGTCCCGGTCGGCCGCGGTGACCGACACCAGGACCCGGCCGGGCTCCTGCCACAAACGGAGGCGCAGCGTCTCCCCGGGGAAGACCACACCGGCGAAGCGGGTCGTGTAGGACCGCACCCGGGCGACCTCGCCGCCGAGCACCGTGTCGACGACGGCCTTGAGCGTGACCCCGTAGGTGCACAGCCCGTGCAGGATCGGCCGGTCGAAGCCGGCGAGCTTGGCGAACTCGGGGTCGGCGTGCAGCGGATTCCAGTCACCGGAGAGGCGGTAGAGCAGCGCCTGGTCCGGGCGGATGACGCGTTCGGTGCTCAGATCGGGGGCGCGGTCGGGGAGTTCGAGGCGGGCGGAGGGGCCGCGTTCGCCGCCGAAGCCGCCCTCGCCGCGGACGAAGATCTGGGTGTCGCAGGTCCACAGGGGACCTTCGTCGTCGGCCACTTCGGAGCGCAGCACGATGACGGCGGCCTTGCCCTTGTCGTACACGGCGGGGACGGTCGAGGTCTGGGTGGCCCGGCCGCCCACCGGGAGGGCGCGGTGCACGGTGACGGTCTGGCCGCCGTGCAGAACCGCGGCGAGGTCCACGTCGATGCCGGGTGCGGAGAGCCCGCCGGCGAGCGCCATACCACCGCCGGCGACGGTGGCGAAGCTGGGCAGGACGTGCAGCGCGCTCTCCAGGGTGTAGCGCAGTTCGTCCGGGTCGGTGGCGGGGTGCGCTTTCTCCGGAGTGGCCGCGCCTGCGCCGATGCCGAGGTGGTAGAGCTGGACGTCCTTGTGGTCCCAGGCGAGTTCGGTGGTCCGCGGCTCGGCGGAGGTGGCCTTGGCGGCGTCGATGGGCATGGGGCTGCTTGCTCCTTCACCACGAGGGGAAGACCCCGGCCCGGCCGTCCGCACCGTCGACCGCGCCGGGGTCGCATCTGGTCGGCACGGCCGCGCTCCGACAGCGCACAGGGCACACTTCTAGAACGCGTTCTAGCCGATGGTCCTCATGTATAGCCGATCCGTCCGGCACCCGGAAGCCCTCTGACGGATTGTCAGAAATGGGTCCCGCGAACGGCGGAGAACCTCCCCGGCCACGGGCTTCCGCCGGGCGTCGCGCACACCCCTCACGCCGGCCCACGCCGCCCGGACCGGTACGCACGACGTACCGTCCCCTCACTTTCGTCGCGCCGGCCCCTACCTTCGATTCGCCGGTCCCCACCTTCGCTGCGCGGAACCGTGACATTTGTCAGGGGAGATCATCCACATTCGCCTCTAACGCCAGCCGATCACGCTCCGTAATGTCGAAGGCAAGCAGACGAGAGGCGGGGAGAGCATGGCAGGGACGACAAGGCCCGGCAGCACGGCGGAGAGGGCGCGCGGCACCGCGGCGGTGGGATTCTCCGGGGTGACCCGGAGTTATGGCGCGGTGCGGGCCGTGGACGGACTGGACCTGGAGATCGCGGCGGGCGGGACGGTGGCACTGCTGGGGCGCAACGGCGCGGGCAAGTCCACCACCCTCAATATGCTGCTGGGGCTGCTGCCGCCCAGCACGGGGACGGTCCGGCTGTTCGGCGGCACACCGGAGTCGGCGGTGCTCGCGGGCCGGGTGGGCGCCATGCTCCAGGACGGCAAGGCCATCCCGCGGGTCACGGTCCGCGAACTGATCACCTTCGTCGCCGCCACCTACCCGCACCCCATGGACGTCACCGAGGCCCTGGAGCTGGCGGGCCTCGACGAGTTCGGCGGGCGGCGGGTGGACCGGCTGTCCGGCGGGCAGGCCCAGCGGGTCCGCTTCGCGGTGGCGCTGGCCGGCAACCCCGAGCTGCTGGTGCTCGACGAGCCGACCGCGGCACTGGACGTGGAGGCGCGCCGCGCCTTCTGGCGCTCGATGCGCGCCTATGCCCGCCGCGGCCACACCGTGCTGTTCTCCACCCACTATCTGGAGGAGGCCGACGAGCACGCCGACCGGATCGTGGTGATCGACCGCGGCCGGGTGGTCGCCGACGGCAGCGGCGACGCCATAAAGCGGCGGGCCGGCGGCGCACAGGTCTCCTTCGACCTCGCGGGCGCCGCCACCGGGCCGCTGTCCGGGCTGCCCGGCGTGAGCGCCGTGGAGGTGCGCGGCGACCGCGCGCGGCTGCGGACGGCGGACTCCGACGCCACGGTCCTGGCGCTCGCCGGGCTCGGGCTCGTCCGCGGACTACAGGTCAGCCCCGCCAGCCTGGAGGACGCGTTCCTCGCGCTCACCTCCGCCGAAACCACCCCCGGCGCCCCGGCACACACCGCCGGCGCCCGGCCCGTGAAGGAGAGCGCGTGATGCTCGACTACGTCCGTCTCGAAGTCCGCCGCACCCTCCGTGACCGGGGCTTTGTCATCTTCGGTATCGGGATGCCGGTGCTGATGTATGTGCTGATGACCAATATCGGCGTGGGTCCGGGCGGCGCCGACCCGGAGTGGAAGATCGCTTCGATGGTCGGCATGGCCGCGTACGGCGCGCTGGGTTCGGCGGTCGGCACGGGCACCGGCGTCGCCGAGGACAAGCAGCTGGGCTGGCTGCGCCAGCTGCGCATCACCCCGCTGAGCCCCCTCCGGGTGGTGGTGGGCCGCGGGCTGACCGGCTCGGTGACGGTGCTGCCGGCCCTCACCGCCGTACTGCTGGTGGGTGCCCTGGTCAATGGCGTCCGGATGCCGGCCTGGCAGTGGGCCGCGCTGGCCGGGCTGCTGTGGATCGGCACCATGCCCTTCACGCTGCTCGGCCTGGGCAACGGCTACCGCTTGTCCGCGCAGTCCACCGGCGTGGTCAACACGGGCTGTGTGCTGCTGCTGTCGATCATCGGCGGTCTGTGGTTCCCGCCCGTGTTGTTCCCCGACTGGCTCCGCTCGCTGTCCGGGTGGACGCCCGGCAACCGCTTCGCGGAGCTCGGCCGGAGCGTCACCCACGGCAGCGCACCGGACCTGGCCTCAGTAGCGGTACTGGCCTTCTGGCTGGCACTCTTCGGCGGATACGCGGTGTACGCGTACCGTCGGGCCGCACGCACGGTGTGACCGGCGATGGCGCAGACCTGGGAAGCGACAGTGCAGCACACGGAACAACGGACCGCGGGCGAGAAGAACCCCGGCGGCGCGGACGGCAGCGAGTCATGCCGTCCCGGGCGGCGGGGCCGGCAGCCGGGCCAGGGGCCGGGCAAGTACGCCTTCCTGCCCTGGCTGCTGATGGGCCTGGGCGCCTTCTCCAACGTCATCCAGGGGAAGTCGGGCAACCCCTGGCTGGCCGGTCTCGGGCTGCTCGCCTTCAACTCCCTCTACATCAGCGTGATCTGGGCGTCCTTCAACCCGCGGCTGCGGGACTCCCGCCGCCCCGTGTACGCCCTGGGGATGCTGACCGCCGTCACCTTCGCCGTCGCGATCGGGTTCGGCGGCAACTGGTTCCTGTTCTTCCCGCTGCTGTCGCTGGCCTCCGGCACGGTCCGTGCGCTGCGCGGCAAGAAGCTCGCGCTCTGGCTGATCACGCTCAGCGGCGCGGCGGGCTATCTGACCGGCTGGCACGACGACGACCCGTGGGGCGCGTTCGGCATCGGCTACGGCACCTTCCTGTCCGGCATGGTGACGGCCACGGTCCTCAGCCTGTTCGACACCATCCAGGAGCTGAACACCACCCGCCAGGAACTGGCCCGCAGCGCCGTCGAGAAGGAGCGGCTGCGCTTCTCCCGCGATCTGCACGACCTGCTGGGGCACACCCTGTCCGTAGTGGTCGTCAAGGCCGAGGCGGTCCGCCGGCTCGCCCCCCGCGATCTGGACGCGGCGCTCGCCCAGGCCACCGATATCGAGGCGGTCGGCCGGCAGGCACTGACCGAGATCCGCGAGGCCGTCAGCGGCTACCGCGAGGGCAGTCTGACCACCGAGCTGGACCGGGCCCGTTCCGCACTGGAGGCAGCCGGCATCGAGCCCGTCGTACGGCAGGCCGGGCCGCCGCTGCCCCCACAGGCCGGCGCCCTGCTGGGCTGGGTCGTCCGCGAGGGCGTCACCAACACCGTCCGGCACAGCGGCGCCACCCGCTGCGAGATCGCGGTCCACGCCGACCAGGAACGGGTACGGCTGACGATCACGGACGACGGCCGCGGCCCCCTGAGCTCCGGCGCTGCTGCGGCCCCCGGCCTGAGCTGGCTCCGCGACCTTGCCCCCGGCCGCGGCGGCGACGGGGGCGGGGAGAAGGGCGCCGGAGGGACGTTTGGCAGCCGGGGCGCGGAGGGCGGGAAGACGTACGGCGGCCGGGGCGCGGACGACGGCTGGGAGACGAACGGCGGCCGGGGCGCGGGCGACGGCCAGGAGACGGAGGTCGGCCGGGAAGCGTACGGCATACCCGGGACGGACGGCAGCGGCGGCGCGTCCCCCGCGGACGGCATCGGTGGCGACGGCGGCCCGGCGCTGCCCGGACGGTCGGGGACGGTGGGTGGTACCGGGCTGAAGGGGCTGGCCGAGCGCCTGGCCGCGGCCGGCGGCACACTGCACAGTGGCGCGGACGGCCGGCACGGCTTCCGGGTCACGGCCGAGCTCCCGGTCGGCACGGGCGACGGGGCGGATACGGAGGAGTGGACCAAGTGATCAAGGTCCTGCTGGCGGAGGACCAGGGAATGATGCGGGGCGCGCTCGCGCTGCTGCTCGACCTGGAAGCGGATATGCAGGTCGTGGCACAGGTCGCGGCGGGCGACCGGATCGTCGCCGCCGCCCTGGACGCCCGCCCCGATATCGCCCTCCTGGACATCGAACTGCCCGGCCGCAGCGGTCTGGACGCCGCGGCCGAGCTTCGCGAACAGCTGCCGGCCTGCAAGGTGCTGATCGTGACGACCTTCGGCCGCCCCGGCTATCTGCGCCGCGCCATGGAGGCCGGAGCGTCCGGTTTCCTGGTGAAGGACGGCCCGGTGGAGGAACTCGCGGCGGCGATCCGCCGGGTGCTGGCGGGCGAGCGGGTCATCGACCCCGGCCTCGCCGCGGCGGCCCTGAGCGCCGGCCCCAATCCGCTGACCCAGCGGGAGCGCGATGTCCTCACCGCCGCCGTGGACGGCGCCACGGTCGCCGATATCGCCGGCCGGCTCCACCTCTCCCAGGCCACCGTCCGCAACTACCTCTCCGCGGCCATCGGCAAAACCGGCACCCGCAACCGCATGGAAGCGGTACGGGCGGCACGGCAGAACGGCTGGTTGTAGGGGGCGGGCGCCCGGTCCCGTCCGGCTCGCGACGCCCGGCGCCTCCGGCTCGCGACGCCGGCCGCGCACGCGCACGCCCAGCGGAGGGAAGCGCCGGGTGGGCCGTTGACGGGTCTCAGCCGTGGGCGGCGTCCGCCCGGCGCTGCGGCAGCGCGACGACCATCAGCAGGATGCTGCCGAGCAGGACCACCGAGCCGACCTGGAAGGCCAGACCGTAGCCGTCCGCCAGGGCCTCGGGTCCGTCGCCCGCCTCGATCCGGGCCGCGGCGATCGTGGACAGGACCGACAGGCCCAGCGCGCCGCCCATTTGCCGGGAGGTGTTCATCAGGCCGGAGACCAGGCCCTGGTCGGCGGGGTCGGCCCCGGAGGTCGCGATGGAGGCGATCGGCGTCGCCGTCAGGCCCGCGCCCAGCGCCATCAGGATGCCGGGCCCGAGGATCGTGCCGAGGTAGGTGCCGTCGACGTCCATCGTGCCCTGCCAGACCATGCCGGACGCGGAGATCACCGCGCCGGCGATGGCCAGCGGCTTGGCACCCAGCCGGTTCATCAGCCGAGGCGCGATCTTGGAGCCCAGGACGATGGACAGCGAGTGCGGGATGAAGGAGAGCCCGGCCTCCAACGGCCGGTAGCCCAGCACGTTCTGCACATAGAGGGACAGGAAGTACCACATGGAGAACATCGCGGCGCCGGCCAGCATCATCGCCCCGTTCGCCGCAGAGACCGAGCGCACGCGGAAGAGGCCCAGCGGCATCAGCGGGGCCTTGGCACGTGCCTCGACGGCGAGGAAGACCGCGATCACGAGCAGCCCGGCGGCCAGCGGCAGCAGCGCGGACAGCGCCCCCCAGCCATCCGTCTCCGTCTGCACGATCCCGTAGGCCACCAGCCCGAGCCCGGCCGTCACCAGGAGCGCGCCGGGCACATCGAGCCGCCGGCCGGCCCCCTGCCGGCTCTCGGTGAGCCACAGCACCGCGCCGCCCAGCACCAGCGCCCCGATCGGCACATTGATCAGCAACACCCAGCGCCACGACAGGAATTCGGTGAGCGTCCCGCCCACCAGGCCGCCCACCGCGCCGCCGCCCGCGCCGACCGCCGTCCAGGTGGCGATGGCGCGGGTACGGGCCGGGCCGGCCGGGAACGAGGTGGTCAGAATGGTGAGGGTGGCCGGTGAGAGGACAGCCGCGCCGATGCCCTGCACCGTACGGGCCGCGATCAGCTGCCAGGGCTCCTGCGCCAGCCCGCCCCCGAGGCTCGCGACCGTGAACAGCGCCAGCCCCAGGACGAAGATCCGCTTACGGCCGAAGAGATCGGCGGCCCGGCCACCGAGCAGCATGAAGCCCGCGAAGGTGATGACGTAGGCGTTGACGATCCACTGGAGGCCGAGCTCGCTCAGGCCCAGACCGGTCCGCATGGCGGGCAGCGCCACATTCACGACGGAGACGTCCAGGATGACCAGGAACTGCCCGGAGCAGACCAGCAACATCACCAGCCAGGCCGGCGGGGCCGTCCTCCGGCGCGCGGTCTTGGGCAGGGCGGCGGAGGCGGCTATCGGCGGCATGCCGACCATGCTTGCATTCGTCGTATGAATCCCGCATCGGTATATCGGTGCATGAGCCACCTGACAGAAGACCTAGGCCGGAAGTCGCAGGGGGGCGGGGGGCTGGGGGCCGGGCTTTTCGGGGTGATGCCTTACGGGGCGAGGGGGGTGAGCCCCTAGGGGGCGAGAGGGCCCCCACTGGGCCAACTACCCACCAGCGGGGGCGAGTTAACGCGCGGTGCGGCGCCCCGCTCCCGGCCTCCTCACCTCCGCAGCACCGTCACCACCGCCGCACCGCCCAAGCCGATGTTGTGGGCCAGCCCCACCCGGGCGCCGGGGACCTGGCGGTCCCCCGCGGTGCCGCGGAGCTGCCAGACGAGTTCGGCGGCCTGGGCCAGGCCCGTCGCGCCCAGTGGGTGACCCTTGGAGATGAGGCCGCCGGAGGGATTGACCACCCAGCGGCCGCCGTAGGTCGTGGCGCCGTCGGCGACCAGCTTCCCCGACTCCCCGTCCGCGCACATACCCAGCGCCTCATAGGTCAGCAGCTCATTGACCGAGAAGCAGTCGTGCAGCTCGATGACGTCCACGTCCTCGATGCCGAGGCCGCCGGCCGCGTACACCTGGCGGGCCGCGGCCCGGGACATCGGCTTGCCGACGACATCGATGCAGGAGCCGGACGCGAAACTCTCCTCGGTGTCCGTCGTCATGGCCTGCGCGACGATCTCCACCGCCCGGCCGGCCAGGCCGTGCTCCCGCACGAACCGCTCGGAGACGATCACCGCAGCGGCCGCGCCGTCGGAGGTCGGTGAGCACTGCAACTTGGTCAGCGGCCGGTGGATGGTCTTGGCGGCGAGGATCTCCTCGACCGTGTAGACGTCCTGGAACTGGGCGTTCGGGTTGTGGGCGGAGTGGCGGTGGTTCTTGGCGCCGACGGCGGCGAGCTGTTCGGCGGTGGTGCCGTAGCGCTCCATGTGCTCACGGGCCGCGTTGCCGAAGATCTGCGCGGTGGGCGGGGTCATCTCGAAGCCGTGGGCGGCGGCCATCACTCCGTAGTGGCGGGCCACCGGCGAGGTGCTGAAGTCGCCGCCGTCCGCGCCGCCGCCCAGCGCGCCCCGCTTCATCTTCTCGAAGCCCAGGGCCAGGACGCAGTCGTTGAGGCCGGACTCGACGAACTGGCGGGCCATCATCAGCGCGGTCGAGCCGGTCGCGCAGTTGTTGTTGACGTTGTAGACGGGGATGCCGGTCAGCCCCAGTTCGTAGGCGGCGCGCTGGCCGGCCGTCGAGGCCTGGTAGCAGTAGCCCACCGGCAGCTGCTCGACCGCCTCGTAGCCGATCCCGGCGTCCGCGAGCGCCTTGCCGCCCGCCTCCTTCGCCATGTCCCAGTACTGCCACTCGCGGGTCTCGGGCTTCTCGAAGCGGGTCATCCCGACGCCGACGATGTACGCCTTGCCAGCCATACGTGTCCTCCTGGAGGTGGCCGAGTCCGGGGAGTCAGATCAGGGGGCGGGGCTCCGGGTCGCGGGGCAGGCCCAGCAGCCGCTCGGCGACGACATTGAGCTGCACCTGGGTGGTGCCGCCGGCGATGGTCAGACAGCGCGACATCAGAAAGCCGTGCAGCGCCCGTTCGCCGGCCCCCTCCCGCACCGCGCCGTCCGGGCCGAGCAGTTCCAGCGCCAGCTCGGCGACCTTCTGCTGGTGCGGGGTCTGCACCAGCTTGCGGATACTGGCACCGGCGCCCGGCTCCAGTCCCGACACCTGCTGGAGCGTGGTCCGCAGCCCGATACAGCCCAGCGCGTGCGCCTCGGCTGCCAGCGCACCCACCCGCGCCCGTACCGATCCGTCCAGTACGGCGGCGCGGTCCAGGAGCGCTTCCAGTCCGGTGTCGAAGGTCAACTGGTCGGCCATGTGGACGCGTTCGTTGTCCAGCGTGGTGCGGGCCACCTTCCAGCCGTTGTCGACCTCGCCGACCACCGCGTCGGGCGGCAGCAGCACGTCGTCGAAGTAGACCTCGTTGAAGAGCGAATCGCCGGTGATCTCCTTCAGCGGGCGGATGTCGATTCCCGGGGCCGCCATGTCGACGAGGAAGAAGGTCAGCCCCTTGTGCTTGGGCGCGTCCGGGTCGGTACGGGCCAGCAGGATGCCGTGGCTCGCCCATTGCGCGGCCGAGGTCCACACCTTCTGGCCGTTGATCCGCCAGCCGCCGTCCGCCGTCCGCTCGGCGCGGGTCCGCAGGGCGGCCAGGTCCGAACCGGCCTCGGGTTCGGAGAACAGCTGGCACCACAGCAGCTCGCCGCGCAGCGACGGCAGCAGATAGCGCTCCTGCTGCTCCGGGGTGCCGTGGGCGATCAGCGAGGGGACCACCCAGGTGGCGATGCCCAGGTCGCTGATCCGGAGCCCGGCGGCCGCCAGCTCCTGCTGGATCGCGAGCTGTTGTACGGGGCCGGCGCCCAGTCCGTAGGGCGCGGGGAGGTGCGGTGCGGCGTAGCCGGTGGGGGCCAGGGCGCGGCGTACGGCGGCGGGGTCGAGGCCGCGGACGCCGTCGAGGACCGTCCGTGCCTCGGTCCGGAACTCCGTGGCCTCGGCGGGGAGTTCCAGTCGCAGCGGACGCCGGGCGCCGTCGGCGGCGAGCCGGGCGGCCCGCAGCCGGTGGGTGTCGCCGCTGCCGAGCAGCTGGCGCGCCACGGTCGCCCGCCGCAGGTGGAGATGGGCATCGTGTTCCCAGGTGAAGCCGGTGCCGCCGAGGATCTGGATGCAGTCCTTGGCGCAGCTGACGGCGGCGTCCAGGGCGGTCGCGGTGGCCAGCGCCGCGACCAGTCCGCGGACCTCGGGCGGCTCGTGCAGGGCGCGGGCCGCGTCCCAGACCAGGGCGGCGGCCTGCTCGCAGCGTACGAGCATGTCGGCGCAGAGGTGTTTGACCGCCTGGAACTGGCCGATGGGGCGGCCGAACTGCTCGCGGACCGCGGCATGTTCAGCGGCGGTGCGCAGCGCCCATGAGGCCGTGCCGCAGCTCTCGGCGGCCCACAGCACCCCGGCCAGGTCGCTGACCAGGTCGCTGTCGACGGTGAGCCGCCGCTCGGCGGGCACCGGCACGCCGTGCGCACTCACCTCGGCGGTCGGCCGGGTCGGGTCGGCGCTTGCTTGGCCGCGTACGGTCAGCGCCCCGGCGTCGACCGCGAGCCAGATCGTCTCCCCGGCCCGTCGCCCGCCGTCGCGCTCCGCACCGTCCGCCCCATCCGCCTTATCCGCCTCGTCCGCGGCGCTCGCCGCCTCCCCGCTGCCTTCCGCTGCCGCTTCCCCGTCCGCGGCGACCTTCGCGGCCAGCACGAGGAGATCCGCGTCGGCGCCGGCCAGGACCGGGGGCGCGGTGCCGTCCAGGACATAGCCGCCGGGGGTTTCGACGGCGGTGAGTGAGCCCGGTCCGAGCGCGGCGGCGCCGATGCGTGCGCCGGTGGCGAGGGCCCGTACGAGGGTGGGGGCGCCGCCGCGGTGCAGGAGGGCGGCGGCGAGCGTGGTGGGCAGATAGGGGCCGGGGAACGCGGCGCGGCCCAGTTCCTCCAGTACGACGGCGAGGTCGAGCAGTTCACCGCCCCCGCCGCCGTCGGCCTCGGGGAGATGGAGCCCGAGCAGGCCCTGAGCGGCGAGCTGGTCCCAGTACGCAGGCCGCCCGGGGCGCGCGGGCGCGCTGTCGAGCAGCTTGCGCACCGCTTCGGGCGGCACGGCCCGCGCGGCCCAGCCGCCCGCCGCCTCGGCCAGGTCACGGTGTTCCGGTGTGATTCCGATGCCCATGCGGGGCAGGCTAGAACACGTTCCATTCTGACGGAAGGTCAGCTAGCAGGTTGGTTGGAAGGTCAGTTGAGGGGGCGGCCGGAAGACGGTCCGGGCCCCCGGGGCGACGCCCCCGCACGCCCCGCGCCCGGCAGCGACCGGCCGACGCAGGACGCGCGGGACCCGGCAGGGATTCCCCCGGGGGGACAGCTCGCATGCGCACCACAAACGACCCGGTGAATTCCGTCCCGAAAGTCATTTCCCACCCCCTCCCTCTCGCCCCTTCCTCGCCCCTCCCCCCAGCCGACTCCCCGCCCCCCCAATTCACCGCTTTCGGGCATCCCGGAAATCGGCGACGGGAAATCGGCGGGAACAGCCGGGGAACGGACCGGAACCCGGCAGGAACCGGCAGGAAGAGCCGGGGCGCCCGCTGCGGGAAATGCGAACCGCCGTTCCGATATCCGAATGTTCCGCACCGGGACACCCGCACTCCACCGGCGCCGCCCCGTACGGCACGATGAGCCCCTGACCGCACCACAGGAGGAAGCCCATGCCCGCTCCCACGGCTCCGACCGCTCCGCAGCCGGAGATACTCGCCGCTTTCGAGGCGGCGAAGGGCTTCATGCCCGTGGACGAGGGCCTCGCCCTGTATGCGGCGGCGGCCGAGGCGGCGGCCCTGGGGCTGCCGCTGGTGGAGGTCGGCACCTACTGCGGCCGGTCCACGATCCTGGTCGCCGACGCCGCGCGCGGCGCCGGGGTGCTCGCCGTCACCGTCGACCACCACCGGGGCAGCGAGGAGCAGCAGCCCGGGTGGGAGTACCACGATGCGACCGTCGTCGACCCGGAGGTCGGCCGGATGGACACGCTGCCCACCTTCCGCCGCACCCTGCACGCCGCGGGCCTGGAGGAGCATGTGCTCGCCCTGGTGGGCCGGTCGCCGCAGGCCGCGGCCGTCTGGCAGGCCCCGGTGGGTCTGGTCTTCATCGACGGCGGGCACACCGACGAGCACGCCACCGCCGACTACGAGGGCTGGGCGCCGCATCTCGCGCCCGGCGGGCTGCTGGTCATCCACGATGTCTTCGCGGACCCGGCGGACGGCGGCCAGGCCCCGTACCGCATCTACCGCAGGGCCCTGGAGTCCGGCGCGTTCACCGAGATCTCGGCCCATGGGTCGCTGCATGTCCTGCGGCGCACCGGGGCGGGCATCTGAGCGGGCTACGATCGCGGACGTGTCGAACGGCAGTTCTCTCCCCTCGCACCGCCGCCTGCGCGGCACCCTCCTCGTCGTGCTGGCCGCCGTAGTCGTCGCCGGCCTGGGCGGCTGGCTGGCCTGGCGCTCGTCGGGCCACGACGGGCCCGGAGCCGGGCAGCCCGCACCGGGCGGCCCGGCGGAGAGCGCCTCCGGCGGCGCGACCGGGTCCGGCGACGGCCCCACCCCCGGGAAGGGCTCCAAGGGCGACAGCCCGCGCGACAGCCTCAAGGGCAAGGTCGTGGTGCTCGACCCCGGCCACAATCCGCACAACAGCGAGCACGGCCGGGAGATCGCCCGGCAGGTGGACATCGGCAACGACCGCAAGGAGTGCGACACCACCGGCACCGCCACCAACGACGGATACGCCGAGGCGTCCTTCACCCTGGACCTCGCCCGGCGGGCCCGCACGCTCCTCCAGGAGCAGGGCGCCAAGGTCGTCCTCACCCAGAACGGCGACCGCCCCTACGGGCCGTGCGTCGACGAGCGCGCGGAGATCGGCAACACGGCGCACGCCGATGCCGCGCTGTCCCTGCACGCCGATGGCTCGGGCGCCGGCAATCGCGGCTTCCATGTCATCCTGCCCGCCCGCGTCACGGCGGGCCCGGCCGACACCACCAAGATCGTCGGGCCCTCGCGGCAGTTGGGCGAGCGGCTGGTCGGCCGGTTCCGCACGGTCACCGGAAGTGCGGCGTCGAATTACATCGGCGGCGGCAGCGGGCTCGACAAGCGCTCCGATCTCGGCGGCCTCAACCTCTCCACGGTGCCGAAGGTGTTCATCGAGTGCGGCAATATGCGCGACCCGAAGGACGCCGCGCAATTGACCGATGCGCGCTGGCGTCAAAAGGCGGCCCGTGGGATCACCGAGGGCATTACGGACTTCTTGACGCACTGACCGGACCGTCGAACCCGGCTCCGGAACCCCTCCGATACCGGATCCGGGACGGCGTACCGATAGCGCGCGGAAACGAACACGACGGGCCGCCGGATTCGGCGACCGGTTCCCCTTTACGATGGGTGGCCACCGCCGTGCCTCGCACTGCGCGCACCGCGACAGCGACGACCGGACCCACGAAACCGACAAAGGACCCTTACGTGAACATCCGCTCCCTCACTCGAGGCGACGGCGTGGTGATCGGAGCAGCGGTGTTGCTGTTCATCGCCTCGTTCCTCCCTTCCACCGGCAGCCAGGACTGCTCCGGACCGCTCGCCAAGTACTGCGAAGCCCAGAGCTACAGCAGCATCAACGCCTGGGACTCGGTGGCGGCCCTGATGAGCGTGTACCTGGCCGGGGTGATCGGCGCGGCGATCATCGTCGTCAGCCGTGCGCTGCCGCAGCAGCAGGCGCGCAAGATCGCCGGTCTCGACCTCGGCCAGTTCGGCGTCGCCCTCACCGTCTTCGTGGCGTGGACGGCGCTCTGGGTCCTCATCGGCGCCCCGAGCGCCGGCGCAGGCCAGATCATCGGCCTGATCGCCGCCCTGATCCTGGCCGGTGGCGCCATCGCCACCCCGCTCCTCCCGCCGCTCAAGGCCGCCCTGATCGGCGCCCCGAAGCCGCAGCAGCCCGCCACCCCCTACGGGGCGGGCCCCAACCCGGGTTACGGCTACCCCGGCGCCCAGCAGCAGGCGAGCCAGGGCTACGGCTACCCGGGCGCCCAGCAGCCCCAGGGCGGCCAGCCGCAGCCCCAGGGCGGCCAGCCGCACGGCCAGCAGGCGCCGGTGGACGCCACGGCCGGCGGCCCGGCGGGTGCCACCGCGGCGGCCGGTGCCCCGGCGGACTTCGCGCCGTTCTGGTTCGCGGTGCCCGTCGCGCGCCCGCTGTACGGCGAGGACGGCGCCCCGGCGCCGATCGCCGAACTGGCGCCCGGCACCTGGTACCTGGCGGTGGAGCAGCGCGGTGCGGCTCTGATCGCGCAGACCCAGGACGGCCGGCGCGGCGTCCTCCAGGACACCACCGGCATCCAGCGCGGCTGACGCCGGACGCACAGCGGTCCTTTCGCGGCCCCTCGCCCCTGCGGGCGGGGGGCCGTTGCGCTGCCGGTGGCCGGGCCGTACAGTTCCCGACACCGATCTGACCTATCGTCAGATTCGCAGGTCACCGTCCGCCGGAGAGGGGCGATCGGTATGCGACTCGGACTGGCACTGGGCTACTGGGGCCGCGGCCCGGACCCCCGGCACCTCGAACTCGCCCGCGCGGCCGAGCGGCTGGGCTATGACTCGGTGTGGACCGCTGAGGCCTGGGGGTCGGACGCCTTCACCGCGCTCACCTGGATCGCCGCCCACACCACCCGGATCAGACTGGGCACCGGGATCGCGCAGATGGCGGCCCGCACCCCCACCGCCACCGCGATGCACGCCCTCACCCTCGACCATCTCTCCGGCGGCCGGGTGCTGCTGGGCCTGGGGCTGTCCGGACCGCAGGTCGTCGAGGGGTGGTACGGCCGGCCGTTCCCCAGGAGCCCGCTGACCGCCACCCGCGAATACGTGGACGTGATCCGCCAAGTGCTGCGCCGGGAAGGGCCGGTGGAGTCGGACGGGGCCTTCCACCCGCATCCCTACCGCGGCGCGGACGGCACCGGCCTGGGCAAGCCGCTCAAGCCCATCACCCACCCACTGCGGCCCGGACTCCCCCTCCTGCTCGGCGCGGAGGGGCCCAAGAACATCGCCCAGACGACCCGGATCGCCGACGGCTGGCTGCCGCTGTACTGGTCGCCGGGCCGCACCGACGTCTACCAGGCGTCCCTGTCCGAGGCCCCGGACGGCTTTCTCATCGCCCCCATGGCCCGCGCCGTGGTCTGCGACGACATCGCCGAGGGGCTGCTTCCGGTCAAGGCGATGCTCGGCTTCTACATCGGCGGGATGGGGCACGCGGCCAGGAACTTCCACGCCGACCTGATGGCCAGGATGGGCTTCGAGGAGGAGGCCCGCCGGGTGCAGCAACTCTTCCTCGAAGGCCGCAGACAGGAGGCGGTGCAGGCCGTTCCGGACGCCTTCGCCGATGAGATCTCGCTGGTCGGCCCGCGCGAACGGATCGCGGAGCGGCTGGAGTTGTGGCGCTCAGGACCGGTCACCGACCTGCTGGTCACCGCCCCCGACCCGGACACGCTACGGGTCCTGGCCGAGCTCAACTCCTGACGGCCGCGGGCGGCTCACCGGAACGAGGCCCACTCCAGCCACCCGTCGAGCAGTGCGCGCTCACCCAGCACCTCGACCCGGTCGCTGTCGGCGGGCAGCCTGCGGTAGAGCACCGCGAGGAGGTCGGTGAGCGGGCCGCGCACCGCGACCGCGGCCTTCTCGTGGGCGCGGCGGTGGACGAGCCGCTCGCCGGTGAGGTCCACGAGCCACTCGGCGTTCAGCTCGGGCGGGGTGTCGGTGGCGTGGAAGTGCAGGGTGCGGCCGGGGCCGAAGAGCCGCTCGCCGCGCTCCGCCGTCACCTCGGGCAGGGCGCACAACTGGAGCCATTCCTCCAGGCAGTCGGCGGCGACCTCGGGCGGGACGTCGAAGGCGGCCCCGGCGGTGAGTGCGGCGTCGGCGCGGTGGATACGGGATGGTCCGTACGGGATGGTCCGTACGGGCCGCGGGCCCACCGGCAGCAGCCCTTACGGGACGGCTGCCGATGCCCGGCCGGGTGCGCTGACGGTCGCCGGCCTACCGGCAGCAGTCCGGATCGAGCCCCGTCGGCAGGTGCTCGCCCCCGAACACCGTGGTGGTGGCCTCGTCGCCGCCCAGGGCGGCCACCGCGAGCAGCAGCGAACCGGCGGTCCAGGAGGTGCGCTCCTGTGGCCAGATCGCGTCGTCGTCGAAGACGTACCCGGTCCAGTACATCCCGTCCTCGGCGCGGAGGTGCTGCATCCACTTGAGGATCTGTACGGCCCGCTCGGACTCCCCCATCGCCCACAGGGCGAGCGCCAGTTCCGCGCTCTCGCCGCCGGTGACCCAGGGGTTGGGCAGCACACAGCGCACGCCCAGACCGGGCACGACGAACCGCTCCCAGTCCGCGTCGATGCGCTCACGGGCCTGCGCACCGCGGACCGCGCCGCCGAGGATCGGGTAGTACCAGTCCATGGAGTAGCGGGACTTGTCCAGGAACCGCTCGGGGTGGCTGCGTATCGCATGGCCGAGGCGGCCGACGGCCAGCTCCCAGTCCGGCTGCGGCTCCTCGCGCTGCTCGGCGAGCGCCAGCGCACAGCGCAGCGCCTGGTAGATGGAGGACGAGCCGGTCAGCAGCGCGTCGTTGACGGGTGTGCCGTCGTCCTCGCGCTTCCAGCCGATCTCGCCGCCGGGCTGCTGGAGCTCCAGGACGTACTCGGTCGCGGCATGCACCGCGGGCCACATGCGGTCGAGAAAGGTCTCGTCGCCGGTGGACAGGAAGTGGTGCCAGACGCCGACCGCGAGATAGGCGCAGAAGTTGGTCTCCCGGCCGCGGTCGGTGGGTTCCCCGGCGTCGCCGTCGGCGTAGGCCGCGTACCAGGACCCGTCCGGGTTCTGATGCCGCACCAGCCAGTCGTACGCGGCCTCGGCACGCTCGTGTTCGCCGGCCGCGTCCAGGGCCATGGCGGCCTCGGTGTGGTCCCACGGATCGAGGTGGTGGCCCCGGAACCAGGGGATCGCGCCGTCCGTCCGCTGGGTCGCCAGGATGCCGGCCACCGTGTGGGCGGCATCCTCGGCGGTGAGCACCCCCGGCAGGACGAGGCGTTCGGTACGCCCGGGACTTGTCACTTGGCGGCCCCGGAGGAGCGCTTGGCGGCGGGCTTGGCACCGGACTTGGCGGGGGCCTTGGCGGGGGCCTTGGCGCCGGACTTGGTGCCCGGTGCGGCCTTGCGGGCCTTCGCTGCGGTACCGGCCGCCGGCTCGGCGGCCGGGGTGGCGGGGGCGGCGGACTCGCCCGCCTCGGCGGCGGCCGGCTCGGCGGCGGCCGCCTGCGGCAGATGCGGCTTCGTGGCGTAGACGACGAAGCTCTTGCCGATGACGGGGTTCAGCGCCCGCTCGGCGAGCCGGGTGGCCAGCGGCTTCTTCATGATGTCCCAGACCAGCAGCTTGTGGTACGCCTGCACCGGCAGTGCCTTGTCGTTGTCCACCCCGAAGGCGCACTTCAGCCACCAGTAGGGGCTGTGCAGCCCGTGCGCGTGGTGCGTGCCGTAGGGCTCCAGACCGGCCTCCCGCATCTTGCCCAGCAGCTCGTCGCCGCGGTAGATGCGGATATGGCCGCCCTCGACCTCGTGATAGGCGTCGCTGAGCGTCCAGCAGACCTTCTCGGGGCCGTAACGGGGCACGGTGACCGCGATCCGTCCGCCGGGGCGCAGCACCCGGACCATCTCGGCG
Source organism: Streptomyces platensis (assembly GCF_008704855.1). NCBI lineage: Bacteria > Bacillati > Actinomycetota > Actinomycetes > Kitasatosporales > Streptomycetaceae > Streptomyces > Streptomyces platensis. The sequence goes on from NZ_CP023691.1 coordinate 2,694,039, forward strand.
AGCACGCCCTTGTCGTCCGGGATGTGCTCCATCACCTCGGAGATGATCACGACATCGAAACTGTCGTCGGGGAACGGCAGGTTCAGCGCATCGCCTTCCATGGCGGTGGCGGAGGCACCCGCCGGGGCCTCACCCGCCTCCTCCATCGCGGCGAACCACTTGGCGACCTCGCGGATCTCCTCGCCGTTCTGGTCGAGGGCGACGACCTGCGCGCCGCGCCGGTAGCACTCGAAGGCATGCCGGCCGGCGCCGCACCCCAGGTCGAGCACACGGTCGCCCGGAGCGAGCGGGAAGCGGGAAAAGTCGACGGTCAGCACGGCGTTCTGCTTTCGTCCGGCGGTTGGTGGCGGTGGTGGCTGCGGAAAAAGGTACGGGCCGGTCGGGCCACTAGGGGGTGGCGTTCGGTTAGACGTGCCCGGCGGCACTCGGCGCGGTCGCGGTGCCGGCGGCCCCGCCGGACGCTGCCCCGGGGAGGGTACGGGCGCCGGCCCGGCCTCTCTGGAGGGCGATGGCCTCGCGGTAGCGCTCGGCGGTGCCGAGGGCGGCCTGCCGCCAGGTGAAGCGGGCCAGCACCCGCTCCCGTCCGGCCGCGCCGAGCCGGCGGCGCAGCGTCTCGTCGCCCAGGAGACGGAGCAGCCCGCCCGCCAGCGCATCTGCGTCACCCGGGGGCACCGCGAGACAGGTCTCGCCATCCGGGCCGGCGACCTCGGGGATGGCGCCGCCGGTGGTGGCCAGCAACGGCGTGCCGGTGGCCATCGCTTCGGCGGCGGGCAGCGAGAAGCCCTCGTAGAGCGAGGGGACACAGGCGATCTGGGCGCTGCGCACCAGGTCGACGAGTTCGGGGTCGCTGATGCCCTTGACGAACTCGATGGCACCGGACAGACCGAGCCGCTCGATGGCGGCGGCGACCGGCCCGTCGTCGGCACGCTTGCCGACGACCACCAGATGCGCGTCGGGCTGTTCGGTGCGCACCTTGGCGAGCGCCTCGACGAGGTGGATCAGCCCCTTGAGGGGGACATCCGCGCTGGAGGTGGTGACGATCCGGCCGGGCACCTCGGGCACCGAGGCATCCGGCGAGAACAAGTCCGTGTCGGCGCCGATATGCACCACATGGATCCGGTCGGCGGCCACCCCGAGGTCATCGACGATCTCCTGGCGAGAGGAGCCGGAGACGGTCAGCACGGACGGCAGCCGCCGGGCGACGCGCTTCTGCATCCGGGTGAAGCCGTACCAGCGGCGGACGGAGGCCCGGCGCTTCCAGCCGCCGGCGGCCGCCAGGTCGAGCCGGCGGTCGACGGTGATGGGATGGTGGATCGTGGTGACCAGCGGGGCGCCGAGGGCGCCGGGGCCGCCGAGCAGGCCGTAGCCGAGGGTCTGGTTGTCGTGGACGACATCGAACTGGCCGCTGCGGGCGGCGAGATGGCGCCGGGCCCGCAGCGAGAACGTCAGCGGCTCGGGGAAGCCGCCGGTCCACATCGTGCCGACCTCGAGGGCGTCGATCCAGTCGCGGTACTCGCCGCGCTTCGGCGTACGGAACGGGTCCGGCTGACGGTAGAGGTCCAGGCTGGGCAGCTCGGTCAGGGTCACCCCGTCGTCGACGACGGGATAGGGCTGGGCGCCGATGACCTCGACGGAGTGGCCGAGGCGGGCCAGTTCGCGGGAGAGGTGCCGTACGTAGACGCCCTGTCCACCGCAGAACGGGTTCCCCTTATACGTGAGCATCGCGATCCGCAGGGGACGCTCGCCGTTCGTCGGGGCGGAGGCCGGGGAGCCCTCTGCGGGGCGAGGCACGGCTGCCTGGACGGCCTCTGCGGTCACGCTCGGCCCCCTTCTCACTGGACTTTCGCCGGAGCGTAACCGCTGGCGGTAATCTAGAACAAGTTTCAGAACTGATTGGCTACTGATCAGTTCACCGAGCTTCGAATCTACCGGCCGAGAACGAAGCGAAAAGAGCCACACCAGGTGATTCGCGCCACCACCCGCCCCCCTGCCATGCTGTGCCGAGCACACCACCGGCACTCGCCGCATCGCGGACGGAATGCCACGGAATGGGAAATATGACTACGGAATCCAAGGCGGCCAGACCGACCCTTCCCGCGAGTCCCCCCCTGACCGAGCGTCAGGAGGCCCGGCGCCGCCGCATCCTGCACACCAGCGCCAAGCTGGCGTCCCGTGGTGGCTTCGACGCCGTGCAGATGCGCGAGGTCGCCGAGTCCTCGGGCGTCGCGCTCGGCACCCTCTACCGCTACTTCCCCTCCAAGGTGCATCTGCTGGTCGCCACCATGCAGGACCAGCTCCAGCACATGCACGAGACGCTGCGCAAGCGCCCGCCGTCGGAGCAGGACCCGGGCGCGCGGGTGGCCCAGACCCTGATGCGGGCGTTCCGCGCACTCCAGCGCGAGCCGCATCTCGCGGACGCGATGGTGCGCGCACTGACCTTCGCGGACCGCTCCGTCAGCCCCGAGGTGGACACCGTCTCCCGGCTGACCACCGCGATCATCCTCGACGCGATGGGCCTGGACGGCCCCGCCACCCCCGAGCAGCTCTCCGCGGTCCGCGTCATCGAGCACACCTGGCACTCGGCCCTGATCACCTGGCTGTCGGGCCGCGCCTCGATCGCCCAGGTGAAGATAGACATCGAGACGGTGTGCCGCCTGATCGAGGTCACTTCAGGGGAACGGGAGCGCTGAGGCCGGGGGCTGGGGGCCGTGCCGCCGTCGCTCATTCCTCCGGTGGGAACACCGCCTCGCCGCTGTCGGCCACGGTGAGGGTGATCGCTTCCACGGGGCACCCCTCGGCCGCGGCCAGCACGCTCTCGGCGGCGTCCGTCTCCGGCGCCGCCGGATGCGACTGCCGCGCCGAGTCGAGGCGGAAGCCGTCCGGCGCCGCCGCGGCACACATCCCCGACCCGATGCAGACGTTCCGGTCCACCACCACCCGCCAGCGGTCCCCCATCAGGCACCCGCCGGCAGATGGATCATCTTGTGCTCCAGGTATTCACCGAAGCCCTCGGGGCCGAACTCCCGCCCGATGCCGGAGTTCTTGTAGCCGCCGAACGGGCCGAGCATGTCGATGCTGAAGGTGTTCACCGAGTACGTACCGGTGCGCACCTGCCGGGCGATCTCGATGCCGTGGTCGACCTCGGCCGTCCACACCGAGCCGGAGAGCCCGTAGTCGGAGTCGTTGGCGATCCGTACCGCCTCCGCCTCGTCGTCGTACGGCAGCAGACAGATGACCGGGCCGAAGATCTCCTCACGGGCGATCCGCATGGAGTTGGCGACCTCGCCGAAGAGGGTCGGTTCGACGTACCAGCCCGTGGTCTGTCCCTTGGGGCGGCCGCCGCCGGTCAGCACCTTGGCGCCCTCCTGCTGTCCGAGCGCGATGTAGTCCAGCGAGCGCTGCTGCTGACGGCGGGCGACCAGCGGGCCGACTTCGGTGGCCGGATCCAGCGGGTCGCCGACGGTGAGCGCCGAGGCCGCCGCGGTGAACCGCTCGGCGATCTCGTCATAGTGGCTGCGCGGGGCGAGGATCCGCGTCTGGGCCACACACGCCTGGCCGTTGATCATCCAGGCGAACGGCACGATACCGGCCACCGCCGCGTCCAGATCCGCGTCCGGCAGGATCACCGCCGCGGACTTGCCGCCGAGCTCCAGCGTGACCCGGCTGAGGTTGCGGGCCGCGACCTCCATGACCCGCTTGCCGGCCGCCACCGAGCCGGTGAACGACACCTTGTCCACGCCGGGGTGCCCGACCAGGTACTCGCTCACCTCGCGGTCCGCCGGCAGGATCGACAGCACCCCCGCCGGCAGCCCGGCCTCCGTCGCGATCTCCGCGAGCAGATACGCGTCCAGCGGGGTCTCCGGTGACACCTTCAGCACCACCGAGCAGCCGGCCAGCAGCGCCGGCGCGAGCTTGGCGGCGGCGGTGAACTGCGGGACGTTCCACGGCACCACGGCCGCGACCACCCCGGCCGGTTCCCGCCGCACCAGCAGCGGGCCCAGCACCCCGCCCCGCCGCTCCTCGAACGGGAAGTCGCGGGCCACCGTGAGCGCCGCGTCCCACACCAGCATCGCGGCCAGCGACTGCACCATGACGCCGGAGGTGAACGGGGTGCCGTTCTCCGCGCTGATGACCCTGGCGATCTCCTCGCTGCGGGCCGCGAAGGCGTCCTTGATACGGGTCACCACCGCGATCCGGTCCGCCAGCGGGGCGTTCGCCCACACCCCGGACGCGAAGGACGTACGGGCCGTGGCCACCGCACGGTCGACATCGGCCCGCGAGGCGTGCGGCACCCGGCCGATGACCTGTTCGGTGTGCGGCGAGACGACCTCGATCGTGTCCCGGCCGGCCGGATCGACCCACTCACCGCCTATGTAGAGCTTTCCGTGCTCGACGAGGTCGCTCATCGCTGCCGCCTCCTGCGGGTCGGCCGCCTGTCCGGCGGTCCCTGCCGGTTCGCTGTCGTTGCCGGTTCGCTGTCGTTGCCGGCTCGCTGCTGTTGCCGAGGTGCCTCGGGCGCGGTTGCTGACGAGGCATCAGGCCACTCACTTCAGGAACTGATACCAGTTCTACTTGGAGGAGTCCACGACACCGACCGAATCCCAACTCGCCCTGCCGGACCGGATACTTCAAGCCGCTTTGAAACCAGTTCTAGTTATAGTGAGGCCGGGTACCGGGTGTATGCCACACCGAGAGGGGACCGGGATGACCGCGCAGGTGACCGACCACAAGGGCGGGGTGTGGAGCATCGCCGTTCCCATCCCGGACAACCCCCTCGGCCACACCCTCGTCCACCTCCTGGAGACCGACCGCGGGCCGGTGCTCATCGACACCGGCTGGGACGACCCGGATTCCTGGGACACCCTCGTCGCCGGCGTCACCGCCTGCGGGTTCGCCCTCACCGACCTGCACGGCGTCCTGATCACCCATCACCACCCCGACCACCACGGTCTGTCCGCCAAGGTCCGGGAGGCCTCCGGCGCCTGGATCGCGATGCACGCCGCCGACACCGCGGTGGTCCGCCGCACCCGCGCGGCCGAACCGGGCCAGTGGCTCGATTACCTGCTCGCCAAGCTCACGGCGGCGGGCGCACCGGACGACCATCTGGCGCCCCTGCGGAAGGCCCGCGCCACAGGGAACGGCCGGAAACTGCCCGGTCGGCAGGCCGCGCTGCCGGACCGCGGCATCGACCCCGGCGAACTTCTCGACCTGCCGGGACGCCGGGTACGCGCCATCTGGACGCCCGGCCACACCCCCGGCCATGTGTGCCTCCACCTGGAGGAGGAGCACCCCTCGGCGCGGACGCCCGGCTTCGGCCGGCTGTTCTCCGGCGACCACCTCCTGCCCGGCATCACCCCGCACATCGGCCTGTACGAGGCCCCGGACGCGGAGGGGAGTCCGCCCGGCCCGCACGGCATGGAGAGCTCCGGGGAGGACGCCGACCCCTTGGGCGACTATCTCGACTCCCTCGAACGCGTCGCCCGGCTCGCCCCCGCCGAGGTACTGCCCGCCCACCAGCACGCCTTCACCGACGCCGGCGGCCGGGTGCGCGATCTCATCGCCCACCACGAAGAGCGGCTGGCCCAGCTCAAAACCCTGCTCCAGGAACCGCGCACCGTCTGGCAGCTCGCCATGGCCATGGAGTGGAACCGCCCGTGGGAGCAGATCCCTTACGGCTCCCGCAATATCGCTGTCTCGGAGGCCGAGGCCCATCTGCGCCGTCTGGTGAAGCAGGGGCGTGCGGAGTGGGTGCCGGGGTCGGATCCGGTGCGGTATCAGGCGGTGTGAGGGGGCGGCCTTCTCGCGTTGCCGCTGTCCCGGTTGGTCCGGCTTGTTGCCGCTGTGTGCCGGGGGCCGCGGGCGGGAGGGGAGTCCGGGGCGCGGTCGGGGGCACGGTCGGGGCACGGTCGGCCGGTGGGCAGCCGGTTCGGTGACCGGCTTCCGGTCCGCTCGTGCCCGGATCCCATCCGTCCCGCCGGTACGAGGCTCCCGTCCGTCCCGCCCGTGCCTGGATCCCGCCCGTGCCCGGCGCCGGGGCGCCCGCCCCGTGCGCGGCTCGCGCGCCGCTCCGCCCGGCTCGTGCCGGATTTTGTCGGCTCGTACGTGCGAGCGAGCGCCCGTCGGGTGCCGGTTAAGGTGTGCGGGACAACTTCATCCGTACCCGATCGGGGGAAGCCGGTGGAAATCCGGCGCTGACCCGCAACCGTGAGGACGGCCCGCCCGTACCGCGCCGACTGGCCGGAAGGACGGCCGTACGAGCCGGAGCACCCGAGGGGGCACGACCAAGGCTCCCGCCACCGGAACCGTCCGCCACAGGGACGGCCGGTGCGCGGCACCGTCGAGGTATACGGAGCTGAGCCCGGTGCCACCGCGTCCGCGATCCAAGGGGATCGTCGCGCGGGCGGTCGGCCGAGCGCGGCTGCGTCCATCGCCGCGACCCGACCCGAGAGGCACCGACCCGATGGCCCCCATGGCTTCCATGGCTCACCAGGCCCCCCTGACGCACCCCGTCGCCTTCCTGGCGCGCCGCGCCGCCACGGCGCTGGCGGCCGTGGCGGTGCTGGGCGCGGCCGCTGCCCCCGCCGCGTACGCCGACGCCGCCGACGCGTCCGCGTCCCCCAAGAAGCTGCCGGACGGCCTGTACGGCACCAAGGATCCGCAGTACGACGGGGTGTGGCGGCAGTCGCTCGCGCTGCTGGCGCAGGACACGGTGGGGGTGCGGCCGGCCGCGTCCGGTGTGCGCTGGCTGGTCGGGCAGCAGTGCGCCGACGGCGCGTTCACCGCCTTCCGCGCCGAGCCCGGCAAGCCCTGTGACGCCAAGACCATGCGGGACACCAACCAGACGGCCGCCGCGGTGCAGGCGCTGGCCGCGCTCGGCGGGCACAGCGACACCGTGAAGAAGGCCGTGGGCTGGCTGAAGTCGGTGCAGAACGACGACGGCGGCTGGAGCTCGATGCCCGGTTCGCCCAGCGACGCCAACTCCACGTCCGTGGTCATCGGCGCACTCGCGGCGGCGGGCGAGAAGCCGCAGTCGGTGACCTCGAAGAAGGGCGGCAAGACCCCGTACGACGGGCTGCTCACCTTCCAGCTGGGCTGTGACGCGAAGGAGGGCGAGCGCGGCGCGTTCACCTTCCAGCTCAAGGGTGCCGCCCCGAACGCCGACGCCACCGCGGCGGCCGCGACCGGAGCGCTCGGCAAGGGCTTTGTCGTGGCGCCCGCGGACCAGCGGTCGGACACCCCGGTGAAGCCACTGAGCTGCAAGGACGGCGGGGACGCGAAGAAGGACGATCCGGAGCGGGCCGCGGCGGGCGGTGGCGCCTACCTCGTCGCGCAGCTCGACAAGAACGGGCAGCATCTGCTCTCCGCGATGCCGGGCGCCGAGAAGCAGCCCGATGTCGGCAACACCGCCGACGCTGTCGTGGCGCTGGCGGCCGGCGGGCACGGTGCCGCTGCCGCGAAGCCGCTGAAGTGGCTGGAAAAGAACGCCACGGACTGGGCCAAGCAGAACGGGCCCGCCGCGTACGCCCAGCTGGTGCTGGCCGCGCACGCCACCGGCACCGACCCGCGCTCCTTCGGCGGCACCGACCTGGTGGCCGCGCTCAACGCCACCGGCCCCAAGCCGGCCGCCGCGGCGCAGAAGGACACCAGGGACGCCGACGACGCCGCGGACGGTGGCGGCATCGGGGTGTGGTGGGTCATCGGCGTCGGCCTCGCCATCGGCGCCGGTATCGGGTTCCTGCTGAGCAGCCGTAAGAAGAATCAGCTCTGATGCGGCGTACCAGGATCGCCGGCGCCGTGCTGCTGGCCGGTACGGTCACCGGCCTGGCAGCCGGGCCCGCGCAGGCGCAGGAGTACCGCTACTGGTCGTTCTGGGACGGCAAGGGCGGCTCCTGGGCGTATGCCACCGAGGGGCCGGCCACCCAGCGGCCGGCCGACGGCGCGGTCGAGGGCTTCCGCTTCACCGTCGGCGCGGACTCCGCCGGGGCCGGTAAGCCGCGCCCGGCCGCCGACTTCGACGCGATCTGCCGCGACACCCCGGCCAAGGACGGCCGCAAGCGGATCGGCATCGTGCTGGACTTCGGCACCGCGGCGGACGCGCCCGGCGGCGAGCGGCCGCCGAAGGCCAGGACGGAGTGTGCGCAGGTGCCGGAGGACGCCTCGGCGGGCGAGGCGCTGGCGGCGGTCGCCCGGCCGCTGCGCTACGACGCCAACGCCTTGCTGTGTGCCATCGCCGGCTACCCGAAGGCGGGATGCGCGGAGGCGGTGAACGGGTCGAAGGACGGGGCGAAGGGGTCCGCGTCCTCCGCTGCGCCGTCCGCGGGAGCGGCGGAGGACCGTGCCGACGGGGACGGCGGGGGCGGTGGAAGCGGCGACGGCGGGCCGTCCGCCGGACTGCTCGGCGGGGCCGCGGCCGTCGTGGCCCTGGGTGCGGCAGCGGTGTGGCAGGCACGCCGCCGACGCGGATGAGCGCCCCGCAGGCGACCCGTACCACCGCGCTGCACGCCGGCGCCTGGTGGCTGTGGGCGCTGGGCCTGGCCACCGCGGCCTCCCGCACCACTAACCCGCTGCTGCTGGGGCTGCTGGTGGGGGTGGCCGGGTATGCCGTCGCGGCGCGTCGTACGGACGCGCCGTGGGCCCGCTCGTACGGCGCTTTCGTCAAGCTCGGGCTGGTCGTGATCGTCATCCGGCTGGTCTTCGCCTTCTTCCTCGGCTCGCCGATCCCCGGTACGCACACCCTCGTCACGTTGCCCGAAGTACCGCTGCCGGACTGGGCGAAGGGCGTCCGGATCGGCGGCCGGGTCACCGCGGAGGGCATGGTCTTCGCCCTGTACGACGGACTCAAACTGGCCACTCTCCTCATCTGTGTGGGCGCCGCCAACGCGCTCGCCAATCCGGCCCGGCTCCTGAAGTCCCTGCCCGGTGCGCTCTATGAGGCGGGCGTCGCAGTCGTCGTGGCGATGACCTTCGCCCCGAACCTGGTCGCCGACGTCCAGCGGCTGCGCGCCGCCCGCCGGCTGCGCGGGCGCCCCGACCGCGGCTTCAAGGCGCTCCTCCAGGTCGGGCTGCCGGTGCTGGAGGGCGCGCTGGAGCGCTCGGTGGCGCTGGCCGCGGCCATGGACGCACGCGGCTACGGCCGCAGCGCCCAAGTACCGCCCGCTGTACGCCGCCTCACGTCCGTGCTCACCCTCGGCGGGCTGCTCGGCGTCTGCGCCGGAACCTACGGCTTGTTGGGGGACACCGGCGGCGGCTACGGGCTGCCGCTGCTGCTCGCCGGGCTGGCGGCGGCGCTCGCCGGGCTGTGGCTCGGTGGCCGCCGCTCGGTGCGCAGCCGCTACCGGCCCGAGCGGTGGGGCACCCGCGCCTGGCTGGTCGCGGGCTCCGGCATGGCCGTCGCCGCCCTGATGATCTGGGCGAACGACTACGCGCCGGCCGCGCTGCATCCGCCCGCCGTCCCGCTCACCACCCCCGTTCTCCCTCTCTGGCCGGCCGTTTCCGTTCTCGTGGGGCTGCTGCCCGCGTTCGTCGCCCCGCTCCCGGCGAGCACGGACCGGGCCGGATCCCGTGCTGCGTCCCGTGAGCGTCGCCGTACCTCTGATGTCGATCCGTGTACGAAGGAGCCCACCCCGTGATCCGGTTCGAGCAGGTCTCGGTCACCTACGGCGATGCCACGGCGCCCGCCGTCCAGGGCGTCGACCTGACCGTCCCCGAGGGCGAACTGTGTCTCCTGGTCGGCCCCTCCGGTGTCGGCAAGTCCACCGTCCTGAACGCCGTGTGCGGCCTCGTCCCGCACTTCACCGGCGGCACCCTGCACGGCCGGGTCACCGTCGACGGCCGGGACACCCGCACCCACAAACCACGCGAACTGGCCGATGTCGTCGGCACCGTGGGCCAGGACCCACTGGCGCACTTCGTCACGGACACCGTCGAGGACGAACTCGCCTACGGCATGGAATCGCTCGGCCTCCCCCCTGAGGTGATGCGCCGCCGTGTCGAGGAGACTCTCGATCTGCTGGGCCTGGCCGAGCTGCGCGACCGCGCGATCACCACGCTCTCGGGCGGACAGATGCAGCGGGTGGCCATCGGCTCGGTCCTCACCACGCACCCCAAGGTCCTGGTCCTGGACGAGCCGACCTCCGCACTCGACCCCGCCGCCGCGGAAGAGGTGCTCTCCGTCCTCCAGCGGCTGGTCCATGACCTCGGCACCACGGTCCTGCTGGCCGAACACCGGCTGGAGCGCGTGGTCCAGTACGCCGACCAGGTCATCCTCCTTCCCTCACCAGGCGCGCCCCCGGTCATGGGCACCCCCGCCGACATCATGGCCGTCTCCCCCGTCCACCCCCCGGTCGTGGCCCTCGGCCGCCTCGCCCACTGGTCCCCGCTCCCGCTCTCCGTCCGCGACGCCCGCCGCAAGGCCGCACCCCTGCGCGAGCAGCTGACGGGAGTCCCCCCGCAGGTGCCGGGGAGGAGCCCAAAGGTCACGCCGGGAGCGTCGGATGCTGCCGCGGAGGTCTCGGGGCTCGGTGTGCGCCGGGGGCGGACCGAGGTGCTGCACGGGGTGGATCTGACCGTGCGGGGTGGCGAGACGGTCGCTCTGATGGGACGTAACGGCGCGGGGAAGTCCACCCTGCTCACCACCCTCGTCGGAATGCATCAGCCGTCGTCCGGCACGGTGCGGGTCGGTGGCGCCGTCCCGCACCGCACCAGCCCCCGGGACCTCCTGCGGCATGTCGGGCTGGTCCCGCAGGAACCTCGTGACCTCCTCTACGCCGATACGGTCGCCGCCGAGTGCACCGCGGCCGACCAGGACGCGGGCGCCCCCGCCGGCAGCTGCCGGGCTCTGGTCGCCCGGCTGTTGCCGGACGTCCCGGATTCCGTACACCCCCGTGATCTGTCCGAGGGCCAACGGCTCGCCCTTGCCCTCGCGGTCGTGCTGACCGCCCGTCCACCACTGCTCCTTCTCGACGAGCCCACCCGCGGCCTGGACTACGCCGCCAAGGCCCGTCTGATCGAGGTGCTGCGCACCCTGGCCGCCGAGGGCCACGCCATCGTCCTGGCCACCCATGACGTGGAACTCGCCGCCGAACTGGCGCACCGCGTCGTCATCCTCGCCGACGGCGAGATCGTCGCCGACGGTCCCACCGACGAGGTCGTGGTCTCCTCTCCTTCCTTCGCCCCGCAGGTCGCCAAGGTCCTTGCCCCGCTGCCCTGGCTGACGGTTCCCCAGGTGGCCCGTGCCCTGGAGGCCCTCGCATGACCGTGCCCCCACCCCGCCCGGAGGGCCTCGGGCCGGCCTCCAGCCCCGGCTCCGGCTCCGATCCCGGCACCGACTTTGCTCCCGGCTCCGGCTCCGAACCCGTCTCCGATCCCGGCCGCACCAGGGCGGGCGCCGATTCCGGCTCCGGCCCCGGCAGCCCCGGCCCCAGCTCTGGCCGCCCCGGCGGCGGCCGCCAGGCCCGTGCCGTGCGGCTCGGTCCACGCTCCATCGCCGCGCTGGCCCTGATCTCGGCCATCGGCGTGATGGCCTTCGGCTGGCCGCTGCTCGCCGACTCCGCCTCCGGGCTCGCCCATTCCAAGGACGCGCCCTGGCTGTTCGCCGCGCTGCTGCCGATGCTGCTTGCCGTTGTCGTGGCGACCATCGCCGACACCGGCCTGGACGCCAAGGCCATCGCCATGCTCGGCGTCCTGGCCGCGGCCGGGGCCGCGATGCGCCCACTGGGCGCGGGGACCGCCGGTATCGAGCCGATGTTCTTCCTGATGGTGTTGTCGGGTCGGGTGCTCGGGCCCGGGTTCGGGTTCGTACTGGGTTCGGTGGCGATGTTCGCGTCGGCACTGCTGACCGGCGGTGTCGGCCCGTGGATGCCGTTCCAGATGCTGACGATGGGGTGGGTGTCGATGGGCGCCGGCCTGCTGCCGGGGCCCGACCGGCTGCGCGGCCGCGGTGAACTCGCCGTGCTCGCCGCCTACGGAGCCGTCTCCGCCGTCCTCTACGGCCTGGTCATGAACCTCCAGGGCTGGCCCTATATCGCCGGCCTGACCTCAGGGGTCTCCTTCGTCCCTGGCGACCCGCTCGACCAGAACCTGGCCCGCTATCTCGCCTACTGCCTTGCCACCTCCCTCGGTTGGGACCTCCCCCGAGCCCTGGTCACCGTGATCCTCACCTGCACGCTCGGGGGCACCGTCCTCAGAGCGCTGCGCCGTGCCACCCGCCGCGCGGCCTTCGACGTCCCCGCGTCCTTCACTCCCGATCCGCCCCGAGAAGCCGCCTCCCGGTGAGGTCGCCCCGGGTGAGGTGACCGACCCCGGCCCCTGCCTCCCCTCTGCCCCTGCCCATGCCCATGCCCGTGCCCCTGCCCCTGTCTGGGTCGGTGATCGTCGGTCGTCTCGCCGGACGCCTCTCACCCCCAGAACCGAATCAGCGGGCGGCCGGCAGTGCGCGGGCGATGGACGGCGCCGAGCGCAGGAATGACTTGTAGTGGTCGGCGTCGGCACCCTGGTCCACGACCGTGGCCTTGGCTCCGTGGTCGGCCAACTGCCGGCCGCAGCTGCGGGTGTTCTCCATGGCGACGTCCCGGTCGCCGGTGGCGGAGTAGAGGGTTATTCGCACATCTCGGCCCGGCTTCCAGTCGCAGGTGCGGTCATTGGCGCGGAGCATTTCCAGCAGAGCCCCGGAAGGGTGCCGGAGCTTTTGGTACCAGGTGTCCGTCAGCAGGTCTTCGAGGCGTTCGGGCAGCTTGCCGGCGATCTCTTCCGCTGGATGCTCGCTGTCGAACAGGTCCTCGACCCGGTCGGCGTAGGGGGCGCGGAACACTTCGGCGGGGTCGTCGTAGAGCGGCTGCAGACGGTTCTGGGCGGTGAGGAAGAAGGAGAGGTAGAAGACGGCGGCCCGGGGGTCGATACGGCCGTCGAACATGCCGGGGAGTTCCTCGCCGACGAGGTCGAACGGCCCGCCGACCGGGGCGAGCATGCCGAGGCGGAACCGGCGGTCGGCGCCGCGGTTCAGCTCACCGCCCAGTGCCATGGCCACCTGTCCGCCCTGGGAGAAGCCGGTGAGGGACACCGTGCGGCCGAGGGTGGCGCCGCGATCCCGTGCGGCCGTGTGTGCTGCGCGAAGCATGTCGAGGGAGGCCGAGGTGGAGGACCGGGCGTCCATGTACGGATGGCGTCCGGGGCCGGTGCCCAGGCCGAGGTAGTCGGGGGCGATGGCGGCGCGGCCTGCCGAGGCGTACAGCACCGAGACCGCGCGGTCCGGGCCGTCCGTCATCGAGGGGGCGTAGCCGCGGTAGGCAAGAGTGCCGGAGGAGGCAGGAGAGCAAGTTGAGGAAGAGGAGGAAGAGGAAGAGGAGCGCTGCCGCGGTGATCTGTTCGTCATGTCGTCGACGGTACGGAGATCGCCCGCCTCGCAGAATGCGGGTTTCCACCCAACTCAACTGTGGTTTTCCTCAGGTTGGGGAGGGGGTGCCGGAACGCCCTCCTCCCCTTCGCGCAGCGGTCGAGCGTGCGGCCGCCGCTTCTCCGCTACAGCCGCTGAATGATCGTCCCCGTCGCCAGTGCCCCGCCCGCGCACATGGTGATCAGGGCGAATTCCTTGTCCCGGCGTTCGAGTTCGTGGAGTGCGGTGGTGAGGAGCCGGGCGCCGGTGGCGCCGACCGGGTGGCCGAGGGCGATGGCGCCGCCGTTCACATTCACCTTCTCCAGGTCCTGCTCGAAGACCTGCGCCCAGGAGAGCACGACGGAGGCGAAGGCCTCGTTGATCTCGACGAGGTCGATGTCCTTGAGGGACATACCGGCTTTGCCGAGCACCGCGCGGGTGGCGTCGATGGGGCCGTCCAGATGGAAGTGCGGATCGGCGCCGACCAGCGCCTGGGCCACGATGCGGGCCCGTGGCTTGAGTTTGAGGGCGCGTGCCATGCGCTTGGAGGCCCACATCAGCGCGGCGGCGCCGTCGGAGATCTGTGAGGAGTTGCCCGCCGTGTGGACGGCGGTCGGCATCACGGGCTTGAGGCCGCCGAGCGCCTCCATGCTGGTGTCGCGCAGTCCCTCGTCGTGGTCGACCAGCCGCCACATGCCCTGGCCCGTGGCCTGTTCGTCCTCGGTGGTGGGGACCTGGACGGCGAAGGTCTCCCGTTTGAAGCGCTCCTCGGCCCAGGCAGCGGCCGCCCGCTCCTGCGAGATGAGGCCGAGCGAGTCGACGTTCTCGCGGGTCAGCCCCCGGTTGCGGGCGATGCGTTCGGCCGCTTCGAACTGGTTGGGCAGGTCGACGTTCCACTCGTCGGGCCAGGGCTTGCCGGGGCCGTGCTTGGAGCCGCTGCCGAGCGGCACCCGGGACATCGCCTCGACGCCGCAGCCGATGCCGATGTCGATGACCCCGGCCGCGATCATGTTGGCGACCATGTGGTTGGCCTGTTGCGAGGATCCGCACTGACAGTCCACGGTGGTGGCGGCGGTCTCGTACGGGAGGCCCATCGTCAGCCAGGCGTTGCGGGCCGGGTTCATGGACTGCTCGCCGGCATGGGTGACGGTGCCGCCCACGACCTGTTCGACGCAGTCCGGCTGAATGCCCGTACGGGCGAGGAGTTCGCGGTAGGTCTCCCCCAGGAGGTAGGCCGGATGAAGGTTGGCGAGCGCGCCTCCGCGCTTACCGATGGGGGTGCGTACTGCTTCGACGATGACGGGTTCCGCGGCCATGACTGACTCGTCCTCTCCTCGCGTCCGCGGATGTCCCGGCACCCACGGAAGAAGAACTAGTACCCGTTCTAGTTCTACAAACAGTCTTATGAGGCGACCCCCGGGGCGCAAGGGGCGTGCAAGCCCCTTGTCCACAACCGGAGTCGCCACACCCCTTGCCACTTGTAGAACTGGTTATTACCTTCACCGCGACCCATATCTGATGAGCCGTCAGACGCCGGATGGACCAGGAGTCGCCGATGCCATGTCCCGCGCTGCCCGATGGGTTCGACTTCACCGACCCCGACGTCTACCAGTCCCGCGTTCCGCTCCCCGAGTTCGCCCAGCTGCGGCGGACCGCGCCCGTGTGGTGGAACGCCCAGCCGCACGGCATCGCCGGCTTCGGTGACGACGGGTATTGGGTCGTCACCCGTCACCAGGACGTCAAAGAGGTATCCACCAAGCCGGAGGTCTTCTCCGCGAACCTCAACACCTCGATCATCCGGTTCAACGCGGCCATGACCCGTGACCAGATAGACGTACAGAAACTCATCATGCTGAACATGGACCCGCCCGAGCACACCCGGGTCCGGCAGATCGTGCAGCGCGGCTTCACCCCGCGCTCCATACGGGCCCTGGAGGACGCGCTGCGCCACCGGGCGGCGCAGATCGTCGCCGAGGCGCGCCGGAACGGCTCCGGGGATTTCGTCACCGATGTCGCCTGTGAACTCCCTCTCCAGGCCATCGCGGAACTCATCGGCATCCCCCAGGACGACCGGGCGCGCATCTTCGACTGGTCGAACAAGATGGTCGCGTACGACGATCCCGAACTGGCCATCACCGAAGAGGTCGGCCTGAACGCGGCCACGGAGCTGATCTCGTACGCGATGAATCTCGCCGCGGTGCGCAAGGAATGCCCGGCCAAGGACATCGTCAGCCAACTGGTGGCGGCGGAGCACGAAGGAAACCTCGGCTCCGACGAGTTCGGCTTCTTCGTGCTGCTGCTGGCGGTGGCCGGCAACGAGACCACGCGTAACGCGATCACGCACGGGATGCATGCCTTCCTCACCCATCCCGACCAGTGGGAGCTCTACAAGCGCGAGCGCCCCGAAACGGCGGCCGAGGAGATCGTGCGGTGGGCGACCCCGGTGGTCTCCTTCCAGCGCACCGCCACCCAGGACACCGAGCTGGGCGGCGCGAAGATCAAGAAGGGCCAGCGGGTGGGGATCTTCTACTCCTCCGCCAACAACGACCCGGAGGTGTTCGACCGCCCCGAGGTCTTCGACATCACCCGGGACCCCAACCCCCATCTGGGATTCGGGGGCGGCGGCCCGCACTTCTGCCTCGGCAAGTCGCTCGCGGTCCTGGAGATCAACCTGATCTTCGGCGCCATCGCGGACGCCATGCCCGACATGACTCTGGCGGGCGACCCGCGCCGGCTTCGCTCGGCCTGGCTCAACGGCGTCAAGGAACTCCGGGTTCACTACGGTTGACGGCAGCGCCGCTGCGCAGGGGTGCGACAGCGGCGACGGACCGGCATACGGGCGGGACGCTCACCCCGATCGCGGCGGGTGGGCGTCCCGCCGGCTCGTGGCCCCATGGTCGGCGGCCCCTGCCCGTAGTACCCGCTGACCGCCACCCGGTACGCGAGAAGCCGGGCCGGAGAAAGCCGGACCAGCGGTATGTCCGAAACCAGTTCCTCCCTCAACCTTGCCAGTCGTCATGGGCAGACTTACATTCAACTCGCCAGTAACAACTCGGCAGTTCGCCCTCCGGCGCGCGTTCGTTCGCACCGCCCGCGCCCGAGCCGCACGCTCCCCCCTGCGCTCACCCCCGGCTCCTCCGCGCGTCTTCCGCACCACGCGCCACCCTGCGCCCACGCATCCCCCCACGTGTTTCGACAAGTGCGCTCCACCGCTCTTCGAAGGGGATATACCACCATGAAAGACGCACACGGCAGACCTGTCACGGGACGCATCAGCTGGCGGAAGTTCGCCGTGCTGTCCGTCCCGGCGCTCGCCGGCACCGCCGCCCTGGGCATCGCCCTGGCCAATGGGGCACTGGCGGCGTCGTTCGCCGTCTCGGGACAGCAGTTCAAGGTCTCCGCGGACAGCCTCAAGGGTGACGGCTTCGCCCAATACGGCAGTGTGGACGCGAACGCCAGGGGAGATCTCCTGCCGGTCGCCGTCACCGCCATCAAGACCGCCCAGCTGGACCATCTGTGCCAGTCGGTCGTCACCCACCTGCCCGTCGTCGGCGATATCTCGCTCAACCTCAGCGCCGGTACGGGCCGTACGCCCGTCGAGGCCACCGATCTGTTCGTGGACGCCACCCAGCTCTCCGGCAACGCGTCCTTCCACCAGATCGAGATCGGCCGGGACGCCTCCACCCTCGACAAGGGACCGGACGGCGCCCAGGGCATGCAGGACCTCTTCGCCCAGCAGGCCGATGACGTCAGCATCAGCAAGCTGCGGCAGACCGCCTGGGCCACCAATGCGGGGACCTTCAAGCTGTCCGGTCTGAGCATGAAGATCTCCAAGGGCAAGAAGGAATGCTTCTGACCTGGCGGCGCTGGCGGCGGGGACGGCCCTTCTGGGGCGGTCTGGCGGCCGTCGTCGCCGGCGCCGAGATCTGCGCCATCCCGCTGGCACCGCTGAAGATCATGCTGCAACAGGGGATCGCCGGTATCCCGTCGGTCCTGATGGGGCTGGTGATGATCGTGATGGGGCTCTCGGCGTGGTTCGCGCCGTATTACCGGGGCCTCGCGGGCGTGCTCACCGTGCTGTGCGCGGCGGCCGCACTGGTGATGTCCAACCTCGGCGGCTTTCTGATCGGCACCGTCATCGGGATTCTCGGCGGCTCGATGATCTTCGCCTGGCAGCCGGTCACCCCGACGGAACCCGAAACCCCCGAGGCACCCGGGACCGCGCCCGCGCCCTGCGAGCACTAGGGCGTCCACAAAGCCCGACCGCCGTTACACCGTCCGCCCGTACGCGTACCCCCACGCCTTCGTCCGCGTACGGGGCGGAGCGCTGCCCGTACCTCTCCTCCGGCACTTCACCCCTCAGAAGGAGAACCACGATGACGATGACGCATCCCACCCGCCGTACGCCCCGTCAGCGCGCCTTACGCACCGCCGGAACCGGAGTCGTCGCGGCGCTCGGCCTGGCGCTCGCCGTGACGAGCCCCGCGACCGCCCAGCCGGCCGGGACGCCGTCCGCCGCCGCGCCGGCCACGACCGTGAGCCCCGCCGGTCACGGCTTCACTGCCACGCTCAGCGGCAAGGCCACCTTCAAGGCCGGTTCGGTGACCGTGACCTGTAAGACCTCGGTCTCCAGTGGGCAGGTCCCGGCGGCGCCCGGTAACCAGAACCCGGCCGGGCCGGTGAGCAGTTCCACCACCCCGGCGACCTACGGTTCCTGCACGACGAGCATGCCGGGCGTCGCCGCGACCGTCACGACGACCGGCACCTGGGGCGTGGCCATGCAGTACGGGACGCCGGTGACCGCCGGACTGACCATCCCGGTCGGCGGGTTCGTGCTCCAGACCAGCGGGCTGGCGTCCTGCACGGTGACGGCCGCACCCACCTCGGCGGCAACGGTGAACGGCAGCTGGACCAACGGCGCACCGTCCTCCCTCGCCTTCACCAATGCGTCGGTGCCGGTGAAGGTGGTGGGCGGTTTCGGCTGCCCGACCAGCTCGACCAGCTCGACGTTCAACGCCGCCTATACGGTGAGCGACACCACCGATCCCGCCGCCCAGATCACCGTCACCGGCTGAGCACGCCGCTGAGCCAGGGGTGGCGGCCGTTCCCCGAGCGGGCGTCACCCTCTCAGCGTGTGCTCATCCCGACGGCCGTCATGGCCACCAGTACCGCCACGGCCACCGTGCCGGTCAGCAGCGCGGTGATCAGCCGACGCCGCAGGGCCCGGTAGACGCCTTCGTATTCGGTCCGCAAAGCGGCGCTGCGGGTCGCGATGCGCTCCAGGTAGGCCTGGGACGTATCGCACTGGTCCTGGCAGTAGCGCAGCTCCACCTCCCGCCGCTGGGTGTCGGTGAGCCAGGGCAGGCCGGCGCAGAAAGCCTCCGCGCGGGTACGTGCCCGGTCCTTCTCCGCCTCCCAGAGGAGAAATCCCTCGATCTCGTTGACGGCCTGGTCCAGTGGCATTTCCGCGACCCTCCGCATCCCTCCGTCCTTTCCCGCTCCGCCGGCCTTCCGCATGTCTTCGCCCATCCGCATTCCCTCACTCACGTACGTGCCCCGATTTCGGCGGCGGCGGCGTTCTCGGCGTCCGTCATGGCGACGATCTCGTGCGCGATCTCCGGGTGGTGCAGATCGAACGCCGGGGATTCGGAGCGAATGCGCGGCAGGGTGCGGAAGTTGTGCCGCGGCGGCGGGCAGGACGTCGCCCATTCCAGCGAGCGGCCGTATCCCCAGGGGTCGTCGACCTCGACCTTCTTACCGTACTTCGCGGTCTTCCAGACGTTGTAGAGGAACGGCAGGAGGGAGAGTCCGAGGAGGAAGGAGAAGATGCTGGAGACGGTGTTCAGGGCGGTGAATCCATCGGCGGCGAGATAGTCGGGGATGCGGCGCACCATGCCTTCCGCACCGAGCCAGTGCTGGACGAGGAAGGTGCCGTGGAAGCCCACGAACAGCGTCCAGAAGGTGATCTTGCCGAGCCGCTCGTCCAGCATCTTGCCGGTGAACTTCGGCCACCAGAAGTGGAAGCCGGCGAACATCGCGAAGACGACCGTACCGAACACCACGTAGTGGAAGTGCGCCACGACGAAGTACGAGTCGGAGACGTGGAAGTCCATCGGCGGCGAGGCCAGGATGACACCGGTCAGACCACCGAAGGTGAAGGTGATCAGGAAGCCGATCGTCCACAGCATCGGCGTCTCGAAGGACAGTGAGCCCTTCCACATCGTGCCGATCCAGTTGAAGAACTTCACACCCGTCGGCACCGCGATCAGGAACGTCATGAACGAGAAGAACGGCAACAGCACGCCGCCCGTCACATACATGTGGTGCGCCCAGACCGTGACCGAAAGACCGGCAATCGAAATCGTCGCCGCGATCAGACCGATGTAACCGAACATCGGCTTCCGGGAGAACACCGGAATGACCTCGGAAACGATGCCGAAGAACGGCAGGGCGATGATGTACACCTCGGGATGACCGAAGAACCAGAAGAGGTGCTGCCAGAGCAGCGCTCCGCCATTTGCCGCATCGAAGACATGGGCACCGAATTTACGGTCCGCCTCCAGGGCGAACAGCGCGGCGGCCAGCACCGGGAAGGCGAGCAGGACCAGCACACCGGTCAGCAGCACGTTCCAGGTGAAGATCGGCATCCGGAACATCGTCATGCCAGGCGCCCGCATGCAGATGATCGTGGTGATGAAGTTGACCGAACCGAGGATCGTGCCGAAGCCCGAGAAGGCCAGACCCATGATCCACATGTCGGCACCGATACCGGGGGAATGCACCGCGCCG
Organism: Streptomyces platensis; assembly: GCF_008704855.1. NCBI lineage: Bacteria > Bacillati > Actinomycetota > Actinomycetes > Kitasatosporales > Streptomycetaceae > Streptomyces > Streptomyces platensis. The sequence goes on from NZ_CP023691.1 coordinate 2,714,197, forward strand.
GAAAGCGGCGCATAGGCGAACCAGCCGAAATCGGCGGCCCCTTGCGGCGTCAGAAAGCCTCCGACGGCGATCAGTGAGCCGAAGAGGTAGAGCCAGTACGCGAGCATGTTCAGCCGGGGAAAGGCGACATCGGGCGCGCCGATCTGGAGCGGCATGATCCAGTTCGCGAATCCGGCGAACAGCGGCGTCGCGAACATCAGCAGCATGATCGTGCCGTGCATCGTGAACGCCTGGTTGAACTGCTCGTTCGACATGATCTGGAGGCCGGGGCGGGCCAGTTCGGCGCGCATGAGCAGGGCCAGCAGACCGCCGAGGCAGAAAAAGGCGAACGCGGTGACCAGGTAGAGCGTGCCGATCGTCTTGTGGTCAGTGGTCGTCAGCCACTTCACGGGAAACTTCATGCCCGGTAGGTGTCCGGAGCCGTCGCGATCCTCACCGGCGCGGGGGATGAGACGGGGTGGCAAGTATCACCGCGGAGGGTGTGAAGATCGGGGCCATGCCGGACACCAAGGGTTCATGAGCACGGACGACGCCTTCGCCGAGGCCTATCGCGCGCATTACTGGGCGGTCAGCCGCTTTGTGGCGCGGCGGCTGGACGGGCAGGTACACGAGGTCGAGGAAGTGGTGGCGGAGGTCTTCTCCATAGCCTGGAGACGCCGCACCGAGCTCCCCGACGCGCCGCTGCCCTGGCTGTACGGGGTGGCCCGGAACACTCTGGCCAACACGGTGCGGGGGCTGAGCCGTTACCGGCGGCTGCTGCACCGGCTCGGCAGTCACGAGGCGGCGCACCGCCGGCAGACCGTGGACAGTCCGGACGCCGAGCGGCCCGGCTCCTGGGTGCACGAGGCGCTGGCCCGCCTCTCCCCCGCCGACCAGGAGGTGCTGCGGCTGACGGCCTGGGAGGAACTGACCATCGAGGAGCTGGCGGTGACCCTCGGCTGTGGTCAGAGCGCGGCGGCCATGCGACTGCACCGGGCGCGCGGCCGGCTCCGTACCCAGATCGAGCGGATGCGTCAGCGCGGCACCGCCCGGCCCGACGCGCCCCCACCACGGCCCGAGGCACCCCCCTCGCCGGGACCGGCGCCGCGCGCGGCCACCCCCCGCCCCCTCACCCCCCACCCCGTACCGACCCGAGCGGGAGGCCGCCGCCATGACTGAGGAACTGGAGCTGCTGCGCCAGGCCGACCCCGTCTCCGCCGACGAGGGGCCCTGGCGCGACCGTCCGCTGACCGCATGCGCGCAGGCCCGGCTGGCGGCGCTGACGGCCGGTGCCGAGCCGCGCGGCCGCCCGCGTCCGCTGCGCCGGCGCCCCCTGCTGATGGGCCTGGCCGCAGCGTCGGCGGCGGCCGCCGCGGCCCTGGTGCTCACCTTCTCCGGCGCCGGCAGCAGCCCCGCCGTCGCCGCGCCCGTCGCCCTCCCCCTGCACGGCGACGCGCCGTCCGTGTCCCTGGACTCCCTGGCCCGCAGGGCGGAGGCCAGGGCGCGGGCGGCGGCCCGCGAGGACGGGCCGCGGCGGGGCAGCCACCTACAGAGCTGGTACATGAGCATGGAGTCGGGCCCGAAGGCCGCGCCCCCCGTTACCGTGCCCGAGGAGCGCATCACCAGCTGGAACGACGACGGCAGCGGCTCGGAGCTGGTCGTGGCCACCGACCCGCGGCACCCGGGCCGTCCGGTGATCCACGACAACGACGGCAGGTGGCAGACCGTCAGCGACGGCAAGGTGCTGCACCGCAAGACCTACCCGGCGGGCTCGGAGGCCCGGCACAGCGGGCTGGCCGCCCGGACGAAGCCCGCGACGGACGCCGGGGAGCTGCGCGAACAGCTCTCCTGGCTGTACGGCGGGGCGGACGGCACCAGCACGACGCCGCAACTCCTGTCGGCGCTCTCCTCGTTCCGCCAGGAGTGGACGCCGGGGCCGCGGGAGACGGCCGCCGTCGTCCGGATGCTGGCCGATGCGGACGGTCTGCGGCAGGCGGGGGTGGTCACCGACCGGCTGGGCCGGCGCGGGCAGGCGTATGTGTACGACGGCCCGGACGGCGCGGCGAACTCCACCCGCCAGATGGTGATCCTCGATCCGCGGACCGGCGACCTCCTGGGGCTGGAGATCACTTTCACCAAGGACGAGCCGGATTTCAAGATCAAGTCGGGGGAGGTCATGTCGTACGAGGCGTGGATGCCGTGAGACGGCGGCCGGCACGGCGGCCGCCATGGCGGCCCGGTGCACGGCGCCGGGGTACCGGGCCGGGGCGCTCCCGAGTGGCGGGGCGGGCGGTCATGGCTGATCCTTGAGGGAACGCGACGATCCACCTCGGCGCGGCGGTGCAGTCCGGCCCGCCGCGCCGTTCTCCTGTCCGGCCACACCCCGCCGCGGCGCGTGGCGCACGTCACAACGGACCGATGGTTGCAGCGGATCTTCGCGATATGGATCACAGCAAGAGGTGTCCCAAAGTGTTTCCCGAAAGGGAGTTTCCCCTGCAAGGAGCGGGTATACGGCCGACTGCGCGGTCGTCCGCGCACCGTCCGTGATGCTCCGGTCTGCCCCTATGGTCGACCTTTGCCCGTCGCGTCAGACGGGTTCTGCCCGCCTCCCCATGGCGGGCGATGTCATGTTGTCGTCCAAGAGAGCGCAGGCGAGCGAGCACGTGCCGACGCAGTCCCCCGTTGTACCCGGGCCCCGTCACCCCGTCGGCAGTCGAGCAGATGCGGCATCCGGCCCCCCGCAGGACCACGCCGCGGATTCCGCGCAGCACGCATCGGGCGAGGTGACCGTCGTCGACCCCGCGATGGTCAAGCGCGCGGTGTCGGCCGCGGCGCTCGGCAATGCGATGGAGTGGTTCGACTTCGGCGTGTACAGCTACATCGCGGTCACCCTCGGACATGTCTTCTTCCCGTCCGGGAACCCGACCGCGCAGTTGCTGTCGACGTTCGGAGCGTTCGCGGCGGCGTTCCTGGTGCGGCCCATCGGCGGCATGGTCTTCGGGCCGCTCGGTGACCGGATCGGCCGGCAGAAGATCCTCGCGATCACCATGATCATGATGGCGGCGGGCACCTTCGCCATCGGCCTGATCCCGTCCTACGCCTCCATCGGCGTCGGCGCACCGATCCTGCTGCTCGTCGCCCGCCTGGTACAGGGCTTCTCCACCGGTGGTGAATACGGCGGCGCCTCCACCTTCATCGCCGAGTACGCGCCGGACAAGAAGCGCGGATTCCTGGGCAGCTGGCTGGAGTTCGGCACCCTGGCCGGCTACGTCGGCGGCGCCGGCCTGGTCACGCTGATGACCGCGCTGCTGTCCACCGAGGACCTCCAGTCCTGGGGCTGGCGGATCCCGTTCCTGATCGCCGGCCCCATGGGCATCATCGGCCTCTACCTGCGGATGCGGCTCGAAGAGACCCCGGCCTTCGCGCAGTTGGAGAAGGAAGCGCGGACGCAGGAGAAGGCGCGCCGCGAGGCCGAGAAGCGGATCGGCATCCGCGAGATGATCTTCGGCCAGTGGCGGGCGCTGCTGCTGTGCGTCGGGCTGGTCCTGGTCTTCAACGTCACCGACTACATGCTGCTGTCGTACATGCCGAGCTATCTGACCTCGGAGCTCAAGTACGACGAGACGCACGGGCTGCTGGTCGTGCTGGCCGTCATGGTCCTGATGATGGGGGTCCAGCCGTTCGCGGGCCGGCTCACCGACCGCTTCGGCCGCCGTCCGATCATCGGCGCGGGCTGCCTGGGCTTCCTGCTGCTGTCCATCCCCGCCCTGCTGCTGATCCGGCAGGGATCGCTGGCCGCCATCGCGCTGGGCATGGCCGCACTGGGCCTGCTGCTGGTCACCTTCACCGCGGCGATGCCGTCCACGCTGCCCGCGCTGTTCCCGACCAAGGTCCGCTACGGCTCCCTGTCGATCGGCTTCAACGTCTCCGTGTCGCTCTTCGGCGGTACGACGCCGCTGGTGGTCACCGCCCTGATCGGCGCGACCGGCAACAAGATGATGCCCGCCTACTACATGATGGCGGCGGCCGTGATCGGCGGTATCGCCGTCCTGCTGATGTCGGAGAGCGCCCGCAAGCCGCTGCCCGGCTCCCCGCCGGCCGTCGAAACCGAGGCCGAGGCCCAGGAGGTCCGCCGCGCGGCACGCGGCACGACCAAGGCCGACGCGGCGGCCTGATCCGCGGACTGCCCCAGGCACACCAAGGCCCGGCCGGATACCTTCGGCCGGGCCTTCGGCGTTCCCGGGCAGGTGCTCGGCGTTCCTGGCCGTGGCGCCCACGCCGGTGCTCGTACTGCGCAGACGCCGCCCGGTGCCACCGCCGCGTCCGGTGCACCGCCCCTGACGTGACCGTGCCGGTGCCACCGGGCGGGGCGCCGCACGCCCGTGGCACCCTGCCCTGACCTGCGCCCCTCGGGCACCGTGCGGCACGATGGTCGTTATGAGCATCGTGAAGATCAACGTACTGACCGTCCCCGCCGAGCAGCGCGAGGTCCTGGAGCAGCGCTTCGCCGCCCGCGCCGGGACCGTGGACTCCTCGGACGGTTTCGAATGGTTCGAGCTGCTGCGCCCGCAACGGGGGCTCTGATGTACCACTGTTCCGCTCGATGCCGCTGACACTCCGCTAACACCACATGCGGCAAGATGGGCGCATGAGCGTAGTCAAGATCAACGTACTGACCGTCCCCGCCGAGCAGCGGGAAACCCTTGAGAAGCGCTTCGCCTCCCGCGCCCACGCGGTTGAGAACTCCGACGGCTTCGAGTGGTTCGAACTCCTCCGCCCGGTCGAAGGCACCGACGACTACGTGGTGTACACGCGGTGGCGTGACGAGGAGTCGTTCCAGGCGTGGATGGAGGGACCCATGAAGGCGGCCCACCAGGGCGGCAGCGACCGACCGAAGCCCGCTGCTAGCGGCTCCACGGTGTGGTCGTTCGAGGTCGTGCAGCAGGCAGCGCCCAAAAGCGAATAGGTCCCGCAGCGGTAGCTCATCGCAGTGTCACCCCCCTGTGTTCCGCACTCGGAGTGATCCAGTGCGGAACACAGTCGTTTCACTATGACGCTGGCTGATCAACGATGTTTCCTCTCACCCGTTTTCGGTGAATGAGAGCCAGAACTAGGGCAAGTGCTGTAGAACGCTGCTGGAGTGTTCGGTCCTAGAACTCGGGGGCAGAAGGTGTCTAACGTAGCCAAACGTGGAGTGGCTGCAGCTCTCACAGTCGTGGTGTCAGCCGCGACCGGGCTTATCACGAACATAGCCACTGAGGAGGCCGCCTGGGGCTGGTGGACAGCTCTTCTCGTCCTGGTCGTGCTTGGTGCCGCTCTTCAGTACCACCTAAGCCGCTCGTCGGCTCTCGAGTCGAGTGCTGTATCCGCACTCGGCGATGGTTCGATCGCAGTCGGCGGCACTGCTCGTGCACCGATCAAGACCCAGGTGCGCCGTGGCGCAACTCCTTCGACAGCTGCCGTACAGCCTCAGGGCACTGCAGCGGTAGCGCCCGGTTCGGTAGCCATCGGGGGAGACGCAGAGTCGTCTGTAGAAACAGAAGTCGATAACGGCACGTGAAAGATTTCCTAATGCAGAAGCAGCGTGGCCTGCATGCGGCCGGCGAAGCATCAGTTGCCGTCGCTGGAGACGCGCATGCACCGATCTTAACGAATCCCACCTTCATAAGTCTCAGCACTTCGGGTGATGGGTCTTCTGAAAATCTACGGCCGCGACTACTCCCTCCAGCGGTGCTCGACTTCACCGGCCGGGAAGAAGAGATCCGCCTTGCGGAAGACCTGCCTAGCGGTACTGCGATATTAATCACGGGAAAACCCGGAGTCGGCAAAACAAGCCTAGCTACACATCTGGCCTACGGGGTCCGTATGTCGTACGCAGACGGCGAACTGTACGCAGACCTACGTGGCCACGACGACAAACCCGCACCTCCAGAAGAGGTGATGGGTCGTTTTTTGCAGGCGCTCGGCGTCCCAGAGCAAGACATTCCAAGCGACCCTCACTCACGCTTGGACATCTATCGACGGGTCACCGCAGACCGCCCACTAGTCATGATCCTTGACAATGCAGCAACAGAGAAGCAGGTACGGCCATTGCTTCCGTCCGGGACAGCAGCACTGGTCTTGGTAACAAGCCGAAGCCAATTGAGCGGGCTAGAGGCCGTTAAGCGAATAGATCTAGATATTTTCCCTTCAGGCACCTCACTTGACTTTCTCAGGAGAGTGACAGGGGAAGACATCACCAATTCCCACCCCGAAGCCACCGAAAGGGTCATTTCAGCTTGCGGACACCTACCGCTAGCTCTAAGGATTGCCGCAAACATACTTTCGACATCGCGAAATATGCGAATGTCGGACCTTGCTGCGGAATTGTCCGACCAGCGCGATATCCTCGAAGCCCTTGAAGCGGGTGACCTTGCAATTCGGGCAGCCTTCACCCTCTCCTATCGCAAACTAGGCAAGGGGGCTAAGAATGCCTTCAAGCAGCTTTCACACGTTGCCGGTAAGGACTTTGGTTCGGGAATTTGCGCAGCGCTCGTGGGCTGCGACGAGCGACAGGCTAGGAAAACCCTTAGGAAGCTTCGCGAAGCGAATCTGATTGAACCTTCTCAAAACCCCGGAAGATATCGATTCCATGACTTGCTTGGCATGTATTCCCGCGAGAAGAGTAAGGGAGATCCAGAAGAGAAGAGCCTATCCGCCATTCATCGAATGTTGGAATGGTTGGCAAATTCGGCGACCAAGGTAGTTTTGGCTGCAAGCGGAAGGTTTGGAGAGCTGGAGGCCATGCCCCCTTCGGCTCGCTCTGCCGATATCGATTCCGTAGAGTCGGCGATTACCTGGGCCAGGGATGAGCTCGAAAACGCTTCCTCCGCCATTAGCGTAGCCATACAGCACAAAGGTCCGCGCGATGCAGAGAATCTAGCTGTATCCCTCTCTACGGTTTGCGAGTTCACCGGCGACTGGCAAAACTGGGAAGAGGTAATCGATGGCGGGCTGAAAGCTAGCGCAATGATCGAAGACTCAAGGGATACTCTCTCCCTACTGACCTCCCAAGCAAATCTAGCTCGGTACCGACGCGAGTTCAGGGATGGCCTTGAAATTGCCTCCCAAGTATACAACCGGGCGACTGAGGCCGGCGACGATTTCTTCATTGCTTCGGGCGCAAATCTTTACGGATGCCTGAAGATGGATTGCGGTGAATTCAATGAAGCCATACCGTTCATTGAGCAGAGTCTCAAAATTTCCAGAGAGCGCGGTTTGAGACATCAGGTTGGCCAAGCTCTGTACAACCTAGGGACGATCCATAGGTCATCCGGAAATATGAAGGAGGCGATTCGCCATTTCGACCAAGACCTAAAGGTATGTATGGATCTTGGCGATGAGCTGGGAACAGCAGAAACGTTGAATACGCTGGCTCTAACATACTCCGATTCAGGAAAGTTCAAGGAGGCAGAGAGGCTTCACAGGCAATCCCTAGACCGATTCAAGCGAATCGGCAACATTCACAAGGTAAGCATGGTCACTAACGATCTGGGCATTACGCTGAGGCGGCAGGGCAGAAACAATGAAGCACTAGCTCTATATTTGGAAGATATGGAGCTATCTCGAAGTGTTGGAAATGCTTCCGGCGAAGCCTTAGCTCAGGTCAATGCAGCTGAGGTGCTCCACGCAATGGGGAAATCCAAGGAGGCGGAGGAACGGTTTGCTGCCGCTGTCTGCGTGTTCACCGACTTGGGTGACGCTGAGCGTCTGGCACGTACTCTGATCACGCAGATTCCACTGTTGTTTTCAGCAGGAAAATTTGAACTAGCCGAAGAGTACGGGGAGACGGCGATCGCTCATCTCGTGCGACATCAGCACGTGCACGAGGCCGCATGGGCTTATCACCTTCTCGCGCAAGAATATGAAAAGTCTGGGGAGTATGAGAAGTCTTTGGCAAGTGCTAGAAGTGCAATCGAAATGGGCGGGTCATTTAGTGCACCATACTTCCAGCTGGTAAGCCACTCGATTTGCCTCAAGGCGAGCTTGGCCCTGGGTAGAAAATCCGAATCAGAGGAAACTCTTGCCGCTTTGCGGGAAATTGATGTTGATGCGGAGCTAATGGATGAAGTTCTAGGGGAGCTGGAAGAGGAGCAACCGGAGTAGAGACGCGAAACGCAGCTGCCCTCGTGCAAAGACCGTGTGACTGGGTACGGTCTGAGTCGTGCCTGGCGCACGCGGGGTTGGTCGCCCCTTTGCGTGCGCCGGTTTGATCGCGCGCAACTAGGGGAGCTGGTTCGGGCATGGCGGTTGGCGCTGCTCGGGGTACGGAAGAGGAGTTCACGTCGGCGGGGGCGGCACGGGTGATGGCTGCTGCGTGCCGGGCCGCGGGGCTCGATAGCAGAGGGGCGGAGTTGATCCGCTTCGGGGAGAACGGACTGTTTCGGCTGGCGTCGGTGCCGGTGATCGTGCGCGTGGCCCGTGGGGAAGAGTGGATGCCCAAGGCCCGTACGGAGGTGGCCGTTTCACAGTGGCTCCAGGGTGAAGGGTTCCCTGCCGCTCAGATCGTCGAGGATCTGGAGCAGCCGTTCCTAATAGACGGCCATCCTGTGACCTTCTGGCACCTGATCGTTGAGGGCGACCGGAAGGCTACGTATGGGGAGTTGGGCGGCATCCTGCGCGACCTTCACGCTCTGCCTGTCCCGGAAGGTCTTGAGCTGCCGTCGTTCGATCCCTTCGACAAGCAGGAGCTACGCCTAGACCGTGCCGTGATCCCCCACGATGACAAGCTCTTCCTGCGGAAGCGGTGGCGGGAGCTACGGGACAAGTTCTACGATCTGAGGTTCGAGACACCCAAGGGGCCCGTTCACGGTGACGCCCACGTGCAGAACCTTATGGTGGACGATCAAGGGCAAGTGCTCCTGATCGACTTCGAAGCCTTCTGCTTCGATCACCCGGAGTGGGATCTGATGGTCACGGCCGTGGAACACCACAGCCTCGGGTGGCAGACCGAGGGGCAGTACGCCGACTTCGTGGCCGCGTACGGGCGGGACCTCTACGACTGGCACGGGTACGAGACGCTGCGCGGCCTCCAAGAGTTCGGCATGACGACGTGGCTCATGCAGAACGTGCAGGAGGACGAAGCGACCGCTGACGAGTACCTGCGGCGCATTGCAGGCCTGCGCAATGACGACGGACCGCGGGATTGGCGCCCCCGGTAGCTGTGGGGGCGCGTTCGATATGTCGAGTGTTTGGTCCGCCGGGGTACTGCGCCTGGTCAGCAAGCATCCGCGGATGCTACGGCCCGGAGTGCCGTAGGTGACAAGGGACAGCTCACGCCGGAACCGACAGTTGCAGCGCGCAATCCCGAACGCCGGAACCAGCAGGACCATCGCCGATGGCGCGGCGGCCAGGGCGGTCGCGCCATCGGCGGCAGCGTCCTCCGCTCACTCCCGGTCGCTATCTCCGTCGCCCTGCCAGGCCCTCTTCGCCCGTCTGTAGGACTGAAAAACTTCTGGCAATTGATCAAGGACGCCCTTGACTGAAAAGAGGACAACCGAGATCACGCTTGCGCCGGCGAGGAGCCAGAGAACGATAACTTCGTCCACCGGTTCGTAGACCTTTCCATTACAGATGGTCGAACCGGCCAAGACAGCAGGATCAGTTCGACCACAAACTACGTGGACAGAACTGAATTCCTGCCGACATCAAAAACTCAGACCGAGGAAGCCCCTCGGAGGCTGGATCAGGGCACTACACGCGGGTAAGGTCCCGCAGCGTTTGAAACCACTCCCCCGCCCACCCATGTCGGAGGCCCGAGCGAGTTTGTGGAATCCTTCCTGGCACCCCAACATTCATCGGGCCGCCCAGGGCGCGGACAGACCGCTTCCCGCAGTCTGAGATTGACAAGAAGGTATCACAACTCGCCATGCTCGCAGTGGAGTTGATTTGCCCTGCATCTACTCTGATCTCCGTGCCGCGCGCGGCCGGCCAGCATCTACACACCAAACGTCCCATCAACTGGGCCAGCCCAGCTGGGCGCTCAGGTAGACGGTTCTTCTCACCGTCGGCAAACTTCTGTCGGACATGCCCTAGACGAGTAGTTCCGATGCGATCAGTGAGCGGGTGACTGCTGCACCGGTCAGATTGTTGTGCCAGATGGCAGCGGCCATCGCGAGCTCTCGAGTCATGCGCTTGAGCAGCGGCAGCGCGGCCTTCAACCGCTTGTGGCATCCGGGCCGTTGGGGCAGGTACGGGAACAGCTCGGACATACTTCTCGTCTAGTCATCGTCCAGGCGGGCAAGGGCGTCGCACACCTGGTCATTGAAAGCAGCCACCGAGGGGTTCGCCGTGTGGACGCTGACCTCCTGCTGGAAATCGGTGACGTAGCGCTGGAAGCGGGACGACTGGAGCGTGTCCCCGCTGTCGACCGCGAGGCTTGCGGTCTCCACGGCGGCTTCCAGCTCGCCGTTCAGCAGCTGGCTTTGGGCGAGGACCATCCGGCAGAACCCGAGGGTGCGGGCGTACTTCGGATCGGTGTCGTCGACCGCGCGTTGTGCGGCCTCGATTGACTCGCGGCGCATCTTCAGGTCGCGGAAGCAGTGGCAGAGTTCGCCCATGAGTTCTGCCGAGTCGAAGTAGCCGAGCCATTCCGGGTCTTCGCCTGTGTCGGCTCGCTCGAAGTGGCATTCTGCCTCGTTCATGGCTCGGCCGGCGCCGATGGTGTCGCCCGTGTTCGCGTAGGCGCGGGCCTCCATCGCTGAGTAGTTCGCCATCGCGCGTGGGGTGGCTCGGCCCTTGGCTCCCTCGACGGCGGCGCGGGCGAGTTGAATCGCCTGGGCGTGGTTGCCGAGGTAGTTCGCCTGATGGCTCAGGTTGCCGAGAATGCGGGCTCCGAACATGCGGTCGTCGATGACCTGGGACAGGCGTAACGTCGCGGTCAGGTAGCGGTGCGCGAGGACGTGGTTCCCGGAGTCATACGCGGTCCATCCGAGCAACTGTGAGATCTCGGAAGCGGCGCCGAACAACGCTGCGCCGACGCGTTCGCTGTAGCTGGCACTGAGCAGCGGCAGGACCTCATGACGGAAGTAATGGCGTAGGGCCTTGTGGCCGTGACCACCACCGAATTTGAAGTCGAGTTGCATGAACATCTCGGCGGCCGCCCTGATCGCCTTGACGTCGCGCATGCCGACGCGTGGGGAGGCGGGCCGGTCGGCCTCGATACCGTCGGGGCGCGCCACGATCCATGACAGGACTGCGGAGCTGAGGCCGGCTTCGGGAATGATCAGCGGGCTGATCGACGGGGCTTCGGCCCGTTCCTCGGCGAGCCCGTCCAGCATCGATAGGACGTCGGGCACGGTGCGTGGGTATTCAGCCGGCGGTGGAGCTGCGGGCTTCGACTGATCGAAGAATCCAAGATCGCCGGGCGTGATTCGCCGTTTGAGCTTGGCGCTGAGTACGTCCGCCATGATCGCGGCCGTGCTCGGCTGGATCCCCGCGCCGTCCCGCCACCGCTGTACGGAGACGTGTGTCGTCCCCAGGCTGGCGTCGCGCTGCTCGGCGGCGTCCTTCATACGTCTTGCGAGGCCTTTGTTCGAGACCTTCGCCTCGTCCATGGCTGCGATCAATTGCGCGTTCGGCTCTCGGTTCATGCTCCCCTGCCAACCCGAGAATGACGGCGAGTATTCATCGTGGCACAGGTCACTGACATAGGGGGTTCATCTGTGAACCCCCTTCGTACCCAGTGGTGTTCACGTGAACCCCCTGGTGAACGCTCCCGCCTCTGACTGGCCTGCCCTTGACTGTTCTCACGGCAGCGAGGTCGCGCTGTCGGTAACCGGAGGGAATGCGATGAGCGTTCGGAGGATGGATCGCTCGGCCTTGAGACCGCGGGCCATAGCTCTTCCATATGGCGCCACGCAGTTGGAGCAGTTCCGGGCGCTGACCCTGTTCACGGAGTCATCGGACACGGTGCAAGCGGCGCGGAAGTTGGTCCGCTCAGCCCTCGAAGACTGGGCCTTGGGTGCTCTCGTCGACGATGTTGTGCTCTGCGCGTCCGAGCTTGTGGGCAACGCGGTCCATCACGCTATTCCTGACGACCGCCTGGCCGTGCCGACTGCTGCTCGCCGTATCGATGTCACTCTCACGAAGTGGCCCAAGTGGCTTTTCCTCGGGGTGACCGATGAGGACTCGTCCCCGCCGCAGTTCTCGCTGGGGAAGGCATCCTCTCCTGAGCTGGTGGACGATCCGCCCGAGCCGGCGCTATTGGACTCCGGGCGGGGCCTGAGGATCGTGCAGGTGTTGGCGGACAGCCTGTGGTGGTCGCCGGAAGAGGTGGGCGGAAAAACCGTGTTCTGCCGCTTCGACCTCGTAGGCCGCGCCTCCGACGGCCGGACGTAGAGAAACGTGGTCCGCTGCCGGCGGCGAGACTCCCTTCTGCGATCGGGGAGGCCGCGGCGGGCCCACTGCCAGACATGGAGCGACCACCGTGTCTGGCCGGGCGCGGCCCTTTGGCTCACGCTCCCTTGAAGGCTGAGGGGCCGCGTCCACATCCACGAAGCAAAGAGGCCTGCCGATCTGGCACGGCACTCCATGAAGGGTGATGGGTGGCAATGGCACGGGTTTTGGCGGCGCGCGTGCGTCGCGGCGACGTGGTGAGTCTGTGTGGCGAACTCCGAGAGGTGAAAGCAGTGCGTTCCGATCAGCGCGGGGCGGGCCAGCCGGCCTTGACTCTGGTCTTCAAGTCGGGGCGACCACTGCGCGTGAATGCCTCGGATGAGCTGGCGGTCTGGCGCGGTGATCGGGAGCTCCGGTGACGGCGGCGCGGTCGGTATGGCGGTTCGCGGACTGGGCGCTGACGGTCGACACCTCGGGGAGCGGACCGATCTACGTGCAGGAGTGCATGTCCTGCGGTGACGACTCGGGTGCGTCGGAGGAAGCCGAGGGACCGGACGTGTGGTGCCTGCGCCACACGGGCCGTACCGGACACACCGGGTTCCGGTGCGTGGTGACGACGTTCTTCCGAGCCTCGCTCGTAGAGGGGCCTCGCTGACACTCGCGCAAAACAACCGAATACCGAGACCGGGCCACCCCGTCAGCCGTGGAAAGCGAAGGGTGGCCCGGCAGGGGGCACGGCGGCCCCCGGTGCCTGATGGTACCGGGGCCGCCGTGCTGCCTTTATGCCCCGGTCAAAAAGAAGTTGATGAAGCGTTACTGGACGGGGACGGAGGCGGCGCACGTGATGCGCGATGACGGAGATGGGCTGATGGGTGGCCTCAACGACGTGGGGCCTGACGCCTGGGTGTGGAGCGCCGATGTCGACTACCTGTCCGGCTGGCGGCAGGCCGGGGCGGCGGCGGACAAGCTGAATGGCGCGCTGCGGGCTGCGGGCCTTGATTCTTCGAATGTCCGGGCGGTGCCCAACGTCGATGCCGAAGGTCGGGGTGTCGTGCGACTCACGGCAGCCTTGCCCGCCGCAGATGAGCTGGCAGACCTGCTGAGGCAGTGCAGCACGAATTCTCGACGGTGGGGCGTGTGATGAAGCCACCGTTGCCGCACTGCACCTTGCTACCCAAAGCCCGCGGCCGAACGCGTCACCACGACGGGGCCGCGCTGAGCGGAGCGCCCACGACGGGCTCAGCCACAGCGCGGCAGCTGCCCGCTCCCCCTCGGCCACAGCCGGGCCGTTCGCTCTCCTCACGCGCCTGCATCTGTGACGGCGGGAGTGCGGCGCCCAGCTTCCACGGCCGTTGCAGTCCGAACTCCGGGCCCACGCCCCCCACCTCTCCCGCCTTAGCCAGCCTCCTCGACGCGCGCAACGATGAGAGCGGAGCCCGGCGGAGCACCCGCCATGTAAGCCGCTCGGCGATTCCGCCGTGCCCGAGGTGGAGCGGACGCCTTCGGACGTCCAGGGGCGTACTGGTGTGGGCGGTAGGGCGTCCGGCGGGACCGGCCGCCAGGCCGCAGCCCGCCGCGGCACCCCGGCCGCCGGCGCGCCAGGGGCGCGCCCTTGAGGAAGTAAAGAAGGTTTCGACCGATCGTCAGCCGTCAGGCCGTGGCGGTGCGCGCGGGGCCGGCCTTGTCGGCGGTGATCCGATAGCCGAGTTGGGCGCGGTCGGCGCCGATGCGCAACTCTTCGAGGAGGAGGGCCTGGTCGTCGAGGCCGTGCGCGGTGCGGGTGGTGTGCAGGACCGGGGTGGCGTCGGGAATATTCAAGGCGGACCGCTCGTCGGGGAGGGGCATGCGGGCGCGCACGGTCTCGTGCCACCACAGCTTGTGGCCAGCCTTGGAGAGCATTGCGTAGATCGCCGCCGGCTCGGCGTCGGGGCTGTCGGCGAGGCCCGGCACCTGTTCAGCGGTGGCGAACGGGATCAAGGTGCGGTGCAAGGCTCGGGCCCCGGTTGCCTGGTCGATGAGGGCACGGTCACAACCAAACAGCTCCTCCATCTCCCCCAGTTGGAGAAGCGGGCCGGTGATCGCGGTGGTCTGCGTGCGGTAGACGCTCGGGCCATCGACGATCTTCCAGGCCTCACCGTCGGCGGTGGTGAACCGGCCTGCCCCGCTGCGGCTGACTCGACGCTCGACGGTGAGCATCGGCAGACCGGACGAACGGACGAAACTGCCCTTGCCGTGCTTGACCTCGATCAACCCCTCGGCCCGGAGTGCCGCAACCGCGTTGCGCACGGTGGGGCGGGAGACCTTGTAGCACTCAATGAGCTGGGCTTCCGAGGGGAGCGGCGCCCCGGGCTGGAACTCTCCGGACAAGATCGCTTCGCGGATGGCGGCGGCGACCTGCTGATAGAGCGCTCCCGGGCGCTGAATCTCTGCCATTGCGGGGCCTTCGTCTCGGTCGGATAGGCGAGGGTGCGCATGACGTCAGTCGACGCACATCACTCGTCAGCATAAGTACTTGCGCGCGGCGCGTACAGAGGTCCATAGTCATAACTCGTAATGACAAGTGACGTCAGCATCTGAGTTGACGCCTCAGCGGCCAAGGAGGCCAAAGAACATGCAGTCCATCCCTGTGGACACCACCCGGCTCGGCGTACTTCGTTGCGCCGTCGCGCCGGAACCGAAGATCGCGGACTTCGAGAGCAAGGAGGTGAAGAAGGACCGTGACGGCAACACCATCTACACCGTCGGCGTCACGGTCCGGCAGGAAGGCCGACGGGTCTCGGTGATCGAGATCTCGGTCACGGGAGAGCCGAAGGGCGTTGAAGAGGGGCACGAGGTCAAGGTCACCGGCCTTGACGCCTTCGCGTGGGCGATGGGAGACCGGCACGGGATCAGCTTTCGCGCCGCCGCCATCACGCCCGTGCCTACCGTTCCGGCCGGCGCCGCTCAGCGCAAGGCGGGTGATGCGTGATGGGGCCGAACACACTCGCCTTACTCCTGGCGGTGCTGGCCTGGGTTCTGGTCGCAGGCAACTACATGCGGGAGCGGCATCCGGTCAGCTTCTGGTACCTCACCGGCTACCCGGTAGCCGTCGTCCGGGTCATGGGGAGTTGGCGGAAGGTCGCACTGATCAACGACCTGACCGTCTCCCGCCGGCCGGCGCGCGGACTCGTCGGAGACCTGGTCGTCAAGGGGCAGGCCCTGCGGCCCGTCACTCCGCGGATCTCCTTCCCTCGGGCGACGCGTACGGGGTTGAGCGTGGAGGTACGGCTTCACCCGGGGCAGACACCGGCGCCGTTCATCGCGGCGGCTGACGCTCTGGCGCACGCCTGGCGCATGCACGCCGTACGCGTCTCCTCGCCGGAGCGCGGCATCGTCCGCCTCGTCGCCACTGCCAGCGACCCCCTGGAGCGCCCCGGCGTCGCCTCTGCTCCGGCCGCCCTCCTTTCGGCACTGCTCGGAGTGCTGGAGAGCGGCGGTGCGTGGGTGATGAATCTGCGGACGGAGCCGCACTGGCTGATCACCGGGGCTACCCGATCGGGCAAGTCCACGCTCCTGGCGCGTCTCATCACACAGCTCGCGCCGCAGCCGGTCGTCCTCGTCGGTATCGACTGCAAGGGAGGCATGGAACTGGGGCTCTTCGGCAGCCGGCTCACTGCACTGGCCACCTGCCGCCGTGAGGCTGCCGCCGTACTCGGCGCGCTCGTGGTCGAGATGCAGGACCGCATGCACATCTGCCGGGAGGCGGGCGCCCGCTCGATCTGGGAGCTGCCCGAGAAGCAACAGCCCCCTCCGGTCGTCGTCATCATCGACGAACTCGCCGAGCTGTACCTGTCCAACGGCACCCGGGGAGACCGGGCAGAGGCGGAGCAGTGCTCCACGTACCTCCTGCGGCTGGCACAGCTCGGTGGCGCACTCGGACTCCACCTGGTGGTCGCCGGGCAGCGGGTCGGCTCTGAACTCGGCTCCGGCGTCACTGCCTTGCGGGCACAACTCGGCGGCCGGATCTGCCACCGGGTAAACGATCCCGGCACGGCGGAGATGACCCTCGGCGACCTCAACAAGGACTCCGTGGCCGTAGCTCAGTCGATCAGCGCGGAGGAAAAGGGCGTAGCCGTCTGCACCGGTACGGACGGCGGCTGGGACCGAGCCCGCTCCCATTTCACGCGGCCTGAAGAGGCCAAAGAAGCCGCGGTGAAATACGCAGACCTGGCCCCCGAACTGCCGGGGCTTGCACGTGCCCTGGAATCCCTGGACACGGAGGCAGGCGCATGAGCGAGGTAGCAGCCATCCCGTTCGCGGTGGCCTTCGGAATCATCACCGTGCTTCTTGTGCGCTCCCGCGACGTCCGAGCCTGGGAAGCCGTGCTCATCGCCCTCTTCGGCGTGTACATCGGCCAGACCCCCGTCATCTTCACCATCAACGGACTCGTGACCTGGGTCTTCTCGGGCTTCCAACACACCTAGGAACGGGAGACACACCATGCCCATGCGCCGTGTGCGCTGCCCTCACTGCAAGGGCGAAGGGGCCCGTACCACCTGGACCGGCCGTCGGCACAGGTGCCGGATCTGCCGGGGCACGGGAACCATCCGCTGACTGCCGGCTCAACACCTGACCACCAAGGAGCGAACGCCATGGACGACACCACGCCATCACCTAGCCACCGTGCCGCTTCGGCGGCCCATCCCGGGAGGTCACCACCATCCCCACCGAGATCACCTCGGCTGACAGGCGCGCCGTCCTCGACCGTTCGGCGCGCCTGCGTCAGCTCTCCGAAATCGACCGCGACGCCATCCGGCTTGCGCAAGACCTGCAATTCCCCCGCTGGCTTGAGCAGATCACCGCGACCGGCGGCTGCGCCAACCCGGTCCACCTGACCGGTTCGACCACCATGCGCGACGCCACGACCGGCGAGATCCTGCACCACTACGACACACGAAACGAACCCGGCGAACACCTCCTGGTCCGCTGCCGCAACCGCCGGGCCACTGTCTGTGCCCCCTGCTCCCGCCTCCATGCCGGAGACACGTTCCACCTCGTCCGCGCCGGGCTCATCGGCGGCAAGAACGTCCCGGACGACGTCCGCGAACACCCCCGGCTCTTCGTCACACTCACCGCTCCGTCCTTCGGCCCGGTTCATCGCGCGTCCACCACCGGGGAACGCTGCCGACCGCGACGTCGTGCGGCCCACTGCGCACACGAACGACCGACAGGCTGCGCCTCCGTCCACAACCCCGCTGACCCCTTGGTCGGCCAACCGCTCTGTGCTGACTGCTACGACTACGTGACGCATGTCCTCTGGCATGCCCACGCCGGGGAACTCTGGGACCGTTTCGCTCGTGCCGTCCGTCGACGCCTCGCCGTGACGGCCGGCCTGCCGCAGAGCCACTTTTCCGATCGCGCCCGACTGTCCTTCGCCAAGGTCGCCGAGTATCAGAAGCGCGCGGCAGTTCACGTCCACGCCGTCGTCCGACTCGATGGCCCGGCCGGTCCGATAGACCCACCGCCGGTCTGGGGCACAGCCGCTCGGCTCAGCGCCGCCGTGCAAGCTGCTGCCCGTTCCGTCGTCGTGCGGACGTCCTACAGCCCGGCCGTTGGCGAGCACGGGCTGCGATGGGGCCGAGAGATCGACGTTCGGCCGCTCCGCGCTCGTCCCGAGGACAACGAGCTGAGTGACGACGCCGTGGCTGCGTACGTGGCCAAGTACGTCACCAAAGGGGCGAGCGAAACGGCGGCCGGCGCCGATCGGCGGCTCTCGGCCTGGGGCGACATCGACGCGGTGCCCGCCTCGCCGCATGTCCGGACCCTGATGCGAACCTGCTGGAGGCTTGGCGGCCTGGCCGAGTTCAAGCATCTGCGGCTGCGGTCCTGGGCTCACGCCCTCGGGTTCCGCGGGCACGTCCTCACCAAGTCCCGGGCGTATTCGGCGACGTACGCGGCGCTGCGGGCGGAACGGGCTGCACACGAGGGGCACGACGATGCACCCGGCGCGGTCACGGACGCCTCCTGGCGCTATGTCGGCTCCGGCCATACCCCCGGCGCTGCCCTCATCGCCGCGGGAGTCGCCGACGACTTGGCTCGCAACCGCGAGCACGCCCGGTCGGAGCTGCGGCCCGCTGCGGAAGCAGGCTCCTGATGGAGCCAGATCAGGAACTACGTGAGTGGGCACGGGCGCACGCTCGAAAGGCGCCTCGTTGGTCCGAGCGGAAGTGGCGGCGGGTGAACGTGACACTGGGCCTGGACATTGCAACTCGCCACCGTGCACCGGGTCAGTCGTCCACCCACGACTCTTAGGCCGTGTCCTACATGGTGAGGCGGTCGAGCCGCTTGTAGCAGCAGATGGCGGCGGCGAGTGCGAGAGCTCCGACCTTTCACCAGAGACTGACCACCCACGCTCGCATCAACGACTGCGCCAAGGTGCAGCCGTACGCTCCGCCATCTCAGGGCCCGGGGAAAGGAATGTCAGGTTCGTCCTGGCCGACTCACGCAACATGGACGCGAGCATGCGCCCCATATTCACCAGACCGACCAGGCTGACCCTGGTCAGGGCTTCACGCACTTGGGGGAATTGTCCTGACACCAGCCGCCGGGCGGGTGGCTCATCTCGTAATAGCCTTGAACGAGGCCGACGATCACGGTGATCGAAAACGCAAGGCAGGCGAAGATTCCCACCCAAAAGGCTATTTTCGCGCCCTTGCTTCGACTGAGGGCGGCGAGACGCCATTTCCGCGACTGAGGCGCAGACTGTTCCGAGTCATTCGGATCCCGCGGTTCCCGCGGCTTACCAGTGTGACGGCCAACGTATAGAGGCTTCATACCGTTGTCCTCATCTGCTCTGAACTCCCTTTCACGTCGAAGTCTCGGCCCAATCCAGTGGTGTTGAGGTGAGCGAGATCTGCCTGCTCCAATGACATCTCGAACGGTCCGCCAAATGCCTCCTGAGTTCTGCGATGTTCACTGGGAATTCCCCAGTCGTACCGCTTCTGAACTTCCACGTGGTAAGTGACTTCATTCCCATGCTTCTCACCGACCGTCCGGTACTGGAAGTGATTCAGCCCGTAATACCAGTCCATGCTCTTGTCCCCATCCTTGGGATTCGGCGCGGTCGACTTCCATTCAGTGGTGAAGGGGCCGTCTGGTCGCTTGCTGACGTCATGATCCATGGTCTTGTCGAGGTCTCTTTGAAACTGCGGGATATCCTTCATCATCTGCTGCGGTTGGACCTCGACCGGCTCACCATTGCCGTCTAGGAAGTGCTGGACTAGCCCA
Source organism: Streptomyces platensis (assembly GCF_008704855.1). Lineage (NCBI taxonomy): Bacteria > Bacillati > Actinomycetota > Actinomycetes > Kitasatosporales > Streptomycetaceae > Streptomyces > Streptomyces platensis. The sequence continues at coordinate 2,733,817 of NZ_CP023691.1, forward strand.
GCAGTCGTCTTCCAGCCCCTCATATTAGCCATTGCACCAACATTATTCAGCTGATTGCGCACCATCCGATCCTTCAAGGTGGGCTCGGAGACCTTGTACCTGCGGTCCTCCGTCTCGAAGTTGCCAACCGTACCGAAGATTACCTTCAGGCTAGCGGCTATCCATTCGTCGTTTTCAGTAGCCGTACCGATCACCTTCTTGGCTCTCTCTTCGAGCGAATTAGCGATGATGCGCTTCTCCTCGTCGAGATTTTCCGAGCCTTCAGGCGCAGTAGGGTCATATCCCCCCATACGCTGGATGCTGCCGTCATCATTGATCAGCAGGCCATGGACGAACGCTTCTTCTTGCAGCGCACAAGCTTCTTTTTGCAGGCCCTCGAAGCCTTTGACGCCGCCGCTACCCTTTGAGCCGTCGGCCTCTTCGTCGAGAAATCTACGCAGACTCACCACTTCGGCATCCAGGGCGTCGATTGCCGTCTGTATTCGGTCACAGTAATCCTGTGCCTTGCTGCCGCCCGCCCCCCGCCATTGATCATCATGGAGCTTGCGGACCACATCGTCATGGAAGCCTTCGCGGGCTTCCTTGATTTTTCTATGTACGCGGCCCCATCGGTCTGCGAACGTCTCCAGGCCGGAAACGTCCAATTCGATAATCTGAGTAAAGGTAACCATTGCCCGTCCTGCTCGTTAGCGGTAGATGTTGAAAAACGAGGACTGGACCCGATCCTCATTTTCTTCGTAAGCATCCGCGCTGATCCGGAAGTTATCGGACGCAGTGTCCAGCCGGCCGGTGACCTCTTTCACGAGTGCTTCCCAGCGGCTTTGCATGTCGTCGATACTTTGCGTGAAGGCCCAACCGGAAGCCGCCTTACTCAGGTCGCCGTTGGCATCCATGGCTGCACCCCTGGTCATGCGAATCGTCTCGACTGCGACATCACAGGCATCTGCTCTGCTGCGCAGGAATGACGGATCGACCCCCACGTCAGGATCCTTGCCCCATGGGGCCGGCGGTTGAGGTCTCGGCCCCGGTGAAGGAGAGGGCTCAGGACTTGGGGAAGATCCTGGCGGGGAGGGTGACGGGTTGGGGGCAGGAGTTGGGCCGGGGGAAGGGCCGGGGCTCATGGTGTAGGCCAGCCTCGGGTCAACACGGTCACTCATCGCCATCTCCTCGAGTCGTCGTTCCAGCCCTATCCCCAACAGGCACGGGATTGATACCCCATAGGGCCGCCCTGCTGCGGAACAACTCACTGTAGTATTGGCAAGTTGGCGTGTCAGAGGCGGCTGGGCATCTGCCCGCCGTCGGCCACCGCCTTGTGGCCGAATAGCGGCTTGCGTGCAGCAGCCTGGGACAGACGCCACAGAGAGGGTATGGACGTACACGTCATCTGCCTCCAGCAACTGCACCTTGTAGCAGCCAGCCGACTCACCCAGCTGTACGGCAACCTCCATAAGATCGTGTGTCACTTGGCCGGTTGACTGTTGTACTGGGCATTGGGGGCGGGCGTTGGGGATGGATCGTTTCGGACGGATTGTGGGAGATCGCACGGCCGCTGTAGTCGGCGGCTCGGGTGTGGCCGCACGGCGGTGGAGTCGCGATCATCTATGTACTCGTCAGCGGCTGCGCCTGACGAGCGCTGCCACCGTGTTTCGGGGCGTCGAAGTCGACCGTGTAGCGCGGTTTGTCATCTGGTCCCGCACGAGGGTCTGGGCCCAGCTGCATCAAGGGTTCTCTAACTCCTGGACGAACGCGACCTAGTCGACCTCTCCCGCGCAGTCCTCGACTCCGCCCAGGTCCTCGCAAATGGGGGCGAACTTGCAGGTCCGAGCCCCGTCGACCGGGGTAAGCCCGGTCCCAAGACGCGTGTCCTGTCCCCAACGCGAACGGACTGCCCTTACTCGTCGGACTATCCGCGGCCAACACCCACGACCGTCGGCAACTACCTGGCCTTTCTCCGATTGGCATATGCCCTTTGCCGCTACAAACGACTCCGCAATCTGACCTGAAGGACAGGGCCTAAGCGTCATCTTCAGAACGGAAAAGCGGGGTCAGCCGTGTGTGCACCGGCTTTCGGCGACCGACCGCCGGCGCGACAAGGACAGCGGTGAGTGTCTGCTCGACATAGGCACGCTGCTCCGGAAGCGTCAGATCGTCCCAATCAGCCCGCAAGTCAACCGGCTTGCCCAACGAGGCATGCTGATGCTTGATCCAGCGATTCCGGTCTCGCACCAGACGACGCTCCTGGGCAGTGAATTCCTGAAGCATCGCAAAATATCGCTCCTTGCTGAGGATCCGTTTCCTGCGGGCTTCCTTGGCATCTTCGATGTCCTCACGGACGCGCGTCAGCTCCTCCTCCCCCTCCCAGTCCTTCGGCGCTGCCGCTGCCTGCCGGGCGGCGGCCTCCTCTTCGTACTTGGCGATCACCAGTTCCGTGACCGCCTTCTCGCGTCCGGGCCTGGGATCTTGGTGCCACCACCGCACCCGCCCTGGCCCTTGTCCGGGCATGCGTAGTAGAAGAATCCATCTGGCTTGTTCGCGCTCTTCGGCGCCTTGATTGCCCTATGCGCTGTACCGCAGTCGTCTTTGTCGCACCGGAGAGTGCCAGTGAGCAAGTACTTCCGCGAGTTGTGCCCGCTCCCCGGCGCCATGTTGTCGCCGATCACCTCCATGAGCGCTTTCCACTGCTCCTGGGTGATGATGCGCTCCCACTGCCCTTGTACGGGCTCGCCGTCGTCGCCGTAGACGATTTCCCAACGCTCGTTCTCGCTGCCGGTGTCCGGGTTGAGTGCGCGAACCTTGCGGGAGCGGATCCCGCAGATACGTGGATTCCGCACGACCGCCTTGAGCTTGGTCGTGCTCCAAGTGCTACCCCGCGGCGTGGTCACGCCCTGCTCGTTCCAGCGCACGCAGGAGGCCCGTACCGGGGCGCCCCCAAGAATGCCGAGTGCCGCTGCCCGTAGAAGCTTCGCCTCGGTCGGGTGCAGGGTGCGCTTGTCGTCGTTCCAGCCGAACGGTCGGGCTCCGCCTGTCGGGATCCCTTCGCGCTCCAGAGCCCTGTGCTTGCGGCGCACCCGCCTGGAGGTGTCAGCGGACTGCTTGTTGCTCATCGCCACAACAACTCGCGCCGTGGCACGACCGTTCTCCGTCAGCAGGTCAAGGCTGCCGTTGATGTCGATGATCGGCCGCCTGTGGCGCTCAACCACGTCAATGGCGTCCTCCAGGTGGCGGTTGTCGCGCGTCAGGCGGTCGATGTCGTAGACGATCAATCCGTCGAGGCGCTGCCCATCTGGCGTCCGACCTGACTTCAGGTCCTCCAAGGCTCCTTCGAAGACAGGGCGCACGACCCTGTAGACCGTCCGCCCGTCGGGCAGCCGCACCCGCTTCTTGCGCCAGGCGGACGTGTCCGGCTCGAAGTAGACGTGTACGCACGAGCCACCACGTCGGCTGATGAAGTCGCGGCCGTCGCGTTCCTGTTCCTTGGTGCTCTTGATGTCCCGCCCCGTTATGGGGCCTCGCCGACGTTCGCCCTCGACCGGTTCGGTCATGGGCTCGTCGTCGCTCTCATCGGTGGACAGTCGGACGAGTACCGCCCAATGCTGTCCTTCTAAGTTCCCCCACTGCGCACGAGATACCAAGTCATCGTCGCTCATGGTTCGTAAGGTACATCCAGCAATCCTCCGCCCCGTGGAGGGCACCGACCAGTACCTCGTCTACACCCGGTGGCGGGACGAGGAGTCGTTCCAGGCGTGGATGGAGGGGCCGATGAAGGCCGCGCACCAGAAGGGCAGCGGTGCCGAGGGCGGGGAGCGGCCCAAGCCGGCCGCGTCCGGGTCCACGCTGTGGTCCTTCGAGGTCGTGCAGCAGACCGGGCCGAAGCAGGGCTGAGTGTGAGCGGCGGCGTCACCCGAAACCTGTTGCGCGGGGCCCCGGCCCGGCCGTGACAATGGCGCCATGAGTGACGCCGCCACCCTCCGTCTCCCGTGGGCCGTCTCGGCCGAACCGGTCGGCTCGCCGGATGCCGCGGCGCTGCTGCGCGACTACTACACCGAGGTGGCCGACCGCTACTTCGTGCTCCATGAGGACCGCCGGTCGACGGCGGCGGAGATCGAGGAAGGGCTCGCGGAGTACCCCAGCGCGGATCTCGCACCGCCGGGTGGGGTGCTGCTGGTGGCGCGGCACGGCGAGGACGTGGCGGGCTGTGCCGGGGTGCGGCTGCTGGACGCGCGCACCGCGGAGCTCAAGCAGATGTTCCTACGGGCCGCTTGGCGTGGGCGGGGCGGCGCGGGTGCGCTGCTGCGGGCCGCCGAGACGGCCGCGGTGCGGCTGGGCGCGGAGCGGATGCGGCTCGACACCCGGCGGGATCTGGTGGAGGCCGTCGCGCTCTACCGGCGGCACGGATTCGAGGAGATCGAGCCCTACCACGACGATCCCTATGCGGAGATCTTCTTCGAGAAGCGGCTGGCCGGGGGCCGTTGACGGTCCGGGCAGGATCCGGTCCCATCTCCCCGCCGGCCGGGCTCACTTCGCCAGGTCCGGTGGCTGGGACGCGGGCGGCGGGGTGCGCGGCACCGGTGGCCGGGCGTCGCCGTTGTGCGGCTCCTCCGCGTCCGAACCGCACAGCTCCGCGGTCAGCTCGTGGACGAGTTCGGTGAGATCGGTGGGCCGGTCCCTGGTCCACCAGTCGCCCAGCATCTCCGCGAGTGACTCCTGACGGGCCGCCGCGAGCCGCTCCGCGGCCTCCCGTCCGCGGCCGGTGAGCAGCAGCAACAGCCCCTCGCGGGTGGCGAGTCCGCGTACCTCCATCTGCCGGACGCTCTCGGTGATCACGCCCAGCGGCACGGTGCTGCGTTCGGCGAGCAGTGCCGGTTCCACCGCTCCGCAGCGGTGGATGCGCAGGAGCAGCCAGGCGGCGGCCGGTTTGAGGTCCAGTCCGGCACGCGCGGCGATCTTCTCGTAGATGTGCTTACGGCCTTCCCGGCTGCCGAGGGTGGACAGGGCGCGGGCGACCTCGTCGCGGGAGGACCGCTCGACGGGGTTGGAGGACAGCACCTGGCTGGTGTCGGGCGCGGTGACACTGCTGCGCAGCGGCTCCTCCTTGAGGAACCAGGCCAGGACGAAGGCCACCAGGACGACGGGGACGGCGTAGAGGAAGACATCGGTGATCGAGACGGCGTAGGCGTCCAGGACACCGGTCCGCAGCCCGGCCGGCAGCCGGTCCACGGTCCGTGGGTCCTCGGCGATCCTGGAGGGGGTGACGCCGGGCGGCAGTTGCTGCCCGGCGACGGCGTCCGCGATCCGCGGGCCGAGGTGGCCGGCGAAGATCGTGCCGAAGATGGAGACGCCGAACGAGCCGCCGATGGAGCGGAAGAACGTGGCGCCGGAGGTGGCCACGCCCAGGTCCTGGTAGGGCACCGCGTTCTGCACGATCAGCACCAGCACCTGCATGACCAGGCCGAGTCCGAAGCCGAAGACGAAGAAGCAGGCGCTCATCCCGGCGACACCGCTGCTCGGGTCGAGCTGGTGCAACAGCAACAGGCCGATCGCCACTACACCGGTGCCGGCGATCGGGAAGACCTTGTAGTGGCCGGTGCGGCTGACGATCTGCCCGGAGCCGGTGGAGGCCAGCAGCATGCCGATCACCATCGGCAGCATGTGCACCCCGGATATGGTCGGGCTGATGCCCTGGACGACCTGGAGGAACGTCGGCAGATAGGTCATCGAGCCGAACATCGCGAAGCCGACGACAAAGCCGATGACGGCGGTCAGCGAGAAGGTGCGCAGCCGGAACAGGCGCAGCGGCAGCACGGGTTCGGCGGCCCGCCGCTCGATGCCGAGGAAGACGCCCAGCAGGACGAGGCCGAGGACGCCGCACCCCACGACCTGCCAGGAAGCCCAGGGGTAGGTGACGCCGCCGAACGAGGTCATCAGCACGAAGCAGGCGGCGACCGCGGCGATCACCACGGTGCCCAGGTAGTCGATCCGGTGCCGGGTGCGCGGGCGCGGGATGTGCAGCACGGCGGCGATGACGGCGAGCGCGACGATGCCGACGGGGAGGTTGATGTAGAACACCCAGCGCCAGCTGAGGTGGTCCACGAACAGCCCGCCGAGCAGCGGGCCGAGGACGCTCGCACCGCCGAAGACGGCACCGAACAGGCCCTGGTACTTCCCCCGTTCGCGGGGCGGCACGATATCGCCGACGATCGCCATCGACAGCACGATCAGCCCGCCGCCGCCCAGCCCCTGGAGGGCCCGGAAGGCGATCAGCTCGCCCATGTTCTGCGCGATGCCGCACAGCACCGAGCCGATCAGGAAGATGACGATGGCGGTCTGGAAGAGCTTCTTGCGGCCGTACTGGTCACCGAGCTTGCCCCAGAGGGGCGTCGCGGCCGTCGCGGCCAGAAGGTAGGCCGTGACGACCCAGGAGAGGTGGTTGAGGCCGCCGAGGTCGCTGACGATGGTGGGCAGCGCGGTGGCGACGATGGTCTGGTCGAGCGCCGCGATGAGCAGGCCGAGCAGCAGCGCGCCGATCGCGACGAGGACGGTCCGCGGGGACCGTTCCTCGCCGGGGACGGCCGGAGCGCCGGTGTCCTGCGCCATGAGCGTCAATCCTCCGTTCCGGAGCGTCCCGTGCGGTGCCGGGGACCCCGAGCGGCCGGTGCGATGCCGGGCCGTCCGTTCCGTCCCGGGCCGCCGCCGGCCGCCTTTGCCGTGCTGCCTCTCCTTCGGACTTCTTCCATCCTGGGCGGTTCCACCGAATATGGCCCGCCGAGCGGCGCTCCCGCATCGGGGGTCTCCCGGAGAACACCCGGAGAACACCCGGGGCATGCCGGGCGGATGTCCGCGAGCGCCTGCGCGGACCGGTGCGGCGTCTGGATAATCGCTGCCGGTTCGATGCCTCCAGGGAGGGGAACACCCGTGACGGCACAGACCTGTCCGCACTGCTTCGCCCCCGTACGCGGCCACGGCCGGCCGGCCTGCCTGTGTGCGGCGGCCGGGGCGGACGACTTCGATCCGCTGCGCGTTCGGCCGTACGTGTCACTGCCCGATGGGGAGGGGGACGGGGACCGGGAGGCGGACAGCGGCGACGGTGGGGCGGACGGCACGGCGCTCGGCCGGAGGGACCTGCTGGACGACTTACCCGGGGTGGACGCGGCGGTGCACTACGCCGACGGGCCATCGTCATCAGCCACCGGGCCGTCGTCGTCAGCCACCGGGCCACCTCAGTCCCCTGCGCCGCCACCGCCCCCCGGGCCACCCCTGCCCTCCGGAGCACCGGGCGCCGGGCCCGCCGACCCCCTGATACCCCGTATGCGGCGCCGCCCCGGCGGCCCGGTCTCCCGGACGTGCAGCACTTCGGAGGCGCCGGAGGAGAAGCGGGGAGAGGAGCCGGCCTCCGACAGCTACCCCACCGCCCCGCGCCGGAGACGCGCCCTGCCGGCCGTACTGCTGACCGCCGGGGCCGCCATGGCCGCCACCGCCGTGCTGATCGGCACCGACGCGCTCTCCGACGGCACCCAGACCCGGGCGGCCGCGCCCGACCGCGGCACCGCCTCCCCCGACGCCGCCCTCCCCACCGGCGGCCCGCCCGCACCCAGCGGCGCCACCTCCCCCACGGCGCCTCGCTCCCCGTCACCGGACGCGACCACTCCCGACGCCACCGTGCGGCACTACCGGCCCCCCGCCCCGCGGCCCCCCGCCCCCACCCGGGCCTCCGGCAGCGTCTCGGACTCCCCCGCCACCCACGGGCCCAGCGCCCCGCCCACCGGGCCGATCGTGCTGCGCGAGGGGGCCGGCGGCCCGGAAGTGATGGAGCTACAGGAGCGGCTGCGGCAGCTGGCCGTGTATCCCGGCCCGGAGGACGGCCGCTACGACGCGGACGTACGGGACGCCGTGGCGCGCTATCAGCGGGCCTATGGGGTGGCGGGCGATCCGGACGGCGTCTACGGCGCCCCGACCCGCGCATCCCTGGAGTCCCGGACGCAGGCCCCGTAGCTCTGGCGCGCAGGGCACCGCCCAGTCCGGCGGCACGGCACCGACCAGCCGGTGGCAGGTCACTGACCAGCCCGGCCACAGGTCGCTGACCAGCCCAGTTGTCCCCAGCCGCTGCGTTTTGTATCGTGAAGAAACAAAGTGGTTCCGCCCGCACTCCCTGACCGGCGGGCGGGACCGCTCTGTTCTTCCGTACGTGCGCGATCCGCACCGTCCGTAGTGCCCAGGAGCCCGCCGATGACGGCCACCACCACGCTCACCGCCCGCGCCCTGCTGCTGGACATGGACAGCACGATCGTGAACTCCGAGGCCGTGGTGGAGCGCTGCTGGCGCCGCTGGGCAGTCGAGCAGGGGCTGGACGGGGACGAGATCCTCCAGGTCGTCCACGGCCGGCAGGGCTGGGCCACCATGGCCGCACTGCTCCCGGACCGCCCGATGGAGCTCAACCTGGCGGACAACCGCCGGATGCTGGCCCAGGAGACCGCCGATATGGACGGTGTGGTGCCGGTCGCCGGCGCCCCCGCGTTCATGGCCGCCCTCGCCGCGCTCCCGCACGCCCTGGTGACCTCCGCCGATATCGCGCTCTCCGACGCCCGGATGGGCGCGGCCGGGCTGCCGATGCCGGACGTGCGGATCACCGCGGAGAGCGTGAGCGCCAGCAAGCCCGACCCGGAGGGCTTCCTCAAGGGCGCCGCCGAGCTGGGGTTCGCCCCCGAGGACTGCCTGGTGTTCGAGGACTCCGAGGCGGGCATCGAGGCGGGCCGGGCGGCCGGTATGCGGGTGGTCGGCGTCGGCGACCGGGCCGCCGCGTTCGGACCCACCGTGCAGATACCCGACCTCACCCACGTCCGCGTCGAGGCGTCGGCGGACGGCGTGATCTCGGTGCATATCGACGGCTGAGCGCCGGGCGGCCAGGGCCTCCGGAGGCCGGCCCCCGCCCAGGGACAGCGCCGCGCACACCGGGCCGGCCGCGGCGAAACCTCTCCTCTACACCCGCCCACCCCCCGAAGGGGGGTGGGCGGCGGGGAAAAAACTCAGCCCGTGATCGCCTCGTACAGACTGAAGCCCGCCAGCAGCAGCATCACGGCCGCCGCGATCTTGGTGATGAGCGTGAGCGGCACATACTTCATCAGCGTGCGGCCGCCCAGGATGCCCAGGCCCGCCACCGCCCACAGCGCCAGGACGGCGCCGACGCCGACCGAGAGCGGGTCGTCGTAACGGGCCGCGAGGTTGGCGGTCATGATCTGGGTCAGATCACCGAACTCGGCGACCAGGATCATCATGAAGCCCGCCCCGGAGACCTTCCAGAAGCTCTGGTCGGCGGGCTGCTTCACCTCTTCCTCGTCGTCGCCCTTGCGGAACAGCAGCACCGCGGCGCCCGCGAGGAAGAGGACACCGACCACGCCCTGCACCACGCGGTGCGGGAGCAGGGTCAGCACGCTGCCCGCGGCGATGGCCAGGGCGACATGCACCAGGAAGGCCGCGGCGACTCCGGCGAAGACATAGGAGGCGCGGTAGCGGGTGCCGAGCATCAGGCCGGCGAGGGCGGTCTTGTCGGGAAGTTCGGCGAGGAAGACGACGCCGAAGACGACGGCGGCGATGGTGAAGCTGAACACGGGGTGGGATACCTCGATCGGTCGGGCCGCACCAAAGAGCCCGGGAAAGGGGTCGCTTCGGCACGGCAGCGTCGAACACTGCGGCCGAAGGTCTCGCTGGCGCGATACGGCTGCGTATCGCGCTCCGGGCGCCGGCCCACCCCAAGGGGCGGGCAGTATGTCGACGGTCCGGCAGAGAGCTACTCCCCTTCTGCTGGCGTCAAGGGTACGCGGTGCAGCCTTCCGCGCGCGACCAGCTCCAGCGCCACCGCACAGGCCGTCGCCTGCACCGCCAGCAGCGCCACCAGCACGAACAGCTGCACCGCACCGGCCTGCACGGGCGAGGCCCCGCCCAGCAGCATGCCGACGAACGCACCGGGGAGTGTGACCAACCCCACCGTCCGGGTCTGGTCGAGCCCCGGCAGCAGCGCGTCCGACGCGGCCGGGCGGGCGACCTCCATCCGTGCGTCGCGGTCGAGCAGCCCCAGCGCGAGGCCCGCCTCGAACTCACCGCGCCGGGTCTCCAGCTCGTCCAGCGCCCGCCGCCCGGCCAGGACGGTGGCGGTCAGCGCGCCGCCGATCAGGATGCCGGTGACGGGGATCAGGGTGAGTCCGCGCGGCGGCACCAGGCCGGTGAGCAGCAGCAGACCGACGACCGGTACGACCCCGACCGCGATCGGCAGCGCGGCCCACCACCAGCTGCGGTTGCGGGTGATCCGGCGCCCCGCGGTCCGTGCCGCGACCGCGAACATCAGCAGGAGGAATCCCAGCAGCCGGGGCAGGGCGTGCACCACCCAGCCGATGAGGTAGGAGACGGCGGCGAGTTGGGCGGCGGCGCGCAGTCCGGCGACGGCGATCGCCCGGGTGTGGCCGAGGCGGGCCAGCGCGGCGACGGCCACGGCGGCGATCAGCAGGACGGCGAGGACGATCCCGAGAGTGACGTTGACCGGCAGCAGCACGCGCTCACTGTAGGGGCGCCGGGGGCGCGTGGACGCCGGGGGCGACACAACCGGAGCGCCGTTGTGCATTTATGGCGCCCCGTCAGCCCTTGAACTGACGTGGGCATGTCGTCACCCTGTTACCTGGTGCACGTCTCACGGAAACCCCACAGCGACACCATGAGCCGCGCACCGCACGTCAACTTCCCCCCACATTCCGGGAGTTTCGATGAAAAAGGTCTACGCGCGTCGCGTTTCCGTCGCCGCGGGTTCGGCCGCGGCCCTGGTCTGCACGCTCGCGCTGAGCTGCCAGTCCGCCCAGGCGGCCCCGCCCAGCCCGCCGGACGCGGCGACCGCTCGGAAGTACCTCGCCGACATCAAGGAACAGGCCGAGGGCCCGCAGGACGGCTACAGCCGCGACAAGTTCCCGCACTGGATCGACCAGGGCAAGAACTGCAACACCCGCGAAGTGGTGCTCAAGCGCGACGGCACGGACGTACAGCAGGACAGCGGCTGCAAGGCGACCAGCGGCAAGTGGGTCTCCGCCTACGACGACAAGACCTGGACCGACCCCGCCGACCTCGACATCGACCATGTCGTCCCGCTGTCCGAGGCCTGGAAGTCGGGCGCCGCGCAGTGGACCACCGAGCGCCGCAAGGACCTGGCCAACGACCTCACCCACTCCCAGCTGATCGCGGTCACCGACAACCTCAACCAGGAGAAGGGCGACCAGGACCCGGCGAAGTGGCTGCCGCCCAAGACCTCGTACCACTGCGAGTACGCCCGGATGTGGGTGTCGGTGAAGCATGAGTACGACATGACCGCGGACTCCGCCGAGAAGGCCGCACTGAAGAAGATCCTCGACGGCTGCTGAGCCCGCTCCTCAGGGCTGCCGTCCCGCGCCCGTCGGCCGGAAAATGACCGGCTGGCGGGCGCGCCGCCCTCCCGGCCACCCGCCGCGCCCGCCGTGCTCCTATCCTCTGACCACGACGAGAGGGGCACCCGATGGCCGGACTGCGCTTGGGGCCGCTGCTGCGGTATGTCGACGCGGACAGCGCGACAGTATGGGTGGAGACCGACCGGCCGTGCGTGGTGCACGTGCACTGCGACGACGGGACGGCCGGCGCGGAGCACACCTGGCAGGTCGCCGGGCACCACTACGCGCTGGTCCCGGTGACCGGTCTGACACCCGGCAGCGAGACGCCCTACCGGGTGCTGCTGGAAGACCCGGGGGCACCGGCCGGCGGGAGCCGGGAGGAGGTCTGGCCGCTGCCCGGCAGCCGCTTCCCCGCGAGCACGATCCGTACCCTCCCCGCCTCCGCACAGGAGCCGCTGCACTTCGCCTTCGGCTCCTGCCGCTGGTCCGCGACGCCCTCGAACGCGGGGCACGACCCGGTCGGCCCGGACGCCCTGGACACCCTCGCCGCCACCCTGGCCGCCGGTTCCGGACGGCAGCGCCCCGACGTGCTGCTCCTGCTGGGCGACCAGGTCTACGCCGACCAGACCTCCGAGGCGACCGCGCAGGCGCTGGCCGGCCGCCGCGACCTCGCCGAGCCGCCCTGGAAGCAGGTCGCCGACTACGAGGAATACACCTACCTCTACTACGAGTCCTGGCTCGACCCGGAGGTCCGCTGGCTGCTGTCCACGGTCCCCAGCTGCATGATCTTCGACGACCACGATGTGATCGACGACTGGAACACCTCGGCGTCCTGGCTGGCCCGGATGCGCGCCACCCCGTGGTGGCGCGAGCGGATACTCGGCGGCCTGATGTCGTACTGGGTCCACCAGCATCTGGGCAATCTCTCGCCCGCTGAACTGGCCGCCGACGAGCTGTACGCGCAGGTCCGGGCGGTGCCGGACGCGACGGAGCTGGTGCGGGAGTTCGCGGCCGGGGCGGACCACGATCCGGCGAACGCGCGCTGGAGCTACCGGCGCGACTTCGGCCGGGTGCGCCTGGTCATGATCGACACCCGGGCCACCCGGGTCCTGGACGAGGGCCACCGCGCGATGCTCGACAAGACCGAGGGCGAATGGCTGCGGCAGGCGGTGCTGGACGGGCGCGGCGGCTACGACCATCTGCTGCTCGGCAGTTCGCTGCCCTGGCTGCTGCCGCATCTCATCCATGCCGGGGAGGGCTGGAACGCCGCGCTGTGCGCCGGTGAACGCGGCCCCCGCTGGGCCCGCCGCAGCGAGCTGCTGCGCCAGCGCGCCGACTTGGAGCACTGGGCGGCCTTCCCCGGCTCGTTCACCGCGCTCACCGAGCTGATCGCCGAGGCCGCCTCCGGTGCCGACGCCCCGGCGACGGTCTGTGTGCTGTCCGGGGACGTGCACCACGCCTATGTGGCGGAGCCGCACTGGCGCGGCGCCGGTCCGCACCCCATCAGCCGGGTGCTTCAGCTGACCTGCTCCCCCGTCCACAACAGCATCCCCGGCTCGCTCCAGGCCGGTTTCCGCTTCGGCTGGAGCCGGTCCGGCCGCTGGCTGGGCAAGCTGCTGGCCCGGCACGGGCGGCTGCCCCGCCCGGCGGTGAAGTGGCGGCGCACCGGCGGCCCCTGGTTCGGCAATCAGCTGATGACGCTGACACTGGCGGGCCGTGCGGCGCGGCTGGCCCTGGACCAGACCCGCCGGGAGAAGCGGGGCGGCGTCCGGCTCGTCACGGTCTGGCGCGCTGCGCTGACCGATACGCGTGGGGGCGGGCAAACCGCTGTCACGGGCGGCCCGGCGGGCACCGATCGGCCGAAGTCCGGATGAGGCGGGCGTTCCGGCGTCCGTGACACCCCGTCCGTCCGGCGGCCCGGGCGGGCGACCTGCGAATCCGCCACGTAATTTTGCCCACTCGACTCCTCCGCCGGCGGGCCGGGCAGTGATGATGGGGCGCACGTCTGCTCGTCGCCCGAACTTCCCGGGCGGCCGCGCCTCCGCGGCCCGGCCGTCCACCGCCCCAGGGAGAGCTCCTTTTGGCCGCCGACCACTTCGCCGACCACCGCCCCCGGCCCGCCCTCGCGCTCGTCGGCGCCGGTCCGCGCGGGACGAGCGTGCTGGAGCGGATCTGCGCCTCGGCCGCCGAACTGGCCCCGGGCTCCCGGCTGACCGTCCATGTCATCGATCCCGCCCCGCCCGGCGCCGGCCAGGTGTGGCGCACCGCCCAGCCGCCCGAGCTCCTGATGAACACCGTGGCCTCGCAGGTCACCCTGTTCACCGATGACAGCGTGGCGTGCGCCGGCCCGATACGGACCGGGCCGAGCCTGTACGAGTGGGAAGGGTGCGAGGTCGGCCCGGACGACTATCCGGGGCGCGCACTGTACGGGCGCTATCTGGAGTGGTTCTTCCGCCGCACGGTGCGCACCGCACCCGAGGGCGTGAGGGTGGTGACGCACCCGGCCCGCGCGGTGCGGCTGGCCGAGGCCCCCGACGGCTCGCAGTCCCTCACCCTCGACAACGGCCGGACGCTGCACGGTCTGGGGGCGGTGGTCCTCGCCCAGGGCCATCTGCCGGCCGTCGCCGACGCGGAGCAGCGGCGGCTGGCCGACTACGCCGCCGGGCACGGGCTGCACTATCTGCCGCCCGCCAATCCCGCCGATCTCTCCGCCGCCCTGGAGGCGCTGGCGCCGGGCCGCCCGGTACTGCTGCGCGGACTCGGCCTCAACTTCTTCGATCACATGGCGCTGCTGACGACGGCCCGGGGCGGCCGGTTCGTCCGCGGCACCGACGGGGCACTGACGTATCTGCCGTCCGGCCGCGAACCCCGGCTGTACGCCGGCTCCCGGCGCGGCGTTCCGTACCACGCGCGCGGTGACAACGCGAAGGGCGCGCACGGCCGTCATCTGCCGCTGCTGCTCACCGGGGACGTGATAGCGGCCTTCCGTAAGCGCGCGGACTCCGGTGAGCTGCCCGACTTCCTGGCGGAGGTCTGGCCCCTGGTGGCCAAGGAGGTGGAGACGGTCTACTACGAGGCGCTGCTGGCGCGGCGGGACGCGGGCGGGGTGCCGGACCCCCTCTTCCGGGAGCGTTTCCGGCGGTGCTTCCTGGGCAGCGCGCACCGCAGCCCCGAAGAGGCCGCCGCCCTGGACGCTTTCGGGATCGCGCCGGGCGAGCGCTGGGACTGGGAGCGGGTCTCCCGGCCGCACGCGGAGCGGTCGTTCGCCGGCCGCGCCGCCTTCCGGGAGTGGCTGCTGGACCATTTGCGGGCGGACATCGCCCACGCCCGCCAGGACAATGTGGCCGGCCCGGTCAAGGCGGCCCTGGATGTGCTGCGGGATCTGCGCAACGAGCTGCGGCAGATCGTCGACCACGGCGGGCTGGCCGGTGCGTCGCGCCGTGACCACCTGGACCGCTGGTACACCCCGTTGAACGCCTTTCTCTCCATCGGGCCGCCGCGGCGCCGGATCGAGGAGATGGCCGCGCTGATCGAGGCCGGGGTGCTGGAGGTGGTCGGGCCCCGGATGACGGTCCGGCCCGGCTCCGCGGACGGCCGCGCGCCCGGGTTCACGGCGCACTCGCCGGACGTGCCGGGCTCGACGGTCACGGCGACGGCTCTGATCGAGGCGCGGCTGCCGGAACCGGACGTCCGGTGTACCGCGGACCCGTTGCTGGCCCGGCTGCTGGCCGAGGGCGGCGGCCGGCCGCACACCGTGGACGGCTACGAGAGCGGCGGGCTCGATGTGTCGCCGAGCCCGTACCACCTCATCGGGGCCGACGGGCGGTGTCATCCGCGGCGGTTCGCGGTCGGGGTACCGACGGAGGGGGTGCACTGGGTGACGGCTGCCGGGGCGCGTCCCGGTGTGGGGTCGGTCACGTTGGCGGACACGGATGCGGTGGCGCGGGCGGCGCTGCGGGCGGCGGTCGGGGACGCGGACCCGGCGGCGGGGGGCGCCATGAGTGCGGGCGTGACCTCGGCTACCGGCGGGGCGTCGGCGGCAGGAGTGGTTTCGGGGCAGGTTCGGCGGCTTCCAGCCAAAGATCTCATATGGCCAGAGGTTGAACTTGCAAGTACAGATTAGGTGTCCCTAACCTGTGCCCTTCACGGTTACGCCGTCCCCAGAAACCGTAGGAGTCCCCACATGTCCACACCGCTCACCTCGTTCACCCAGAGATCCACGCCGCACGCGCTCGCGCTCTTCCGCATCGTGATCGGCCTGCTCTTCGCCTGCCACGGCGCGTCCTCGCTCTTCGGTGTCCTCGGCGGCGCCATGGGCCAGGGCGGCACCGTCCCCACCGGCAGCTGGCCGGGCTGGTACGCCGCCGTGATCCAGCTGGCCGGCGGCCTCCTGGTGATGTTCGGCCTGGGCACCCGCGCCGCCGCGTTCATCAGCTCCGGCTCGATGGCGTACGCGTACTTCTCCACGCACCAGGGTTCGGGGCTGTTCCCGATACAGAACGGCGGCGAGCCCTCCGCGCTGTACTGCTGGGCGTTCCTGCTGATCTTCTTCACCGGCCCCGGCGCCTGGGCCCTCGACCGGGTCTTCTTCGGCGACCGCGGAACGGAGGCGGCCCCGACCGCTCAGCGGGAGCCCTCCACCGTCTGACGCCCCACGCTTCGGCGGGCCCCGGCCCGCCCTCACGGCCCGTACGGCAGCCCTGCCGTACGGGCCGTGCGCGTTCGGAGCCGGCGCACGGTCCACGGGCGGGACACGCCGGGCGCCACTCGACGCGGGCCATTCCGCCCCATATGGGGCATGCCACATGTCTCGGGTATCGCGTACACAATGCCGCTTCCC
Organism: Streptomyces platensis; assembly: GCF_008704855.1. Classification (NCBI taxonomy): domain Bacteria; kingdom Bacillati; phylum Actinomycetota; class Actinomycetes; order Kitasatosporales; family Streptomycetaceae; genus Streptomyces; species Streptomyces platensis. The sequence continues at coordinate 2,750,053 of NZ_CP023691.1, forward strand.
ACGCATCCCACCCCCACCCTTTCGGCCACCGCGGCCAGGCGTACGCTGTATGGCTGTAGAGCCGCCCCTGCCGCACCGAGCGACGTCGCGGCGGGGTTCGGACCGGGAGAAGGACGTTGCTGGAAAGCCTGGGGTCCCTCAGCGGCACCCCTTGGGTGTATGTGATCGTCAGCGTCTCGATCGTTCTCGACGTCTTCGTCCCGATCCTGCCCAGCGGGGTCCTGGTGATCGCCGCGGCCACTACGGCGGCCGGGACCGGCACGGCGGCGGACGCGGTCGGCGACGCCGGCGTCACCGCCACCGTCCACAGCGGCGCCCACCTGGCCGAAATGCTGTCCCTGATGCTGTGTGCGGCCACCGCCTCCGTGCTCGGCGACATGGTCGCCTACCGGCTCGCCCGGCGCGGCGGCGACCGCTTCGACCGTGCCATCGGCCGCTCCCGCCGGCTGGCCACGGCCCAGGAACGCCTCGGTACGGCGCTGACGCGGGGCGGTGGCGGCATCGTCGTGCTGGCCCGCTTCGCCCCCGCCGGACGCTCCGTGGTCAGTCTGGGCGCCGGTGTCGCGCACCGTACGGTCCGTGAGTTCCTCCCCTGGTCCGCGCTGGCCGGCTTCGCCTGGGCGGCCTACAGCGTGAGCCTCGGCTACTTCGGCGGGCAGTGGCTCGGCACCTCCTGGATGAGTACGGCCCTCTCCGTCGTCGCCCTCTTCGCCGCCGGATCGGCCGCCGCCTTCCTGATGCGCCGGCCGGAGCGCCGCACCGCGCACTGACGGGGCGGAAATCCCTTGGCCGTGCGCCGGCACCCGGTGCGACGATGACCGGCATGAGCGGCATCCACGCATCCCACGGCTCGCACGGGGCCGGTGACCGCGGCGCCGGAGACCCTGCCGGGGGCCCCGCCACCTGGCACCCCCGCCCCGAGACCGCCGCGGACACCGCGGCCGTCCGCCGGATCCATCTCGCCGCCTTCGAGACGGCCGGGGAGGCCGATCTGGTCGACGCGCTGCGCCGCGATCCGTCGGCCTGGCTGCCGGTCCTGTCCTATGTGGCCGACGCGCCGGACGGCACCCCGGCCGCCCATGCCCTGCTGACCCGCTGTCATGTCGACGAGGTGCCCGCCGTGGCGCTCGCGCCGTGTGCGGTGCTGCCCGAGTACCAGCAGCGCGGTGCGGGCGATGCGGTGATCCGCGCGCTCCTGGAGGCGGCGCGGGCCGCCGGGGAGCGGACCGCGATCGTGCTCGGCCACCCGCCGTATTACCCGCGCTTCGGGTTCTCCCCGGCCGCCCCCCGGTTCGGCATTCTGCCGCCGCAGCCCTGGCCGGACGAGGCCTTCATGGCGCTGTCCCTGGACGGCTCCACACCCCCGCGCGGCACGGTGCGCTACGCCCGGGCCTTCGGGGTCGACTGACGTCGCACCCGGTGCCGCCCGCCCCAGGCCCGGTGTGCGGCCGAGCGCGATCCCGATACGGAGTAAAGTCAACGGTCCCACCACCCCGCCCACCGTCTCCTGCGAGCGCAGCACCGCTCCCCCGGCGCCGGACCGGCGCCGCTCCGAGGGCGGCACCCCTGGGAGGGCTCCCACCACACACACGAGGCACTCTTCGGTGAACCACCCGCCGGTCGTCGAATGGACCGAGGCCGACCAGCCCCGCTCCGCCCGTTGGCGCTCCGAGAACGGCGCCCCGCCACCGCGCCGCATCGTCCTCGCGGACGACCGGACCAAGGCCGACGACGCCTACCGGCTCGCCTGTGAGGGCACCGCGCTGTTGTGGCGCGGCGACTTCCACAACGCCCGCCAGCTGCTGACGGCGATGGCCCGCCGGATCGACCGGCGCCCCCGTAAGACGCCACCCGCCGATGTCACCCAGGCGTTCCATCTGCACCGTGCCGCGCAGAATCACCGTGCCCGCATCCTGGGCATGCTGCTGGTCCCGCTCGACGCGACCTTCGCCGTCCCGCTGCACCGCGCCCCGGATGTCCGCGAGGCCTGCACCCGCGCGTACGGCCCCGTCGAGCCCGCCGGCGCGGAGGCGTCCGGCACCACGGAGGGCGCGGACCCGACCACCACCCTCGTCTCGCTGCGCGAGCTCCTCGCCCTGATCGGCGCCAACGAATGGCGCAAGAAGGGCGTCGAGATCCCGGCACTCGGCGGCGACCGCATCCATCCGCACTACGGCGTCTTCTCCCCGGCCCGCGGCGAATACGTCGACCTGGTGGCCGAGGCACCGCTGCCCACCGAGGAGCTGGCGTTCGACATCGGCACCGGTACCGGCGTGCTGGCGTCGGTGCTCGCCCGGCGCGGAGTGCGCCGGATCGTGGCCACCGACCAGGATCCGCGGGCGCTGGCCTGCGCCCGCGAGAACACCGAACGCCTGGGTGTCGCCGGGCAGGTGGAGGTCACCGAGGCCGATCTGTTCCCGGCCGGCCGTGCCCCCCTGGTCGTCTGCAACCCCCCATGGGTGCCCGCGAAACCGACCTCCCCCGTGGAGTACGCGGTCTACGACCCGGGCAACCGCATGCTGCACGGCTTCCTGAACGGCCTCGCGGACCATCTGACACCGGACGGTGAGGGCTGGCTGATCCTCTCCGACCTGGCGGAGCACCTCGGCCTGCGTCCGCACGCCGAACTCCTCGACGCCTTCACCAAGGCCGGCCTCACGGTCCTGGGCCGGCTCGACGTCACCCCGCGCCATCCGCGCGCCCGGGACACCTCCGACCCGCTCCACGTGGCCCGCGCCGCCGAGATCACGTCCCTGTGGCGCCTGGGCCTCGCGGACCGGACCGCCTCCGCCCCCTGACCTGCGGCCGTACGGTCAGGCCCGCAGTCCCGCACAGGCATTGCGCACATAACGGCGCCAGTCCCCCGCGTCGTGACGGATCACCGCCGCCAGCCCGCACACGATCATCACCACATCACCGACCTCGGCATCCGCGCGCACCGTGCCCTCCTCCTTGGCACGGGCGAGCAACTCGGCCGCGACCGTCTCGGCCCGGTCCCGCCCCTCGCCGGTCGGTTCGGTGGACCCGAAGGCCGCCTCGATCGAGGCGGACAGCCCGCGTTCGGCACTGAGCACCTCCCCGATGTGCGCCAGATACGCGGCCAGCCCGTCGGCGGCCGCCGCGCTCGGCAGACAGCGGCTGCGCCCGAACTCCACGATCTCCGCCTGGCGTTGCTCGCCCACGGCGGCGATCAGCGCCGCCCGGCTGGGGAAGTGCCGGTAGACGGTCCCGATCCCCACCCCCGCGGCCCGGGCGACCTCGGGCATCTGCGCCTCGTCGCCCCGCGCGCGGAACACCTCCCGCGCGGCGTCCAGGACACGGGTGCGGTTGCGCTCGGCGTCGGCACGCGGTCTGCGCGCGGGCGTGGAGGAGGTCGAAGAGGGTGCCACACGGCCGATGCTACTGCTAGGGTCGCGAAACGGAATCGGATTCCGATTCCTTATCTTGTCCCACCGGCCGCCCAGGTGGTCGGGACCGTCCGGCGGACAGCCGACGGCCGACGGCCCCGGAGAGGACCCGCGATCACCATGCCCAAGGAACGCTTTCTCGTACTTCAGCCGGGCGAACGGCGGCCGGGGCGCGTCCCCCTGCCGCCCGGATGCGACGTCAAGGCCCGCACCGCCGACACGGAGGGCCGGCTCGCCATCCTGGAGAACCAACTCGACGTCGACATCCCCCCGCACGCCCACCACCACGCCGATGAGTTCGTCTACGTCCTCGACGGCGCGATGGAGGTCGACTTCGACGGCACCACCCATCGCCTCACCCCCGGCATGTGCGCCCTGCTGCCGCACGGCATACCGCACGCCCTGCGCAATGCCTCCCAGCCGCCCGCCCGGTGTCTGCAGATCTCGGCGCCGGGCGGCTGGGAGGAGTTCGTGGAGGACATCTGCGAAGCCGGCCCGGCCGTAAGGAAGGGCGGCCACCCCGACCTCGACCGCCTCAACGAGATCGGCGCCAAGTACGGGATGGAGTACCACGGCTGAGAAACGGGGCAGCGGGTGCGAGCCGTAGGAGCGGAGCGCGGCGGCGAGCGAGGGAGAGCGCCGTCGCCGACGCGGCCGACCCGGCGCCGGGCCGCCGAACGGGAGCGTCTCCGGCCGCTGCACCGCCGATCGGGCACGATGGACGCACCATGGATCCCCGGCACCTCTTCTCCCGCGCCCGTCAGCTGGCCGAGTCCGCGACTCCCGCCCGGCGGCGACTGCTCGGCATCACCGGCCCGCCCGGTGCCGGCAAGTCCACCCTCGCCGCCCATGTGGTGGCGGAGCTGGCCGGGCAGGCGGCACTCGTCCCGATGGACGGCTTCCATCTCGCCGAGGCGGAGCTGCGCCGCCTGGGCCGTACGGACCGCAAGGGCGCGCCGGACACCTTCGATCCGGCCGGTTACGCGGCGCTGCTGGCGCGTCTGCGCGCACCGGAGCCGGACAGCGCCGTCTACGCCCCGGCGTTCGACCGCCGCATCGAGGAACCGGTCGCCGGCAGCATCCCGGTGGCACCGCACATCCCGCTCATCGTGACCGAGGGCAATTACCTCCTCCTCGACTCCGCCCCCTGGTCGCGGGTCCGGGCACTGCTCGACGAGGTCTGGTACGTGGACCTGGACACCCCGGAGCGGGTCCGGCGGCTGATCGACCGCCATGAGCACTTCGGGCGCCCGCGCGCCGACGCCGAGCGGTTCGTCCACGCCTCGGACGAGGCCAACGCCCGGGTGGTGGCGGCCACGCGCGACCGCGCCGACCTCGTCATCACCTTCACACCTGAAGAGGCCCCGCCGCCGGCAGGGTCATAACCTCCCGCCGCCCGCCGGCGAGCAGCCCGGCCACCGACAGCGCACCCCACCCCACGGACACCGCCACCGCCGCCAGCTTCCGGTCGCGGCCGGGCAGCGTCACACCGAGCAGAACGGCGTCCCCGAAGTCGGCCGCGATCCGCACATACGCGGCGGTGCGCAGCGCCGGGCCCTCCGGGGCCATTGCCAGCGCCAGCCCGCTCACCGCATCCCGCCACGCCAGCGGACGCAGCGAGGTGCGCGTCGCCCGCTCGGTCCGTCCCTCCGCATCGACCAGCCCCGAGGGCCGTGCCAGCAGAGCGGGCACCGCGGTCACCGCCGCCCCGTAGACCGCCGTGGCGACCCCGACCGCACGCAACAGACCGACCTTCATCCGCCATCCACCTTTCCTCGCCCACCGACCACACGAGCCTCATCCCACCCATCCACCCCCTCAACTCCATTCCGCGGCAGGCCCCTTCCCAAACGACATCAACGATGTCACCATGACATCAGAAGTGTCATTGAGGGGGATGTCGGTGAAGCGGGCGACACGGACGCCGATGGGGACGTCAAGGGAGATGCCGAAGGACATGAGGGGGCTGCGGTGAGGGATACCGAAGGGGAGGGCGCCGGGGGGCCGGCGACCACCGAAGATCTGCTGTACGACGTCATCCGACGCCTGTGGCCCCTGCACCGCACGGTCGTCCGCGCGGTGGAGCGCGAGCTCGCCGACACGGGCATGACCGCCGGCGAACACGCACTGCTGGACGCCCTGCGCACCGAAGGGCCGCGCACCGTCCCGCAGTTGGCGCGTTCGATGGGGCTCGACCGCCAGCCGGTGCAGCGCTGGGTGAACCACGCCGCGGAGCTGGGCCTGGTCGTCACGGCCCCGAACCCCGCCCACCGCCGCTCGCCCCTGATCCGGCTCACGGGCGACGGCACGGCGGCGATACGCGGGGTCCAGCAGTTCGAGGCGACGGAGCTGCGGCAGCGGCTTGCCGACCTGCCCGCCGAGGACGTCCGCACCGCGCTGCACGTACTCGACCGACTCGGCGAGGAATTCCGGCACCTGGCGAACGGCTCGCGCGTTCAACGGGAGGAAACCGACAGTCAGGGCAGTCGGGACAGTCGTGGCAGTGAAGGCAGTAACGGCAGCAACCGTCGTCACGGCAGCGCTGAAGGCCACGACGACAGACCCGCCCCGCCCCCTCTCATGCACAAAGGACGGTCAGGAGAATGACGCGGAGAATCACCGCCTGGTCCGAGATCGACAACGGCATCGTGCCGATCGACGAGGGCGAGCTGTTCTACGAGACGGCCGGCTCGGGCCCCGCGGTGGTGCTGCTGCACGGCGGCATGCTCGACCAGCACATGTGGGACGAGCAGTTCACCTGGCTGGTCAACTCCGGCCTGCGCGCGATCCGTTACGACGCCCGCGGCCATGGCCTGTCCTCCACCGTGACCGGCGACTTCGCCCACCACGACGACCTGTGTGCCCTGCTCGACGCACTCGATGTCCCCAGCGCCGTCCTCGTCGGTCTTTCCCACGGTGCACGGGTCGCGCTGGACGCCGCCCTCGCCCACCCCGGCCGGGTGACGGCCCTCGCGCTCGCCTCCCCGGGAATCAGCGGCCGGGCCTTCACCGACCCCTTCGTCCTGGCGCACATCAAGGAGCAGGTGGCCGCGATCGGCGCACCGGACGGCGCGGAGCGGTATGTCGAACACTTCCTGCGGATATGGGTGGACGGGCCGCATCGTGAGCCGTCCGCGGTGCACCCGGGATTCCGCGAACGGATGCGCGCCTCGGCCGAGGCCAATGTGGAGGTCCATGCCGACGGCATGGGCGCCGGTATGCCCCTCGAAGTCGGCGCCGCCGACCGCCTCGGGGAGATCCGGGTGCCGACGGTCGTGTTCGACGGCGACCTCGACAGCCGGGACATCTCCACCAATGCCCATGCGATAGCCCTGACCGTCCCGGGCGCCCGAAGGGTCCGAATACCGGGTGCGGCCCATATGGTCAACCTGGAGAACACCCCGCTCTTCGACCACGAACTGCACGCGTTCCTCTCGTCGCTGGACTACTGACCCACTGCGACCGGCCCCCTGTGCCCGGCCCCGCCTGTGACCGGTCCACCGCGGGCCGCGCCCGCGCAGATGGCGGAAAACCCCCACACACCTCGCGCCACGGGGGTGGCGGCTAGAGTGGCCGGGCCGTGGTGTTCGGGAAGCCGGTGACGGACCTTGTGGTCCCAGCCCGGAGCGGCCCTCGCCACTGTGATCGGGGAGTTTCCACCCCTTCCGCGGGCGCCTGGCGCGCCCGCGGCGCCACTGACCGCAGCCCGCGGCCGGGAAGGCGGGGGCGGACGCGGGCACCCGTAAGCCAGGAGACCGGCCACGGCATCTCACGAACTGATCCACGAGGTGCTGGAGCGTGACCGCCCGGATGGCCCTGTCCACCGATACCCCGAACTCCCCTGCCCCCGCCACGTTCCGCTGGCGCCGGCAGGACACCGTCCGTACCGCGGGTCTGATGGCCGTCATAGCCGGGCTGCATGTCGTGGCCTTCGGCGTGCTCTTCCTGCTCGTGGTACCGAACCACTACGCCGTCGGAAGCCAGGTCTTCGGCGTCGGGCTCGGCGTCACCGCGTACACCCTCGGTATGCGGCATGCCTTCGACGCCGACCACATCGCCGCGATCGACAACACCACCCGCAAGCTGATGGCCGACGGCAAGCGGCCGGTGTCGGTCGGCTTCTGGTTCGCCCTCGGCCACTCCAGCGTGGTCGTGGCGATGGCGGCCCTGGTGGCCGGTGGCGCCCAGCTCGCCGGCACACTGCTCAACGACGAGTCCCGTACGCACCAGATCCTGGGCACCGTCGGCACCACGGTCTCGGGCACCTTCCTCTACCTCATCGCCGCCCTCAACCTCATCGCGCTGGCCGGGATCTGGCGGGTCTTCCGAGGGATGCGCGACGGCCACTACGACGAGGCCGAGCTGGAGCAGCGTCTCGACGCGCGCGGCTTCATGAACCGCTTCCTGGGACGGTTCACCCGCTCCATCTCCCGTCCCGGCCAGATGTTCCCGCTCGGCTTCCTCTTCGGGCTCGGCTTCGACACCGCGACCGAGGTGACCCTGATGGTGATGGCGGGCAGCGGTGCCGCGGCGGGTCTGCCCTGGTACGCGATCCTGTGTCTGCCGCTGCTGTTCGCCGCCGGAATGAGCCTGTTCGACACCCTGGACGGCACCTTCATGAACTTCGCCTACCAGTGGGCATTCGCCAACCCGGTGCGCAAGGTCTACTACAACCTCACCATCACCGGTCTGTCGATCGCCGTCGCCTTCTTCATCGGCACCATCGAGCTGGTCACCGTGCTGCACGACAAGCTCGGCCTCAACGACGCGCTGACCGGCTGGATTTCCGGCCTCGACCTCGACAATGTCGGCTTCATCATCGTCGGCCTGTTCGTGGTGGTGTGGGCCGCGGCGCTGGCGTACTGGCGACTGGCCGGCGTCGAAAAGCGCTGGGCGGAGCGCGCCGGACGAGCCGAGCCGCCGGAGCAGGCCGCGCCGGGAACGTGAGGAACGGCGGCCCGGCGCCTGCTCGCGCGCCGCGCCTCAGGTCGCCGAGCCCGCCGCGGCGCCCGTCTCCCGGTCCGGCCCCCACTGCTCCAGCGCCGCCGCCAGATCGAGCGGCAGCAACCGGTCCGGCTGGTCCGGGCCCGGCCAGTCCTCCCGCGGGACCCGCCACATCACCTCGAACTCGTTGCCGTCCGGGTCCTTGGCGTACAGCGACTTGGCGACGAGGTGATCGGTCGATCCCACCAGGGCGCCGCGCTCGACGAGCCGGGTGCGGGCCGCGACGAGTTCGCGGAGCGTGCCGACCTCCCAGGCCAGGTGATACAGCCCGACCCGCCCGGCCTCGGGCCCCGGCGCATCAGGCGCCACCGCGAAGAGCCCCAGATCGTGATCGTTGAGCGAGCCGGGAGCGCTGAGGAACGCCGCCCGCCCCGGTATCTCGACATCCACCGTCAGCCCGAGGGCCTCGGTGTAGAACGCCACTGACCGTGTCACATCGCGGACGTTGAGCACCGCGTGGTTCAGACGTCGTACGGACATGGAACCTGTTCTCCGATCTCCCGGCCGCGACACCGCCGTGGCGCCGCCGCCCTCCCCTACTTCTGCTCTACCTCGCTCACCCCGCCGCTGCCCAGGGCCTGCCGGCCGGTATCCGGTCGGCAGACGTCCCGTCCATGGCGCACCTCCGGCGCACACGAGGCAAGGCGGCCGTCTCCGGAGGTTCGCCCCGGCATCACTTCCGTACCAGCAGCACCCCGCCCGCCAGCACCACACCCAGCACCAGCGCGATCACGCCGCGGACCGTCCGATGGGAGCGCAGAACCGGCAGCAGACGGTCGACGGCGTAGCGACCGGGCCCGGTCAGTGCCAGGGCCGCCGCACCGGCGGTCAGCAGCAGCTCGTACTCCACGCCCTTGGGCGCGAAGAAGCCACCGCCCCACTTCACCGCAAGGGCGTTGATCATCGTGCCGACGACCGCGGCCGCGGCCAGCGGCGTGAGCAGCCCGACCGCCAGCCCGAGCCCGCCGAGCGTCTCGCTCAGCCCGGCGACGACGGCCATCATCCGGCCCGCCGGATAGCCGCTCATCGTGAAGAACTGCCCGGTCCCGTCCAGCCCCGGCCCGCCGAACCAGCCGAACAGCTTCTGGGCACCGTGGGCCGCCATGGTCAGTCCGAGCGCGAGGCGCAGCAGAAGGAGCCCGGTGTCGTAGCCGGCCGGAGAGGGGGCGTGGCGGGTGGGGATGTCGAGGCGGGAGGACGCGAGAGTGCCGAGGGGGGACGTCATCAGGAGCCGCTCTTTCGCAGGTCGGGACCGGCCCCGCGAGGCCGCGAACAATTACTTGAAACTTCAAGTCACTACTCCCGACGATACACAGCACCCCCACGACGAACAACAGCGCCTGCGACGGGCCGGCGGTCCCCGCCTCCTGCCCGCCGCACGCCCTCCCACTCAGGGCGCGAGGGGCGGATCCGGTGCGGCTGCCGCCGACGGCCCGAGGAAGGCCGCGATCGCCGGACCGAAGTGCGACCGCGCCACCGCCGGCCGCGGATTGACGGCGGTGGCCGTCCGCTGCGGCCCCAGCACGGCGCCGACCGCCAGCTTGGCGGCGCGGATCGCCGCCGGCGGCTGCTCGGCGATGGCAGCGGTGAGCCGGCCGGTGCGGTCGGTGAGTTGCGCCGCGGGCACCTGGTGATCGGCCAGTCCGAGCGCCACCGCCGTGCGGGCGTCGACCAGCCGGCCGGTGTAGAGCAACTCCCGTGCCACGGACGGTCCGGCCACGGCGACCATGCGGGCGGCGAAGGCGGGGCTGGCGAGGATGCCGAGCCGGGCGATCGGCATCCCGATCCGGGCGGAATCCGCCATCAGCCGCAGGTCACAGGCGAGGGCGAGCTGACACCCCGCTCCGGCGGCGACCCCGTGGATCTCAGCGATCACCGGAACGGGACAGTCCTCGATCGCGGAGAACGCCTCTTCCATGTGCGCGAAGGACTCCTCGACGTAGCCGGGTTCCGCGTCCACCCAGTCGGTCAGGTCGGAGCCGGCGCAGAACGTGTCCCCGTGCCCGCGGATCACCAGCACCCGCAACGACCGGCAGGCGCCGAGTTCCCCGACCTGCCGGGCCAGCCGCGCCCAGGCCGCGCCGGGGAGGGCGTTGCGCCGGCTGCCGTCACCGATCCGGATCTCGGCGACCGCCCCGGACCGGAACGTCGCGATGCTGATGTCGGGAGCGGGTACGGCGGTCACTTCGCGGCCTTTCGCGCGCACAGGTCGGACCACTTCCGCGGGCCGACCCCCATCGCGGTCAGCACCTGCGCGGTGTGCTCCCCGTGCCGGGGCGGCGGGGTGCGCACGGCCGCCGGGTGGTCGGACAGCTTGATGGGCGAGGCGAGGGTGCGCAGGGTGCCGGCGTCGGGGTGGTCGAGTTCGGTGACCATGCCGCGCGCGACGACCTGAGGGTGCCGCAGTGCCTCGTCGACGGTGTTGATCGGCCCGACCGGTATCTGCGCCTCGGTCAGCAGCGCGTCCCATTCCTTGGCGCCACGGGCACCCAGCGCGCGCTCGATGAGCGGGAGCAGCTCCGCACGATGGCGGACCCGGTCCGAGTTGGTCGCGAAGCGTGGGTCGTCGACGAGTGCGGCGAGCCCGATCGCGGTGGCGAGGCGGCGCCACTGCCCGTCGTTTCCGACGGCGACCATCAGGTGACCGTCGGCGGTGGGAAATGCCTGGTAGGGCACGATCGTGGGATGGGCCGAACCGTAGCGCTGCGGAATGCTGCCGGAGGCGAAGTACCCACCGGCGACGTAGCTCAGCCAGGCCACCTGGCCGTCCAGCAGCGACACATCGACCCAGTCGCCGGTGCCGGTGTGCTCACGGTTGCGCAGGGCGGCGAGGACGCCGATGGCGGCCCACATCCCGGCGGCCAGGTCGGCCGGCGACACCCCGAAACGCACGGGCGGCCCGGTGGGTTCGCCGGTCACGCTCATGACGCCGCTGACCGCCTGCGCGATCGCGTCGTAGCCGGGCTCGTTCCGGTACGGGCCGGTCTGCCCGTACCCGCTGACCGAGGCGTACACCACCGCGGGATTGCGTTCGCGGACCTCCTGGTAGCCCAGGCCGAGGCGGGCCGCCGTACCGGGCCGGAAGTTCTCCACGACGACATCGGCGGTGGTCGCCAACTCCTGTATCAGGCGCAGGCAGTCAGGGTCCTTGAGGTCGACGGCGATACCGCGCTTGTTGCGGTTGACGCTGTGGAAGTACGCCGCGTCCTCGCCCTGGAAGGGCGGCCCCCAGGCGCGGGTGTCATCCCCGGAGACGGGGTCCTCGACCTTGATCACATCAGCGCCCAGATCGGCCAGCACCATGGTGCAGAACGGCCCGGACAGGATGCGGGACAGATCGAGGACCTTCAGACCGGTGAGGGCTCCGTCGTGGACGAGCCAGGGCTTGGGCTGTGGTGTGGTGCGCATGTGCGGTGTCACGCCTCTGTTCCAGTGGGTTTCGCCGGGCGGCCGGACATTCAGGAACCCAGTTCGAGCAGGAGCTCCATGCAGATCGCGGTGGCATCGAGGAAGTAGTCGACGCGGAGGTTCTCGTTGGGCGCGTGGTTGGCCTGGTCGGCGTTGGCCAGCGGCAGGCCGATGCTGGGCACCCCGAGGATCCCGGTGAAGATCCAGTCGGGAAGCGTGCCGCCGTAGGCGGGGACCAGCAGCGGGTCCCGCCCGGTCACCCGGGAGATCGCCCGCGCCACCCTGGGCGTATGGGGGTTGTCGATCGGGGTCCGGGACGCCGGTACGCCACCGACCATGGTGACCGTCACCTCGGGGGCATGGACCCGCAGATGTGCGGCCACCCGCTCGAAAACCGTCTGCGGGTCCTGACCCGGCGTCAGCCGGATATCGACTCCCGCCTCCGCGGTGTCGGGGATGATGGTCCGGTCCACATCCCCCGTGGTGATCCCGTTGATCGTGAGCGTGGGGCGGTCGGCCAGCCGCTCATAGAAGGACAGCCCGTTGAACGCGGGGTCCATCTCGGTGAGTCCGATGCCCCCGAGGACTTCCTGCAGGTCGAGCGGGAGGGCGGCGAACGCGGCGCGATCGGCGTCGGACAGCGGTTCCCGGCCGTCGTCGAAACCCTCGACGAGGACCCGGCCGCTGGGGTCCTTGAGACTCGCCAGCGCCTGGACCAGCCGCCATGCCGGGTTGGGTGCGACATTGCCGAAATTCCCGGAATGCAGCGGGTGGCTCGGACCGCTGGCGCCGATCCGGAGACGGATCATGCCGCGGACCCCGTGCGAGACACACCATTCACCGGACTCATGCACCGAACGGTCGCTCCAGACCACGAGATCGCAGTCGAACAGCTCCTGGTGCGCGCGCAGGGTGTCCGCCAGTGTGGGGCTGCCGATCTCCTCCTCGCCATCGAGGAGCACGGTGACCGTGCAGGGGAGCGCGCCGATGTGCTCGTCGAAGAGGCGCAGCGCCTGGAGGTGCGCATAGTGCTGCCCCTTGTTGTCCCCGGTGCCGCGGCCCCAGATCCGCCCGTCCCGCAGGACGGGGGTGAAGGGATCGGAGTCCCACCTCTCGCGTGGCCCGGCCGGCTGGACGTCGTAGTGGCCGTAGAGCAGGACGTGCGGCGCGCCCTCCGGGCCCGCGCGGTGGCCGACCACCAGTGGCCGGCCCTTACCGACGAGCACCGACGGGGTCAGGCCGGCCCGCTTGACCTCTTCGACGGCGACATCGGTCGCGGCGGGGAACCCCTCGCCGGTCGCGCTCACACTGGGATGGCTGACGTACGCCATCAGTCCGGCGATGAGTTCGTCCTGGCACCCCTGCACGAGTTCGCGCGGTGTGGCGGGGAGTTGGGCGCGGATCGTGGAAGCGTCCGTCATCGTTGACCTCGTTCTTTCTGGGCACTGTGGGGCGGGGGCCGGTCGGGCGGGGGGCCGGTCGGGCGGGGGGGCCGGGCGGGGGTGCGCAGGGCGGCGCGGAGGGCGTCCGGGTGGGTCAGCGCAAGGCGAGGAAGCGGCGGGCGGCCAGCAGGGAGGCGATGCTCAGGGCGCCGGCCGCCATGATGTAGAAGCTGGGCGAGAGGTGGCTGCCGGTGGCAGCGATCATCCAGGTGATGACCACGGGCGCGAAGCCGCCGAAGGACATGACGCCGATGTTGTAACTGAGGGACAGGCCGGTGCCGCGGGTCGCGGTCGGGAATGCCTCGGACATCAAGGCGGGCAGCGCACCGAAGTAGCAGGCCTTCAAGACACCCAGGATGAACATCACCACGCCCATGACCAGCAGCGACGGACTGCCCGACAGCAGCAGGAACAGTGGGTAGATGCTGAGGATCAGGGCGGTCCCGGCGATGAGCATCACCTTGGTGCGGCCGATCCGGTCCGAGAGATGGCCGACCAGGGGCGTGAGGGTCGTCAGTACCACGCCGGACACCGCCGCCCCGATGAAGCCGGCGGAGGACGGCAGTCCGAGGACCTCGTGTGCGTAGGTCGGCATGTAGACGATCACGTAGGTCACCGCGGTGGACATCGCCAGTGCGCCGGTCATGAGGAGCACCGGCAGTTTCTGGTTCCGGAGCACTTGGCGGACCGGGGCCACCGCGACATCTCCCGCCGACGCGGCGTCGGTGAATTCGGTGGTCTCCGGTACATGACGGCGGATCAGGTATCCCACCGGTCCGATCAACAGGCCGACGATGAACGGAATGCGCCAGCCCCAGGAATCCAACTGTGCTCCGGAAAGGCTCAGGCTGAGTACGGTTCCGAAGGTCGCGGCCAGCAGTGTCGCCGCGCCCTGCGAGGCGAACTGCCAGCTCGCCATGAATCCCCGTCGGCCGGGGGCCTGTTCGGCCAGGAATGCGGTCGCGCTGCCGAACTCCCCACCCGCTGAAAATCCTTGCAGCAGACGGGCCAGCAGAATCAGTACCGGTGCGGCCATTCCGATGGATTCATAGGTGGGCATCACGGCGATCAGCAATGTGCCGACCAGCATGAGCTGAATGGTGAGCAGCAGCGCGGCCTTCCGCCCGACGCGGTCCGCATACGTTCCCAGGACCAGTGCGCCCAAGGGCCGGACCAGATACGAGACCCCGAATGTGCCGAAGGCGAGCATCAGGGACACCGTCGGATCACCGGCCGGGAAGAATGCCTTGGAGATCGAGGCCGCGAAGAATCCGTACGACGTCAGGTCGTACCACTCCAGCATGTTCCCGGCGGTGGCCGCGAGCACGGCACGCCGTGTGCGGCTCTTGCTGACAGGCTTCTCGGCATCCATCTGATCTGTCTCTCTCAGGGTCGTCACGAGTGTCACTCCCTCGAATCGAGCAGGCGAATTGCCGCGAAGGGCGGCACCGCCGATGGGCGAGTCCGAAGCGAAAAAACGGATCCGGCAACTCGTTGAGCGATGACGCTAGAGCCACCCGCTCGTTCGCACAATCGCAACTTCTAGAACACCTGATTGCCCTAACGGCAACGCAGAGCGGAACTCCCTCACACCGCGGGAAGGTCCGCCCATCGCGTGATCCCTCCGGGGGCGACACGGGTGCCGTGCCGGGCGGCCAGGGCGGAGACGATGCCGTTCCCCCGGCCGCGTTCCGCCGGGGTCCGGCCGTCGGCAGGCCGGGGCACGGACCCGGCGGGACCCGCGTCGGTGACCTCGATACGCAGCGCACGGGGCCCCTCGGCCTCCGTCCGCGACAGCTGGAGCACGGCCGGCGGGAGAGCATGGGTGACCGCGTTGGTGACCAGTTCCGAGATCACCAGGACCGCGTCCTCGATGGTGGCGGGAGGCAGATTCCAGCCGGTCAGCACGGCCTGCGCCCGTCGGCGCACCAGGCCGACGGCCTCCGGGACATGCGGCAGCGGACAGCGGAATTCGGGGTCCCGCCGCGACATCGCATACGTGCCGGAGCATTCAGTGGGAATTGTCGCATTCATCGTTTTCCCCTGCCGCAACTGCCTGCGGGGAGGATGCACACCCGAGCGGTTAAGGGGACCTTGGGCGACCGCTGACTGATCGACGAGTGAGCCGTACGAGAGACGCTTTTCGTCTTACGGTCCGCCCGACCGGGTGAGCCCGCAGGGCATAGGACGAAGGTAGCCACCGGCGCCGTATTCGCACAATCGCAATTTATAGAACAAATCGTTGCCCAGAAGGCAATGCCCTCATATGCTGGCGGCATGCTGAACAGTCCGGCTCTTGAGTACTTCCTCGAAGTGGTCCGCACCGGCTCGGTCAATGAGGCATCCAGGCGACTGCTGGTCGCCGGATCGGCCATCAGCCGGCAGATCGGAAAACTGGAGCAGGAAATCGGGGTGCCGCTCTTCGAGCGCCGCCCGCGCGGAATGGTACCGAGTGAGGCCGGCGCCCTCTTGGCCGCTTATGCGCGCCGCGCCGCACTGGAAACCGATCAGGTGCTCGCGGACATCCGCGGCCGCGGCCGGCTGGGGACCGTTGTCCGGGTGGCCACTTCACACGGCATCGCGCAGGAATTCCTCCCGCTCGCCATGGCCTCCTTCCGCAAGGACCACCCGGGCACCACCTTCCAGCTCCCCGTGGTGACCCCTTCGCAGGCCACTCAAATGGTTCAGGACGGCACGGCCGACCTCGCCATGACGTTCAGCCTCGCACCCATTCCGGACGTCCGCGTGATTCACGCCCAGCGCGCCCCGATCCAGGCTCTGGTCCGCTCCGACCACCCCCTCGCCGACCGCAGCGAAATCCATCTGCACGACCTCCTCCCCTATCCGGTCGTACTCATGGAGGAAGGCGCCACGAGCCGACGCCTTTTCGACCTCTGCTGCGCGATCGAGGGAATCAGCTTCGAACCCCTGCTGGTCAGTTCCAGCTCCAGCGCCCTGTCGGCCTTCGTGAAAGAGGCCAACGCCGTGTCCATGACCGGCCACATCAGCATCCATGAACGTCTGCGCGTCGAGGGCCTGAAGGCCATCGCCATCCTCAATCCGGAAATGCACCTCCGTACCATCCAGATCCAGGCCATGGTCGGCCGCCAACTCACCGCGGTGGTACGGGAATTCGCCGACCACCTCATCCGCCGGCTCGGAGAGACGGAGGTATAGCACCGACACCCGGGGCGTTGCCGCCGCCCTGACCGGTCGGCTCGGCAGGCGCTTCCCAGCTCGTCATCAACGACTCAAATATTGGCTGGTGGCCGGCCCGCGGCAAAGCACCATTGCTCTTCCGCGCAGCGGCGGCGGCACACAAGTGGCCCTCTACTCCCGCTCGTTACCACTCACGCTCCGGACGCAATGTGCCAGAGCGGAGCCTGATACCGCTCCGGGCGACTGCCGAGCAGAAGTGCCCGCAGCTCCAGGCGTTGAGTACCCCTGAGCCCCAAGACTTCGGTGAGCCGGCGAAATGTCGTGTGCGTGATACCACGCCCCCGCGCATCGGCCTCGAAATCATCGAGCCGTCGGAGTACCGCTTCCGGATCGATCTCTGGAGGCGCCGGCCCGCCGAGCCGCCCGGCCTGGTGCCGTTCGTCATCGATTTCGGAGAAGCCACAGATCTCCCGGCTGTACTGCTCGACCTGGTGCAAATTCTCCGTGGCGAGGATGGCCCCGGCGAGCTGATTCCGACGGAGCGCTTCATCAAGGTCGGCCTCGTACACAAAGGGCCCCACATCGGTCAGCGGCACCGGCGCGCCTTCGCCGCTCACCTCGCACCGGCCGCGAGCACCCCGCGCGGCAGCGGCCAGCATGGCCGCGGCCTCAGAGGGATGCCACTCAAGGACCGAGCTGACGGGCGCCACATGCTCCGCGGTGAGAGACAGAACAACGGGACCCAGACGGTCGCGCAGCGCCTCGGCAGGAAGCTCGCCATCGAGGCCGGGACCGGCGACCAGAAGCCGTACCGGGAAGTTGAGTTCACAGCACGCCGCGAGGGTGAGGGCATCGGCGAGTGGACTGCGGAGCGTGGCCTCGTCGCCCCGGGCAAGGATGTCACCGCCCACGTCCAGGAGGTCGACGGAGTCCGGCTCCAAGTACTGCACGAGCTCTTCGAGTTGCCGAACCATGCCCTCCGCGCCGTGATGCGGATCGATCAGCGCGAAGGTCTGCGGGAGCTCAGCGGCCAGCCGGGGAAGCGTCGACCCCGCGGGAGCAATCGCCGCGGCACCGGCAGGGACGGTCCGAACGCTTCGGGTGAGCGGCCGAAGCCCCCTGAAGTTGGCCGGCCCTCTCGGCCCCGGCACCGGATCGACCACGAGCCGGTCCCACGCGTAGGAGAACACCACCATCGGCGTCTCGCCCCCGTAGAGAGCCGCATCCAGCATCACAGCGGCGACCGCATCGCCGCCACCTCCTGCCGCCACGATCACACGCGTCACATCGCCAGCGTACGGGCTGCGGCACGGGCGGGCCGGGCGGCGACACAACGGCCCGGCGACCCGGTGTTGCGCGCGGGCAGGGCGCCCTGCGGGGCCGCGCCGAGAAAACGATCAAGGCCCAGGAATCCGAATTCATCTCGGACGACCTGGGCCTTTGTCGTTTCACACAAGGAGTGGGCACAACAGGATTCGAACCTGTGACATCTGCTTTGTAAGTTCGCTCCTAGTGCCGTCTCGCGTGAGTGCCGCTCGACTGCCGAAGCCACGCACAGCCGCTCAACGCTGCCGCAGTCCGCCAAGGTTGATGTCAATTGGTGATGTCGGTGCGCGAAGAGTTGAGGATGGGGAAACGTTCCAAAGACTCGTCGGGACGATCCGCCCAGCCCCACCAGAGGTGCCACTCCTGGCATCACCACCGCGGCATACCCGCACATGCCCCTCACTTCGAACGACCCCGGGTGGTCAGAGATTCGTGCCAGCCAGCCAAGGCACACCATGCGAGTTGCACACCCAGGATGTCCGAGAGACCTTGGGTATGGGGGTGCTCTTCCTTTGTAGACGGAATGACCGTCAACTCTCGCCCCCATCCGTGAGCCCCCAGAGCGGGAATTCCTTGTCGACCGCCACGGACAGCACGCTTTCTGCGACCTCTAGTACGAATCCCATGGTCAAGCGGTCGAGCTGCCTGACGACAGCATGTTGAGAGTAAGAAGCTGCGAATTTTGCTCTTCCTGAACTGTTCTCTTCCCTCTGAATCGAGGCGGCTATGCTGTTTTTCGCAAGGAAGATCAAGCCCTGTCTTATCATGACGGCCTTTGTGCTGTCGACAGGCCTGTTCGCGACAGCGCCCAGCACTTCATTGGGCGCTGCCTCCACCTCGACTTCACCTCCTTCGGTCGACTCCAAAGCCGGGCGGCTCAACGTGAGCGTGGCAGAAAGTGATGCAGGCGCCCTGCACCCACTCTCCGTGCAGAACTTCAGCGATTACTGCAAGGATCAGGGATACAGTCAGGGGATCACGACCGTTGGCGAAGATGCCTACTCGCTGCGCTGCAAGAACGACGACGGCAGTCTGCAGGAGTTCGCCAACGACGAAGAAATCCACAACTTCGTCGAGTACGTGTGTCAGGCGACTTACCCGAATCGTAATGCAATTGACCGGCTGGCGACCATGGCGAAAACTTACAGCGCCTGGGAGTGCATGGACAGCGTTTCCTATGCGGGAGTGCCAGACCTGAAAGGCTGGTGCGAGTCCAAGGGCCTCAGTCTCTTCGCTTCGGAAAATGCGAAGTATTCTGCCTACCGCTGGTTCTGCGTGAACTCCGACCGATCGCGCGTGGAAGGTATTCCTATGGACCAGGTCTGCAAGTGGCAATACGGCCCCGACACTCTTGACCGAGTAGCCAACGTCAACGCCCGAGAAATAGACGACGCTTGGGATTGCAGGTACGTGAGATAACCGCACGCGCCCGGGCGGGGGAGGCTGCACGGCTCCCGGGCGAGCGCCGATGGTGTGGACTCAGCATCGGTCCCGAACTCGCCGCCCGGTCACGGGGCGGGGTGACCTGACGAAGGAGCGGCAAAACTGCGGCAGCATTTTGCCCTGTCAGCAACAGGTGTTGTGGCCGATAACCTCGAAAACTGTCGTGGCGGCAACGTCACCGTGAGTTCAAATCCCACAGCCTCCGCAGCTCAGCACGGCGAAGGGCCCCTGACCAGGAAGATCGGTCAGGGGCCTTCACCTTGCTCGCGCACCGCGATCGACCGGCGTTCCCCGTGATTCCCCGGTGGATCGGGCACGGAAGGGGCACGGTGGCTTCTGATCCGTAGCTCTATGTGGGATCGGTCGCTGATGGTCAAACTAGGCGGCCTAAGACTCGTGAGAGCCGTCTAAGTCCGTAGCCGGCTGTCCAGGTTGCGGTATGCGGCTGCTGTACTGCATGCACCTCAACGCAGAGCATTGATCAGGGCGCCGACCCCAGCGAGCAGGGTTCCGAGTCCGGTCAAGATCGGCAACCACGTCGAGCCGCCGCCTTGCCGTCCTCCGCTAGGCTCTGACTCGGTAGGAGTGTCAGACATGCCATCCCTTCCTTACGTGCCTCGTATGGGGTGCGTTCCGGCCCCGTCCTGGTCTGGTGAGACAAGGAGGACGGGGCCCTTTTATGGCCACGGAACGTATCAGTGGCCAGCTATTGAGCGGGGCACTGGAATCCGAATTCGGCTTCCCTCGCGATGAGCGAGTGGCGCCGTCGCGATTTTTCGTCGCACTCAGTTACCACGCTTCTGACCTGGCCGTTGTCGAGTCTTGGCATATGCCCGCTCGTGCACTGGGGTACCGCCGCCGTGCACAGGGACCTCGACGCGGTGCACTCGGACCCCCGTGAGGGGGAGCTCCCCTCTCGACGAGGCGGGCACAAAGTGAACTTAAGGGACTCCGCTGATCTTGCGTTTGGCTCAATCTCTACGGGTCCGTGCAGGCTCACCTCCGCCCCTCTGGCCAAAGAACGACGCGTCATCATCTTGCCGCGGTCACAACGGTGGGGCACCTAGCGGAGCGTCCGTGACGGGCTTGGCCACATCGCGGCAGCAGATAGCTCCCCCTCAGCCACGGATCAGGGTCCCGGTCCGCTCACGCTCCTGCATTCGTGACGGTGGCGGTACGGCGGCCCGCCCCTTGCCGGCCCGCATGCCCGGAGTGCTCGGCCGCGACGACCCCACCCCTCCCGTAGCCAGCTTGCTTTTGGCACCCTCGATCGCTGGTTGTCGCCGACGAGAGGCGGCCACGCGTGACATGTGACCATGGGCGCCTGAGACGACCGACCGCTTCCATCTCACCCTCCTCGCCCACCTCTTCGCACTTCTTCGCCGCCCTCGGACTCCCGCCTGGACTCTTGCCGCTGAGCTTCCGGGGGCCTGCATGACTGCTCACTCCGTCCTGGTGGCGGGTGGCTGCGCCGGGCCTCGTGGGGCGGCATCGGCTGTGGTGTCGGGTGGCGGGATTCCTGCTCGGTCGGCGCTGTTTTGAAGGGGGCAAAGCGTGAGGAATCACCCCGGGGCATCTTCAGGTGGCGCGGGGCCGGGGGCCGGGCGGAGCGGGCCGCAGGCAGGAGCGTCGCCCGAGCCCACGAGCCCGCGCCGGCCCGCTAGGCGGGCCGGTGGGGTGTGATTCGTAGCGGCGGCTGCAAGCCGTTGACCTGCGCGCCGGATGCCGAAGGCAAGAGCACCCGCCGACCGAAGCCATGGGCCGAAGGCCGTCCCGCGGGGACCAGGACGCAAGACGTGTTGTCATCGAGGCGCAGGGGTTGCTGCTGTCCTGGCTCGGCTCTCCACGGACTGCTTCAACTGGCAGATGGGTTCCGCGCGACCGGCTTGGGGAGACCGGCAAGGGAATGGCCCCGGGCGAAGCTCCGCAGAGTGCTCCCCCACCCCCTCCTCCCGGCCGAAGGGCGGGAGCTTGATGAGGTAGAGAAACCTGTAACAGGGCCTCTACTTGGTGCTTTGCTCGATCGAGCGGGCATGGATCGCTGCGTGATCGTCAGCACTGATGGAGGCAGTCGTGGTATTGGAATCTGCGGACTTAGCCCGGAACCGCCCCGGGGACGCTGTGCTGAGGAAGCTCATCGAGTTGGAACCCAACGCCGTGAAGCGACTCTTCGCTCGCTGGTCGCGCAATCGGGATGTGCGGAGCTGGGCCAGCGGACTCGTCGGGGAGCGCATCACGGGTCGGCGGTTGGCCAAGTTGGGTTCGCAGTGGAAGGTGCTGCATGCCGTGCAATGGGCGAGCGGCTCGGACATCGATCATCTTGCGGTGGGGCCCACCGGTGTCTTCGCGATCAACTCCAAGCGCCACAAAGGCAAGGAGATTTGGTACGGCGACAGAGCAATCACGGTGAACCGCGTTCCCACGCGGCACATTGCGATCAGCCAGGGGGAAGCGCAGCGGATAGCGCGGGTGCTGACCCGGCATTGTGGGTTCTCGGTGGCGGTAAAGCCCGTGATCGCTGTGGTGCATGTTGCGAAGCTGACCGTCAAGAACGCGGCCCCGCCGGTACTCGTCGTCGAGGAGGTGGACCTGCCGCGCCGACTGGCGGGGATGTCGCCCGTGCTGTCTTGCGACCAGGTCGCGCGCATCTATGAGGTTGCTCGCGACGCAAGGACGTGGGCACGCGGATAGCGGCCTCATGCGTCGAAGGCGTACTCCAGCACATAGGAAGCAGAGTCGAGCGTCATCTCGTTTACTTCCACCGGGTGACCGCCCGCGGCGAAGGCTGTCCGGCACACAAGGATGACGGGAGTGCCCATCGTGAGCTGGAGTGTGTCGGCTTCGTCTTGCGAAGGCATGCGCGAGCGGATTTCTTCACGGAAGTGCACCGGCTTGTGTCCCAGCTCGCCAAGCCGAGCGTAGATGCCACCAGGGCCGGTGTCCTTCTGGGTGATGGGCGAGCCAGCCACGAGATCCGCCGGCAGGTAGCTGGTGGCCAAAAGCACCGGCTTGCCGTCCAATACGAACCGTCGGCTCCGCATGCACACCGCGTCGCCGGTCTGGAGATCCAAGACGTGGGCGATCCGCTCGGGCGCCGACTGCTCGGTGACTGTCACCTGGTCCACTTCGAGCGTCCGGCCGTCGATGTCCGCTGCCCAGATGGAACGGCCGTTTCCCCACTGCTCCTGGGACAGGCGCTTGATGCCCTGGCGCCGCAACGGCCGAAAGTCCCGGACGAAGACGCCAGCACCCTTCCGGGCCTCAGCCAGTCCTTCACTCTGTAGGACGCCGATGGCCTGCCGTGCCGTCATGCGAGCCACCTCATATGTGGCCATGAGGTCGTTCTCACCAGGCAGTCGGTCCCCGGGCCCGTACTCGCCCGCCTCGATCGCTGACTTCAATGCATCCGCGATGCGCTGGTACTTCGGCTGGCGGCTTTTGCCCTGGTTGGCCATGAAATCCACCCTCCTTTCGCTTCTCTAGACAGATTACTTGCAAGTGGAGTCACCGTCCCGCCCGGGTGCCCCGCCCACTGGGATGCACGCGCTCGGAGTGAATCCGTTGACATCTCTAGAGATCTCTAGTTCTCTAGAGATGTGAGTGCAAGTAGCAGCCCCGGATTAAAGGAGAGCTCCATGCCTTCGTTCAAGATCGACACTTCGACCGCTGTCGTGTTCGTTGCGACCGCGCCGACTCCGAAGCTCGTGAACAAGCAGACCGGTGAGATCGCGGTGGACCGGGAGACCGGCGCCAAGATGATGACGGTGGGCCTGCTCATCTCCGATGAGGGTGAGGGGAACCTCTACCAGGTGGCGATCCCGGAGACGGGTGTGCCGGAGAGCCTGAACCCGGGTACACCGGTGTCGGTGGTGGGGCTGAAGGCGCGGGACTGGGAGAACGAGTTCAACGGCCAGAAGCGCCACGGCATCTCGTTCCGCGCGGTGGCCATCACGGCGGGTGCCTGATCATGGCGGACCTGACCACCGTTCTCGAAGCGACCGGCGCCTTAGCGGGTGTGGGTGGCCTCGGCTACGCGAAGGTTCGCGCTCCGCGTGTGTACTGGTCGCTGGTGGGTCTGCCGATCACGTGGGGCCGGTTCACGGTGACGTACGGGGCCACGATGGATGTGTGCGGGCTGACGGTGCGGCCGTCGGGTCTGCGGGCGTTCGTGGTCCGCAATGTCGCCCGCCGGGAAGTCCAGCCGGCCCCGCCCAAGGTCCGTCGCGTCCGGGGTACTTCGACCGGGCTGCGGGTCTTGCTGCGGCTCCCGGCCGGCCTCGAACCGACGGATGTGGCGGCGGCCTCAGAGCGGCTGCGGCACGCCTGGGGCGTCCACTCGGTCAACGTGGTGGAGACCAAGCCGGGTTTCGTCGAGCTGCGGATGACGGGCTATGACGTGCTCAAGCGGGTGCGGATGCCGCGTCGCCTCAGGGCCGGGTCGATGGTCGTGCCGGTGGCTCTGCGCGATGACGGGACCGCGTTCGTGCGCGACTACCGCAAGGTCCCGCACGCGCTGACGCTGGGCGCGAACCAGTCCGGCAAGTCGATGTATCAGCGCAACCTGATCACCGGTCTGGCCAAGCTGTCGGTGGGCTTGGTCGGCATCGACTGCAAGCGCGGGGTGGAGCAGAGTGCCTACGCGCCCCGGCTCTCCGCGCTAGCGACCACACCGGAGATGGCCTCCGAGCTGCTGGATGTGCTGGTCGCGGAGATGGAATCCCGCTTCGACCTGCTCAGCGCTCATGGCGTCTCCGACCTGTGGGACCTGCCCGAGAAGGTGCGGCCGGTGCCGCTGGTGGTCCTCGTCGACGAGGTGGCGGAGCTGTTCTTGACCGCCGCGAAGAAGGATGAGGAACGCCGCGACCGGATGGTCATGCAGATGGTTCGCCTGGGGCAGATGGCCCGTGCGATCGGCATCTACCTGGAGATCTGCGGGCAGCGCTTCGGATCCGAACTCGGCAAGGGCGCCACGATGCTCCGCGCTCAGCTGACCGGCCGGGTCATCCATCGGGTCAACGACAAGCAGACCGCTGAGATGGGCCTGGGCGATGTGGCACCGGAGGCGGTGTTCGCCGTCACCACGATTGCGCCCGACCGGCCCGGTGTCGCGGTGGCCGGTGACTCCTCCGGCGGCTGGTCGCGCATCCGCACCCCGGAAACCTCGCCCGCTGAAGCGGCGGCGGTCTGCCGGGAGCATGCCCACCTCACGCCGGAGCTGCCCGCTCTGGCTCCGTTCCGGCCGGCCGCTCCCGCCGAGCCGATGACTGACGACGCGCCGTCGCTGATCAAGCCCCGGCCCATCACCGACTAACACCCCCGCTCCACGGTCGGCGTGACCGCCTCACGCCAAGTCCCTAGCACCGCCATGCCCAAAACGGGCTCACACGAAGGAGAACAGCCATGGCACGTGACCGCCGCAGCAACAGCGACTCCGCCAAGGACCGCCGCCTGACCGGTCGGCTCCAGAACTCCGCGCAGGCCTACTGCCAGCGCGACGACGCCGACGGCGACTTCGGCTCGGCCGTGCTGAACGGCTGCGTGACCACCAGCCCGAAGGACTACCCGCCCGCCGGCCACGGCTACCCGAGCGACGAGAGCTGACCGCCGTGGCTGCCAAGAAGCCCGCAGCCTGCAAGACGGCTTCGAAGAAGCGGTGCCCGGACTGCAAGGACGTCGGTCAGATCTCCGAAACCTTCCAGGTCGGTGCCCGCAAGAAGCGCGACAGCCCGCACAAGCAGGAGGCGCTGTGCCTGACCTGCTGGGGCTCCGGCGAAGCCCCCACCGCCTGAATCGCCGAGTGCCGGGCGGCGGACGCAAGAGCCCTGCCCGGCCCGGCCCAAATCTGGAAGAAGGAACCGCGATGCGCTCCAAGCTCCGCTTCGACGCCGTGCTCGTTCAGGCCGTGATCGCCGGTGCCCTGTCCTTCGCCCACCTCCACGACATCGCCGAAGCGGCCGGCCAGCACGGCTGGAAGGCATGGGCCTATCCGATCAGCGTCGACCTGCTGTTCGTCGCCGCCTGGCGCCGACTGCGGGCACTGCGCGCTGATGACCGAACGGCCCGCGCCGCCTGGACCTGGTTCGTGATCGCCCTGGCCGCGTCCCTCGGCGCGAACATCGCCACCGCCGGACTCCTCGACCTGGGCGCCGTACCGGCCTGGCTGCGCATCCTCGTCGCCGGATGGCCCGCCCTGGCCTTCCTCGGCGGCACCCTCCTCGCCCACACACCCACCACACCACCGGCAGAAGCAGCACCCGCTGCGGCACCCGCCCCGGTCGATGAGATCAGCGTGGACCGCGCTCCGGAGAACCCTCCGGCACCGCTCCCGCCCACGAACCCGACCGTGGCCGCACCGGAATTGGTGCCTGAGGTGGCCGATGAGCCTGTCGAGCCTGCCCCGGTTGCTCCAGCGCCTGAGCCTGCCCCCGTATCGGTTCCCGCGGTTCCTCCGGCGCTGCTCGATCACGCCCGGAAGATCGCCGACACCCACCACACCGCGACCGGCTCCCCGATCGACCGCGACACCCTGCGCGCCCGGCTCGGCGTTCCGCCCGTGCTCGCTGACGCCATCACCGCTCAACTCGCCTGAAAGGAAGTCTCATGGCTCGGCCGAACCGCTTCTACGACGTGATCCGCATCGGCCCCGTCCAGGTCGGCAGCCACCACGACGGCCGCGGAGGCACCAAGCACACCGCCGCCTGCACCGCGCCCGGCTGCGGCTTCTCCGCCGACTACCGCGACCGCTCTGCCGCCGAACTCGCCGCCCGCACCCACCGCTGCAACCCCTGAGGAAAGGTCCCAGATGTTCACCCCGAAATACCCGGCCCCCGACACCGCCCCGGCTCCGCTCGTCGTGCGGCTCGTCCCGGAGGACGAAGAGCGAGCCTCCACCGCTCTCGCGCCGTCCGCTCAGCCGCAGATGCCCGCGCCGCCCACCCGCCGCACGGTGCAGCTCACCCCGGCCGGTGTGGTCACGGTCGCGGCCGGCGGGACCGCCGTGGTGCTCGTGGTCGGCACGGTCCTGGTCTCCATGCTCCTCGCCGTCGCCCTCACCGCCGTCTCCGTCGCGGTCTGCGCCGTCGTCCTGCGCTCGCTCCTCAACAACCACCGCTGAACGGCCCCCGGGGCGGCCTCGGTCGCCAAACTTCCGCCGCCCCGGGCGCCTGCACCCCTTCCAGACCTCATCGACCCGAAAGGGACTCCCAATGATGCCCGAAGGCGCCACCCGCACCCGTCGCTGCCGCGACTGCGACGGCTTCCCCATCGTCGCCATCACCACCGGCCGTACGACCACCGACGGCTCCCGCCACACCGCCACCGTCGCCTGCCGCACCTGCGACGGCACCGGCACCGTCCACCCGGCGCACGCTCGGCAGGTGAGCCGTGTCTGACCTCACCCCCACCCCCGACTTCCCCGGCATCCGGATCGGCAAGGAAGGGCCCTACGGCCCCGCCTACGCCGACTACGCCTGCCGCTGCGGTCAGAGCGCCGGCACCACCAATGGCGGCAGCGTGGAAGCCCTGGTCGACGAATACACCGACCACAAGAACGCCTGCCAGGGACGGCGGGCATGAACACGGCCCCGCGGAACGGGCTTCGCGTCCTCGACCTGTTCTCCTGCTCCGGCGGCGCCGGCATGGGCTACCACCGCGCCGGCTTCGACGTCGACGGCGTCGACATCGCCGACCGGCCCCGCTATCCCTTCGCCTTCCACCGCGTCGACGCCCTGGAACACCTCGCCCGGCTCATTGCCTCGGGCGACATCGAGCGCTACGCCCTGGTCCACAACTCCCCGCCCTGCCAGGCCAGCTGCGCCCTGACGGTGGGCACCAACCGCTCCCGCGGCTGGGGCGGCGAGCACACCCAGCTCATCCCCGAACTCCGCACGCTGCTCGATGCCTCCGGCCTCCCGTACGTCATCGAGCAACCCAACGGCAAAGCCCCTGTCCGCCCGGACCTGCGCCTGTGCGGAGAGTCCTTCGGCCTCGGCGTACTGCGCCACCGCACCTTCGAACTCGGCCGCTGGGCCACCCCGCAACCGGCCCACCCCCGTCACCGGGGCTACGTACGTGGCCACCGCCACGGCGTCCGCCGCGAGGGCCCCTACGTCGCCGCATACGGCTCCGGGGGCGGCAAGGCCACCGTGCCCGAGATGCAGACCGCGATGGGCATCACCTGGACCGACGTCCGTGAAGAACTCACCGAAGCCATCCCCCCGGCCTTCACCCAATGGATCGGCACCGCCTTCCTCACCTGCCGGCAGGAGGTCCTGCTGTGACCGACTCCGCCACCCTGGCGGGCCTGGACCCGACCACCCTGGGCGATCTGCTCCGGGTGGCCGGGGCCCCCGGCTTCGACCGCTGGCAAGACCAGATCCGCCGCACCGGCGGCTGCTCCGACCCGATCCACCTCACCGGCTCCACCAAGACCCTCGACCCGGCCACCGGCACCGTCCTGCACGCCTACTCCACCGACGTCGAGCCCGGTGGACGACTCCGCCTCGCCTGCGGCAACCGTCGAGCCTCCCGCTGTCCCTCCTGCGCCTGGACCTACGCGGGCGACACCTACCACCTCATCCGCGCCGGCCTGACCGGCAACCCCGACAAGGGCACTCCGGAGACCGTCCGCGACCACCCCCGCGTCTTCGCCACCCTCACGGCCCCGAGCTTCGGCCCGGTCCACAACCGCCCCGGCCACCGCCCGTGCCGCTGCGGCAACCACCACCCCGACGACGCACCCGTACTCGGCACCGCCCTCGACCCGGACACCTACGACTACGCCGGCGCCGTGCTGTGGAACAACCATGCCGGACACCTCTGGCGCTACGTCACCATCTACCTCCCACGCGAGTTGGCCAAGCACGCCGGCCTCACGCAGCGCGCCCTCAAGGAACAGCTCCGCGTCTCGTACGGCAAGGTCGCCGAGTACCAAAAGCGTGGCGCCATCCACTTCCACGCCGTCATCCGCTTCGACGGCCCCGACGGCCCCGACACCGAACCCCCGTCCTGGGCCACCCTCGACCTGCTCACCGACGCCCTACAGGCCGCGGCTGCCCGCGCGGAAGTCGCTCTGCCTGCGGCCGGTGACCAGCCTGCCCGCGTCCTGCGCTGGGGCACCCAGCTCGATGTCCAGCCCATCGGCGCCTTCGGCGGCGGCGAAGACCTCACCGAACAGGCCGTCGCCTCCTACGTCGCCAAGTACGCCACCAAGGCCGCCGAAGCCACCGGCACCGTCGACCGCCGCATCGGTGAACTCGCCGAACTCGACAAGCTCCCCGACCTGCCCGACCACACCCGGCGCCTCATCCGCGCCTGCTGGGACCTCGACGAGCTGTACCCCGACCGGCGCCTCTGGGCCTGGGCCCACATGCTCGGCTTCCGCGGCCACTTCTCCACCAAATCCCGCCGCTACTCCACCACCCTCGGCGCCCTGCGCCAGGTCCGCGCCGACTACCGCGCCGCCCAACAACGCGCCGCCCTCGGCCTGCCCAACCCCGACGACAACCCCAAAGCCACCACGCTCGTCGTCGCCCACTGGACCTACGCCGGCCACGGCCACACCCCCGGCGAATCCTGGCTCGCCGCCAACATCGCCCGCGACATCCAGCACAACCGCGACACCGCACGCCAAGCACGCGCCGAACTCGACAACGAAGAAGGAGACAACCGGACATGACCACCGCCCCTGGACAGCTGCTGACCGTGCCGGAGGTCATGGTGCGGCTGAGGCTCGGCCGCTCGAAGGTCTACGACCTGATGCGCTCCAAGCGCCTCATCTCCATCACCGAGGGCCGCGCCCGCCGCATCCCCGAAAACGCAGTGCAGGACTACATCCGCGACCGGATCGAGGAGGCCGCCTGATGTCGCAGCAGCGCAAGCGCAACCCCAACGGCGCCGGCACCATCACCAAGCGCAAGGACGGCCGCTACCAGGCCGCCGTCTACGTCCTCCAACCCGACGGCACCCGCGCCCGCAAGTTCGCCTACGGCAAGACCTGGGCCGAATGCGACGCCAAGCGGCGCCAACTCCTCGCCAAGGCCGACAGTGGCGTCCCGGTGCCCACCCGCTCGGCCAAGCTCGCCGAATGGCTGCCGTACTGGCTGGAGAACATCGTCCAGCCTCGCCGCAAGCGGACCACGTACGCGAAATACGAGACCCATGTGCGGCTCTATCTGGTGCCCAAGCTCGGCACCAAGCGCCTCGAATCGCTCAGCGTCGGTGACGTGCGTCGATTCCTTCAACAGGTGGAGCGGAAGAAGTCGGCAGCCACCGCCAAGGAATCTCACCGGGTACTTCGCACCGCGCTCATGGCTGCCTGCCGGGAAGAATTGATCACTCGGAACGTCGCCACGCTCGTCGAACCACCGTCGCCGGAATCTCGCGATCTCTCCCCGTGGTCTCTGGACGAGACGTTGGCGTTCCTCTCGGCCTCCAGGCGCGACCCGCTGTACGCGGCCTTCGTGCTCGCCATCGCGCTCGGCTTCCGCCGGGGTGAGATCGTCGGTCTTCGCTGGACGGATGTGGATCTCAACAAACGGGAGATCCGGGTGCGGAAACAACGACAGCGGGTTGGCGGGGAAGCGTACGACGATGATCCCAAGGGCCGTCGGCGTCGCCAGACCCTTCCGTTGCCCGTCATGTGCATCGCGCCGCTTCGGTGGCAGCGCATGAGGCAGGCCAGCATGCGGGAGCGTGCCGGGGAGGACTGGGCGGAGACGGGGTATGTCTTCACGACTCGCACCGGCCGACCGATCGAGCCGCGGAATGTGTACCGGTCGTTCACTCGCGTTGCGAAGAATGCCGGCCTCCGGGTGATCCGCTTGCACGACGCCCGGCACGGCTGCGCCACGCTGCTCACCGCGGCCGGTGTCGCTCCCCGGGTGGTGATGGAGATCTTGGGGCACAGCCAGATCGCGATCACGATGAACACGTACACGCACGTCGTGCAGGACACGCAGCGTGAGGCCGTGAGCCACATGGACCGGCTGCTGAAGCGGCGGCCTGCCTCCGGCTGAACACAGCCGTTGATGTCAATTCCAGATGTCAAAGACCCCCTACCATGATCGATAGGGGGTCTTTTGGCTGGTGGGCACAACAGGATTCGAACCTGTGACATCTGCTTTGTAAGAGCAGCGCTCTACCGCTGAGCTATGCGCCCTTGCCGAGCCGACAGACTACCTTGCCTCCGGGGCTGAACTGCAAACCAGTGCTCGAAGGGCGAACTTACCGGCCGGTGTGTTCGTTTCCGGTGAGTGGGAGAATGACATTCGGTCCTGGGGCGATCCGATCGGGAGAGGGAAGTGACGGCGACAGACACTCAGCCGCATGAGCAGCGAGAACGCCGTCGCGCCCGTAGGGGCCCGGTCCGGGATGTGGTGGCGCTCATGTTGCTGCCGTTGCCGCTGGTGGTGGCGATGGCGCCGTGGTCGTTCGCGGGTGGCGGGACCCGTCGCTGGTTCGGGCGGGGGGAAGGCCAGCGGGCCGACGCGCAGGCCGCGAAGGATGCCGCGGCGGCGTCGTTCTACGAGCTGGACACCGCGCACCGGGATCTGCGGATCTCCATAGAGACGATCACCGCCGTCGACACCTCGCCGCCCGCGCGGAAGGCCGCGGAGGAGTACGAGGGCTTCGGCCGGCGGATCGACGAGGTGAGCCAGGGGTACATCACCGCGGTCGACTCCCACGACCTGGACCGGGACGACCTCGACGGCGCCGCGATGGCGCGGGCGCGGGCCGATCTGACCCGTGCCAAGCAGGAGCTGGACCGGGTCAAGGGCGAGCTGGACCGGTTCGCGCAGGGGCTGGGGCCGCTGCTTCAGTCCGCCGAGACGCAGCTGGCGCGTCTTGCCCCGGCCGTGGAGCGGGCCCGGCAGGCGCTGCTGGCGGCGAGCAATGCGCTGGACGCGGTCCGTGCGCAGGGTCTGAAGGCCGATGATCTCGCGGCCCGGCTGGCGGCGCTCGGGCCGGAGCTGACCAAGCTCAATCAGGGCGCCGGGCAGCATGGCGTACCGGAGACGATCCGGCGCGCCGACGACGTACTGCGCCAGGCCGAGGGAGTACGGACCGAGGCCGAGCGGCTGCCGGGGAAGGCCGCGGAGATCGACAAGCGGCTGGTGTCGCTGCGGACCCGGGCGCAGGCGATCACGACGCGTGCCGGGAAGGTCGACCCGGTCCTCAGCGAGCTGCGGCGGCGGTACAGCGCGGCGTGCTGGCAGGACCTCCAGCAGGTTCCGGAGCAGGCCGCGCAGTCCGTCCAGCAGGCCGAGGTCAAGCTGCGGGAGGCGCAGCAGGCGCGGGACGAGCAGCGCTGGGCGGATGCCACGAGCCGCCTGGCGACCGTACGGGCGCTGCTGGACACCACCAATGAGGCGGTCTCGGCGGCCGGTGACCGGCTACAGCGCCTTGATGCGGTCTCGTTCGACCGGCAGAAGGAGGTCGAGCGGACCCGCTTCGCCGTACGGGACGCGCAGCGGCTGGCGATGAGCGGGCGCAGCACCCCCGATCCACGGCATGCCGGCCCCCTGGACGATGCGGTGGCGCGGCTGGACCGTGCGGTCGCGGGCCTGGAGGGGCGCCATCCGGACTGGTGGCACTTTCTGATGGAGACCGAGGCGGTACGGGAGACGGCGGCCCGGGTGGTGCAGGAGATCCGGGAGGCCAGGGGCGGGGCCGGCGGCTGAGGCTCCCCGCTCGGGGTGTGACCCTGCCGGGTCCGGTGCGCGGGCCGGTGCCGCCGGGCCGGAAGCCCGGCGGGCCAGGAAGGCGGCTCCGTGCTGCCTCGCCACCGGGCGCGATGGCGTGAACCGCTACCCGGGCGGATCCTGGAGTGGAGTACGGCCCAGTCGGCACCTGCGCGAAGGAGGCCGGACATGGCTACTGGGGCTACTGGCCAGACCCTGCACGGGCCCGTGAACCCGCTCCGCCGGGCGAAGCAGCGGCACCACACACGGCTCGACGAGCATCTGCCCGTGGACCACCGGCTCAGCAAGGTCTACCGCATCGGCGCCGGGCTGATGGGCCTGGTACTGATCGCATTCGGCATCCTCGGGCTGACCCACCACATCGGCTACTTCGACACCGGCGGCGACACCGTGGCCGGGCTGAACACCAACGGCACACTGAGCGTGCTCTCGATCGTCGTCGGCGCCATCCTCGTCGTCGGCATGGTGATCGGCGGGAACTTCGCCTCGACCCTCAACATCGTGCTCGGCGGCCTCTTCCTCCTGAGCGGATTTGTGAACCTGGCGCTGCTGGACACCGGCGTGAACTTCCTCGCCTTCCAGATCCAGAACGTCCTGTTCAGCTTCCTGGTCGGGCTGATGCTGCTGGTCTTCGGGATGTACGGGCGGGTCAGCGGCGGCCTCTCCCACGACAATCCGTACTGGCGCGCCCGGCATCCGGAGGAGGCGGAGCAGTTCGACCGCGGACAGCTGCATCCCGTATCCGGCATGACGGCCGCACGGCAGGCGGCACGGGTCAAGATGCAGGGCTCCCCGCATGCCGGGCGCGGTTCGTTCGGCGCCGGCACGAGCGGGAGCAGAAGGCACACCACTGCCCTGGATACCGGCACCCGGTCCGGTGGCGACGCCAAGAAGCCCTGAGCCGGGGCGCGGAGACGTCAGGGCGTACCGAGGTGGGAATGGGGTGCTCGGTACGCCCTGACGGCTGGGTGGAGTGAGGTGGGTGGGGTGAGTGGGATGACTGGAGTGAGTCAGGTACGTCGGGTGAGGTGAACGGGGTCGGTGGGATCCGGTGGGAGCCATCATCTCCACCGTGGCCGGCGTGAGCGGTGTGGCCAGGGCAGCGGGGGCGGCGGGAACGGCTGACGGGGCGCGGGGGGCGGGGCGGGTCAGCGAGAACGGGGAGCAGGGAGCAGACCATGAGCCGTTCGGGGCACGCCGACTCCTCAGGACACAGCGCTCACCATGGGGCGGTCGAAACGCTCGCCAAGCGGATCTTCAAGGGCACCTACGGGGAGGGTGAAAGCCTCGTGCTGCCGAAGGTGATGGCGGAGCTGGACGTGAGCCAGACCGTGCTGCGGGAGGCGATCAAGGTGCTGACCACCAAGGGCCTGCTCGGGGCCGACAAGAAGCGGGGCACGTTCGTCCGCCCCCGGGAGGACTGGAACCTCCTGGACACGGACGTACTGCGGTGGAAGCTGGCGGCCGGCGTCTCATCCGACTTCTTCGCCGATGTGCTCGAACTGCGCCGTTCCATCGAACCGGCGGCGGCCGCGCTCGCCGCGGAACGCCGTACCGACGAGGATCTGGCGGCCCTGGACGCCGCGTTGAGCGAAATGGCCGCGTCCGACAACGATCCGGTGCTGCTCGTGCGGGCCGACGCGTCCTTCCACACGGCGCTGCTGATCGCGTCGAACAACCGCTTCTACGCGCAGATGCACCGGGTGATCGTGCCGGTGCTCGTCCAGCGCGACCGGGCGGTGCTGGACGAACGCGGCGCGTTCGACCACCCGCATGCGATCCATGCCGCGGTCGTCGAGGCCGTACGGAACCGGGATGTGGACGGGGCCTATATGGCGATGCTCGAACTGCTCGATGTGTCCGCGCGGGAGCATCCGTAGGCGCCAGAGCATCTGTGGATGCGGGAGCAGCCGTAGGTGGGGGACGGATGTGGCGGGGGGGCGGACGGTTGTGTTCCGGGGCGGCGTTCGGTTACCGCGGCGACGTGGGTGGGCAGGAGGTCGCGCACAAGGGTCGGCGCATGCGTGGCCGGGGCGAACGGCCGGCGAGGGCCGTACGTTCCGGCTCCTCCGCACGGGCCACGCGCCACGTTCGCGCGCCGCCTGCCGCCGGCGACCCGCCGCACGGCGAAAGGACGGACCGGTCCATGAAGATCAGCCGCATCGAGACGTTCCTCGCTCCACCGCGCTGGATGTTCGTACGGGTGGAGACCGATGAGGGCGTCGTCGGCTGGGGTGAGCCGGTGGTCGAGGGACGGGCCGAGCCGGTCCGGGCGGCCGTGGAGGTGCTGGCCGAGTATCTCCTGGGGCAGGATCCGGCGCGTATCGAGGACCACTGGCAGGTCATGACCAAGGGCGGCTTCTATCGCGGCGGGCCCGTCCTGTCGTCCGCCGTCGCCGGCCTGGACCAGGCGCTGTGGGACATCAAAGGGAAGCGGCACGGTGTCCCCGTCCACCAGCTGCTCGGCGGCCCGGTCCGCGAGAAGATCCGCGCCTACGCATGGGTGGGCGGCGACGAGCCGCAGGCCATCCGCGACGCGGTCACCGCGCAGACCGAGGCGGGCTTCACCGCCGTCAAGATGAACGGCTGCGGCAGGATGACGCCGGTGGCGACCCGCGCCGAAGTGCGGGCATGTCTGCTGCGCGCCGAGACCGCGCGCGAAGTCCTCGGCGACGAACGGGACTTCGGCCTCGACTTCCACGGCCGGGTCTCGCCCGCCAACGCCCGCAGGCTCCTTCCCCTGCTGGCCGAATACGCCCCGATGTTCGTCGAGGAGCCCGTCCTCTGCGACTACCCGCATGCCCTCCCTGACCTCGTGAACGCTTCTTCCATCCCCCTCGCACTCGGTGAACGTCTCTTCACCCGGCAAGAGTTCCTGGTTCCACTGCAATCCGGCGTGGCGATCGTCCAGCCCGATATCTCGCATGCGGGCGGCATCTCCGAGCTGCGCCGGATCGCCGCGCTCGCGGAGGCGTACGGGGCGCAGCTCGCGCCGCACTGCCCCCTCGGCCCGGTCGCGCTGGCCGCCAGCCTCCAAGTCGCCTTCACCACCCCGAACTTCCTCATCCAGGAACAGTCCATCGGGATCCACTACAACCAGGGAGCCGAGCTGCTGGACTATGTCGCGGATCCGGAACCGTTCCGCTTCCACGGCGGCTCGCTGCTGCGGACCGAGCGCCCCGGCCTCGGCGTGGAGGTGGACGAGGGCGCCGTGCGGGCGGCGGACCGCCGGGGGCACGCCTGGCGGAATCCCGTGTGGCGCCATGAGGACGGGGCGTTCGCCGAGTGGTGAGGGGGCGGGCGGGAGCGAGGGCACTGATCGATCCGGCGCGGTCCGGGGCTCGATCCCGCCCACCCCGGCCCGGAATAATCAGAGGTGTCACCCGTGCGCCCGAACGGCCCGGTCGCGCAGTACGCACGCGGCGGGGTGCAGGAGAAAGCAGGAACGCCATGGACTTCAGCACAGCGCTCCGGACCGAGCGGCTGATCGCCATCATCCGGGGCAGCGATGCGGAGGCGTCGTTCCGTACGGTCATGGCGCTTGCGGAGGCCGACCTTCCGCTGATCGAGGTCTCGCTCAGCGGACACGACGCCCTGACAGTCATCCAACGGGCGCGTGCCGAGCTCGGCGATGCGGCCTGGCTCGGCGCCGGCAGCGTCCTGACCGCCGCTGACGCCCGACGCGCCGCCGAGGCCGGGGCCAATCTCATCGTCACGCCCGGTCTGGGCGCCGGCCTGGAGGAGTCCGTACGGCAGGGGCTCTCGACGCTCGCCGGGGTGCTGACGCCGTCCGAGGTGATCGCGGCCGACGCGCTGGGCGTCTCGGCCCTGAAGCTGTTCCCGGCGTCGGTCGGCGGACCCGGGTATCTCCAGGCGCTCCGCGCTCCCTTCCCCGAGCTGCCGTTCGTGCCGGTCGGCGGGGTGGACGCGGCCGTCGCGCCGGCGTACTTCGCCGCCGGAGCGGTGGCCGTGGGCGTCGGCTCGCCGCTGATCGGGGACGCCGCGGACGGCGGCGACCTGGACGGACTGCGCAAGCGCGCGGCGGAGTTCAAGGCGGCCTGCGCACAATGACGGGGCAGCCGACCACCGCGGGCGGCGACGGCCGGGACACCACCGGGCCCCGCCCCGGAGCGGCAACCGGACGTCCGCTGCTTCCCGGGCAGCCCGGCCGCCCGGACGTCTTCACCTTCGGGGAGACCATGGTCGCCCTACGGGGCAGCGGCCCGCTGAAGCTCGGCGGCACGATGAACGTCTCCATCGCCGGGGCGGAGAGCAATGTCGCGATCGGCCTGGCCCGGCTCGGGCACCATGTCCGCTGGGCGGGTGCGGTCGGCGAGGACGAGGCCGGGCAGCTGGTGCTGCGTACGCTGCGTGCCGAGGGCGTCGAGATATCCGGCGCCGCGACCGACCCCGGCGCCCCGACCGGGCTGCTGCTCTTCGAGCCGCGGCTGCCCGAGGTCACCCGGGTGCACTACTACCGCGCGGGTTCGGCCGGCTCCCGGCTCACCGCGGAAGTGATCCGGCGCGCCTTCTCCGCCGCTCCGCCCCGGGTCCTGCATCTGACGGGCATCACTCCGGCCCTGAGCCCGACGGCCCGCTCGGCGGCCCGGTGCGCCCTGCAACTGGCCCGGGAACACGGCTCGTCGGTCTGTCTCGATGTCAACTTCCGCGCTCGCCTGTGGACCGCCGAAGAGGCCGCCGAGGTCCTCCGCGAGTGGATTCCCGCGGTGGATGTACTGATCGCCTCCGATGACGAGCTGCCGCTGTGCCTGCCCGGGGGCCGGGGCGGAGAGGGCTCACTCCTGCCCTTGTCGCTTCAGGAGGTCGCGGCCGACGACGCTGCGGCCACCGTGGCGAGGCAGGCCGGGCTCCTGCTGGACCAGGGGGTCGGGGAGATCGTGGTCAAACTCGGTGCGGCGGGGGCGACGGCCTTCACCCACAGCGGCTCCCTGTACCGGCCTGCCAAAACGGTGCGCGCGGTGGATGCCGTGGGCGCCGGCGACGCCTTCGTGGCGGGCTATCTGTCGGCGCTGCTGGACGGCGAAGGGACGGCCGGACGCCTGGAGCGCGCCGTCACCACCGGGGCGTTCGCGGTTGCGTCGCCCGGCGACTGGGAGGGCGCGCCGACCCGCTCGGAGCTGGGCATGCTGGGCGCGCCGCCCGGCACCGTCGTGCGCTGAGCGACGCCGCGGCTAACCTGTGCCCATGCCTCGTTACGAATACCGGTGCCGCCCCTGTGGCTCCACCTTCGAGCTGAACCGGCCGATGGCCGAGTCCTCCGCCCCGGCCGTCTGCCCCGAGGGCCACGAGGACACCGTGAAGCTCCTCTCCACGGTCGCCGTCGGCGGCTCCGCGTCCGCCCCCGCCCGCGCCCCGAGCGGTGGGGGCGGCGGAGGCGGCGGTTGCTGCGGAGGCGGCTGCTGCGGCTAGGGCGCGCCGGGCGGCACCGCTCCCTGGCCGCCCCGGGCCGCGCTCATCCCGACTCGGACAGGGGCCGCTACCGCTTGCGCGCCAGCGTCACACCGTCCGCCACGGTGAGGATCACCGCCTCCATCCGAGGGTCCGCCAGCACGTGGTCGTTGAACGCCCTGATCGCCAGGGCGTTCCCGGTGGCCGCCGGGTCGGCGACCTCCCCGTGGTACAGGACGTTGTCCGCGACGATCAGTCCTCCCGGCCGCAGCCGGGGTACCAGCTCCTCCCAATAAGCGATGTAGCCGCCCTTGTCCGCGTCGAGATAGACGAGGTCGATATGCGGCTCGTCCGGCATCGCCCGCAGCGTTTCCAGTGCGGGCGCGATCCGCAGGTCGATACGGTCCGCGACCCCGGCCTTGGCCCAGGACTCCCGGCCGTAGGCGGTCCATTCCTCGGAGACATCACAGGCGATCAGCGTGCCGTCCGCGGGCATCGCCTGAGCCATGGACAGCGTCGAGAAGCCGGTGAACGTCCCTACCTCGACGACATGCCGGGCCCCGGTCAGCCGCACCAGGAACGCGAGCAGCGGCCCCTGTTCCTCGGCCGACTGCATCCCCGCCGCTTCCGGGAACTGTTGGTGTGTGAGCTCCACGATGTCCCGCTGCGCGGCGTTCAACGGCGGATTGTGGGCGAGGACGTACTCGTACATCTCCGGTGTGATCGGCGTGCTCTTGGACTCCACCACTGGCTCTCCCCTTGATCAAGGATCGCGGTCTCGGCCGGTCACCGGACGGTGCAGCCAACCGCCCCGGCGAGACTAGTCGAGCTGATCCCCGACCGTCGGCAATCCCCGGTCTCATGTCCCCAAGTACCGCAACACCGCCAGCACCCGGCGTGAATAGCCGGAGGTGCCGGTCAGGCCGAGCTTGTCGAAGATCGCGTTGATGTGCTTCTCCACGGCGCTCTGCGAGATGTGCAGCCGGACGGCGATGGCCGCGTTGGTGTGGCCCTGCGCCATCTCCCGGAGCACCTCCTGCTCGCGTCCGGTCAACGTCCCCAGCGGATCCGTGCGACGGCTGCGCATCAGCAACTGCCGTACGACTTCGGGGTCGAAGGCGGCCTTTCCGGTACTCACCCGTTCCAGCGCGTCCAGGAACTCGTCCACCTGGACCACCCGGTCCTTGAGCAGATAGCCCACCCCCTCGCTGTCATCGGTCAGCAGCTCTGTCGCATACCGGCGCTCGACATATTGCGAGAGCACCAGGACGCCGATATCGGGCCAGCGCTCCCGGATCTGTAGGGCGGCGCGCAGCCCCTCATCCGTGTGCGTCGGCGGCATCCGGACGTCCACGACCACCGCGTCCGGCTTCTCCTCCTCCCCCGCCTGCTCCAGCACGGCGATCAGCTGATCGGCGTCGCCGA
This sequence comes from Streptomyces platensis, assembly GCF_008704855.1. Taxonomy (NCBI): domain Bacteria; kingdom Bacillati; phylum Actinomycetota; class Actinomycetes; order Kitasatosporales; family Streptomycetaceae; genus Streptomyces; species Streptomyces platensis. The sequence goes on from NZ_CP023691.1 coordinate 2,788,777, forward strand.
CCGAGGCTGCCACCTCGTGCCCCTCCTCGGCGAGCAGGCGCACCAGGCCCTCGCGCAACAGGATCGAATCGTCGGCCAGCACTACGCGCACGGCAACTCCGCGGTGATGGTGGTCGGTCCGCCGGCCGGGCTGTCCACCCGGAACCGGCCGTCGACGGCGGCGACCCGGCGGGCCAGCCCGAACAGGCCGCTGCCGGAGGAATCCGCGCCGCCCGATCCGTCGTCCTCGATATGCACGAGCACGGCGTCCTCGCCAGGGGCGACGCGGACCGTTATCCGCCCGGCGCCGGAATGCTTGACGGCGTTGGTGACAGCTTCGGAGACCACGAAGTAGGCGACCGTGGCCACGGCGGTGTCGGGTTCGGTGGCAAGTGCGTAGTCGAGGCGTACGGGGATGGCCGAGCGTTCGGCGACCGTTTCCACAGCAGCGCGCAGCCCTGCTTCGTCCAGCACCGTCGGATAGACCCGCCAGGCCACCTCGCGCAGCTCGGTCAGGGCCTGTCCGCTCTCTTCGTGGGCCTGGCGCAGGAGTTGCTCGGCGCGGCGCGCGTCCTGGCTGCGCAGCGCGCGGCCGAGCAGCATCCCCAGGGCGACCAGCCGCTGCTGCACACCGTCGTGCAGATCGCGTTCGATACGGCGGCGCTCGTCGTTGACCGCGGAGATGACGCCGGCCCGGGTGGCGGCCAGTTCCTCGATGCGGCGCTCCAGCGTCTCGTGGTGGCTGGGGCCGAGGTAGTACCGCGCGAGCCGGGTCTCCAGACCGGCGACCCCGAAGGTGCCCTGAAGGCTGAGGAAGAGGAGGAAGAGGCCGCCGATGCTCGAGAGCGCGAGGGTGCCGGGGTGGCGGACGTCGCTGAGCAGCAGGATGAAGACCCAGGACATGCCGTATGCCGCTCCGATCAGCGCCGCGCCCAGGACGAGAGCGCCCAGCACGCCCAATCCCCAGCGCAGGGAGAGATATTGCAGGGCACGGTGGTACGCGTACGTGTCGGAGGTGTCGGCCGCGACATAGACCCGGAGGCGGCGCCGATGGGCCTCGGTCAGGGCTCGCGCGGCGGCGGCCAAGGGGTTGAGGACCACGCGGCGGCCGCGCGGCCAGGCGAACACGCACAGCAGGGAGAGGCCGGAGAGCACGACCAGGGGAAGCTCGGCCACCGCGAGTACGGCACCGAGCACCAGACCTGTCGCCAGACGCAATCCGCGCCGCGCAATTCCCAACATGATCAAAACGCTAGCCGCATCGTGCGTCCGCGCACACTGCGGAAAACCGCAGTCTTTCGTGCGGTGTACCGCAATGTGCCGCGAGGCGAGAATTCTTAGCGTTGAAACATGATCGAAAGCATCGGAAGCACCGCACCCAGCTGGATCACCGACCTCATGGACGCGCTCGGCGCGCCCGGCGCGGGTGTGGCCATCGCCGCCGAAAATCTCTTCCCGCCGCTGCCGAGCGAGGTGATCCTGCCGCTGACGGGCTTCACGGCCGCCCGCGGCAGCATGCCCCTGTTCTCCGCCCTCGCGTGGACGACCCTCGGCTCGGTGACCGGCGCCCTGGCGCTCTACGGCGTGGGCGCGTTGCTCGGGCGCGAGCGTACGGTCGCCCTCGCCTCGAAGCTGCCGCTGGTCAAGGTCTCCGACATCGAGAAGACGGAGCGCTGGTTCCGGCGGCACGGGACGAAGGCGGTGTTCTTCGGCCGGATGATTCCCCTCTTTCGCAGCTTCATCTCGATACCGGCCGGAATCGAGCGCATGCCGATACCGGTCTTTCTCGCCCTGACCACCCTCGGCAGCTTCATCTGGAACGCGATCTTCGTCCTCGCCGGCTATCTGCTCGGCGACAACTGGGAGGAGGTGACGGGGTATGTGGACGTCTACTCGAAAGCGGTCCTTGCGGCAACTGCGCTGGCGGTGGCGGTCTTTGTCATGGTCCGTGTCAGCCGGCGTGGCTCGGGGGTACGGCGCCGCGAATGAAGGCCCGCACGATTTCCTCGCCCGCGGCGACACCCCGCTCTTCGAGCGCCGTGACATGGGGGGCGCTCCAGCCGGAGTCCGCCAGTTCCCCGTGCCCGGGCCGCCATCCGCGGTCCGCGGCCAGCAGCAGATCGGCGTCGAGGAGGGAATCGCCGGCCGCGAGGATCTCGGACGCCCCGGTGCGGCGCGCCACCTCCGCCACGGCTGCGCTCTTGGTCAGCGGCTGCGGCACGGCATAGATCTTGCGGCCCTGAAGCGAGACGGTCCAGCCGCGTTCGCCCGCCCAGCCGGCGAGGTCCTTCACCCAGGTGTCCGGCAGCAGCGGCCGCTCCACGACGAGATAGGCGAAGAGGCCCTCCGCGACACGCTCCTTGAGCAGCCAGGCCGGGTCGGCGGTGCGCACGAGATGCGCGCGGACCTCATCGAGGGGCGCGCAGTGCGCGGCGAGCCGCTCGGCGACGGTGCGCTGCCAGTCCCGGTCCGACTCGCCCCGTACGAGCAGGTGGCCGCCATTGGCACAGATGGCGAACTCTGGTGCCGGGCCCGGGAGATGGATGCGGCCGTACTGCTCACGGGTGCGGGTGGTGGTCGGCACAAAGGTGGTCCTGCCGCACAGTTCGGCGAGCAGCCCGGCGGCCGTCTCCGTCATATAGGACAGCGGCTTGCGCTCATATGTCTCCACGCACAGGAGGCGGGGGGCCTCGGCGTCGGGCATGGCGAGGCCCAGCGCGGCGGCTGAATAGATCAGGGTGCGGTCGAGGTCGCTGGCGATGATCGCGTTCATCAGGAGGCCACCGCCTTGCCGTCAGCACCCGTGGCCCCGCGAGTGAAGCGGGGGTGGATCAACCCCACGCAGGTATAGGGCAGTTCGTCGACCTCTTCGACGGGCACGCCCCGTTGTTCAGCCAGGAGGCGCACATGATCGAGATCGGTTCCGGCACCCCGCCGGGCCAGGATCTTCCAGGGGACCCGGCGCAGCAGTACGCGGGTGGTCTCCCCGACACCGGGCTTCACGAGGTTCACGTCGTCGATGCCGTATTCCTCGCTGATCCGCTCGACGGCCGCCCAGCCCTCCCAGGTGGGGGCCCGGTCGGCGGCGGCCAGTTCCTTCACCTCTTCGGCGACGTCCGGGGCGACCTCGTCGAAGCGCGCACTGACCGCGTCCAGGAAGGCGCGCGACACATCGGTCGGGGCCAGCTCGCGATAGAACTTCGCACCATGGAAGTCGTCGGGGCCCACGAGGTCGTCGCGCAGGACGGTGCGCGATATGAGGCCGGAGACGGTGGAGTTGAGGCAGGCGGACGGGATGAGGAAGTCATCGCGGGTGCCGTAGGTCTCGACACAGCTGCCGGGGTCGGCGAGCACAGCGAGCCGCGGGTCGAAGCCCGGGAAGTCTTCCAGGGCCTGGGCGAGTTCGCGGGTGATGGCGCCCTTGCCGGTCCAGCCGTCCACGAAGACGACATCCGCCGGATCGTGGTGGGCGGCCAGCCAGCGGAGCGCGGTGGTGTCGATGCCCCGGCCGCGAACGATCGAGACCGCGTAGTGCGGCAGGTCCAAGCCGTGCGCGTGTTGCGCCCAGCGACGCATCAGCACGCCGACGGGGGTACCCGCCCGCGCCAGCGACACCAGCACGGGACGTGGGCTGCGTTCGGCGAGGACGGTCTCAGTGACCGTCCCGACGGCCCGCGCGATCCGGCTCGCGGAAGTCCGCAGCGCGCTGTGAAAGAGCGCCTGGTAGTCCTCGCTCGGCTGGTATTCGACGGGCAGCGACTCCGCGTAGTGGGCGCCGCCGCGCTGAATCGCCTCCTCGCGCTCCTCGGTCGGCGCTTCCAGGGTGACCTCGGAGAGATCCTGAAGCAGCCAGCCGACCTCGTCGGCGGTGTAGGAGGAGAAGGCGGGGCCGCGCAGCGGCTCGGGAAGGGGCATGGGGCCGGCCTGTGGTTGCGGGGCGTACGAGGGGATGACGGCGAGCAGCAGTCGGTCGGTGTGCGCGGCGAGCCGGCTCAGCAGACCGTCGGGGGCGTGCAGTTCAGGGAGGTCGCCGTGCGAATCCACGACGGCCACGATGGCGTCGAAGCGACGCTCCGGGTCGGTACCGGCCGCGACGTTGTAGGCGTACCGCTCCCCCGCCCCGTCAGCAGGATCGTCGTGAGCGGGGAAGGACAGCCGGGTCCGTATCGCGTAGCCGGGGTCGTCGACGGCGAGCACCGGCGACCGGGTGGTGGTGGAGAAGAAGACACCCGTGCCTCCGGTCGAGGCGGACGGCTGGACGCCCCCCTGCGCGAGGGCACCGCCCCCCGGCCCGGTGCCGTCACCGGCCGCCGCCGCGTCGGGGCTGTCCCGCGCGACGAGGGCGTCCAGAGCCTCAGCGATCCGCAGCGGTGCGTACATCAATTCCTCGTTGCCGAGGACGAGGATGCGGCGGGCACCGTCCAGTCGCCGCGCGATACGGGTCGCCATGCCCGGCAACCCGGCCTCCAGGCGTGCCCGGTGCGCCGGTGTGAAGCCGTGCCGGCCGCCGTCCGGCAGCCCGGCGGGCCAGCCGAGATCGACCCGTACGACGTCAGCGTCACGGCCACCTGGCGCCGTCAGAGCGCCTGCCGCATTCTGCTCGTCACCCGCGGACGCCGAGGTGCGCCCCGGGGCAGCCCCCAGCCCCTGCGCCGCACCGGCCTCGTGTGCGGCGACGAGTTCCTGGCCTCGGACCAGCACGTCCTCGGGCAGCCGTACGCCGCCCGCGGCCAGTGCGATGAGGTCGACCCGGGCGCCCAGTTCCGCCGCGAACTTCTCCAGCCGGCTGCGGTCCGCGTCCGAGCGCATGTCGACCAGGGCGACGACCACGTACCGCTCGCGCGGGAAGTGCGCATGCAGCGCCTTGATGGTGTTCAGAACGGTCCGGCCGGTGGAGAACTCGTCGTCGACGAGCACCAGCGGTCCGTCTCCGGCCAGGAGTGCGCGGTCCTCGGGGAGCAGCAGATGGGAGGTGGCATGGCTGTGCTCCTCCTCGAACCCACCCACCTGCGTCACGCCCGCCACCGGGCGACGGGTGGAGTGCAGATACGGCGCGAGGGCCAGGCCGTCGGCGACCGAATGCCCCAGGCCGGTGGCGGTCTCGGCGTAGCCCAGGACGGCGGAGCGGGCAGCGGCCTCGTCACCCAGCAGCTTGCGCACGCGGCGGCCCAGCCCGAAGCCGGCGCCATGGACCACGCCCGGTCGCTGCGGCACATGCTTGCCGAGCACGTTCGACACGAGCAGATGGGCCCGCTTGGGGTTACGCCGCAGCGCGAGCCCGAGCAGTTCCGGCAGCTCGTCCCCGCCGCTCAGCGAGACCCCGAGCCGACCGGCGACCCATTCTCCTGTCCAGACCACGCGTTTCGTCTCCTCCGTCGTCATGTTCATCTCGATCACCGCAGGTCAGGTCTGCGGCACACTCGCCGTCAGCAGCTCCACGAAGCCGATGCCCTCCCGGGCGACCCCGAACGCCTCGGCGCGCAGCAGCGTCCGCTCGGCCCAGGCGCGATGCGGCTTCACCTCGTTCATCTTGTTCGTGTACGAGGAGCGCAACACCCCACCGTCGCCCCGTTCGGGCCGCAGAATGTCGACCGCGTCGCTGAACTCCTCATGGCTGACGACCGAGAGGGCGTGCACCGGCGCGACATGGGAGGGGTGGATGCAGGTCTTGCCCTGAAGGCCGTTCGCGCGGTCGAGTTCGATCTCGCGCAGCAGGCCGTCCATATCGTGCTCGATCAGTGCCGTCCGGAGTTCCTCGGCGCGTCCGAGGAAGGGGCTGCGCCGCAGCTGCGGCTTGAACATCCGCTCGTGCAGCCGGAAGTACTCCCACACCGGGCCGGTGACCGTGAAGCCCGTGCCGTCCGCCCGTCCGAGCACATTCACCACGTCGGCGATCACGGAGGCGACGATCTGGACGTCGTAGGCCGTCATGTCGGGGGGTCTGCGCAGGCCGTAGGCGGAGCAGAAGTCCGTGACGCCGAGCCGCAGGGCCAGCACCCGGTCGCGGTATTTGTCGACGGCCCTGGCGATGCCCTGAAGGGTCTCGGCGCGGCTCTCCAGATGCAGCAGCTGCGGAGATTCCAGCACCGGCATCGCGAAGAGCCGGCGGGAGCAGTCGGACTCGGCCGCGGTCAGCGCCTCAAGGAACGGCACGCCCCGTTCCTCGGTGAATTTCGGAAGTACAAATCCAGACAGTCTGTGGACGGCGCTTCCCATGCGGCGCACCAGGTCCGGTATTTGACCGGGGGTGCGGACGCGGACGAACAGCAGCGGAAGGCCGGTGCCGGCGGCGGCCGCCTCGTCGAGGAGACCGAGCTGCCGTACGAGGTTCTCCTCGCCGGCCTCGACATCCCCGTCCCCTATGGAGTCCTCAAGACACAGCACCATGGACAGCACGCCACGCCCGGCCTGCTTGAGGACGTCGGCGGCGAGACTCGGGCGGGTGGCCGGGCTGTAGAGCGTGGCCCCCAGAGCGACCGCGAGCGTGCGAGCCGGAGAATCGGCGGTGAACTCCACCGGCTCCTGGTGGAACAGTGCCTTCCGAGTCTCGGGCGCGAGATGCCCAAAATGCTGCATATAACTCCCCGTCTGCCTGCGGGACCCGGGCACCCCCGCTGCGTCTCGCTGTCTGGATCCAGCCGGTAATCGTACGTCTGTGGGGGCCTGGTTAGTTCCCGGGTGCGTGAAAATCACGTAACCCCCACGAGGCGCTCAGGTGGCTGCGATCGCGATCCCCGCACGCCTCCGGGGCCCCCGCGTTGTCGCTGCGACCTCAGGGGAGGCAGGATTACGGCATGACGCACGCGATGCTGAAAGGGTCGAACGTACCCCTCGATGCCACGGCTGTTCGGGCCGTCCTGCGCTGGACGCCCGGCGCCGGTGTTCCCGATGTCGATGCCTCGGCCCTGTTGGTGAGCCCCGAGGGAAGCGTGCGCTCCGACGAGGACTTCGTCTTCTACAACCAACCGCGCCACCCCAGCGGCCTGGTCCGGCATCTGCCCAAGACCCAGCTCGCCGACAAGCTGACCGACACCATCGAGGCGGATCTGGCGGCACTGGAACCGTCGGTGGACCGGGTCGTGCTGGCCGCCTCCTCGGACGGCGGCGCCTTCGCGGGCGTCACGGATCTCCAGGTCCTGCTGTACGACGCGGCGGCGAGCGACGGCGAGCCGCTCGCGGTCTTCGACGTGGTGCCCGAGACGGGCGATGAGACGGCCCTGATCTGCGGGGAGTTGTACCGCCGCGCCGACACCTGGAAGTTCCGGGCGCTGGGGCAGGGGTACGAGACCGGACTGGTCGGCCTGGCGACCGAGTTCGGGATCTCGGTGGACGAGAACGAAGCCGCCGCCGGGCGCTCCGCCCCGCCGGCCTCGGAGGCACCCGTGTCGGCGCCGCCCGCCTCGGAGCCCACGCCCGCCGGCGAACCGCCCACGGGGGGCGCGCCCGGCCCGTCCGCCGCTGCCCCCTCCGACTCCCCCGTGACCCCGCCGCCCAGCACCTGGCCGGAAGAGGCCTCGGGCCCGCCTTCCGCGGCGGACCCCGATGCCGTCACCCAGCATGTGGCGGATGCGCTGCCGGAGCCGGGCCCGTCCGCACCGCCGCCCCCGGCCGCCGCTCCCCCTGCGGGGCCCGCGCCCACGGGTGGCGGCTACGGCTACCCGCAGCACGTTCCGCCGCCGCCGACACAGCCCCCGGCCCAGCCCGCCTACGGCTACCCGGGGCCGCCGCCCCAGTACCAGCCCCCGCAGCAGCCACCGTCCGCGTACGGCGCTCCGCAGCCGCAGCCTGCCTCGACCTACGGCTACCCGATGCAGCAGCCGTTCGTACCGGACCCGTCCTTCGTCCTGCCGCCCCAGGGACCGCAGTTCCAGCGCCGTTAGCGGAAGGCCGGCGTGGCCGCTCCGCCGGCCACCGCACACGTCGGCGGCGCGGCACCCAGCGGCGCCTCCGGCGGCGCGCCGCACCGTCAGCGCGCCACACGGGGCGGGGCTCACACCTTGGTCTTGTAGCCCCGCCCCCACTGGAGCCCCCAGCCGTACAGCCGGTCGAGCTCCGCCTGGAAGCCGTAGACGTACTTCACCTCGCGGCGCACCGTCAGCTCGTCCTTGGTGTTCTCCAGCGTGAAGACGGCGCAGGAGCGGGCCTGTGGCGCCCGCTCGTCCAGCTTGACGTCCACCCGCGGTCCGCTGCTCGGGTAGAGCGTCACGACGGCATGCGTACGGTCGAACGCCGGTGTGCCGTCGTAGATGTAGACGAAGATCAGCAACCGCTTGATCTCGTCGCGGTGGTCCAAGTTGATGTAGAGCGTCTCGCCGGATCCCGAACCGAAGCGGTCGTCACCGCTGAGCTTGACGAACGGCGGCCCGTTGAGATCACCCAGAAAGTTCCCCAGCGGCTGCACCACGCCCCGGGTGCCGTCCTTGAGCTCGTACAGACAGGCCAGGTCGAGGTCGACATTGACCACCGCCGGCCCCTGCGCCTGCACGATCTCGGGCTTGAACAGCTTGCCCGGATGCCGCAGCAGACCGCCCTTGCCCTGCCCGCCGCGCTCATGAAAGTCCGAGGTCCGCATCTGCCAGTGCAGATTGACCCGCAGATGTCCGGTGGCGGCCCCCTGCTTGGTCAGCGAGACGACCGGATTCCGTTTCGTCAGCTCGACGACGTAGGACGCGCCACCGCTGTCGAAGTCAAACTTCTGCGCGCCACCGCGCCACAGCTTCCCCAGGAACGACACCCTGCCCCACCCCATTGCTCGGCCCCAACTACTGCGGGGCGGCCCGAGGTCCGCACCTCAAGCCGCCCCGCAGAGAGCGTTCCTCAATCAGCGCCGCGTCACACTCCGGACGCGACTTCCGCCTTGTCTCCGGAGGTGTCTCCTGGCTTGCCCTCACGCCGGTTCCGGATCACGGAGGAGGCGAACGAGAGGCCGATCAGCACGACACCGACCAGGCCGGTGACGACCTCGCTGATCTCGTACTTGATCGTGATGAGCAGGATGACGGCCAGCGCACCGATCGCGTAGTGAGCGCCGTGCTCCAGGTAGACATAGTCCTCCAGGGTGCCCTTGCGGACCAGGAAGACCGTCAGCGACCGGATGTACATCGCGCCGATGCCCAGGCCCAGCGCCATCATGAAGATGTCGTTGGTGATGGCGAAGGCACCGATGACGCCGTCGAAGGAGAAGGACGCGTCGATGACCTCGAGGTAGAGGAACATGAAGAACGCGGCCTTGCCGGCCAGGCCGACGGCCGCGCCGGTGCCCTGCGTGGCGGGAGCCGCCGCGGCCTCGTCGGCCTCCTCGACCTCATCCTCCAGCTTGTCCTCGAAGTAACCGGAGATACCGCCGACGACGAGGTAGGTGATGAGACCCGCGACGCCGGACAGCAGCACCGTGGCGCTCTTGTCACCGCCGCCGTGCGGGACGCTGGTGGCCACCGTCATCGCGGTCACCAGCAGGACGACCAGCGCGATGATCACGGACAGGGTGTCCAGCTTGCCCATCTTGGCCATGGGCTTTTCGATCCAGGCCAGCCACTTGTAATCGCGGTCCTCGAATATGAAGTCGAGGAAGATCATCAGCAGGAAGATTCCACCGAAGGCCGCGATGGCCGGGTGGGCGCTGGTGACCAGTTCCTGGTATTGCGCCTTGTCATTGATGGCGAGGTTGACCGCCTCGATCGGCCCCAGCTTCGCGGTGATCGCGACAATGACGACCGGGAACACCAGCCGCATGCCGAACACGGCGATGAGGATGCCGAGAGTGAGGAAGATCTTCTGCCAGAAGGCGTTCATCTTGCGCAGAATGCCTGCGTTGATGACGGCATTGTCGAACGAGACCGAGATCTCCAGGACGGACAGGATCCCGACAATCGCCAGCCCCTGCCACCCCCAGAGCACGCCCGCCAAGGCGAGGCCGAGCGCCGTGACGGCGAACGACCAGCCAAAGGTTTTCAGGAGCACTGCCTACCCAATCCCTCGCTGTGTGGGGTCCCCCGCGCGCAGCGCGCGGCGCTTTACGAAACGTTGACCCCGAAGTCTAGAGCGATGCCCCGGAGACCCGACGCGTACCCCTGCCCCACCGCCCGGAACTTCCATTCGCCCTTGTAGCGATACACCTCACCGAAGATCATCGCGGTTTCGCCGGAGGCGTCCTCGCTGAGGTCGTAGCGGGCGAGTTCGCTGCCGTCGGCCTGATTGACGATCCGGATGAAAGCGTTGCTGACCTGGCCGAAGCTCTGGCCCCGCAGATCGGCTTCATGGATCGAGACCGGAAAGACGATCTTGTCGACCTGCTCGGGCACCTGGGAGAGATCCACCAGAATCGACTCGTCGTCGCCCTCACCTTCGCCGGTGAGGTTGTCCCCGGTGTGCTCGACGGAGCCCTCGGGACTCTTGAGGTTGTTGTAGAAGACGAAGTACTCGTCCCCCAGCACCCGGCCCGACCCGCACAGCAGCGCGCTGGCGTCCAGGTCGAACGGTGCTCCGGTCGTGGACCGCGCGTCCCAGCCGAGACCGACCATGATCTGCGTGAGATTCGGCGCGGCCTTGGACAGGGAGACATTGCCCCCCTTGGCAAGCGTGACGCTCATCGTTCGCTTCCTCCCCGGTGTCGGTGCGGGCCCGCCCGGCGCGCGGCCCGCAACCCTCGTTCAAGCGCGTCCGGCGCCGCACTCCCCGGACAGGGACATACGGCGCCGGACGCGGTGGTTCCTGGCCCGGACAGCCGCTACGGCAGTGCTGCCCGGCCGGACGTCGACGATCGGACCTCGGATCCGGCCGGTCAGACGTTGACGCCGAAGTCCTGGGCGATGCCGCGCAGGCCCGAGGCGTAGCCCTGGCCGATGGCCCGGAACTTCCACTCGGCACCGTTGCGGTACAGCTCACCGAAGACCATGGCGGTCTCGGTCGAGGCGTCCTCGCTCAGGTCGTAGCGCGCCAGCTCATTGTTGTCGGCCTGGTTGACCACGCGGATGAAGGCGTTGCGGACCTGGCCGAAGCTCTGCTGGCGGGTCTCGGCGTCGTAGATCGACACCGGGAAGACGATCTTGGCGACATCGGCCGGCACAGCGGCCAGATTCACCTTGATCTGCTCGTCGTCGCCCTCACCCTCACCGGTGATGTTGTCACCGGTGTGCTCGACCGAACCGTCCGGGCTCTTCAGGTTGTTGAAGAACACGAAATTCTGGTCGTTGGCCACCTTGCCCTGGTCGTTCGTCAGCATGGCGCTGGCGTCCAGGTCGAAGTCCGTACCGGTGGTGGTACGCGCATCCCAGCCCAGACCGACGATGACGGCGGTCAGGTTGGGGGCTTCCTTCGTCAGCGAGACGTTGCCGCCCTTGCTGAGGCTGACTCCCACGAGTCCTCCCATAGATTCGAGGGGTACCTGCGCCCCCATCGTGCATGGCATCGGATCAACGAATTGATCCTAGTGACCGGTTCCCACCGATTGCAGATATCGCACCTGGATCATGCGTATGTCGGCCCGGTGGGCGCAGCGACGGCTGGGGCCGGGCGCCGGCTCAGAGGTTGCCGAGCGCCTTGACGTAGTCGTTCAGGTCGCGGGCGTCGGGCAGGCCGTTGACGACCGTCCAGCGCACCACACCCTCCTTGTCGATGATGAAGGTGCCGCGCACCGCGCAGCCCTTCTCCTCGTCGAAGACGCCGTACGCCCGCGAGGCCTCGCCGTGCGGCCAGAAGTCGGACAGCAGCGGGTACTCCAGGCCCTCCTGCTCGGCGAAGACGCGCAGCGAGAACGGGGAGTCGTTGGAGACGGCCAGCAGCTGGACCTCGTCGTTGACGAACGCCGGCAGCTCGTCACGGAGCGCGCAGAGCTCGCCGGTGCACACACCGGTGAAGGCGAAGGGGTAGAAGAGGAGGACGACGGCCTTCTCGCCGCGGAAGTCGGAGAGCTTGACCAGCTCGCCGTGCTGGTTCTTCAGCTCGAAATCCGGAGCCTTCGTGCCGACCTCGATCGCCATGGGGTGCTTCCCTTCCGCTCACTCTCAACAGGACGCGACCAACCCTACGCGCAGCGGTGCACGCCCGGGGAACCCCTCCTGAACAGGGCCGAGCCCCCTCCGGAACAGGCGGAGGGGGCTCGGTGGCGAACGTCGAGTCGGTGTGGCTCAGCGCTTGCCGGACTTGGGTGTGACCAGGCGGCTGCCGGTCCAGTCCTTGGCCGCGTTGATGCTCTTGGTCTGGGACAGACCCGCGGTCTGCGCGGCCTCATTGATGTCGCTCGGCTCGACGTATCCCTCACGGCCGGTCTTCGGGGTCAGCAGCCAGATCTGCCCGCCCTCGTCGATCAGGCCGATGGCGTCCACCAGCGCGTCCGTGAGGTCGCCGTCCTCGTCGCGGAACCACAGCACGACGACGTCGCAGACGTCGTCGTAGTCCTCGTCGACGAGATCCTGGCCGATCACGGTCTCAATGCCTTCGCGGAGATCCTGATCGACGTCGTCGTCGAAACCGATCTCCTGGACCACCTGTCCGGGCTCGAACCCAAGCCTGGCGGCAGGGTTGGTCCGCTCCTCCGCGTGGTCCGCGGTCGCGCTCACGGATTGCCTCCTGTCATGTTTCGGAAATGCTCGGGGACCCCGCGCGTGCGCGGAGCATTGGGCGTAGTCCACACGGGCCGGGCGGATCGCGCAAGTACCCGGCGGTCCAGACCGCCGAAACGGTGACGTTTGGACGCGTCTCGCCGCAACCACGACCCCGGCAGGACAGGCCGAAGTGATTCACGCCACAGCGTTCTCCAGGGTTTATCGGGTACTGGCGCGGGACTGGTCCCTTCGGGGGGCGGCCGCGGCTCGCGGACCTGATTTCGGGGTCCGCACGTCCGTACGCGAAGCACTTTCGAGGTGGGCGTATGGTTGCGATTTGGCCGACCAAAGAAATCGGCCTTTTCAGCGCCATCTCTCTACGGATGGGTTACCCATCAGTAGAGGTGACGTATCCGTGTGGCTCGGTACACGATGGAAGACGGCGCGACACCAAGGCAGAGACAGCATTCGTCCGTGCGCAGCATCAAAATCTTGCCGGGCACGACACGAACCGAACACGAAGGAACAGCGTGGCTTCCGGATCCGATCGAAACCCGATCATCATTGGCGGCCTTCCCAGCCAGGTCCCGGACTTCGATCCCGAAGAAACCCAGGAATGGCTCGACTCGCTCGACGCGGCCGTCGACGAGCGAGGCCGGGAACGTGCCCGCTACCTCATGCTCCGCCTGATCGAGCGCGCCCGCGAGAAGCGTGTGGCCGTGCCCGAGATGCGCAGCACGGACTACGTCAACACCATCGCGACCAAGGACGAGCCGTTCTTCCCGGGCAACGAGGAGATCGAGCGCAAGGTCCTGAACGCGACCCGGTGGAACGCCGCCGTGATGGTCTCGCGCGCCCAGCGTCCGGGCATCGGCGTCGGCGGCCACATCGCCACCTTCGCCTCCTCCGCCTCCCTCTACGACGTGGGCTTCAACCACTTCTTCCGGGGCAAGGACCAGGGCGACGGCGGCGACCAGATCTTCTTCCAGGGCCATGCCTCGCCCGGTGTCTACGCCCGCGCGTACCTCCTGGACCGGCTGTCCGAGGGCCAGCTCGACGCCTTCCGGCAGGAGAAGTCCAAGGCTCCGGACGGGCTGTCCAGCTACCCGCACCCGCGGCTGATGCCGGACTTCTGGGAGTTCCCGACCGTCTCCATGGGCCTCGGCCCGCTCGGTGCGATCTACCAGGCGCGGATGAACCGCTACATGGAGGCGCGCGGCATCGCCGACACCTCCAAGTCGCACGTCTGGGCGTACCTCGGTGACGGCGAGATGGACGAGCCCGAGTCGCTCGGCCAGCTGTCCATCGCCGCCCGTGAGGGCCTGGACAACCTGACCTTCGTCGTCAACTGCAACCTCCAGCGCCTCGACGGCCCGGTCCGCGGTAACGGCAAGATCATGCAGGAGCTGGAGTCGCAGTTCCGCGGCGCCGGCTGGAACGTGATCAAGCTGGTGTGGGACCGCAGCTGGGACCCGCTGCTCGCGCAGGACCGCGACGGCATCCTGGTCAACAAGCTCAACACCACCCCCGACGGCCAGTTCCAGACGTACGCCACCGAGACCGGTTCGTACATCCGCGAGCACTTCTTCGGTGACGACCACCGGCTGCGCGCGATGGTCGAGAACATGACCGACGACCAGATCCTGCACCTGGGCCGCGGCGGTCACGACCACAAGAAGATCTACGCGGCGTACGCGGCGGCCAAGGCCCACAAGGGCCAGCCGACGGTGATCCTCGCGCAGACCGTCAAGGGCTGGACGCTCGGTCCGAACTTCGAGGGCCGCAACGCGACCCACCAGATGAAGAAGCTGACGGTCGAGGACCTCAAGGGCTTCCGTGACCGGCTGCACCTGCCGATCCCGGACAAGGACCTGGAGGACGGCCTGCCGCCGTACTACCACCCGGGCCGCGACTCCGAAGAGATCCAGTACATGCACGACCGCCGTAAGGGCCTGGGCGGCTATGTGCCCACCCGCGTCGTGCGCGCCGAGCCGCTGAAGCTGCCGGACGACAAGGCCTACGCGGGCGCCAAGAAGGGCTCGGGGCAGCAGAAGATCGCCACGACCATGGCGTTCGTCCGGGTCCTGAAGGACCTGATGCGGGACAAGGAGATCGGCAAGCGTTTCGTGCCGATCGCGCCGGACGAGTACCGCACCTTCGGTATGGACGCGTTCTTCCCGTCGGCCAAGATCTACAACCCGCTGGGCCAGCAGTACGAGTCGGTCGACCGCGAACTGCTCCTGGCCTACAAGGAGTCGCCGACCGGCCAGATGCTGCACGACGGCATCACCGAGGCGGGCTGCACGGCGTCGCTGATCGCGGCGGGTTCCGCCTATGCGACGCACGGCGAGCCGCTGATCCCGGTCTATGTCTTCTACTCGATGTTCGGGTTCCAGCGCACCGGTGACCAGTTCTGGCAGATGGCCGACCAGCTCGCCCGCGGCTTCGTGCTCGGCGCCACCGCCGGCCGTACGACGCTGACCGGTGAGGGTCTCCAGCACGCGGACGGCCACTCCCAGCTGCTGGCCTCGACCAACCCGGCCTGTGTCGCCTACGACCCGGCCTACGGCTACGAGATCGCGCACATCGTCAAGGACGGTCTGCGCCGGATGTACGGCGAGAACGCCGAGGACATCTTCTACTACCTGACCGTCTACAACGAGCCGATCCAGCACCCCGCGGAGCCGGCCGATGTCGACGCCGAGGGGATCCTCAAGGGTCTGCACCGCGTCAAGCCCGGCGAGAAGGGCGAGCACACCGCCCAGATCCTCGCCTCGGGTGTGGCGGTGCCGTGGGCGATCGAGGCCCAGCAGATCCTCGCGGACGAGTGGAACGTCAAGGCCGATGTCTGGTCGGCGACGTCCTGGAACGAGCTGCGCCGCGACGCGGTGGAGATCGAGGAGCACAACCTTCTGCACCCGGAGGAGGAGCAGCGCGTCCCGTACGTGACGCAGAAGCTCCAGGGCGCCGAGGGCCCGAAGGTCGCGGTGTCGGACTGGATGCGTGCGGTTCCGGACCAGATCGCGCGCTGGGTTCCCGGCACGTACCAGTCGCTGGGTGCCGATGGCTTCGGCTTCGCGGACACCCGTGGTGCGGCCCGCCGCTTCTTCCACATCGACCCGCAGTCCATCGTCCTGGGCGTGCTCACCGAGCTCGCCAAGGAGGGCAAGGTCGACCGGTCGCTGCTGAAGCAGGCGATCGACCGCTACCAGCTCCTGGACGTCACGGCCGCCGACGCGGGTGAGGCCGGCGGCGACGCCTGACCTCTCCGCGGCCTGCCGCCGCAGCGCCTCCGCCGCGCCCCCCGACCAGCGCCCTTCGCCGGTCGGGGGGCGCGGTGCTGTGCGGCGGGGTGTACGGGCGGGCGGCGGCGGGCCCACGGACCGCCGGGTCAGCGCTCCCATACCTTGAACGCCCTTACCCGGTACGGGGATCGGGGCACCCAGCTGCCGCCGCCCGGATAGGTGTCGAACTCGGCGGTCTCGGCGCACTCCCCGCTCTGGTAGGTGGTGACCGGCCGGCCGGTGCGGTTGGCGAGGGCGGCGGCGCTGCTCCCCTTGGGCAGGGGGACGCAGCTCTCGATATCGGTGCCGGACAGCTCGTAGGTCCGCCGGCCGCCGCCGAAGTCTGCCTTCGGCCAGAGGCAGAGCTGACCCGCGTCACAGGCGCCGGAGGCGGCGGTGCGACGGCCGCCGGCCGCATGGGCGGCCGGGGTGCCGAGGGTGGGCGGAGCGGCGAGTGCCGCGGTCAATGCGGCCAGCAGGCCGGTGAGCAGCGCGGTGGTCCGGAACGTGTGCAGGCGCATGAAATCTCCCCCGTGGAGTACGACGCTGAGGCCTCGCGGCGGACCGGTTGCCCGCGGCGGGTTCGTCATCGAGCTTCGCGAGGGCGGGGTGCGGATGCAAAGCCCGTGGCGGCGCCACCACCCGGATCAGGTATGTGGACAGCCAACGGAGCCGGGGCGCGGCGGCCGGTGCGCGAGGTTGACGTCCGGCGGGGCGGCGCGGGCGGGCCGCGGAACCGTTCCGCCCGGTGCCTGCCGGGGTGCGGTGGCCGCACGTGGCGCCCCGCGCGCTGTAGTGGAGGAACGGGGTTCCCGGTCCGGCTCATCAGGATGAGGGATTCGGCCGACCGGGCCGGGTCAACTGCCGCCTGGGCCATGGCGGATGGGGCCGGATGGCGAGCCGGGCAGCTGGTTGACGGGCGGGGTGCGGTGAGGCCGTGGCACGGGCCGGGAAAGGCCGACGGCGCGCGGTGCGTACGAGGAGGGAACCTCGTACGTGCCGCGCGCCGGGGCCGGGCCGGCCGGCCTACGTCGCTCCGCAGCGCAGGCGCCGTACCGCCGGGGCCGCCGGTCAGATGTGGCCGACGCCGGCGCCCGCCTCGGCGTTCGCGCCGCGCTTGGTGAAGAAGGCGACGACCGCCGCGAGGACCGCCACACCACAGGCGACCGTGAAGGCCTGGGCCATGCCGGAGACGAAGGTGTCGTGGGCGACGGAGGTGATCTTCTGGGCGAACTCCGGCGGGGTGCCCTTCGGGATCGGGGCGATACCGGCCGAGACCGCGTCGGAGAGCTGGGACGACTGGGCGGGCGGGACCGGCGGGAGGCCGGCCGACCGCCAGTTGTCCGGGAGGTCGCTGTCGACGCGGGAGGCCATCACCGCGCCGAGCACTGCCGTACCGAGGCTGCCACCGACCTGCATCGCGGCCTGCTGGAGGCCGCCGGCGACACCGGAGAGCTCCAGCGGGGCGTTGCCGACGATGACCTCGGTGGCGCCGACCATGACGGGCGCGAGGCCCAGGCCGAGCAGCGCGAACCAGAGGGACATCAGGCCGGTGCCCGTGCCGGTGTCGAGGCCGGACATGCCGTACATGGCGACGGCGGTGAGGACCATGCCGCCGACCAGCGGGATGCGCGGGCCGAACTTGGTGATCAGGGCGCCGGCCAGCGGCGAGCCGACGATCATCATGCCGGTGAGCGGCAGCAGGTGCAGGCCGCTGTCGACGGGCGTCATGCCGTGCACGTTCTGGAGGTAGAACGTCACGAAGAACAGGCCGCCCATGAAGGCGAAGGCCATCAGCACCATCAGGACGGTGCCGGCGGTCAGCGGCAGGGAGCGGAACATCCGCAGCGGGATGAGCGGTGCGCGGACCTTGCTCTCCAGGAGGGCGAACAGCGCGAAGAGGACCACGGAGGCGATCAGGAAGCCCCAGGTCTTCATGCTGTCCCAGTGCCACTCCCCCGCCTTGATCAGCGGCCAGATGAGGCAGAACATCGCGCCGGAGAGCAGCACGATGCCCGGGATGTCGAACGAGCGGGGGGCGTTCTCCGCGCGGTGGTCCTTGAGGATCACCAGGCCGAGGACGAGGGCCAGCACACCGACCGGGACGTTGATGAAGAACACGGACTGCCAGTTGACGTGCTCGACCAGCAGTCCGCCGACTATCGGGCCGCCGGCGGTGGAGGCGCCGATGACCATGCCCCAGATGCCGATCGCCATGTTGAGCTTCTCCGCCGGGAAGGTGGCACGCAGCAGCCCCAGCGCGGCGGGCATCAGCAGCGCACCGAACAGGCCCTGGAGCACCCGGAAGGTGATGACCAGCGCGACCTCCCCGGAGAACCCGATGGCGGCGGAGGCGGCGGCGAAACCGAGGATGCCGATGAGGAAGGTCTGGCGGTGGCCGAAGCGGTCACCCAGCTTGCCCGCGGTGATCAGTGCGATGGCCAGCGCGAGCATGTAGCCGTTGGTGATCCACTGCACGTCGGCGAGCGAGGCGCCGAGGTCCTGCTTGATGGCCGGGTTGGCGATGGCGACGATCGTGCCGTCCAGGGCGACCATCATGACGCCGATGGCGACGGAGAAGAGGGTCAGCCACGGATGACCGCGCAGCCCCTTGGGGGGAGCCGGTACGGGGAGGTCCGGCGCCGCTTCGGCGACCGGGGTCTGAGAACTCATACGACGAGGCTAATGGCAGCCACTGACAGTTGACAAAGCATTTCATAAGTCGGTAACTGTCACCTCGCTCACAGGTAACCTGAGCAGCGAGAACACCACGGAAAGGCGGCTCAGGATGGCGACCCCGACGCCGCATTCGGCGCCCGCGGGCCTGCGGGAACGCAAGAAGCAGCGCACCCGCGACGCGCTGATCCGCGCGGCGCTCGAACTGTTCACGGAGCAGGGATACGAGACGACGACGATCGACGAGATCGCGGAGGCGGTGGATGTCTCCCAGCGGACGTACTTCCGCTACTTCGCGAACAAGGAGGACGTCGCCTTCGCCGTCCAGGAGATGGTCGAGGCGCGCTTCCTCGAAGTGCTGGCCGAGCGACCCGCGGCGGAGGCGCCGCTGACCGCCCTGCGCAGCGCCGTGACGGTGGCCTGGGACGACATCGGCGGCGCCATCGAGTCGGTGATCCCGGTCGAGCTGTACATGCGCTCGTTCCGGATGATCGAGTCGACGCCCGCCCTGATTGCCGTGCATCTGCGGCGCTCCTCCGAAATGGAGGAGCAGATAGCGCGGCTGATCGCCCGGCGCGAGGGACTGGATGTGGACACCGATCCCCGGCCGCGGGTGCTGGTCGCCGCGTTCTGCGGGGTGATGCGGGTGGCGGGCCAGGTGTGGGGCGAGGGTCAGGAGTGCAGCGTGGCGTCGATCCACGAGCTGACCACGTCGTACCTGGACCACATCGGGCCGGCGATGGAGGACGACTGGCGCGCGCGCTGAGCGCACCGGCGACGAGCCCGGCGGGCGCACCGGGCCGGGCGGAATCGATGGCTCCGCCGATGACACCTTTCACCACCCTCCGTGACGAAAAGCCTTCGCTAAGCGATCATGATCG
Source organism: Streptomyces platensis (assembly GCF_008704855.1). NCBI lineage: Bacteria > Bacillati > Actinomycetota > Actinomycetes > Kitasatosporales > Streptomycetaceae > Streptomyces > Streptomyces platensis. The sequence continues at coordinate 2,808,139 of NZ_CP023691.1, forward strand.
ACACCTCATGAGACCGCCCCTGCACGGCTGAGCACCGGAAATCTATGGATCGTGTCCGTTTTGGTCGAAATACCCACCGTGAAACGTGATATCACTCACGGTCACAGCGAGCGCCCTCTCACGTCTCCTAGGGTGGCTCGCGGTGAATTCCTTCTCGGGCCTCGGCCCCTCCTCCGGTGTCCTTCAGTCCACGGCCTGGCGTGCCGCCCTCGCTCTGGCGGTGGTCTTCGTCATGCTCGCCATAACGGGCTGGACGGCAGTCAGAGGCAGCACGGAGGACACCAACCCGTTGGCCACGGCCAGGAACTCCTGGCAGCACGCCACCTTCCTCGGACGCCCGCTGCCCGACCCCCAGGGTCCGCCGGCCGCGCTCCGGGCCTTCTTCGCCACCCTCAGCCGGGCCGAGAAGCAGCAGCTCTCCGACCGTTATCCGCTGGTCGTGGGCAATATGGGCGGCGCCCCCGTGAAGCTGCGCTACCGCGCCAACCGGACGGCGATCGACGACGCCCGGCGCGTCGAGAAGCGCCGGATGAACGACCAGCGGCTCACCCCCGTCGGCCGTCAGGAGGCGGGCCGGCTGATGCACCGCCTCGCCTCGATGATGAGCCCCGGCCGGCAGATCCTGGCCTTCGATCCGGCCGGCGGCGGCCGGGCCGCCGAGGTCTTCGGCAATCTCCCGGCGGCCCACCGGGTGTCCGTCGTGGTGCCCGGCGTGGACACCAACCTGACGACCTTCGAGCGCACCGCTCGGGCGACCACCGCCCCGGTCGGCATGGCGCGCGCCCTCTACGGCGCCGAGCGGGAGGCCCGGCCGAGCGCCCGTACGGCCGTGATCGCCTGGGCCGACTTCACCTCGCCCCCCGGTATCGGCGTCGAGGCCGCCACCGGGAAGCTCGCCGCGGACGGTGCGGTCCGGCTGCGCGCCCTGGTGAACTCGCTGCCCTCGTCCGACACCGTCTCGCTCTTCTGCCACAGCTACGGCTCCGTGGTGTGCGGGGTCGCGGCCCGGGACCTGCCGTCCAACGTCGGGGACATCGCGGTGGCCGGCAGCCCCGGTATGCGGGCCGAGAACCGCGCCAGGCTGGGCACCCAGGCCCGGGTCTGGGCGATGCGGGACTCCGACGACTGGATCCAGGACATCCCCAACCTGGAGGTCGGCGGGCTCGGCCACGGCGCCGACCCGGTCGATCCGTCCTTCGGCTCCCGGATCCTGTCGGCCGACGGCGCCGTCGGGCACGCCGGGTACTTCGCGCCGGGCACCCGCAGCCTGCGCAACTTCGCGCTGGTCGGGGTCGGCGCGACGGACACCGTCGACTGTGCGTCCGACGACCCGCAGTGCCGCACCGAGCTGGTCTGAGGGCCGCGAAGGCACCGTCCGGCGGGCCGCGGGTACGGCCCGGCGCCCGGGGACGGGCCGTACCCGCGGGAACTGCGCCGTACTGCCGTGACGTCCACCGGGACGGGAGGCAGCGCGGGTGACCGGAGTGATACGCGCCGCTTCGCCGGTGCCCCCCGACGCGTCAGGAAGGGGGACGAGTGGGTAACCGCCCGCATACGATGAGCCGCATGGGTGATGTGCTGGCCGGTTTTCATGCCGTCTGGGAGTTCGACACGGACTCCGTACTCATCCGCTTCGAACGGGGGATCCGCAGGCCGAAGCTGTTCCAGGCGCTCGGCGAGCGACGTATTCCGTACGAGGCGCTGAGTTCCGTCGAGGTGACCGGGGGCAGACGTGGCACGGTGGTGCTGCACGCCATGCCCCGGCACGGCGCCGATCCCCTGATGGAAGCGGCGAACGGGCAGCTCAAGGAGGACTCCGACCCCTATCGGCTGGTGCTGCCGGCCGACCGCGAGACGCTGGCCGAGTACTACGCCGACGAGCTGCGCACCGTGCTCGGCCCCGATGCGAAGGAGCCCGCCGACCGCCATCTGGTGGCCGCGCCGGAGCCCCCGCTGCACTTCAAGGCGTACGACGGCAAGGCGTCCTTCGACGGGCACGCGGTCGCCTTCCGGTGGTTCTGGACAGGTGCGTCCTCGGCCAAGTGGAAGTGCGGCGACCAGACGTTCCCCGTCGGCGAGTTGGCCGGGGTCGAATGGCGGTCGCCGGAGATCCTCAACGGCTATCTGCGCCTGTTGGAGCGCGGGGCCCGCGAGCCGGAAACGGGCGAGGCGGACCAGGATCCGGCCGCCGTGGTGTTCGGGCTGGGGTACGGCCCGGTGCACGAGTCGCTGCCGTTCGCGGCCTCGGTGCTCCAGGCCGTACGCGCCGCCGAGCAGGTGCAGGAGACACCGGAGGGCGCGCCGGTACGCCACCGGACCGGGGAGACGCGCCGCGATCCCGCGGACATCGCGGACCGGATACGGCACCTCGGCGAGCTGCACGGCGCCGGTCTGCTGACCGACGACGAGTTCAGCACGAAGAAGGCCGAACTGCTGGCGGAGCTGTAGGCATCTCGTCCGGATCAGCGCGCGAGCGCGGGCCGTTGACCAGGCACGGACTCATACCGTGGTACGGGGCGGAAGTCCGGCCCCTGGTATGACGCCGACGCCGTCGCGCTCCGCTTAGATGGAGGGCGCGATGACTGTACGAGCTTCCACCCCCGACCGTGGGCCGGCTCCGCGCCCTGGGCGTGAGCCGGCCCGGCAACGGGTGCTGCGCGCCGCACGGCAGGCGCTGCGCGTCCTGGCCGTGGAGCTCGGCACCCCGACCGAGCCCGGCACCCCGCTGCTGGGCAGCGTCCGGAGTCCCTGGCTGCGCCGCCTGCCCTATGTGGTCGCGTTCGGGTTCGCGGTGTCCCTGCTGCCGACCAGCATCAATGTCCTCGGCAACGACTACGGCCTGGAGGGCGGGCTGGTCGGTGCGCTCGCCACCGCGCAGACCGTGCCGTTGCTGCTCGCGGTGACCCGGCCGCTCCAGGCCTGGTGGGTGATCTTCGCGGCGGATGTGCTCGGTGCCGTGGCGCTGATCGGCGCCGACGGTGTCGCGGGCCGCGCCTGGCCCTGGCCGCCCATGGAGATCGTCGGCTATCTCGCCCTGATGCTGGCGCTGTCCCTGCGCGAGCGCCGGCGCACCCTGACCGCCGTCTGGCTGACGACCGGTGTGGCGGGCCTGCTCTCCCAGGTGTTCACCCCCGACCGCAGCAACAACACCTGGGTGCTCATGTTCGTCCTCACCGGTGTGGTGCTGATGATGGGCGCCACACTGCGCGAACGCGGCGATGCCCAGCGCAAGTTGATCGAGCAGGAGACCATCAGCGAAGCCGAGCGCGCCCGCCGGACGCTGCTGGAGGAGCGCACCCGGATCGCCCGTGAGCTGCACGATGTCGTCGCCCACCACATGTCGGTGATCACCGTCCAGGCGGCCAGCGCGCCGTACCGCATCAGCGGGCTGCCCGGGGAGGCCGAGGAGGAGTTCGGGGCGATCGCGGCGACCGCCCGGGAGTCGCTGGCGGAGATGCGCCGGCTGCTCGGGGTGCTGCGCAGCGAGGAGGCGGAGCAGCAGGGCGGTCCGGAGAAGACCCCGCAGCCCGGGATCGGGATGCTGGCAAAACTGGTCGAGGGGACCGTACGGGCGGGTGTGCCGGTCGAGTTGGCGCTGCCGGAGGAGCCGGTGGCGCTCGAACCGGCGGTGGATCTGTCGGCGTACCGCATCGTTCAGGAGGCGCTGGCCAATGTGGTGCGGCATGCCCCGGGGGCGCCGACCCGGGTGTCGGTGACCGTGGCCGCGGACGGCGCACGGCTGACCGTGCTGATCGTCAACTCCGCGCCGTCCGCGCCCTCCGCGCCCCTGGAGACCACCGGCACCGGCCATGGCCTCATCGGTATGCGGGAGCGGGTCCGGCTGGTGGACGGTTCGCTCGACACCGGGCCGCTGCCCGACGGCGGCTTCCGGGTCGCCGCCCGGCTCCCCCTCGCCCCGCCGCCTTCCCAGGCGTCTCCCCTCTCCACGACAAAGGATGCCCACTCCGTATGACCACGCGCGTGATCATCGTCGACGACCAGGCCATGGTGCGTGCGGGTTTCGCCGCGCTGCTCGCCGCGCAGAGCGACATCGATGTGGTGGGCGACGCCCCGGACGGGGTGCAGGGCGTGGCCCTGAGCCGCCGGACGCACCCCGATGTGGTGCTGATGGATGTGCGGATGCCGGAGATGGACGGGCTGGAGGCGGCCCGTCAGCTGCTCGCGCCGCCCGCCGGGGTCACCCACCGTCCGAAGGTGCTGATGCTGACCACGTTCGATGTCGACGACTATGTCTACGAGGCACTGCGCGCGGGCGCGTCCGGCTTTCTCCTCAAGGACGCGCCGCCGGCCGATCTGATCTCCGCGGTCCGGGTGGTGGCGGCCGGTGAGGCGCTGCTCGCACCGTCCGTGACCCGGCGGCTGATCGCCGATTTCGCCCGCTCGGGACCGGTCGCGCGAAAGGGCCGGCCCGCGCTGCGGCTGAACGGGCTCACCCCGCGCGAGACGGAGGTCCTGGAGCTGATCGCCCGCGGGCTGTCGAACCTGGAGATCGCCGATGCGCTGATCGTCGCCGAGCAGACCGTGAAGACCCATGTCAGCCGGGTGCTCGCCAAGTTGGACCTCCGGGACCGCGCACAGGCCGTGATCTTCGCGTATGAGTCGGGGCTGGTCTCGCCCGGGGAGCGGTAGCGCCCGCCGTCCCGCACGTCTCTCCTCCCTGAGGACGAGCGCGGACGGGGCCCCCTACCCCCGTAGCCCCCGGGAGTCGGCTCCGCGGTGTGACGCCGCGTCACCTCCCCTCTTCCTACGTTTCCCTCCGGACCGTCCACGGGAGAGGGAGACCCACCATGCTCTGGCTGCGCACCACTGCCCGGCGCCGCAGACGCCCGCTCTTCAGGGGCGCGTCCGCGGTGGCCGTGGCGGACCGTACGCCCGCGGACCGCGACCGAGCGCTGGACGGTCTGCGGGCGCTGGCACTGCTCGCCGTCCCCGTCGGCCACTGGCTGATCGGCGGCTTCACCCTGGACGGCGGGGGCGCGCTGCACAACGCCAGCCTGCTGACCGCCGTCGGCGGGCTCGCGCCCGCCAGTTGGGTCCTCCAGATGCTCGGGATCTTCTTCCTGGTGGGCGGGCACGCGTCGGTGCTGTCCTTGCGGCGCGCCGCCGGGCGGGGCGAGTCCACCCGGTCCTGGCTGGGCGGCCGGCTGGTGCGGCTGGGCCGTCCGGTGCTCGGGGTGACGGCCGTCTGGGCGATGCTGCTGCCCCTCCTGTACGGGCTGGGCGTGCCGGAGGCGACGCTGCGGACCGGGGCGACGCTGGTGATCCAGCCGCTGTGGTTCGTCGGCGTGTACGCGGTGATCACCGCGCTGACGCCGTGCTGTGTGCGCGCCGCCCGGTGGATGGGTGCCTGGGCCGCGGCCCCCCTGGCGGCGTCCGTGGCCGTCGTGGACTTCCTGCGCTACGGGCCGTACGCGGAGGCGATGCCGCCGTGGCTGAGCCTGCTCAACCTCCTGCCCGGCTGGATGTTCGCCTATCAGCTCGGCGTCTCCTGGGGCGAGCGGCGGCTCGGCCGCCGCGCCGCCTGGTCGCTGCTGCTCGGCGGCGCCGCGGTGTTCGCCGCGCTGCTGCTCTTCTTCCACTACCCGACGAGCATGGTCGGCGTCCCCGGGCAGCACCGGACGAACTCCCACCCGCCGTCGCTGCTGGTCCTGGCGCTGGCCGCGGCCCAGTCCGGCGCGGCGGTGCTGCTCCGGGACCGGCTCGCCCGGCTGCTGCGCCGGCCCGCTCTGTGGGCCCCGGTGGCGCTGGTCAACCTCTCGGCGCTGACGATCCTGTGCTGGCACCAGACGGCGATGCTCTCGCTGGCCGTACCGGCGTCCTTCCTGGGGCAGTTCCCCGGGCTGACGGCGTCACCCGACGGCCTCGGCTGGCTCCTGGCCCGGTTCGCCTGGCTGCCGGTGTTCGCCGCCGCGCTGCTGCTCATCGGCCGCACGACCCGCCGTTTCGAGGCGCCCTGGACCGGTGTCACCGGGGCCCGCCGGGCCGCCGCCGCCCTCCTGGCCGCCGGATTCGGAGCGTTCGCACTGGGGCTGGCGTAGCGCCCACCCGTTGGGGCGCGCGCCGCACCGCGAAGGGCGGGGCGCCGAGGCCCCGCCCCGCCCCCACTACTCCCGTCCCGCCGAAGTGAACGTCATGTCCGCATACCGCGCCCCCGCGACCTTCCCGGCGATCGGCTCCAGCTGCGCCAGGTCCTGCTCGGTCAGCCGGATCCGGGTCGCCGCGGTGTTCTCCTCGACCCGGCTGCGCTTACGGGTGCCGGGGATCGGGACGACGGCCAGCCCGCGGGCCGTGGCCTGCTGCTGAAGCCAGGCCAGCGCGATCTGGCCGGGCGTGGCGCCATGGGCCTCGGCGATGGCGCGGACCGGCTCCAGCAGCGCGGCGTTGGCGGCGGCGTTGTCGCCGGTGAAGCGGGGCTGCTGACGCCGGAAGTCGTCCGCGGCCAGCTCCTTGTCGGCCTGCACGAACGCACCGGTCAGAAAGCCCCGGCCGAGCGGTGAGTACGGCACGAGACCGACGCCGAGCTCGGCTGCCGCCGGCACCACACCGTTCTCGATGTCCCGGCTGAACAGCGACCACTCGGACTGGACCGCCGTGATCGGGTGCACGGCCTGCGCCGCACGCAGTTCGCCGCCGGTCACCTCGCTCAGCCCCAGGTACTTCACCTTGCCCTCGGCGACGAGCTCGGCCATGGCACCGACCGACTCCTCCAGCGGGACGTTCACCTCGCGCCGGTGCATGTAGTACAGGTCGATCTCGTCCACGCCCAGGCGCCGGAGGCTGCCCTCGACGGCCTGGCGGATGTAGGCCCGGTCGTTGCGTATGACGCGCTTGGCCGGGTCGTCCGGGTCAACGGACAGCGCGAACTTGGTGGCCAGCACGACCTCGTCGCGGTGGGCCCGGATGAACGGGGCGATGAACTTCTCGTTCTCCCCCATGCCGTACATGTCGGCGGTGTCGAAGAGCGTCACGCCCAGTTCCAGTGCGCGCTCCAGCGTGGCCCGCGCCTCGTCGGCGTCCGTCGGGCCGTAGGCGAAGCTCATGCCCATACAGCCGAGACCCTGCACCCCGACCCGCGGTCCGCCGTTGCCCAGCTCGACCGTCTCGATCTTCTCGTTCCCCATGGAGCCTCAGAACCTCTCGGACGCCCGCCGGGCGTCGGCATAGATTTCGATCTTGTAGTCGAGTACGTCCAGCGTGCTCTGGAGCTCGGCGACGCGCTGCCGTACGTCCTCGCGGTGCGCAGTCAGCAGCTGCTGCCGCTCGGGAAACGTGCGCTCACCGGCCCGCACCAGCTCGGCGTAGCGGACCATGTCGGCGACCGGCATACCGGTCAGCCGCAGCTTGGCCACCAGGTCCAGCCAGTCCAGATCGCGGTTGCTGAAGCGCCGCTGCCCGGTGTGGGTGCGGTCCACGTGCGGCATCAGGCCGATGCGCTCGTACCAGCGCAGGGTGTGCGCGCTGAGCCCGGTGTGCTCCGCCACCTCGCTGATCGTGTACTGGTCACGGCCGGTGGGCCGTGGATGCGCGTGCGCGATGCCGCAGTCGCGTACCGCCGTCGCCAGTCCCCCGGTCGCGGTCGCCTCGCTCACTGCCGGTTCGCTCTGCGTTACCGTCATGCCCCGTCTCCCCTACGTCGGACGTCGCCCGGCGATTTCGCCGGAAGCCTCTCGACGGCTTCAACGCTAGAGACTTCGAGTGCACTCCAGGCAAGCGCCGATCACGACCAGACTTGACCGGATTTTGGGAACGTTAGGCTCGTGGGCATGCAGAGCCTGCGGATGATCGAGAACTGGCCGGTGCCCACCGCTGCGGCCGCCGTCGTACGAGCCGATGGGTCGGTGGCCGGAGCGTACGGCCCCCTGGAGCAGCGTTTCCCGCTGGCGTCCGTGACCAAGCCGCTGGCCGCGTACGCCGCGCTGCTGGCCGTCGAGGAGGGCGCCGTCGAGCTGGACGAACCGGCCGGGCCCGAGGGGTCCACGGTCCGTCATCTGCTCGCCCACACCTCGGGGCTGGCCTTCGACGAGCAGCGCCCGATGGCCGCTCCCGGCACCCGCCGGGTCTACTCCAACGCCGGTTTCGAGGCGCTGGGCGACCACATAGCCAAGGCCACCGATATCCCCTTCGCGCAGTATCTGCACGAGGCGGTGCTCGCACCGCTCGGGATGACCGCGACGGAGCTGCCCGGCTCGCCCGCCAAGGACGGCATCTCCACGGTCGCCGACCTGATCCGGTTCGCGGCCGAGCTCCAGGCGCCCCGGCTGCTCGCCCCGCAGACGCTGGCGGCCGCGACGCAGGTCGTCTTCCCGGGCCTGGCGGGTGTGCTGCCGGGCTACGGGCACCAGAAGCCCAACGACTGGGGGCTGGGCTTCGAGATCCGGGACGGCAAGTCACCGCACTGGACGGGCGCGTCGTCCTCACCCCGTACGTTCGGGCACTTCGGACAGTCCGGGACGTTCCTGTGGGTGGACCCGGACGCCGGCGCGGCCTGTGTGGCGCTGGCCGACCGGGCCTTCGGGCCGTGGGCGATCGAGGCCTGGCCGCCGCTGACGGACGCGGTGCTCGCCGAACTGGCGGGGACCGCCTGACCCGGCCGGACGTGCCGCGCGGTACCGGTCACCCGGTACCGCGCCGGCTCACCCGTACACCGGCTCCGGCCCCATCTCCCACACCAGGCACTCCGCCGCCGCCAGCCCCCGCAGCTCCAGCCCCTCCCCGTCGGTGATCCGCGCCGCGTCGCCGGGCTCCAGGCGCGCGTCGCCCAGTTGTACGGCGCCGCGGACCACGTGCACATAGGCGCGCCGGGCATCCGGCACCGCGGTGCGCTCACCGTCGGCGAGGCGGCGCACATGCAGCAGGGCACCGGCCGACGGCACCGCGTACGGGGTGCCGTCGGCGATCCCGCGCACCACCTCGTACGACGGCTCCCCGCCGGTCTCCTGCGGGGTCAGCCACATCTGTACGAAGCACAGCGGGCCGGCGCCGTCGTTGCGCTCCACATGCCGGACGCCACCCGCCGAGCTGAGCCGCTGGAGATCACCGGGGCGAACGGTGGTCTGGTGGCCCGCCGAATCGCGGTGGGTCAGCTCTCCTTCGACCACCCAGGTCACGATCTCCGTGTCCCGGTGCGGGTGCTCGTCGAATCCCGCGCCCGCCGTCAGCCGCTCCTCATTGCAGGCGACCAGCGCGCCGAAACGCAGATTCTCCGGGTCGAAATGGGGCCCGAAAGAGAACGCGTGCCACGACACGATCCCGGCCTCCGCGTCCCCGCCCGGATACCGTTCATGGCCTCTCCGCACCTGAATCATGGGCCCACGGTAGCCCCGCCCCCTCACCTCCCCGCCCCGATAGTGCAGGCTTGTCCCGTGTCTGAACCCGCATCGCGCGACGCGCACCCGCACTCCGCGACCCTCCGGCGCCTGGAGAATTCGTCCGGCAAGCTGGCGGCCGCCGCCATCGCCCGCATGGACGCCACCCTGCCGTGGTACCGCGCGATGCCCCCGGAGAATCGTTCCTGGATCGGCCTGGTGGCGCAGGCCGGTATCGCCGCGTTCACCGAGTGGTTCCGGCATCCGGAGACCCCCCAGGCGATCAGCACCGATGTCTTCGGTACGGCGCCGCGCGAGCTGACCCGGGCGATCACGCTGCGGCAGACCGTGGAGATGGTCCGTACGACCATCGAGGTCATGGAGTCCGCGATCGACGAGGTCGCGGCCCCGGGCGATGAGTCCGTGCTGCGCGAGGCGCTGCTGGTCTACGCCCGGGAGATCGCCTTCGCCACCGCCCAGGTCTACGCCCAGGCGGCCGAGGCCCGTGGCGCGTGGGACGCCCGGCTGGAGTCCCTCGTGGTCAACGCGGTGCTCTCGGGGGAGGCCGACGAGGGCGCGGTCTCCCGTGCGGCGGCGCTGGGCTGGAACTCCCCCGAGCATGTGTGTGTGGTGCTGGGCACCGCGCCCGACGGGGACAGCGAACTGACCGTGGAGGCGATCCGGCGGGCCGCCCGGCACGCCAAGCTCCAGGTCCTGACCGGTGTGCTGGGCTCCCGTCTGGTGGTGATCGCGGGCGGCTCGGACAATCCGCTGAAGGCCGCGAAGGCACTGATCGGCCCGTATGCCGCCGGGCCCGTGGTGGCCGGCCCGGTGGTCTCCGATCTGCTGGCCGCGACCCGCTCGGCGCAGGCCGCCGCCGCCGGACTGCGGGCCTGTGCCGCCTGGCCGGACGCCCCGCGGCCGGTGCTCGCGGACGATCTGCTGCCGGAGCGCGCGATGGCCTCGGACCCGGTCGCGCGCGAGCAGTTGGTGGAGGAGATCTACAGACCGCTGGAGGAAGCCGGGTCGGCGCTGCTGGAGACGCTGAGCGTCTATCTGGAGCAGGCGAGCAGTCTGGAGGGGGCCGCCAGGATGCTGTTCGTGCACCCCAACACCGTGCGCTATCGGCTGCGACGTGTGACCGACGTCACCGGCTGGTCACCCTCCGATGTGCGCTCGGCGTTCACCCTCCGTATCGCATTGATTCTGGGGCGTCTGGCTGACGGTGAGGCCCAACCCTAGACTTTTGTCGGACACCAACAATTCCCCCGATGGTTCTTCGTCCTTGTCCCCACGGGCGGGCGGAACCACCCACAAGAGAGAGTGTGAGGGTGCTCGTACTCGTCGCTCCCGGCCAAGGCGCTCAGACGCCCGGCTTCCTGACTCCCTGGCTCGACCTCCCCGGTGTCGAGGACCGGCTCCGCGCCTGGTCGGCCGCCATTGACCTGGACCTGGTCCACTACGGCACGAAGGCGGACGAGGAGGAGATCCGCGACACCGCGGTGGCGCAGCCGCTGCTGGTGGCCTCCGCCCTGCTCTCCGCCCGTCAGCTGTTCGCCACGGCCGACGACATCGCCACGCGGACCGGCGCGGTGGCCGGCCACAGCGTCGGTGAGCTGGCCGCCGCCGCGCTGGCCGGCACGCTGTCCGACGAGGACGCGATGCAGCTGGTGCGCCGGCGCGGCCAGGCGATGGCCGAGGCCGCCGCCGTCACCGAGACCGGTATGGCCGCGCTGCTCGGCGGCGACGAGGCCGTGGTCATCCCGCATCTGGAGCAGCTGGGCCTGACGCCGGCGAATGTGAACGGCGCCGGCCAGATCGTCGCCGCGGGCACCGCCGAGCAGATCGCCGCGCTGGTCGAGAACAAGCCGGAAGGCACTCGCCGGGTCGTACCGCTGAAGGTGGCCGGCGCGTTCCATACTCACCACATGGCACCCGCCGTCTCGGCCCTGGAATCCGCGACCACCCAGCTGTCGGTCGCCGATCCGCACACCCGCTACGTCTCCAACAAGGACGGCGCGCTGGTCTCCTCCGGCCAGGAACTGGTGCAGCGGCTGGTGGGCCAGGTGGCCAACCCCGTGCGCTGGGACCTGTGCATGGAGACCTTCAAGGAGCTCGGGGTCACCACGCTCATCGAGGCGGCCCCCGGCGGCACGCTCACCGGCCTGGCCAAGCGCGCCCTGCCCGGCGTGCGGACCCTCGCCCTCAAGACGCCCGACGACCTCGACGCGGCCCGCACGCTGATCGCCGAGCAATCCGCCCCGGCCGAATAGGAGTCCGCAGCGCATGACCTCGAAGATCAAGCCCTCGAAGGGCGCCCCGTACGCGCGGATCATGGGCGTCGGCGGCTACCGCCCGACGCGTGTCGTGCCGAACGAAGAGATCCTCCAGCACATCGACTCGTCCGACGAGTGGATCCGCTCGCGGTCCGGTATCGCGACCCGCCACTGGGCGGGCCCCGAGGAGACCGTGGCGACCATGTCGGTCGAGGCGTCCGGCAAGGCCATCGCCGACGCCGGGATCACGCCCGAGCAGATCGGCGCCGTGATCGTCTCCACCGTGTCGCACTTCAAGCAGACCCCGGCGATCGCGACCGAGATCGCGCACCGTATCGGTGCCGGCAAGCCGGCCGCGTTCGACATCTCGGCGGGCTGTGCGGGCTTCGGCTACGGACTGACCCTGGCCAAGGGCCTGGTGACCGAGGGCTCGGCGGAGTATGTGCTGGTCCTCGGCGTGGAGCGGCTCTCGGACCTGACCGACCTGGAGGACCGCGCGACGGCCTTCCTCTTCGGTGACGGCGCCGGCGCGGTGATCGTCGGCCCGGCCAACGAGCCCGAGATCGGCCCGACGGTCTGGGGCTCGGAGGGCGACAAGGCCGAGACCATCAAGCAGACCCTCGGCTGGGACGTCTACCGCACCACCCCGGTCCCCGGAGGAGACGCGCCCGAGGGCCGCCCCGCTCCGGAGGAGGTCCGCTACCCCGCCATCACCCAGGAGGGCCAGGCGGTCTTCCGGTGGGCGGTGTTCGAGATGGCGAAGGTCGCCCAGCAGGCGCTGGACGCGGCCGGAGTCAGCCCGGACGACCTGGACGTCTTCATTCCGCACCAGGCCAACATGCGGATCATCGACTCGATGGTGAAGACTCTGAAGCTGCCGGAGAGCGTGACGGTCGCCCGCGATGTGGAGACCACCGGCAACACCTCGGCCGCCTCCATTCCGCTCGCCATGGAGCGGCTGTTGGCGACCGGACAGGCCAAGAGCGGCGACACCGCGCTGGTCATCGGCTTCGGGGCGGGTCTCGTCTACGCCGCGACGGTGGTTACCCTCCCCTAGGCAAGATCTGCGCAGCCCCGTACGTCCTCGGACGTGTCGGACGCCGAACGGATCTTCACCGCAAGTACGCAGTTTCCCTTTAAAATGACCGAAGGAGCGCCATCATGGCCGCCACTCAGGAAGAGATCGTCGCCGGTCTCGCCGAGATCGTGAACGAGATCGCCGGGATCCCCACCGAGGACGTCCAGGTGGACAAGTCCTTCACCGACGACCTGGACGTTGACTCGCTGTCCATGGTCGAGGTCGTCGTCGCCGCCGAAGAGCGCTTCGACGTGAAGATCCCGGACGACGACGTCAAGAACCTCAAGACGGTCGGCGACGCGACCGAGTACATCCTCAAGCACCAGAGCTGATCCAGCTCTGCGCATGTCGCCACCCCGCGGTGGCGCCGTCGATTCCAACCCCTCTACCCGTGGAGTAAGAATTCCCGTGAATGCGACCAATCGCACCGTGGTCGTCACCGGTATCGGCGCAACCACACCGCTGGGTGGCGACACCGCTTCGACCTGGGAGGCCCTGCTCGCCGGACGCTCCGGCGTCAGCACCCTCGAACAGGACTGGGCCGCCGATCTGCCGGTGCGTATCGCCGGGCAGATCGCCGTGGAGCCCACCGAGATCATTCCGCGTCCGCAGGCCCGCAAGCTGGACCGCTCGGCGCAGTTCGCGCTCGTCGCGGCCCAGGAGGCCTGGAAGGACGCGGGCTTCAGCGCCAAGGCGGGCGAGGACACCTCGGTCAACCCCGACCGTCTGGGCGCCGTCATCGCCTCCGGTATCGGCGGTGTGACGACCCTGCTCGACCAGTACGACGTGCTCAAGGAGAAGGGCGTACGCCGCGTCTCCCCGCACACCGTGCCGATGCTGATGCCGAACTCGCCGTCCGCGAACGTCGGTATCGAGTTCAACGCCCGCGCCGGGGTGCACACGCCGGTCTCGGCGTGCGCGTCGGGCGCCGAGGCCATCGGCTACGCGATCGAGATGATCCGCTCCGGCCGCGCCGACGTCGTCGTCGCGGGTGGCACGGAGGCCGCCATCCACCCGCTGCCGATCGTCGCGTTCGGCAACATGATGGCGATGTCCAAGAACAACGACGACCCGCAGGGCGCCTCCCGCCCCTGGGACGTCGACCGCAACGGCTTCGTGCTCGGCGAGGGCGCGGGCGTGATCATCCTGGAGTCCGAGGAGCACGCCAAGGCCCGCGGCGCCAAGATCTACGCGGAGGCCGTCGGCCAGGGCATCTCGGCCGACGCGCACCACATCACGCAGCCCGAGCCGTCCGGCAACGGCATCGCGGCGGCGCTGCAGAACCTGATCGACAACACCGGTCTCAACCCGGCGGAGATCGTGCACGTGAACGCGCACGCGACGTCGACCCCGGCCGGTGACGTCGGTGAGCTCCGGGCGCTGCGCAAGGCGTTCGGTGACGACGTCGACCACATGGCCATCACCAGCACCAAGTCGATGACCGGTCACCTCCTGGGTGGCGCGGGCGGTATCGAGACGGTGGCCACGGTCCTCGCGCTCAAGAACCGCATCGCCCCGCCGACGATCAACATCGACCAGCTCGACCCGGAGGCCGACGCCGACATCGTCCGCGGCGAGCCCCGGCAGCTGCCGGCCGAGGGCACGATCGCGGCCCTGAACGACTCGTTCGGCTTCGGCGGCCACAACGTGGTGCTGGCCTTCCGTTCGGTCTGAGGCACGCTCAGCGCACCCTGAGGGCCCGCCCGGTGGACATCCACCGGGCGGGCCCTCTGCCCGTTTCAGCCGTCGAAGCTGGCGAAGTACGCCGCCGCGGCGTCCTTGTGGCCATGGCCCTGTTCCTCGGCCCGGCGCAGGCGTTCCGCGTCCGCCGCCACCAGATCCATCCGTACCCCGGCCTCACCGGCGGCCTCCGTGATGAGCCGGGCGTCCTTGCGGGCCGCGGACACGGTGAAGCTCGCAGGGTAGTTATCGGCCAGGATCAGCTCGGATTTCAGCCGCAGATAGGGCAGGTCGAGTGCTCCGCCGGCGACCGCGGCGAGGAAGTCGCGCGGGTCCACCCCGAGCCCCTCGGCGAGCGCCAGCGCCTCGCCGGTGCCGTTGACGACCGTCAGCACCCAGCTGTTGATGACCAGCTTGAGGCGGCTGGCGGCCCCGCTCGCACCGTCCTCGCCGACCCACCGGGTGGTGCTCCCGACGATGTCGAAGACCCGCGCGGCGCGCTCCCGTACGTCCTGCGGGCCGGCCGCCAGGACCGTCAACCCGCCTTTCTCCGCGTTCACCTTGGTGCCCAGTACGGGAGCGTCGACGAAGCGCAGGCGGTGCTCGTCGGCGAACCGGGCGAGCGGGGCGAGCCCGTCGGTGCCGACCGTGCTCATCTGGAGAAACAGCGCGCCGGGCGACAGCGCGCCGGCGGCCTGCCGCAGTGCGTCGAGGACGGCCGCCCCGTCGAGCAGCATCGTGAGGACCACGTCGGCGCCGTCCACCGCCTCGGCGGGGCTGCCGGTGACCCGGACACCGTCGGCGGCCAGCGGCTCGGCCCTGGCGCGCGTCCGGTTCCAGGCGCGGACGTCCAGACCGGCCGCGGCGAGGTTGCGGGCCATCGCCGCGCCCATGATTCCGGTGCCGAGCACCGCTACGGAAAGAGTGTCGGATGACGTGTTGTCGGCCATGAGCGCACGCTAGGACGTGGAGCGCGCTCGAAGGCAACCGCCGCCGCGTGTCGCTAGCGTGCCGGTGTGTCAGACGACCTGGTGGAGCCAGCGGACCGGGGCGCCCTCGCCCGCGTACCGGAAGGGCTCCAGTTCGTCGTCCCAGGGTTTGCCGAGGAGCTTGGCGACCTCAGCGGCCAGCTCGGTCTCACCGGTCGCCGAGCGGGCGACCGCGGCGCGCAGCCGGTCCTCGGGGATGAGGATGTCGCCGTGGATGCCCGTGACGGCGTGAAAGATCCCCAGATCGGGGGTGGAGCTGTAGCGCTCGCCCTCCGCGGTGGAGCAGGGTTCCGCGGTCACCTCGAAGCGCAGCAGATGCCAGCCGCGCAGCGCGGAGGCCAGCTTGGAGGCCGTGCCGGCCTCGCCCTGCCAGGAGAACTCGGCTCTCCAGGTGCCCGGGGACGCCGGCTGGCGGATCCAGTCGAGGTTGACGCGCACACCGAGGACGCCCGCGACGGCCCATTCGACGTGCGGGCACAGCGCGCGCGGAGCGGAGTGGACGTACAGAACTCCACGTGTCGTCACCGGGACCTCCAGTGCGGTTCGAGGTTCGCCTTCCCCAGCGGCCTCGTGCCCGTTCCGGTTGCGGCCGGGACAGTTGCCATTCTGCCCCAGTGACCACTTCGGCACCAGCATGCTGGTGACCTACAGTAAACACCATTAGGCGGAATTTGCCGCAAAAGGGACAGGAAATGACGTGATGTAATTTGTCTGTGCCGACTGCACTTGCCACTTTGGGTCACCGCCCGGCAAGCACGGGGCAAAGCTATCGCGCGGTGCCGGTCGAGGGGGTGACGTACCGTCGGTACCCGAAGAGATATCACTCGCACGCCGGAGGGGACAGGGGATGACGCGGATCGATCGGCCTGTTCGCCCCCGGCGCATCCGCTTCGGACTCCGCTTCTCACGCACCGTCGCCATCGGTTCCGCACTGGTGATCGCCCTCACCGCCTGTAGTGGTGACGGCTCCGCTCCGCAGTCCGGCGCCGCGGGCAAGCGGAAGGCCGCCAAGGCGCCCGTGTGGCGCACCAACCCCCGCTCGATCGCCGCCCTCGGCGACTCCATCACCGTCGGCTTCGACGCCTGCACCGTCCTCTCCGACTGCCCGCAGGTCTCCTGGGCCACCGGCACCGACCCCAAGGTCGACAGCCTCGCCCGACGACTGGTCAAACGCCCCGCCACACACAGCTGGAACCTCGCCCGGACCGGTGCGCTGATGAGGGATCTGCCGGACCAGATCACCGCGGCCGCCGACCGGAAGCCCGAGCTGGTCACGGTCCTGATCGGCGCCAACGACGCCTGCCGGCGCGACGTGGGCTCGATGACCCCGGCGGGTGCCTTCCGCGCCGACTTCGCGCGGTCCATGAAGTACCTGCGGCGCAAGCTGCCGCACACCCAGGTGTACGTCGCGGCGGTGCCGGATCTGCTGCGGCTGTGGTCGGAAGGGCGCAAGAACCCGCTCGGCAAGCAGGTGTGGAAGCTCGGCATCTGCGGGTCGATGCTGCGCGATCCGGACGATCTGACCAAGGCGGCGCACGACCGGCGGGCGGAGGTCCGGGACCGGGTGATGGCGTACAACACGGCGCTGGCGGAGGTGTGCGGCACCGACCCGCTGTGCCGGTTCGACAAGTCGGTCTTCGACTACCGCTTCACGGGGCGGCAGTTGAGCACCTGGGACTGGTTCCACCCCGGCACCGGCGGCCAGAAGGAGCTGGCGGAGCTGGCGTTCCGCACGGTCACCCGGCCCGGCCGCAGCAGCTGAGCGCGCTCTCCCGGCGCCGCCCGGTGGCCGGCGGGCATAGGGTCGCTGCCATGAAGACGCAGGTCAGCAGGGAAGCCTTCGGCGTGCTGGAGGACGGTACGCCCGTCGACCGCTGGACCCTGGAGTCGGGGCCCGGCGGGGTGCGGGTCCGGGTCCTGACCTACGGCGGAATCATCCAAACGGTGGACGCCCCGGACCGGAACGGGGCGCGGGGGCAGCTGGCGCTGGGCTTCGCCGACCTCGCCTCGTACGTCGCGCACGGCGGGTCGCACTTCGGCGCGCTGGTCGGACGGTATGCGAACCGGATCGCCAGGGCCTCGTTCCGACTCGACGGCCGGACCTGGGAACTGACGCCGAACAACGGGCCCCACAGCCTGCACGGCGGGCCGCGGAACTTCTCCCGGGTGGTGTGGGACGCCCGGCCCGTCGACGGCGGGGTGCGGCTGCACCGGGTCTCCCCGGACGGCGAGGAGGGCTTCCCGGGCGCCCTGGACGTCAGCGTGACCTACACCCTCTCCCCCGGTGGCGCACTGCGCATCGTTTCGTCCGCGCGGACCGCCGCGCCGACCGTCGTCAGCCTCACCAACCACACGTACCTCAATCTGGGTGGGGACGGCAGCGGCAGCGCCGGCGGGCACGAGCTGCGGCTGGCGGCTTCCCGGTACACACCGTGCGACGCCGGCGGCATTCCGCTGCCCGGCGCACCCGCCGAAGTCGCCGGCACCCGCTTCGACTTCCGGACGGCGCGCGCGGTGGGCGGTGCCTTCGACCACAACTTCGCGCTGGACGGCGGGGTGTGCCACACACCGCGCACCGTGGCGGAGTTGTACGACCCGCGCTCCGGCCGGGCCCTGACGCTGGCCACCACCGAGCCCGGCCTCCAGCTCTACACCGCCGGTCATCTCGACGGCACCCTGACCGGCACGTCGGGCGTCCCCTACGGTCCGGCGGCCGGACTGGCCCTGGAAACCCAGCACTTCCCGGACTCCCCGAACCGCCCGGACTACCCCAGCACGGTGCTGCGGCCCGGCGAGACCTATCGCTCGGAGACCGTCTACGGCTTCTCGGTGCGGCCGCGGACTGCGGGAAACCCTTAAGGGCACGGCCCCGCGAAGGTCATCCTGTGCGGCGACGCCACGGACGGGGCCGGGGCGGAACGATGGCACCGATCGGTTGTCCGGTCCGTTCCCGTTTCCGTTCACTGCTGCCCCGGGAGACCTCTCACCATGGCCCGCCTGCGTACCTCTTCTCTCGTACTGTCCTGTGCCGCGTTGGGCGTGCTGATGACCGGCTGCTCCCTGGGATTCGGCCCGGACAAGGAAGCAGAGCGTACGTACACCGTGCCCGGCAAGATCACCGCGCTGTCGGCAACGACGCACGGCGGGAACATCGAGGTCGTCCCGGTCGACGCCGGCGGCCAGGTGAAGGTGACGGAGAAATATGTCTACAACGAGCAGAAGCCGAGCCCCTCGCATGAGGTCAAGGACGGCCGGCTGACGCTGGAGGCCGAGGACTGCGGCATGGGGCGCCGGTGCCAGGTGGCCTACCGGGTGCTGCTGCCGCGCGATGCCTCGGTGGATCTGCGGACCAGTGGCGGGGACATCACGGTCCGCGGCGCCACCGGCGGCATCGCCGCGGAGACCAGCGGCGGCGACATCACCGTCAAGGACTCCGCGGCCCGCACCGCGAAGGCGCGGACCAGCGGCGGCGATGTGGATCTCGCGCTGTCCACGGCGCCCGACGAGGTGTCGGGCCGCACCAGCGGAGGCAATGTCACCATCCGGCTGCCCAAGGGCTCCTACGCCGTGGAGGCCACGACCAGCGGCGGCAACAGCAAGGTCTCCGTCCCGACGGACAAGAGCTCCGCGCACAAGGTCACGGCCCGGACGAGCGGCGGTGATGTGTCGGTGGTGCCGTCATGAGGGGGCGGTCGCGATGAGGGTCCGGACGGGCGCGCGCTTGAGCCGGCGGGGGCGTCCCTGGGGAGGAGCGCCCCCGCCTCCGGCCCCGTCAGCCGACGGTGACCTCCGCCGTCAGCCTGCGGTCGCCGATGCTGCGCGCCGCCTCGACGAGATAGACGCCCTTGACCCGCTGCCAGTCGCCGCCCTCCGCGTCCCAGACCGCGAACGCCCGGTCCGGCAGCGGGATCTCGGCCTCGGTGCTCTCCCCGGGACCGGCCTCGACGACGGCGAAGCCGGCCAGCCAGCGCGCCGGGCGCTCCGGAGCGTCGGGGGCGGCGTCCTCGGTGGGCGCCAGATAGATCTGGACGACCTCGCGGCCGGGCCGGTCGCCCGCGTTGCGGACGCGCACCCGTACCGAGTCCGGGGTGGTGTCCAGCGACTCGTACTCCCAGTCGGTGTAGCCGAGGCCGTGTCCGAAGGGGTAGGCGGGCGCGACGGCGGACCGCTGCCAGGCCCGGTAGCCGACGAACACGCCCTCGGCGTAGTGGAGTTGGCCGCCGGTCGGGGTGACGGTGGTGACCGGGGCGTCGTCGAGGCGGGCCGGCCAGGTGGTGGGCAGCCGGCCGCCCGGCTCATGGGCGCCGAGCAGGACGTCCGCCAGCGCCGCCCCGGCCTCCTGCCCGGGGAACCAGCTCAGCAGCACGGCGGGGACCTCCTCGCGCCACGGAAGCTCCACCGGGGAGCCGGAGTTGACGACCACCACGGTGTGCGGGTTGGCGGCGGCGACCCGGCAGACCAGCTCGTCCTGGCGGCCCGGCAGCCGCAGATCGCCGCGGTCGAAGCCCTCGGACTCGGTCTCCTCGGTGGTGGCGACGACGACGATCGCCACATCGGCGTCGGCCGCCGCGCGGACCGCCTCGGTGATCTCCGTGTCCGCGTCGGCCTGCGGCGCCCGGTGGCCGAGCAGGAAGTGCAGCGTGGCCGGCCCCTCCCCGGAGCCGCCCGGATGGTCCGGCACGTACCGCAGCGTGACGTCGACACACTCGTCCGCCGTCAGCTGCGCGGTCACCCGCCGCTCGACGGGGTTGAGGAACTCCTCGAAGGGGTCGCCGCCCTCCGGTGCGCAGTGGCCGTCGAAGAGCACCGTGCCACCGACGGTCAGCCGCAGCTCACCGGTGCCGGAGACGGCGAGGGTGTGCCGGCCGGTGTGCCGCGGGGTGAAGCTGCCGGTCAGTTCGACGGCGCTCAGGTTCTGCCGGGTGACGCCCTCGGGGAAGCGGCCCATCACCTGCACCTTGCCGTCGCGCTGCGCGTTCTCGGCGAGCAGCCGGCCGTCCGCGGCCAGGTAGCGGGCGCGCAGGGTGAAGCCCTCGCGGGCGTGCGGGACGCGGGAGCGCGGATCGGCGCCGGCCGCGAAGGTGAGCTCGACATCGTCGGGCAGTGCGGCGCGCAGCCCCTCCAGCGGGGAGACCACCGCGTCGGGAAAGACGGTCGCGGACCCGCCGCCGAGCACCCGGGCCTCGCGCGCGGCCGCCCCGATGACGGCGACCCGGCGGACCGCGGCGGCATCGAGCGGCAGCGCCCGCCGCGCGCCGGCCACCGGCTCGTTGCGCAGCAGGACACACCCCCGCCGGGCGACCTCACGGGCCACCGCCCGGCCGTCGATCCCCCGCGGGACAGCGGCCGGGTCGACCGCGGCCGGCACCCCGTCCAGACAGCCCGTGCGGGCGGCGAGCAGCAGCACCCGGCGCACCGCCTCGTCCACCTCCGACTCGGCCACCGCACCGCCGCGGACGGCCTCGGCGAGCCGCGCGCCGTAGACCGTCCGGGGCCCCGGCATCGCCACGTCCAGGCCGCCGCGCAGGGCGCGCACGGTGTCGCGGGCCGCCGTCCAGTCGGAGACGGTGCAGCCGTCGAAACCCCATGCCCCGCGGAGCACGTCCTGGACCAGAGCCCGGTGTTCGGTCATCGTCGAGCCGTTGACCTGGTTGTAGGCGGTCATCACGCCCCAGGGACGGGCGTTTTCGACGATGTGCTCGAAGGGCGCGAGATAGAGCTCGCGCAGCGGGCGCGGGGCGATGCGGTTGTCGACGGTGAGCCGGTCGGTCTCGGCGTCGTTGCCCACGAAGTGCTTGACGGTCGTACCGACGCCGCCCTCCTGCACCCCACGGACATATCCGGCCCCGATCTCGCCGGTGAGCAGCGGGTCTTCCGCATAGCACTCGAAGTGCCGGCCGCCCAGCGGTGAGCGGTGCAGATTGACGGTCGGCGCCAGCAGGACGTGCACGCCCTTGCGGCGGGCTTCCTGGGCGAGCAGGTGACCGGTCCGGCGGGCCAGCTCGGGGTCCCAGGTGGCGGCCAGCGCCGTGGGGCTGGGCAGCACCACCGAGGGGTCCTCGGGGCTCCAGTCCTGGCCCCGCACCCCGACCGGCCCGTCCGACATCACCAGCGACCGGAGTCCGATCGCGGGCACGGCCGGCAGCGTCCACATGTCCTGGCCGGACAGCAGCCGGGCCTTGGTGTCGAGGTCGAGCGCGGCGAGTGCCCGCTCGACGGCGGCGGCGTGCTCGTGCGCGCGGTCCCGGGCATGATGGTGGGCGGCGTCTGCGGCGGGGCCATGAGGATGGTGGTCGGTCATGCGGCTCTCCGGTGTTCCCTGAATGGACGTGCGGACCCCCTGTCCGGATTCTTACCGGCCCACCTGTCAACCGGTAGGCACCGTTACTTTTCCGTTACATCAGTCGTACGGGATCTCCACGGGAGGGTTACGCTCGGCCGGTGAGTGCACGAGACCAGGACAGAGCCCGCGGCGGCGGGCCGGGCGCGCGGCGGGCCGGCGGCGGGCGCGAGACCCAGCGCGCGGAGCGGCGCGCGGCCATCCTGGAGGCCGCCATGGAGCTGATCGCCGAGCGCGGCTACCGCCGTACCTCGCTCGCCGCCGTCGCCGAACGCGCCGGACTGACCCAGCAGGGCCTGCTGCACCACTTCCCCACCAAGGAACTGCTGCTGGTGGGGGTGCTGGAGACCCGCGACCGCTGGGATCTGGCCTCGGCCGCCGCGGCGGCCGGCACCCGGCACACCGACACCCTCGCCCAGCTGGTCGACTACAACGCCACCCGCCCCGGCCTCGTCCGGACCTACACGGTGCTGGCCGCCGACAGCGTCACCGAGGACCACCCCGCGCGCGAGTTCTTCGAGACCCGCTTCCGTGTCGTCCGCACCGCGATGGCCGAGGTGCTGCGGACGGAATGCGGCGACACCCTGCCCGGCGGTCTGACCCCGGAGCGGGCGGCTCCGCTGCTGGCCGCCGTGATGGACGGGCTCCAGTTGCAGTGGCTGCTGGACCCGGAGGCCGTGGAGATGCCGGCGGCCTTCCGGGACTTCCTGGCGCTGCTCGGGTGCGGGCCGGGAGGGGCCGGCGGGGCCGCGGAGGGGCCGGGCGGAGAGCCCGGGGAGGGGCCGGGCGAGGGTTCGGGCAACGGGCCGGGCGAGGGCTGACACCGGGTGAGGTCGGCGAGCAACTCGCCATCGTGGAGTGCGCCCGACGCGGCCGCGGACCGGACGGGACGGGACGGGATCAGGAACCCTATCCGCGGTCACCCGGCGCACCACGGGCCGGGTCGGGGCCCCAAGTCGAGGGGCAGGAACAGGACAGCGGGGAGGTCTGCGCCTCTACCGCCCCCGCGCCCACACCGCTTTACTCGCCCCCATGAGACGCATACGTACCAGGACGGTCGCGCTCGGTGTCGCGCTGGTGGCCGCCGTTCCGCTGGCCCTGACGGCGCCGGCGGCCGCGGCCCCCGCGACGGACAGCACGGTGGAGGAGGGGCGGCTGACACAGGCGGCACCGCAGGAGATCCTGCGGCGCAGTGGATTCGAGGTGTGGGAGCGGGAGTTCGCGCGCGGGCTGGCGCGGGTGACGAGCTACCCGGAGGCCCGGCGCTATGTCGCGGACGAGGGGCGGGCGCTGTGGCGGCGGGCAGTGGACCGGGCGCAGGGCCGTGGGCCCGACGGCGGCGATCTGAGCCGGGACGACGACCGGCCGCTGTATTGGGCGCGGCTCGGGATGACGAAGGAACTACGGCAGTGGAAGCCGGAGTTCGGGCTGTCGGAGGACCGGCGGGACGCCCTGCTCGGGTCGCTGGAGCGGGGTTCGCGCGGGCAGGACTCGATCGCGCTGCCCGCCGGGAAGGAGGTGCTGCGGGTGGTGGTGACCGGCTTCGACCCGTTCCAGCTGGACGCCGATGCCCGGCGGAGCAATCCGTCGGGGGCGGTGGCGCTCGCGCTGGACGGGACGACGGTGCGGACCGCCTCCGGGAAGCCCGCCCGGATCGAGACCGCGGTCTTCCCCGTACGGTGGGCCGACTTCGCGGCGGGCACGGTGGAGCGCACCCTGCTGCCGCACTTCCGGGGCGGGCCGCGGCAGGCCGATCTGTTCACGACGGTCAGTCAGGGGCGGCCCGGCCGGTTCGATGTCGAGCGGACCAACGGCGCCTGGCGGGGCGGCTATCCGGACAATGCGCGGGACTCGCGGACGGAGCTGGTGCCGATTCCGGCGGGGGTGCCGACCGTGCGGCCGCAGCCGCAGTGGACGACCACCACCCTGCCGTACGCGAAGATCGTGGCGGCCGGCACCGGGCCGTATCCGGTGGTCGACCACACCGCCGTCACCGAGATCCCGGCGGGCGGCGGCGCACCCGTCGACCGGCCGGACGGCCCGACCCCGGGCTCCACGGCGCGTGCCGGGGGCGGCGGGGACTATCTGTCCAATGAGATCGCCTACCGGGCGACGCTGCTGAGGGACGCGGTGCGGCCGGCGATCCCGGGCGGGCATCTGCACACGCCGGTGCTGGAGTTCGGCCCGGACAACACCGACCCGGCGAACGGCCAGGTCACCGACCCCGTCTTCGTACGGAACCGGATCGCGATCACCGGCCAGGTGCGGGCGGTCGTGACGGTGGCGGCGTCGGAGGTGGCGGCAGCAGCACGGGCGGCGGACCGGAAGTAGCCGGACCGGGGTCCTCTTGGGCGCGGGCGGCCGGCGGCGGGGCAAGCCAACGGACCGCCCGTCCCCCCCGAGTAGCCCGATCCACTCGAACCCCCCGACCCGCCCGGCATCATGGGCGCATGATCATTGCTGCCGCACAATTCCTCCCGGTACCGGGCGATATCGAGGCCAATGCCGCCCGGATGGCCGGGCTTCTCACCGAGGCCGCCGGGCGCGGCGCGGGGCTGGTGGTCTTCCCCGAACTCGCGCTGACGCACTACGACCTGGCCCTGATAGCCGCCGACCCGGTGGGCATGACGGTCACGGCGGACGACGCCCGGCTGGCACCCGTACGGGAGGCCTGCCGGGCGACCGGGACCGCGGCGGTCGTGAACGCGGCGGGCCGTGCCACCGGCGGCGGGTCCCGTCCGGCCATCTCCTCGTTCGTCATCGGCCCGGACGGCGCCCTGGTCACCCGCTACGACAAGGTCCATCTGTTCGGGGACGAGAACACCGTGTTCGCGCCGGGGAGCGCGCCGGGCCGCTGCACCCTGGGCGGCATCCGGTTCGCGCTCGCCACCTGCTTCGACAACAGCCACCCCGAGGTGGCGGCGCGGGCCGCGGCGGACGGCTGCCGGGTGTCGCTCGCCAGCTCCTTCCACGGCTCGGCGGAGCGCGTGGCGGGATATGCGCAGCAGGCGCGGGACCACGGTCTGCAGGTGCTGCTCGCCAACGGCATGGGGACCGGCGGCTCCGCTTCGGGGTGCGGTCTCAGTGGCGCCTGGCTGCCGTCGGGTGAGCGGGTGGCGGCGGCCGCCGAGTGGACCGGGCCGGTGCCGGGGGACGGTGCGGAGCTGGTGTTCACCGATGTCCGTGACCGGATCACGCTGATGGCGGACCCGGCGGTGGCCGCGGTCCCCGTCGAGGAGTGCGGTGAGCCGCTGGTGGACGTACGTGCCGCGGAGCCCGCGCTGCTCGTGGCCGAGGACCGGAACGACCCGCTCGGCGCCTATGCCTTCCTGCGGGAAGGCATGCTCCAACGGCTGCTGGCGGCGCAGAAGTCACTGCCGGACGGGCTGCGGTTGCAGTTCGTCGAGGGCTACCGGCCGCCGGGACTCCAGCGCCGCTACTTCGAGGAGTACGCGGACGAGCTGCGCGCCGCCCACCCCGACTGGGACGCCGCCCGGCTCCACCAGGCCGCCAGCCGCTATGTGTCGCCGCCCGAGATCGCACCGCACAGCGCCGGTGGCGCGGTGGACCTCACCCTCGTCACCACCGAGGGGGAACCCGTCGACATGGGGACGCCGATCAATGCCTCCCCCGAGGAGAGCGACGGCGCCTGCTACACGGCCGCGCCGGAGCTGACACCCGTCGCCCGCGCCCACCGCCGGGTGCTGAACGCCGCGCTGACCGCCGCCGGGCTGGTCAACTACCCGACCGAGTGGTGGCACTGGTCCTACGGCGACCGCTACTGGGCGCTGGCGACCGGCGCGGACCACGCGCTGTACGGGCCGACGGAGCCGGCCGGGCGGTGAGGTGACGCCGGGTGCCGGGCGATGCCGGGCGGTCCCGCCCCGTCTCAGCCCTCCGGCTGCTCCGGTGCCAGGACCTCCAGCTCCGCCCGGGTCGGGTAGGACGGCTGGGCGCCCGGCTTGGTGACGGCGGCGGCGCCGACCCGTACGGCGAAGCGCGCCGCGCCGGGCAGTGTGTCGCCGCGGGCCAGGCGGGTGGCGAGGGCGCCGGTGAAGGCGTCGCCGGCACCGGTGGTGTCCACGGCCTTGACGCGTACGCCCGGGACGTTCTCGGCTCCGGAGGCGTCCAGGACCAGCGCGCCGTCGCCGCCGAGGGTGACCACGACGGAGCGGGCGCCCCGGTCGCGCAGGGCCTGCGCCCACTGGGCGGGGGTGCCGTCGGTCAGCCCGGAGAGCTGCCGCGCCTCGTGCTCGTTGACCACCAACGGGTCGGCCACCGACAGGAGTTCGGGGGCCAGCGCCGCGGTGGGGGCCGGGGAGGGGTTGAGTACGACGCGGCTGCCGGCCTGTTCGGCGGCCGCGGCGGCGGCCCGTACGGACTCCATGGGGATCTCCAGCTGGAGGGAGACCACGGCGGAGGCGGCGATGGTGTCCTTCGCGGCGGCCACGTCCTGCGGGGTGAGCGCGGCGTTGGCGCCCGGCGAGACCACGATGCTGTTGTCGCCGTCCGGGTCGACGATGATCATCGCGGTGCCGGTGCGGGCCGTCTCGTCCACGATGACCGGGGTGACATCGGTGCCCGCGGCGCGCTGGGCGCCGAGCAGCAGCTCCCCGTACGCATCGCCGCCGACCCGCGCCAGCAGCGCGGTGCGCCCGCCGATCCGGGCGGCGGCGGCCGCCTGGTTGGCGCCCTTGCCGCCGGCCGATTCGACCAGGTCCGTGCCGAGCACGGTCTCCCCCGCGCCGGGCCGCCGGTCGACCCGTACCGTCAGATCCGCGTTGGCCGAGCCGACCACCAGGACGTCATACATGCACCGCTCTCCCACTTCTCTTCTCATCCGTCATTCCCGGCGGCCCCCTCGGACGCGCCGGGCCGCGCGCTCAGTCGTCGAACTTCGCGGCGTTCTCGCTGGTCACCAGTACCACCGGCACCCGGACCGACCGCGGCAGCTTCTCACCCCGGGAGGCCTTCAGCGCCCAGTCCACGGCCTGTTTGCCGAGGAGTTCCGGCTGCTGGGCGACGGTGGCGGTCAGGCTGCCCCCGCGGACCGCCTTGACCCCGTCCGGGGTGCCGTCGAACGCCACCACCTTGACGTCCTTGCCGGACCGCCCGCCCAGCGCCTTGGACGCGCCCAGCGCCATCTCGTCGTTGGCGGCGAACACCCCGCCGATGTCGCGGTGCGCCTGGAGCATATTGGTCATCACGTCCATGCCCTTGGTGCGGTCGAAGTCCGCGGGCTGCCGGGCGACGACCTTGATGCCGGGGTACTTCTTGATGCCCTCCTCGAAGCCCTTGCCGCGCTCGCGGGCGGCGGAGGTGCCGGCCTGGCCCTCCAGGAAGGCCACCTTGCCCTTTCCGCCGAGCGATTCGGCCAGGGTCTTCGCGGCGAGCCGGCCGCCCGCGACGTTGTCGGAGGCGATGGTCGAGCCGACCGTGCCGCCGTTGACGCCCCGGTCGATGGAGATGACCGGCACCTTCGCCCGGTTGGCGACACCGACGGCCGGGACCGCGGCATCGGAGTCGACCGGGTTGATGATGGCCGCCTTGACGTTCTGGCTGGTGAACGTCTCCATCTGGTTGATCTGCTGGGTGGGGTCGTTCTGGGCGTCGGTGATGTTGAGGTGCAGACCGCGGGCGTCCGCCTCGGCCTGGGCGCCCTCCTTGATGCCCACGAAGAACGGGTTGTTCATCGTGGACAGCGCGAGCCCCAGATCGGTGTTGCCGCCGCGGTCGCAGCCGGCCAGGCCCAGGACGGCGGTCGCGGCCAGCCCGGCCGCCAGCGACGCCTTGATCCGGGGGTTCTGCAAGGCGTTCCGCCGGGTGTTCCGCGGGGCGCTCATCGCGCGCTCCGGCGGCGCAGCGTGTCCAGGAGCACCGCCACCGCGATGACCAGGCCGGTGGCGACCTGCTGCCAGAACGCCGAGACGCTCAGCAGGTTGAGGCCGTTGCGCAGGACGGCGAGGATCAGCGCACCGATGAGGGTGCCGGAGGCCTTGCCGGAGCCGCCGGAGAGGCTGGCCCCGCCGATGACGACGGCAGCGATGGCGTCCAGCTCGTAGCCGGTGGCGGCCTGCGGCTGGGCGGAGGTGAGCCGGGCGGCGAGCACGATACCGGCGACCGCGGCGAACACCCCGGACAGCGCGTAGATCGCGAGCTTGCGGCGCTTGACGTTGATGCCGGAGAGCCGGGCCGCCTCCTCGTTGCCGCCGATCGCGAACATCGCGCGGCCGGCGTACGTACGGGCCAGCACCAGCGCGGCGATCAGCCCCATCGCGATCATGACGAGCACGGGCACCGGCAGCCAGCCGCCGAGAGTGTCACCGAGCGCGCTGACCGAGCCGGGGAAGGGGATCGGCGAGCCGCCGGAGATGACCAGGGCCAGGCCGCGGCCGACCGAGAGCATCGCCAACGTGGCGATGAAGGCAGGAAGTTTGCCGTAGGCGACCAGCGCGCCGGAGACCAGACCGGCCGCCGCGCCGACCGCCAGGCCGAGCAGTACCGCCATCCAGACCGGCAGGCCTTCATTGGTGGCCGCCCAGGCCACGACGGTGGCGGAGAGCGCGGCGACCGAGCCGACCGACAGATCGATACCGGCCGAGACGATCACGAAGGTGACGCCGAAGGCGAGGATCGCGGTGACCGACGCCTGGACGCCGACGTTGAGGAGGTTCTGCCCGTTGAGGAAGTCCCTGGACAGCGCCGCCATCACGACGACCAGCGCGATCAGCCCGCCGAGCGGGCCGTTCCTGAGGACCGCCCGGGAGAACCACGGCCCGAAGCCGTCCCGGTCCGGTGCCCGTCCCACCGCCTCGGCGGCGGCTCCCGTCTTCACCTCAGTGGACATCGGAGCCCTCCATCGCGCTCTCGTCGTGGTGCTTCGTGCTCTTGGCAGTGCCGTTCGTGCTGCTGGCGGTGCCGCTCGTGTTCTTGGCGGTGCCGTCCGTGTTCCCGGAAGCGGCACCGGGGGCCTGGAGCGCCAGTTCCATCACGGCGTCCTGGGTGGCCTCGTCGGCCGACAGCTCACCGGCCAGCCGGCCCTGCGACATCACCAGCACCCGGTCGCTCATCCCGAGGACCTCGGGCAGATCGCTGGAGATCATCAGGACCGCGCGGCCGGCCGCCGTCAGCTCGTTGATCAGGTGGTAGATCTCGACCTTGGCGCCGACGTCGATACCGCGCGTCGGCTCGTCGAGGATCAGCAGCCGGGTGTCCGTCAGCAGCCACTTACCGATGACGATCTTCTGCTGGTTGCCGCCGGAGAGGGTGCGCGCGCTCTGGCCCAGGCCGCTCATCCGGACCTTCAACCGCTCGGCGGCGGTGGCCGCTTCGCGCCGCTGCGCGCCCCGGTCCACCAGCCCGCCGCGGGTGTCGCGGTCGAGCCGGGCGAGGGTGAGGTTGTCCTGGAGGGAGGCGTCCAGCACCAGGCCCTGGCCCTTGCGGTCCTCCGGTACGAGGCCGAGCCCGGCACGCATCGCGGCCCGGACATCGCCGCGGGCCAGCTCCTTGCCGTCGATCTCGACCGTGCCCGCGTCATAGCGGTCCACGCCGAAGACCGCCCGGACCACCTCCGTACGGCCCGCGCCGACCAGCCCGGCCAGGCCCACGACCTCACCGGCCCGCACCTCGAAGTCGATGCCCTCGAAGACCGGTCCGGCGGTGGTGCCGTTGCGGGTCAGGCCGCGGACGCGCAACAGGGGCGCGCCCGGCTCGTCGGGGCGGCGGCGCGGGTACTGCTCGGCGATGTCCCGGCCCACCATCAGGCGGATCAGCTCGTCCTCGTCCGTCGAGGCCGGCACCTCCGCGACGGAGCGGCCGTCCCGCAGGACGGTGACCCGGTCGCCGAGCGCGCCGATCTCCTCCAGGTGGTGGGTGATGAAGATGATGCCGACACCGGCGTCGCGCAGTTCGCGGACGATCTCGAAGAGGGTCTCGACCTCCTCGGAGGTCAGCACCGCGGTCGGCTCGTCCATGATCAGAACACGGGCGTCCAGGCTGAGCGCCTTGGCGATCTCCACCATCTGGAGGCGGGCGATGCCCAGTTCGGCGACCGGGGTGTTCGGGGACACATCGAGCCGTACGCGCCGCAGCAGTTCGGCGGCCCGGGTCCGCATGGTCTTTTTGTCGACCAGACCCAGACGGGTGCGCGGCTGGCGGCCCAGGAAGATGTTCTCGGCGACGGTCAGGCCCGGGACGAGGTTGAACTCCTGGTAGATGGTGGCGATGCCGAGCCGTTCGGCGTCCTGCGCCGAACGGACGGTGACCTCGTCGCCGTCCACGAGCAGGCGGCCCTCGTCCGGGCGGTGGGCGCCGGAGAGCATCTTGATGAGGGTGCTCTTGCCCGCACCGTTCTCGCCGAGCAGGACATGCACCTCACCGGCGCGCAGGGTCAGGTCCACGCCGTCGAGCGCGCGGACACCCGGGAACGACTTCGTCACCCCCTCCACGCGCAGCAGTTCGCGGCCGCCCGGTACGTCGTCGTTGACGCCGGTCATGCGCTGCCCCTCTCTTCCTCGGGTGGCTTGGGTGGTGGGTGGTGGCTGGTTCGGGTGGGGGTGGGGGCGCCGGCTTGGGTGGGCCCTGGCCTGGTGGGCGGTGGTGGCGGCTGGTTTGGATGGGAAGTGGTGGCCGGCTTGGGTGGGCTGTGGTGTGCGTGGGCCGTGGCCTGGTGGGTGGTGGTCGCTGGTTTGCGTGGGTGGTGGTGGCCGGCTGGGCTGTGATGACTCGTTCGGGTGGCCCGCCCGGACGGGGTGCCCGGCCCGAGTGGCGGGCCGGGCCCGGGCGGGCCGGCTCAGGGGGCGGGCACTTCGCCACAGGAGCGGCGGGTGACCAGCCGGGCCGGCAGCAGCACCGAGCCGGCCGGCCGGCCCTCGATCCGCGCCAGCAGGGTGTGGACGGCGGCCCGGCCCAGTTCCCGGGTGGGCTGGGCGATGGCGGTCAGCGGCGGATCGGTGTGGGCGAACCACGGCACGTCGTCGTACACCACCAGCGCCACATCGTCGGGGACCCGCAGCCCGCGGGCGCGGAGTTCGTCCATCGCGCCCAGCGCCATCAGGTTGTCGGTGGCCAGTACCGCGTCCGGCGGCTCGGCGAGGTCGAGGAACGCGCTCATCACCTGCCGGCCGCCGGTGTGCTGGAGGTCGGGGGTGGCACCAACCCGCTCGTCGGGCAGGGTGAGGCCGTAGCCGCCCAGCGCCGTACGGAAGAAGCCGAGGCGCTCGTCGCCGGTAGGGGTGCCGGCCGGGGCGACGATGATCGCGGGGCGGCGGCGGCCGTGGGCGGCGAGATGGGCGGCGAGCTCGGTGAGCGCGGTACGGCCGTCGGCGCGGACGCAGGGGGCGTCGACACCGGGCACGGTGCGGTCCAGCAGCACCAGCGGCGTGCCGGAGGCCACGACCTCGCTGAGCATCGCCGAACCCGTACCGGCCGAGCTGACCAGCAGGCCGTCGATCCGGCGGTCGAGCAGCGTGCGGATGTAGTCGTCCTGCTGCTCGGGGCTCTCATCGGCATTGCCGATGACCAGGCTGTAGCCGAGGCTGCGGGCCTCGTCCTCGACGGCGTCGGCCAGCTCGGTGAAGAAGGGGTTGGTGAGATCGCTGATGATCAGACCGAGCGCGCCGGTCCGCGCGGTGCGCAGCGCGCGGGCGACGTTGTTGGGCCGGTAGCCGAGGTCCCGTACGGCGGCGAGCACCCGTTCCCGGGTCTCGGCGACCGGACTGTGGCCATTGAGCACCCGCGAAACCGTGGCCACGGAAACCCCTGCCCGCTCCGCCACATCCTTGATGTTCGCCATGGCACCGTCGCCGTTCCGTTTGTCCGCTGGTCGCTGGTTGCTGGTTGCTGTTCGCGCCTCCCGTGGGGGCGGGTTCGCGGGTTCGCCTTGATCGCCGTGTAATCGTTTCCGCGAGGAAGGCGTGGGGGCTACGAAATCGATTACACGCGGGGTGCGTCAAGACAAGGGGAATGTTGCGTGCGTCACAGGGGGTGGGGCGGGAGTGGGGTGTCGCGGGGTGTGGGACCCGGGTAGAGGTGCGGAGGGCCGAGGGGCACGGGAAACGCGCGGTGAGGGTGCGGGAAGCATGCGGGCGCGAGCTGCGCGGAAGGTGTCGAGCCCGGGCACTCCCCCGTTGACCGTCCCACCTCGACGGCGGGTACCGGCCGTGTCCGGACCCCGTGGGGCCGGCCCCGGCGTTACCGGGCGAACTGCCCCACACAAGCGACGATCGCCACCAGCAGGCCCAGCACCCCGATGACCACCTGCCATCTGTCAGACGGCGCCCACCGGTCGCTCTCCTGCTCCGTGTCCTGATCGTCCATCGCTCCTCCTCGCTCCTCCGGACAGGCCCCGGAAGCCAGGGCCCCCGCCGGCCGACCGCCGACGGAGCTGTGGGGAGGAACGTGGTGAAGCGCCGCCAGAATAGCGCGAGTTGAGCCGACGCAGGCCCGAAAGCGGGACCGAGAAACGGGACCGAAGAGCGGGACCGAAGAGCAGGAGCGGAGAGCGGGGGGAAGGGCGGGCGGGAAGGGTGGGACCCGAAGAACGGCCCCACAGCGGTGCCAAGGGCCCCGCCCATGCCACGAACGTGGGGCTGCGCCACGCCCGCAGACCCCAAAGGACCGCACCCCTTCGCGGGATGCGGCCCTTGCGGAAGTGCGCCGGTGACGCCGTGGGTCAGGCGACGGTCAGCTTGACCTCGATGTTGCCGCGGGTGGCGTGGGAGTACGGGCACACCTGGTGCGCCTTCTCCACGAGGTCCTGGGCGGTGGCCGCGTCGACCTGCGGGATCGAGACGGCGATCTCGACCGTGAGGCCGAAGCCCCCGTCCGGGGTCTTGCCGATGCCGACCTTGGCGGTCACGCGGGAGCCGGAGACATCGGCGTTCTCCCGGCGGGCGACGACACTGAGCGCGCCCTGGAAGCAGGCGCTGTAACCGGCGGCGAAGAGCTGCTCGGGGTTGGTGCCGGCGCCGCTGCCGCCCTGCTCCTTGGGCGGGTTGACGACCACGTCGAGCTTGCCGTCGTCGCTGGCGACGCGGCCGTCACGGCCGTTCTCAGCGGTGGCGACGGCGGTGTAGACGACGTCGACGGTCTGGATGGGCATACCGAATCCTCCTGTGGTTCGCCGCGACTCGCGCCCACGGATCACGACGGCGTGCCGCCGAGCCTAACGGGCGGGCGCAAGGGGGTGAGGGGGCGGGAGGAGTACGGGGCGGGGGACCACCAGCTCTCCTCCAGCCCTCAGCCCGCGACAGTGCCCGGCCGCGCGGCTCAGCCCTCCAGGCTGACGATCATCTTGCCCGTGTTCTCGCCGCGCAGCAGGCCCAGGAAGGCCTGGACGCCGTTCTCCATGCCGGCCACCTTGGTCTCGCTGTACTTCAGTTCGCCGGAGCGGATCCAGGCGGAGACCTCCTCGACGAACTGCGGCTGGAGGGCGGCGTGGTCGCTGACCAGCAGGCCCTGGAGGCGCAGACGCTTGCCGATCACCATGGCGAGGTTGCGGGGCGCGGGGCTCGGCTCCGTGGCGTTGTACATCGAGATCATGCCGCAAATGGCGGCACGGCCATGGACGTTGAGGGAGCTGATGGCCGCTTCGAGGTGGTCGCCGCCGACGTTGTCGAAGTAGACGTCGATACCGTCCGGGGCGGCCTCCTTCAGCTGCTTGCCGACGTCGCCGTTCTTGTAGTTGAAGGCGGCGTCGAAGCCGTACTCCTCCACCAGGAGCTTGACCTTCTCGTCGGATCCGGCCGAGCCGATGACCCGGGAGGCGCCCTTGAGCTTGGCTATCTGGCCGACCTCGCTGCCCACCGCACCGGCCGCGCCGGAGACGAAGACGGCGTCGCCCTCCTTGAAGGACGCCACCTCCAGCAGGCCCGCGTACGCGGTCAGGCCGGGCATGCCCAGCACGCCGAGGTAGGCGGTGAGCGGAGCCAGCGACGGGTCCACCTTGGCGGCGCGCTTGGCGTCCAGTACCGCGTACTCGCGCCAGCCGAGGCCGTGCAGGACATGGTCACCGACGGCGATGGAGTCATCGCGCGAGGCGAGGACCTCGCCGACCGCGCCGCCCTCCATCGGCTGGTCGAGCTGGAAGGGCGGGACGTAGGACTTCACATCGTTCATCCGGCCGCGCATGTACGGGTCGACGGAGAAGTGCTGGGTGCGGACCAGGATCTGGCCCTCGCCGACCTCGGGCACCGCGGCCTCGCGCAGCGCGAAGTCCTCCGGGGTGGGCCAGCCGTGGGGGCGGGCGACGAGGTGCCATTCGCGGCTGGTCGTGGGCAGTGCGGACATAAGCGCGCTCCTCCTAATGCTTCAGGTACTGAAACAACCATGCTCCTCGATATTTCAGGTTGTCAAGTAAATGGGTATCCTCGTGTGCATGACCCCCCGCGCAGACCCCTTGACCGTCGAGGTCGTCGACCTCATCGGCACCGTCGTGGCCCGCTACTACGAGGAGTACGAGCACGCCGCGACCGAGCATTCGCTGACCGGTGCGCAGGCCCGGGTGCTCAGCCTGCTCTCCATCGAGCCGCTGCCCATGCGCAAGGTCGCCCAGCGCCTGAAGTGCGAGCCGTCGAACATCACCGGCATCGTGGACCGGCTGGAATCCCGCGGCCTGGTCGAGCGCCGCCCCGATCCGGCCGACCGCCGCGTCAAGCTCGCCGCCCCGACCGAGGAGGGGGCGCGCCTGGCCCGGGCCCTGCGGACGTCCCTGGACTTCGCGCGCGAACCCCTCGGCCGGCTGACGGTCGCCGAGCGGACGCTGCTGAAGGAGCTGCTTCAGCGGATGCTGGGCGTCGCCCCCGAGTGAGCCGGGCGGGCGGCCTCCGAAGCCCCGGCCGCCCCGACGGCACCCGCCTCTCCCTCCGCTCCAGGTCTCCCCAGGCCCCGCAGCAGCAGCACGGCCAGTACCGCGGCGCAGGCCATCACTCCCGCGGCGACAAGGACGGCCGACTGGAGGCTGTCGGTGAAGGCGGACCGGGCCGCGGAAAGCAGTGCCTCGCCCGCGCGGCCCGGGAGTTCGGCGGCCACCGCGGCGGCGCCGGCCAGGGTTTCGCGGGCCGCGTCGGCGGCGGCCGACGGGAGGCCGGCGGGCAGGGCACCGGCCATGTCCGCGCGGTAGACCGCGCTCCCGATGCTGCCCAGGATGGCCATGCCCAGGGCGCCGCCCAGTTCGGTGCCGGACTCCAGCAGGGCCGAGGCGGAGCCGGCGCGCTCGGGCGGGGCGAGGCCGATGGCCAGTTCGTTGCCGAGGGACATCACCATCACCAGGCCCGAGGCGTAGACCGACGAGGCGACCAGGACGAACCACAGGGCCGAGCCCGGTTCCAGCCAGGACAGCCAGACGAAGCCGCCGGCCGCGATGACGAACCCCAGGGCGATGACATACGCCCGGTCCATGCGCCGGCCGAGCACGGCCGCCGTCGGTGCCATCCCGCCCACCGCGAGGGTCGGCAGCAGGTTCCACAGTGCCGACTCCATGGGGCTCATGCCCCGTACGGTCTGGAGGTACTGGGTGAAGAAGACCGCGCAGCCGACGACCGCGAACGTCGCCAGCAGGTTCATCAGCACCGAGACGCTGAACCCGCGGTGGCGGAACAGTTCCAGGTCGAGCATCGGGTGGCGGGCGGTGCGCTGGCGGTACACGAAGGCCGCGGCGGCCAGCAGCCCGGCCGCGAGGACGAGGGCGGGCCGCAGTGCCACGCCGTCGCGGGCGATCTCCTTGATGCCGTAGACCGTCGGCAGCATCGCGAGCAGGGACAGCAGCGAGCCGGGCAGATCGAAGCGCCCGGCGGCCGGGTTCTTGAACTCCGGCAGCAGCAGCGGGCCGCAGACCAGCAGCAGCACCATCGCCGGGGCGTTGATCAGGAAGACCGAGCCCCACCAGAAGTGTTCCAGCAGCGCCCCGCTGAGCACCGGACCGATCGCGATCCCGCCCATCATCGCCGACGACCAGATCGCGACGGCCTTGCCGCGCTGCTTGGCGTCATGGAAGAGGTTGCGGATCAGCGCGAGGGTGGACGGCATCAGGGTCGCGCCGCCGATGCCGAGCAACGCCCGTGCGGCGATGAGCATCTCGGCGCTCTGCGCGTAGGCGGCGACCCCGGAGGCGAGGCCGAAGAGGAGGGCGCCGGACAGGAGCAGTTTGCGGCGGCCGATGCGGTCGCCCAGCGCGCCCATGGTGATCAGCAGGCCGGCCAGGACGAAGCCGTAGACGTCCAGGATCCACAGTTGCTGGACGCTGCTGGGCTCCAGTTCCGCGGTCAGGAACGGGACCGCGAAGTAGAGCACCGAGACGTCCATGGAGACGAGCAGGCAGGGCAGCAGGAGCACGGCGAGGGCGGTCCACTCCCGGCGGCCGGCCGGCGGCGGTGCCGGCTGCGACGGCGGCGGGGATGTGTACGTGGTAAACGACATGGGTGACACCGTAAGCAGTGTGGGCTTACGGCGCAAACACCAGGCCAGATAAGGGAATTGGAGGTGCATCACACTAGTGCACTGGGCTAGTGCAATGCCCTGATGGGACCGGCGCTGGTACCCTCACGGGCAGCGAAAACCCCCTGGTGCACTAGTACGGAGGTCACCCCGTGGAGCAGCCGGCGCCGCCCTATCGCCGGATCGTCGACGCGATCCGGTGCCGTATCGACTCCGGCGAGCTCGCGCCGGGCGACCGAGTGCCCTCGACCCGGCGGATCACCCAGGAGTGGGGGGTGGCGATGGCGACCGCCACCAAGGTGCTCACCACCCTGCGCCAGGAGGGCGTGGTCCGCGCCGTGCCGGGCGTGGGCACGGTGGTGGCCGAGCCGCAGCCGCAGCGGGCCGCGCGCCCCGAACTCCCGCGGGAGCGGCGGCCGCGCGAGACGGACCGCGGGCTGAGCCGGGAGAGCGTCGTACGGGCCGGTCTCAAGATCGCTGACGCCGAGGGGCTGCGGGCGCTGTCGATGCGCCGGGTCGCCGCCGAGTTCGGGGTGTCCTCGATGGCGCTCTACCGCCATGTGGCCAACAAGGACGAGCTGGTGGTGCTGATGGCGGACGCGGCGTTCCGCGGTGTCGCGCTCCCGGACCCGGAGCCGGACGACTGGCGCGCGCGGATGGCGGCGGGCGCACGGCTGCAATGGGAGCTCTACCAGCGGCATCCGTGGCTGGCGCACTATCTGTCGATCACCCGGCCGCAGCCGATGCCGCGGGCGATGGCGCTCATCGAGTGGACCATGGCGCGGGTGACCGGAATGGACCCGGTGACGCTGATCCATATGGCCGTGACGCTGCTCAACTACGTGCGCGCCACCGCCGCGGGCTTCGAGGACGATCTGGAGGCCGAGCAGGAGACCGGGCTGGACCGGAACCAGTGGATGGCGTCCATGGAGCCGGTTTTCGAGGGCATCCTCACCTCGGGCTCCTACCCCATGTACGGGGGGATCTCCGGGCACGACGACGCGGTGACGCTGACGTCGCTGTTCGAGTTCGGGCTGGCCCGGCTCCTGGACGGGATGGCGGCGCTGGTGGAGGGCCGGGCG
Organism: Streptomyces platensis; assembly: GCF_008704855.1. Lineage (NCBI taxonomy): Bacteria > Bacillati > Actinomycetota > Actinomycetes > Kitasatosporales > Streptomycetaceae > Streptomyces > Streptomyces platensis. The sequence goes on from NZ_CP023691.1 coordinate 2,845,343, forward strand.
GCGGAGTCCGGCGGGGTCAGCTGAGGTCGCCGCGCAGCCGCCGGGCCCGTAAGACCAGCTCCAGTTCGAAGCGGCGGTCCGGGTCATCGATCTCCGCGCCCCACAACTCCCTTATCTGACGCAGCCGGTAGCGCACGGTCTGCGGATGGACGCCGAGCCGGGCGGCGACCTCGGGGGCGCCGCCGCGGGTCTCCAGCCAGGCGAGCAGGGTCTCCGCGAGCCGCCGGCCGTGGGCGGGTCCGCAGCTGTCCAGGGGGGCGAGGCGGCGGCGGGTGAGGTCCTCGATCAGCTCCTCCGGCGGCAGCAGGACCAGCGCCTCGGTGTGCTCGGTGCACTGGAGCAGCTCGCCCGCGGGCAGCAGTCCGCGCTCGGTCAGATCGACCGCGGCCCCGGCCCAGCGCAGCGATTTGGCGGCGTCCAGCAGTGGTACGGCGGGACCGATCGCGCCGGACCAGCCGGCCGCCGCGCGGGCCAGCAGCTCCCGCCGTCCGGGGGCGTCCGGCTCGGGCACCACCATCCGCGGCCGTTCGCTCTCCATGTCCAGCAGGACGTCCGGGGCGACGGCGGGCGCGACCGCCTCCCGGGCCGGGCGCAGCAGGACCGCGACCGCGACCCGCCGGGGCAGCGTCCAGCCGAGCGCGGCGGCGCGCTCGGCGAGAGCCGGCGGCACCCCGTCCGCCGTCCCGGCGCCGCGCCGCCGCCTTGCCGGGCCCGTGAACAGCTGCTCCATCAGGCGCCGTTGCAGCCGCAGCCGTTCACCGGCCTGGCGGGCGGCGGCCTCGGCGTAGCCGCGTACGGATTCGGCGACCAGCCCGTCCAGATACTCGTAGCCGGACTCGGCGAGCTCGTACATCGCGGGTGCCGGGATCGCGACCTGCTGGCCGATCTCGGCGAGCCGCCGCCAGGCCAGCCGGACGCCCAGCCGGTAGACGGCCTGGAGCACGTCCAGGCTGCGGCCCTGGAGGCCCTCGCCACGGCCGAACTCCTGGAAGACCCGCGGGTGCACATGCGGCCGGTCCGGGCCGGCCGTCAGATGCGCGACGAAGTGCTCCAGCGACTGGCGGATGCCCACCAGCGCCCGGGGTTCCCCGAACTCATCCGGGACCAGGGGGAGTTGGGGGTAGGCGTGACGGATCTCCCGGAGGATGTCCTGGGCGAGGGTCGGCACCTCCTCCAGTGCCCGGGCGGCGAACTGCCGTACCTGGTAGGGCGGGACCTCCCGCCAGGCCGAGCGGACGGCCGTCACCATGACCCGGACCTCCTCAGCACGCCCGCCTCCCCGGCCCGCCCGCTACTCGCCGCTCCGGTCGAAGGTCACCAGCGGCACATTCGGCTGCTCAGGGGTGGCGTCCAGGGCGGCGACGAGGCCGAGCGCGACGCCGGCGGCGAGGGCGGCGGCGGTCAGCGCGGTCAGTGCGGCGGCGAGCGTACGGTGCATGGCGCGGCGAGCCCTTCGTCGATGCCGGAGCCCGTCGGCGGTCTCCGTCGAGGTTGGCGCGGTACCCGGCACGGCGGCCCGGTGTCGCGTCCCACAGCGCGGCACCACCGGAGTCGTGGTGCCTGCCGAGTGTGGAAGGGCATTGACGCCCTGTCAAGAGTTCCCTTACGTTCCCGGCCCATGGCGCCCCGCGGCGCCCGCACGTGCACCAGAGCGTGATTCCCCCACCGCTTCCAGGAGTGCCCGTATGCCCGTATCCGGCAAGCCCGCCGCCTCCCCCACCACGGCCACCGCCGCCCCGCCCCTGTCACTCGCCGTCCTCGGTCTCGGCGTCTTTCTGCTGGTCCTGGCGCCCCTGCTGGCCTGGTACGTCACGCCACGGGCCAAGGTCACGCCGGTCGATGTCGATGTCACCACCGTCTTCACCGGCGACGGCAGCTACTTCGACACCGCCGCGCTGAAGACCAGGGACCACCGGCGGATCACCATCACCCGCCACGTACTGGGCGATGTCGCGGCGAGCGAGAAGAGCGGGCGGGCGGTGTGGGACGTCTCCACCACGGTCGACACCCCGCAGACGCTCGCCCTGAAGGACCCGCGCCGCGCCTTCCAGTGGACCACCGAGCGCTGGGTCACCGACCGGCACAGCAATGCGCCGGTGCACTGCTGCGGGGAGGCCCCGACCCGGTTCGACGGCGATGCCTACCTCAAGTTCCCCTTCGATGTGCGGAAGACGGGCTACCGCTGGTGGGACAACACCCTGGGAGCCGCCGTCCCGCTCCGCTTCGCCGGTACGCGGGCGGTCCAGGGCTTCCAGGGCTACCGCTTCACCGGGACCGTGCCGCCCACCCGGACCGGCAGCCGGCAGGTCCCCGGACGGCTCGTCGGACGGCCGGAGCAGGGCCAGATCCAGGCCGAGGAGTGGTACGCCAACTCCGGTGTCGAGCTGGTCGTCGAGCCGCACACCGGCCGGATCATGGATGCCGTGATCTCGCCGGTCAAGACGCTGCGCGCACCCGGTGCCCGGCGTACCGCGGTGACGCTGCTGCGCGGCGAGCGGTTGCGGTTCACGCCCGCGACGCAGCGGGCGCAGGTGCGGCTGGCGAAGGCGGACCGCGACAAGCTGGTGCTGGTCGGCCGGACGCTGCCGGTCACGGCCGCGGCGGCGGGCGCGGTGCTCGTACCGGCCGGGGTGGTGTGGGTGGTGCGCGGGCGGCGGACGACCGGCCGGTCCTGAGCGAAGTGATGAACCGTCAGACCGCATCGGGGCCGTTTTTGTCACCCCGGTGAGTAGCCGCGGGTAACGGGGCGGGCGAAAACTGTCCACCCCACACGCGGACGGCCGGCCTTCCGGTCGGCGCACCTCCGCTTCACCGCAGTGCCCGTCCGCCGCACCGCAGCCCCACCCCCGCTTCACCACCGCACAGCGCCACTTCACCACCGCACAGCGCCACTTCACCGCAGCGCACCGCCGCTTCCCCGCAGCACAGCGCCACTTCACCACCGCACAGCACCGCGAGCCCGAGCGTCCCCGCCCGCACGGTGCGACCCGGCACCGCATGAGGCAGCACGGCCCGCACGACTCAGTACGCAGTACGTCCCCCACCGCCGGTACGGCACCCTGAGACGAGTTGGATCGCAGATGCCCCCGTACGCACACCCGTCCCCGCCCCCCGCAGCGCCCGCCCCCTCGGCGTCCGGGCCACCCGGCTCGGGGCCGCCGCCGCTGCCGCGCCGGATCGTCTTCCTCGCCCGCCGCGATCTGGGCAACCCCGCGGCCGGCGGCTCCGAGCTGCTGGTCGACCGGATCGCCGAGGGGCTCAGCGCCCACGGGCACCAGGTCACCCTGCTGTGCGGCGGGCCGCCGTCCGCCGGGCTCCCGGGCCGGGGCGGTGCCCCCACGCGCGGCTACCGGGTGGTGTCCGCGGGCGGCGACGCCGGTCACTTCCTGCGCGTGCCCCGCCAGCTGGCGCGCCGGGTCGGGCCCTGCGATCTGCTGGTCGAGGTCTGCAACGGGATGCCGTACCTGGCGCCGCTGTGGCACCGCGGCCCCACACTGTGCCTGGTCAACCATGTCCATACGGACCTGTGGCGGCTGCGCTGCCCGGGGCCCGCAGCGCGGCTCGGCCGCCGCCTGGAGCACTGGGCGCTGGCCGGTGCGCACCGCCGCGATCTGATGGTGGCGGTCTCCGGCTCGACGGCGTCCGCGCTGCGCGGCCTCGGGGTCGACGCGGAGCGGATCCGCCTGGTGTACAACGGCGTGGCGGAGCCCGGCCCGCCGACCCCCAAGGCGCCGGAACCGCTGTTCCTGGCCATGGGGCGGCTCGTCGAGTACAAGCGCATCGATCTGCTTCTGCGGCTGTGGGAGCGGGTCCGGCCGGTGACCGGCGGCCGGCTGGTGATCGTCGGCGACGGCCCGGAGCGCGCCCGGCTGGCCGCGATGGCCGGGCCCGGCGTCACCTTCACCGGCCATGTCTCCGAAGAACGCAAGCATCAACTGCTGTGCTCCGCCTGGCTGTTGCTGCACCCCTCGCTCGTCGAGGGCTGGGGGCTGGTGGTGATGGAGGCCGCCGCCCGCCGCACCCCGGCCGTCGGCTTCGACATCCCGGGCCTGCGGGACTCCGTCGAGGACGGCACGACGGGGCTGCTGGCCCGCGGTGAGAGCGCGTTCGCCGCGCACTGGTGCACCCTCGCGCTCAGCGCCCGGCGCCGCGACGCCCTGGGCCGCGCCGCCGAACGGCGCGCCGCCCGCTTCCGGTGGAGCCATACGGTGCAGAGCTTCCGGGCGGTCGCCGCGGAGGCCGCCCTCGACCCGCTCCCCAGGCGGTGACGGCCCGGTGCGCGACCCCTCGCTGCGCAGGTCCGCCGCCCTGTTCCGGGCCTTTCTGCGGGAGCGGACCGACCCCGGGCACTGCTACCGGCTGCTCGCCCGGGACGCCGCCGACCAGATCGAACGGTACGCCCCGCTGCGGGGCGCGGTGGTCGCCGATGTCGGCGGCGGCAGCGGCCACTTCACCGCGGAGTTCCGCCGCCGCGGCGCCCGGGCCTGGCTCTTCGAACCCGATGCGGCGGAGCTGACCGCCCACGGCCCGCCGATCGAGGGCGCGGTGCTCGCCGACGGCTATCTGCTGCCGCTCGCCGACGGCGCCGTCGACATCTGCTTCTCCTCCAACGTCCTGGAGCATGTCGCCGACCCGCAGATCTTCCTGAGCGAGCTGATCCGGGTCACCCGCCCCGGCGGGCTGATCTATGTCGCCTTCACCAACTGGTTCTCCCCCTGGGGTGGCCACGAGACCGCGCCCTGGCACTACTTGGGCGCCGAGCGGGCCCGCGCCCGCTACCGGCGGCGCACCGGACAGGCGGCCAAGCACACCTTGGGCGTCAACCTGTTCGCGGTGCACATCGGCCGCACCCTGCGCCAGGTCCGGGCCCGTGACGACATCGCCGTGGTCACCGCCCGCTCCCGCTATGCGCCGTTCCTCGCCGAGGCCATCCCCCGCCTCCCGGGCGTCCGGGAGGTCGCCACCTGGAACCTCCTCCTCATCCTCCGGCGGTTGCCATGACCCAGACCCTGAGGCCGTACCCGTCCCCCGGATCGCCCGACGGCGGCGGCCGGCCGACGCCCGCCCCGCCGCCCGGCCACCCCCGGCGCAGACGCCGGCTGTTCGCGTTCTGGGCGCTCGCGCTGGCCGGCTTCCTGGCACCCTCGCCGGGGAAGATGACGTTCGAGACCAAGCTGGGGGTGACGACCGACCCGTGGCGGTTCCTCGCCGACCTCGGGCAGTTATGGCACGACCGGGCGGGCCTCGGCGGCATCGCCGACCAGTACGTCGGCTATGCCTTCCCCACGCTCCCCTATTACGGCCTGGCCGATCTCGCCCATGTCCCGGTGTGGCTGGCCGAGCGGCTGTGGATGTCGCTGATCGTCACGGCCGCGTTCTGGGGTGCGCTGCGGCTGGCCGAACGGCTCCGCGTCGGCACCCCGCCGGCCCGGCTCCTGGCCGCCGCCTGCTACGCCCTGTGGCCGACCTTCACCCTCGTCATCGGCTCCACCTCCGCCGCCGCACTGCCCGGCGCACTGCTCCCGTGGGTCCTGCTGCCGCTGACCGACACACAGGTCAGCGCCCGTATCGCGGCCACCCGCTCGGCGCTGCTGATCCCCTTCATGGGCGGGGTCAACGCGGCCTCGACACTGGCCGCGCTGCTGCCCGCCGGCCTGTATCTGCTCGCCCGTACGGGGCCGCGCCGGCCGAAGCTGCTCGCCTGGTGGCTGCCCGGTGTCGTCCTGGCCACCGCCTGGTGGGTGGTCCCGCTGCTGCTGCTCGGCCTGCACGGCGAGAACTTCATGCCGTACATCGAGCAGGCCGACACCACCACCGGCACCATGTCCGCCACCGAACTGCTGCGCGGCGCCGGCAACTGGGTCGGCTACCTCCACTTCGGCGAACCCTGGCTGCCGGCCGGCTGGACCCTGACGGCCCAGCCGTTCGCGGTACTCGGTTCGGCGCTGGCCGCGGCGCTGGGCCTCGCCGGGCTGGCCCGCCGGGATCTGCCCGAGCGGCGCTGGCTGCTGCTGACCGTGCTGGCCGTGGCGCTGATCGCGCTGGCCGGGTACGGCGGTGCGCTGGGCGGGCCGCTGCACGGGCTGTGGCAGGACTGGCTCAACGGCTGGCTGCGCCCGTTCCGCAACATCTACAAATTCACCCCGGGCCTGGCCCTGGCGCTCACCCTGGGCCTGGCGCATCTGCTCGCGGTCGCCACCGAACGCCGCGGCACCCGCCGGATCCCCGCCCGCCGGCGTCTCCCGCTGGTGACGGCGTTCCTCGTGCTGCCCGCCCTCGCGCTGCCCTTCCTCACCGGCACCGTGCTCCAGCCCGGCGCCTTCACCGAACTGCCCGCCTCCTGGGAACGGGCCGCGGCCTGGCTCCACAAGCACTCCCCGCACAGCCGCGCGCTGGTCGTCCCCGCGACCGCGCACGGCATCTACACCTGGGGCTCCCCCATCGACGAGCCGCTCGACGTCCTCGCCACCTCCCCCTGGGCCCAGCGCGACTTCGTCCCGTTCGTCACCCCGGGCGCCCGCCGCACCCTGGACGCCGTCGAACAGGCCCTGCTGACCGGCGCCCAGGTCCCGGGCCTGCGCGACTACTTGGGCCGGGCCGGACTGCACGACGTGGTCGTACGCAACGATCTCGACCCGGACCAGATCGGCTACGTCCCGCCGCAGACCGTCAAACGCACCCTCCAGGCGTCCGGCTACCGCAAGGTGGCCGCCTTCGGCCCGCTGACCACCGGCGGCCGGATCCCCGCCGGGGCGCCCCTCCAGGTCCAGGGCCTCTATCCGCGGCAGCACGCCGTCGAGATCTACCGGCCGCAGGACACCCCCGAGCCCGGCCCGGTCACCACCCGGGCCGTCGCCGACACCGCGCAGCTCAGCGGCGGCCCCGAAGCCCTGCTCCAGCTGTCCGCCGACCCCGCCCTGCGCCGCCGCGCCACCGTGCTGACCGGCGACCGCCACCCCGGCCTCGGCACCCCGCCGCTCCAGCTCACCGCCGACGGCCTGCGCCGCGCCGACACCCGCTTCGGGCTGGTCAACAGCAACACCTCGTACACCTACACCGCCGACGAGCGAAACCACCCCGACAGCGTCCAGGACCCCGGCCGCCCGCCCCGGCAGATCCTGCCGACCACCGGCCCCGGCCACCAGACCACCGCCGTCCTCCGCGGCGCGACCTCGGTCACCGCCTCCAGCAGCGGCAACTGGCTCTTCCAGCTGCCGCAGTACGACCCGGGCCACGCCTTCGACGGCGACCCCGGCACCGCCTGGGCGGAAGGCAGCGCCGGAAACCCCATAGGCCAGTGGGTGCGGATCGCCTTCCCCCGGCCCGTCACCCTCCCGTCCGCCCTGTCCCTGACTCCCCTGCCCGGAGACGGACTGCGGGCCGCCCCGACCTCCGTAAGGGTGCAGACCGACCGCGGCACCACGGAGGACACCCTGCGCCCCGACGGGACGCCGCAGCGGGTCAAGGCCCCGGCCGGCCGGGCGACCTGGCTGAAGGTGACCATCCTCGGCTCGCAGACCCCACGCGCCGGGCTCTCCGGCGCCGGCTTCCGGGAGATCTCCGTCCCCGGCGTCCAGGTCACCCGGCTGCTGCAACTGCCCGCCGACGCCGCGCGTTCCGGCGCGCCCGCCGAGGTCGTCTCGCTGCACCGCGGCAGCGACCCGGGCGGCCTCTCCCCCGTCTCCGCCGAGGCCGGGCTGCACCGCCAGTTCCGCACCGGCCCGGCCGCCGCGTACCGCGTCTCCGGCAAGGCACTGGCCGTTCCCGGCCCCGAACTCGACCGGCTGCTGGACCGCATCGCACCGGAACAGCGGGACCGGATCACCGCCACCGCCGACTCCACCGCCTTCGGCTTCGGCCCGTCGCTCAGCCCCCGCAACCTCGTCGACGGCGATCTGACCACCGCCTGGATCGCCGGTGACCGGCCCACCGTGCATCTGCGCTGGCCCGGCCGGAAGAAGATCGACCAGATCGTGCTGGCCGCGGCCGGCGGTCTCGCCACCCGGCCCGAGCAGATCCTGATCAACTCGCCGTACGGGGCGGCCACCGCGGGCGTCGACGAGAACGGCCAGGCCCGCTTCGACCCCCTCACCACCGACCGCCTCGACCTCACCATCAGCAAGGTCAAACCCCTGACCCTGCACAACCCGGTCGCCGGCCAGGCACTCCAACTCCCGGTCGGCCTCAGCGAGATTCACCTCCCCGCACTCGACACCTACCGCACCCCGCGGCCCGCCGCCGACGCCCGCTTCTCGCTCGGCTGCGGCCAGGGCCCGGTGCTCGCCGTCGACGGCGTCCTGCACGCCACCGAGGCCACCGGCTACGTCCGTGACCTCACCGAACGCCGCCCCGTCGATGTGCGGTTGTGCGCCGGGCCGGCCCGTGACGGCCGCCTGGACCTGCCGTCCGGACGCCATCGGGTGGAGGCCGGCGACCAAGGGCCGCTGGCGCTGACGGATGTGACGCTGCGGCGGGGTGCTGCGGGGCGCGCGGGGGCCGGGGGCGAGCAGGAAACTGCGGGCGCCGGGCCGGTGCGCGAGTCCGCCGCCCCGGTGCGGAAGGCCGACGCCGGGGACTGGTCGGGGGACCGCCGCAGCGTCGCGGTCGGTGCCGGCCGGGCCGTCTACCTCCAGATGCACGAGAACGCCAACGACGGCTGGCAGGCCACACTCCACGGCCGACGGCTGACCCCGCTCCGGGTCGACGGCTGGCAACAGGCCTTCCTCGTCCCGGCCGGCTCCGGCGGCACCGTAGAGCTCTTCTACACCCCGGCGGTCGCCTACGACCTGGGCCTGGCCGGCGGCGCCCTGGGGGTCGTGCTCCTGCTCGTCTCCGCTCTCGTCCGCCGCACCCCCCGCACCCCGCCGCCTCCGGCACCGCTGCCACCCGCCCCCTCCTGGGTCCTGGGAGTGGTGACGCTGACCGCGGTACTGGCCCTGGCCTCCGGCCCCTACGCCCTGGTCGCGCCCGCCCTGGCACTCCTGGCGTGCTTCCGGCCACGCCTCCTCGTCCCCCTGGCCCTGGCGGCGATGGTGAGCGCCGGAACCGTCGCGGCCCTCGGCGCGGGCGAGCCCCACGCCGCCGGCAAGGGCGCGTTCAGCGCCACCGCACAGGCCTTGGCGCTGCTGGCGCTGGCTGCGGCGGTGGTCACCGTGCGGGGGCGGGCGTCGCGGGGGCCGGTGTCCGTGGCTGAGCCGGGGGCGGATGCGGGTGGGCCGGATGCGGACGGGCCGGGGGCGGGTGGGCCCTCGGGCGGGACGCCTTCCGGGCCGTCCGGGCCATCTGCGCCGCACGGACCCTCTGGCCCGACCTCGCCGTACGGGCCATCCGGCCGGCCGGGGCCCGATGAACCGTCCGGACCGTCCGGGTCGTCCTGGTCATCCGGGCCATCCGGTCGCGTTGATCCGCCCGGACTGCTCGCGCGGCCACCGCTTCCGCGACGGGTTCGGGACGAGGGCGGCGGGCCGGTCGCTGTCGGGCGTCCGATCGTGGCGCGAGGGCGGGCGCCGGGCGCGGGGCCGAACTGGGCCGAGCGGCAGGGGGTTCGGCCGGTCAGTCCCGTACGGCCGGCCGGTAGCAGGCCCGTACCGCCTGCCGACAGCGGTCCCGCACCACCGACCGACCACAGCGGGGAGGACACCACCCGATGACCGCACTGCAACCGGCCCGGCACGAACCACCCGACGGACATGGCGCATCGCGTGACAGCCGTGGCACACCAGCCGACGGCCAGGTCGCGCCATCTGTCGGCCCGCGCACCCCGCCCGACGGCCGGGGCGAGCTCTCCCCCGCCCCCTCCCCCTCTCCCCCTTCGGGGGAGGGGGCGGGGGGTGGGTTCGGGGGTGGGGGGGAGCAGAGCCGCGGCAGCGCCGTAGCCCACCTCCCCTTCCCCGTCGTCGATGAGATCTCCCGGCACTGTCTGGATGACGGCGAGCCGGAGACCGTACACATCGAGGTGCATCTCCCCGGCCGGGTCGACCCCGTACGGCTGCGCACCGCGTTTCACCAGGCGCTCGCCCGCCATCCGCGCATCCTGATGCGGCAGGCCCCGGTCCACTGGTGGCACCGCCGCTACCGCTGGCAGCTCACCGCCACGCCGGACGTGGACCCGGTCGGCTTCCCGCCGCCCGGCCCCGGTGCGCTGGCCCGTGCCCGGCAGCGCGCGCTCGACCACTGTCCGCCGCTGGACGCCTCACCTCCTGTACGGCTGGAGGTGATCGAGGGGGCGGCGGGCGGCACCGTGCTGCTGCTCACCCTCCACCACACCGCGCTGGACGGGCCGGCCTGTCTGCGGGTGCTGGCCACCGCCGCCGAGCTCTACGGCGGCGCCGACAACTCCCCCGCCCCCGCGCCCGTACGCGCCCCCGGGCCCCGTCCGGAACCACCCGCCGACCGGCCCCCGGCTCCCGGCCCCCGTCTCACCCGCCCGGCACGAATCGCCCCCGACCCCGCCCCGCCCTCGGCTCCGACGCCGGCCCCGACCCCGGCGCCCGGCAGCGCTCCCCGGCCCGGCAGGCCCCGCCACCCCGGCAACGCCAACCGCCCCGGCAACGGCATGCTCCTCACCGACCTCCCGATCCCCACCCGCCCCCCACGCACTCCCGCCCAGCCCGCGCCCTACACCGTCAACGATCAACTCCTGGTCGCCACCTGGCTGATGGTCGCCCGCTGGAACCGGCTGCACGCCCCGGCCCGCCCGCACGGCGCGGCCGCCCCGGCCGCCGCCCCCATCGTCGTCACCATGCCCGTCGACGACCGGCCGCGCGATGCCGGGATGCCCATCGGCAACGGCACCCGGCTGGTGTCGGTCGGCTTCGGCCCCGAGGAGCGCCGGGATGCCGGGCCGCTCACCGCCGATCCGCCCGACCCGGACGCGGTGGCGCGGCTGCTGGGGCGCACCGCCGCCCGCACCCGTGCGCTCAAGGCCGCCGCCCCGGGATCTCAACTCGGGCTCTACGCCACGATGTTGACCGCCCCCGTCCTCCCTGTCGGGCTGCGCGGCGCGGTCACCCGTACGCTGCGCCGCGCCGCCGCGCCGTGGACCTCCACCACCCTGCTGTCCAACATCGGCCGGATCGCCTACCCGCTGGACTTCGGGGACGCCGGCCGGCCGGCCGCGGTGTGGTTCTCCGCCCCGGCCCGGATGCCGCGCGGGCTCACCGTCACCACCGTCTCCGTGGCCGGCCGGATCCAGCTGGCGCTGCGCTGGTCCCCGGCCCTCCTGGACGACGCGGCCGGCGCCCGGCTCGGCGAGCTGTTCCGCTCCTCCCTCGCCGCCACCGCCTGGACCCCGCCCCCGGCCGGCGGAGCGGCCCGGTGACCCGGCCCCCCGCCACGCTGCGGGACTTCTACGAGAACCCCGCCGTGCCGGTGGCGTCCGGCGCCGCCCGCAGCATGCGGCAGGCGCGGCTGCTGGCGCGCGCCCTGGGGCCCGTACGCACCGGGGCGCCGCCCGCCACCATCCTGGACATCGGCTGCGGCGACGGTTCGGCGGCGGCCGTCGCGGCGGAGGTGCTCACCGGTCACCGTCTGGTGGGCGTCGACTGGTCGCAGGACGCCCTGCGCCGCGCCCGGACCCGGATCCCCTGGGCGGTGCGCGGCGAACTCACCGACGGGGGGCTGCCGTTCGCGTCCGGTTCCGCCGACGCGGTCCTCTTCAGCGAGGTCATCGAGCATCTCGTCGACCCCGATGCCGCCCTGGACGAACTGCGCCGGGTGCTGCGCCCCGGTGGTCATCTGATGCTCTCCACCCCGAATCTCGCCGCCTGGTACAACCGCGGGCTGCTGCTCGCCGGGGTCCAGCCCGTCTTCTCGGAGGTGAGCATGCGGGGCATCCACGGCCGTCCCGGCACCCAGGTCGTCGGCCATCTGCGGCTCTGCACGGCCCGTGCCCTGCGCGGCTTCCTCGCGGCGTCCGGTTTCGAGGCCGTACGGATCGCCGGTGCGCCGTACCACGATGTGCCGCGGCCGCTGCGCCCCCTCGACCGCGCCGCGTGCCGGGTGCCGTCGCTGGCCTCGATCCTGCTCGCCCATGCCCGGCGGGCAGGGGGGTAGCGCGGTGCCGTGGTGGGGCGTGGCGTCCGCGCTGCTCGCCAACGTCCTGTACAGCACCGGTTTCGTGCTGGAGAAGCGGGCCCTGGCGGGGCTGCCCGCGCTGAGCACCCGGCAGCCCGTACGGGTCGTCGGCCGGCTGCTGTCCAGCCCGCTGTGGCTGGCCGGCTCGCTCGCCCTGGCCGCCGGTTTCGCCGCCCAGCTCGCCGTCTACCGCACCCTGCCGCTGGCCGCCGCCCAGGGCCTGTTCGTCTCGGGCCTGGTCCTTTTGCTGCTGCTGTCCTCGGTGGTGCTGGGCGAGCGGACCAGCGGCCGGGAGCGGCAGGGCATCGTGGCGATCCTGGTGGCGCTGGTGCTGGTCATCGCCTCCCTCCAGGGCGAGGACGCCCGGGCCGTCGCCCGCACCGCGCCGCCCGCCACCCTGCTGCTGATCGCGGTGCCGTCGCTGGCCGCCGGACTGCTGCTGTACCGCTCGGCGGAACGGCGTGCCCGGCGCCGCCACCGGCTGCCGACGGCGGGTGTCCCCTACGGGGTGGCCGTCGGCCTGCTCTACGGGGTCAGCTCGCTGGCCATCAAGGGCGTCTCGGGTCTGCTGGCTCCCCACGACCTCCCGGCCGTCGTGGGCCGGCTGCTCCGCTCGCCCTACCCGTACCTCCTGCTCATCACCGGAGCCGCCGGTCTGGTGCTGTCCCAGACCGCCCTGCAACGCTGCCGGGCGTCCGTGATCGTCCCCGTCTGCACCACCGTCACCTGCGTGTTCACCGTCGTCTGCGGCACCGTGGCGTTCGGTGAGCCGCTGCCCGCCGATCCGCTGCGGCGCGCGCTGCGGCTGGGCGGCACGGCCGTCGCCGTGGCGGTCCTGCTCGCGCTGCCCCGCCATGACCCGCCCGTCCCCGAACTCCCCACCGGACCCCCGGAGTCGCCCGATGAAGCCCGATGACCCGCTGCTGAAGATCCTCGTCTGCCCGCTCGACAAGGGCCCGCTGTCGCTGCTCGATCCCGGTGACGCCCTCTACAACCCCCGGCTGCAACGCCGCTATCCGATCCTCGACGGCATCCCCCAGCTCCTGCCCTCGTCCGGCGAACAGCTCAGCGACGCCGAGCACACCCGCGCGCTGCGCCGACTCGCGGACCGGGAAGCGGGGTCGTGACGCTCGCCGCGCGGCTGGCGCCCCGGCTGCCGGGCCGGCTGGTGTCGGCGCTGGTGGCCGGGCTCTATCCGCGGTTCGAACCGGAGCTGCGGCGGCTCGCCGACTTCTGCCCGCCCGGCGGCACGGCCGTCGACGTCGGCGGGTGGTACGGCCCGTGGACCCGGCGGCTGGCCCGGTGCGCCGACCGGGTCGTCACCCTCGAACCGGTCCCCCACCTGGCCCGTCTGCTCTGCGCGGTCACTCCCCCGCATGTCGAGGTGGTGTCCGCCGCGGCCACCGACCACACGGGCTGCGCCACCCTCTGGCTGCCCCCGGGCGGCCGCGGCGACCGCGGGGTCTCCTCGCTCGTACGCCGGGAGCTGCACACCGCCGCCCTCGATGTGCCCTGCCTCCCGCTGGACGCGCTGGCGCTGGCGTCCGTCACCCTCATCAAGATCGACGCGGAGGGCGCGGAGCTGGCGGTGCTGCGCGGCGCCGCACACACCGTCGAACGTCACCTCCCGGCCCTGTTCGTCGAGTTGGAGACCCGTATCCAGCCGCTCGGGCCCGTACTGGACTGGACGGCGGCCCACGGCTACCGCGGCTGGGTGCTGCCGCACGACCGCTGGCTGCCGCTGGCCGATTTCGATCTGCCCGCCCATCAGTCCCGCACCTACCAGGTCGCCGAGCACGGGCTGCTGCGCCGCTCCCTCGCCCCGCACCGCCGCTATGTCAACTCCGTGCTCTTCCTCCCCGACGGCGAGCGCCCCGGGCGGCCGGTGGCCCGCGCCGTCCACCACCATGTCCCTCATGGACCACACCACGGACAATGACCCGCCCGGCGGCTCCGGCGCCCCCTCCGGGCTGCCCGGACCGGTCGCCTTCCAGGTCGTCCTGCTGCGCCGGATGGCCGACCACCACCCCGGCCTGGTCGAGGAGGCGCTGCGCACCCTGGGCGTCTCCCGTGCCGAGATGCGCGAGGCCAACCGCCGCTGGCAGGCACGGATGCACGCCCCGCGAGCGCCCGGCGGCAGCCGGCCGTATCGTGCGCTGCTCGGCGCCCCCGAGACCGTCACTCCCCGCCGCATCGGCGATCTGCGCTGCGAGGCCCTGACCTGGCCGGTGCCGCTCTGGCCCGATCTGCGGTTCGAGATCCTCACCGGCTCCCGGGACACCGTCTGGAACGCCTGGCTCGTCCGGGCACCCGGCGCCACCGCCCCTGACCTGCACAGCACCGCGGATCTGCGGCCCTGGTCCTGCACCGTCGACGAGGTCGCCCGCGCCTTCGCCCCGGCCGGCCCCATGGAGGGCAGCGCCCCCACCCGCTGGCGGCTGGCGTGCACCGCGCCCGGCCCCGACGGCACCCCGCAGGACATCGTCCCCGAATTCACCTGGGGGCTGTACCAGCGACTGGCCGGCTGAGGGCCCGCCGCACCGGCCTCTCCCCGCCTCATCACCCCTTCGCCGCAACCGCCCCGCCCCCGTCCCCCGAGCGGACCTTTCCAGCAGGCGGCGGCCTCCGCACGACCGGAGGATGGCGCACGAGCGGTCCCTGCGAACCGGCCGCGCGACCGCTTCGTCCATACCGGCCCATCGGGGAGGAATCACCCATGACCATCAGCCTCGCCCAATTGCGGCGCTGTTCGGCCGCCATCGACATCGGCGCGGCCCGGACCAGGGTGTATGTCAAGAACCAGGGGCTGGTCGTCGACGAACCGACCGTCGCCGCCATCAACACCCGCAGCGGGGCGCTGCTGGCCGTCGGCGCCCAGGCCGAGGTGATGGACGGCCGCACCCCCGACTACATCCGGGTGGTGCGCCCGGTCTCCAACGGCACCGTCGTCGATATCGACATGGCCCAGCGGCTGCTGCGGACCCTGGTCGGCGACAAGCTCCGCAAGACCTGGCGGCGCCGGCCCACGATGCGGGCCGCGGTCTGTCTCCCGTACGGCAGCGAGCCGCTGGCCCAGCGGGCCGCCGTGGAGACACTCACCGGGCTGGGGGCGCGGCGGGTGGAGCTGGTCGACACGCTGGTCGCGGCGGCGGTGGGGTGCGGGCTCCCGGTGGAGCAGCCCGAGGCCACCATGATCGTGGTGTGCGGCGCCGGAACCACGCAGGTCGCGGTGCTCTCCCTCGGCTCGATCGTGGCCGCCGAGACCGTGCCGGTGGGCGGCAACGCCATCGACCACGCGGTCATCCAGCATCTGCGGCTGCACCACGAGCTGATGCTGGCGGGCCAGGCCGTACGCCCGCTTCAGCTGATCCTCTCCGGTGGCGACGGGGTCACCCCGGGCTCCACCGAGGTGCACGGCCGGGACGTGATCAGCGGGATGGCGCGCTCCGTGCATGTCGACACCGAGCGGGTACGGGACGCCATCACCACCCCGCTGACCTCGATCCTCGACGGCATCGGGGCCGTGCTGCGCCGCTGCCCGCCGGATCTGGTGGCCGACCTCGGGGAGCGCGGCATCGTGCTCGCGGGCGGCAGCGCCCTGATCCCCGGCCTGGAGCCGATGATCCACCAGGCCACGAACATGCCGGTACACACCGCGGACCACCCCGATACCTGTGCCGTCATGGGGCTCGGCGCGATGATCGAGGGCAAGGTGCAGCCGTTGCATCTCGATCCGATGGATCCGTAGCGATCCGGCGGCCGCGTCCGCACCCGGAGCCGGGCTCCGGGCCAAGCGACTCCGAGCTCACGGCTCACGGCTCACGGCAGGCTCACCGGCCGAGCGGCCCCGCCCGCCGCTCCCCGTCTCACACACTCCGGGCGTTCCAGGCGACCACCGCGGGCCGGTCGTGTTCGGTCCCCAGGACGCCGACCGCCCCGGTCTCGAAGGTGAAGAGGCCCCCGGCGGCGGGCGGCAGCCCGAGCCTGCGGGCGGCCAGCACCCGCAGGAAGTGCGCATGCGCGACCAGCGCCACATCGCCGTCGTCGGCGGCGAGCTGTGCCGCGATCCGGGCCAGCACCCGGTCGGCGCGCGCCCCGACCTGCTCGGGCGACTCGCCCGGATGCTCCGCGGGCCCCTCGGCGACACCGTCGGAGAACAGATACCAGCCGGGCCGGTCGCGGTGGATCTCTGCGGTGGCGATGCCCTCATAGCCGCCGTAGTCCCATTCCCGCAGGTCGGCGTCGATCTGCGGGCGGGCGAGGCCCGCCAGCTCGGCGGTGCGCAGCGCCCGCTGCATCGGGCTGGCGTACACCGGCCCGATCTTCCGGTCCGACAGCAGCGGCCGCAGTGCGCGGGCCTGCTCCTCGCCGGTGGCGGTCAGCGGCAGATCGGTCCAGCTGGTGTGCCGGCCGTCCCTGCTCCACTCGGTCTCGCCGTGCCGGACCAGAAGGAGGTCGCTCACGAGCCCTGCGCCTGCTGACCCTGTTCGCCCTGCGCCTGCTCGGCCTGCTGCGCTTCGGTGACCGACGCCCGGACCTCGTCCATGTCCAGCGCACGGGCCTGGCCGATGACGTCCTCCAGGGCCTCCGCGGGCAGCGCGCCGGGCTGGGCGAAGACGGCGATGTTCTCCCGGACGATCATCACGGTCGGGATGGACTGGATCTGGAGGGCCTGCGCCAGCTCGGGCTGCGCCTCCGTGTCGACCTTGGCGAAGACCAGGTCGTCGTGCGTCTCGGAGGACTTCTCGAAGACCGGGCCGAACTGCTTGCACGGCCCGCACCACTCGGCCCAGAAGTCGATCAGGACGAAATCGTTGCCGGAGACGATGTCGTCGAAGTTTTCCTTGGTGAGCTCAATGGTGCTCATGCCTGTTTCCCTGCTTCCGGTCTGTCGACGCTTGTCAGTCGGTCCCCGGCTGCGGCAACGGGATCAACCCGTGACGTATTCCGCACGCCGGACCGCCCGCACCCCTGCCCACCGAGCGCGTTCCTAGACATCCGGATCCACGTGGCGAACCACACGCCACCCGGCCGGCCGACGCGGCAACCGGCCACCGCGCCCCGGCCTCGCTCCGTACACGGTCAGACAGCGGCCCCGCCCCGCGCGGTCACCGCCTGCCTCTGCCTGCCCGGCCCGTCCTAGCCCTTCGCGTAGTCCTTCGCCATCTGGCCCGCGAAGTCGTACACGATGCACTGCTCGTCCCCGACCACCCAGGCGTCGTGTCCGGGCGGGCAGACGAAGACATCGCCGGGTCCCACCTCGGACTCCGCGCCGTCGTTCATCCTGATGCGCATCCGGCCCTGGACGACGAAGCAGTTGTGGTGCACCTCGCAGCTGTCCGTCCCGGCTATCGGGCCCACCGACTCCGACCAGCGCCAGCCGGGCTCGAAGGTGGCCACGGCGAAGTCCAGTCCGGTGAGGTGCAGGGCTTCGAGGTGTCCCCGGGGAAAGTCGCGCCGTTCATCCGGCTTGTCGACCGTCTTGACTTCCATCATGAGGGCTTCCTCCATCCGCCCCCCTGGGCAACCGTGCAAACCCCCGGTCCTTCCATCGTGCGCCGGTCCGGCACACCCGGCATCCGCGGGCTCCCGGCCCACGGCACGGACGTTCCCCAGCGTTCAACGGCCCGATGTCGCCGGGGAAGCGCCGTGGCACACAGTCGCCGCCCCCGGCGGTTAGCATCCCGACAAGACCGCCAAGAACGGAGCAAACTTCTGTGCGTCATCTGCGCGTAGGCGTCGCCATCTTGACCATGGGAAACCGTCCCGCCGAACTGCGGGCGCTGCTGGATTCGGTCGCCAAGCAGGACCTGCGGCCGGCCCACATCGTGGTCATCGGAAACGGCTCCCCGCTCCCCCCGCTGCCGCACGGCGCCGTCGGAGTCGAGCTGAGCGAGAACCTGGGAGTCTCCGGCGGCCGCAATGTCGCCCTGGACGAGCTGCGCAAGCTCGGGGACGTCGACGTGGTGGTCGACCTGGACGACGACGGCCTGCTGATCAGCCCGGACGTCTTCAGCCGGCTGGCGGAACTGCACACGCGCGACCCGGAGTTGGGGATCGTCAGCTTCCGCATCGCCGACGAGCGGGGCCGCACCCAGCGCCGCCACGTCCCCCGTCTGCGGGCCGGCGACCCGGCACGCGGCGGTCTGGTCACCACCTTCCTCGGCGGCGGGCACTCCCTGTCCGTACCGATGCTGGACCGGATCGGCGGCTGGCCCGACGACTTCTTCTACGCCCATGAGGAAACCGACCTGGCCTGGCGGGCCCTGGACGACGGCTGGCACATCCGCTACGCCCCGGAGCTGGTGCTTCAGCACCCGTACACCTCACCCACCCGGCACGCCGTCTACCACCGCATGGTCGCCAGAAACCGCGTCTGGCTCGCCAAGCGGCACCTCCCCGCCGTGCTGGTCCCCCTCTACCTCGGCGTCTGGGCCGCTCTGACCGCCGTCCGCAGCCCCACGGCGGCGGGCCTGCGCGCCTGGGCCGCCGGTTTCGCCGAGGGAGTACGCACCCCCTGCGGCCGACGCCGCCCGCTGCGCTGGCGCACGGTGTGGCGCATGACCCGGCTGGGCCGCCCGCCAGTCATCTGAGGCTGCTCCTGCGCGACCGGGACGGGTCCGCGCCCGCATGCCGACCGCCCGGCCGGAACGGCAGCGGCCGGCCCGCCTACAACTGCGGGTCCGTCACCCCGCCCGCACAGCTGAGCCGTTCGACATCCCACCCGGCCCGCCCGGCCCCGGCGCGATAGGCACTCTCGTAGAAGCCCAGCACCGCCGCACGGGGATCCGCCTCGGCCCGGGCGTCGTCGTACCGCAGCACGGCCAGATGGCTCTCCCCGCGGGCGACCCACCGCGCCGCCGCCGGCCGCAGCGGCTCCTCGGCGAGGCCGGCGGGCTCCGGAGCGGTATAGGAGTAGAACGCCGGCTCGGGGAAGCCGTCGTCCCCGAACCAGAAGCCGAAGCTGATCACCTCCCTGGAGTACGCCTCCCGGGTCACCGGGTCGGTCTGCCGCGGATGGTCGATACGGCGCCCGGAGAACCGGCTGTGCGCGATGTCGAAGGTGTGCCAGAAGTGGTGCACCGGGCTGACCTTCCCCGAATAGCCCGCAGCGAACTCCTCCAGCACCGACGCCACCTGGCTCAGCACCTGCCAGTAGCGCTGGGCGTGCCCGGTGTCGTATGCCGCATGCTCGGTGTCCTCGGCGAACGGCCGTCCGGCATCGGGCAGGTCGAACGGCCGCGGCACCGCGAGCGCCACCCGAACGCCCAACGCGGCCAGCGCCTCCATGAGGGCGGCGTAGAAGGACGCCACCGACCGGCCGGCGAGGGGGAAGGACACCGCCCGGCCGTCCAGCGTCGCGACGACCAGTTGATGCCCGACGAAGTCGAAGTCGATCGTGAAGATCGGGTTCCCGTCGAGCTGCCCCATGGGACGGGTGGTGATGCCCCGTCCGGTCAGATGGAACGGCACGTTCCACCAGTGGTTCCGCCGGGCACTGGCCGCAAGCCGAACCTTCCCGACGACCTGCGCAAAGCGATGGAGCGTCTCTTTGGTGTCCCGCCACTCGGCAAACGGGATCGGCGGAAACAGCTCCATCGTCATCACCTGCCCTTCCCGCCCGGCACTCCTGACGACCGGACGGGGCCTGGATCCCCAGACGACCACACCCGCAGCCGGCCGGCACATCCTCGGACCCAAGAGGCGCAACCACCCCCACCACGCACCCCGACCAGCCCCTGACCATGGCCTTGGCCCTGTCCTCGGCCAGTGGCCTGTCGGATACCCCTGGTCCCGCCACCGGCCACGTGCTCCCCACCCAGACTCCACGGCCCGGTTCTCCCGAGCCTCCCTGGCCTCCTCCCCTAGGAAATGGCGTACTCGGTGGCGTACCAGCGATGGCATGTTTCGCCGTCCCCGGACCCGCAGAACGTGGCATCCAAATCCCCCCACACCAAGATCAAACTCGTGTTAGATTTCCTCTCGCCGTAAAGGCCATGTGAACGATCAAGGGGGGATCGCATGAACTCGCGTTTTCGTGCAGCAACTGCTATCGCGTCATTGGACGTGTGCACCGAGATCAGTAATGGTGTTCTGCTCATGAACTCGACGGGCAAGGGCACCTACCTCGACGTCTCGTACGACAAGAAATCGGGAGGCTCGATCTCCCGCAAGGTCGGCTACCCCCGGAGTGGCACGAACCACTGGAGTTCCACCAAGAAGTGCAGCACGTCGCCGATAGCTTCAAAGCAGTGGCCCCCTTCTGCCTCGTGCAGCCCGGATGTCGGCCTTCTCTACTCGGGCGGAAGGACTTACCAGACTCCGCCCAAGAGGAAGTGCTAGCGCTCCCAATTCCAGGTATGACCTATTCGTAGGCATGTTCATTACGGGCTTCACGGCACTGTACGCGTGGGCCCCTTCTGCCCCCTTGCGGCGTACCGCGAGGGGGCGCTGCACATTCACAGAAACACTTCAGGGGAGCTGCCCATGCTGGAAGCCGTGTTCAAAGGCCACACAGCATTCATCATTTCCGCGATCACCCTTTCCCTGGCTTTCTTCGGCGTTGCATTTTTCACCGCGAAGAAGAGAACGGATCGCCCGTTCCACCTTGCCTTGTGGTGCACCTCCATGTTGAGCGTCTCCTTCTTGACGCTGTGGACCACCGGCGGAAGTCAGGGATCCGGCAGGTGCGTGGTCAACCTGAAGTTCCTGGAGCCCTTCGGTACGGAACAGGGTCTGCTGAACTGCCTCATGTTCACACCGGTGGGCTTCCTCGGGGTGCTGGTCACGCGCAGGCTGCTTGCTGGCTTCGCGATCAGCATGGGGCTCTCTGTGGCGATCGAGACCGCTCAAGGCGCACTTCCGGCCATCGGCAGAGCGTGCGACACCAGCGATCTGCTCGCTAATTCTACCGGTGGCCTCCTGGGTGCACTCACAGCCTTCCTTATCACGCGCACCCGCCCAAGCGAATTGGCCGCCTGGCGACTGAACGCCCCCCGGTCAATTGTCACGTGGGTGGCCTTCAACGTGATTATTGGCGTCGTCTGGTCAACCTCCATCCAGACGCACACCGTAAAGTCCACCGAGGCAGTAGGATCCGCGGGCGGCAATGAACGCAAGGTGGCAATTGCCGCCGTACGTCAAGCGTTCGGCAACCACTACACAGTCGGTAATGTGCAATTTTCCTCCTCGCCGGATTCCGACCGCGGTACGATCATGGCGAGCCTGCCGGTCGGCTTCGTTCAGGTGAACTGGCCGGAGGGCAATGAGATCACGGCCAGCCTCGACATGTCGGACAGCGGAGAAGCGTCCGGCTTCCCAGTGCCTGGATCCCCGGCGCACATAAAGAAGTCCACTGAAGCGAAAAAAGTAGCAACCACATACGCCGAGAAGCACTTCCCATGGGCCCTCCCCGGGAGCACGGCGGAAGTCTCCCCGGTGGGAGACAACGCCGCTCTGGGATGGATGGTCAGTTGGCGTAAACATCTCCATGGTGTCCTCATGCCGATGCGCCTGGATGTTCAGATCGATCGCGCAGGACATGTTTCCCAGCTATCGACCCGGAAAATCCCTGATGTCGACGTCCCTTCCCTCCGCGTCACCAAGGAAAGCGCCGTACAGCGCGCCATGCACTCCGCTCCGGGATGCCGAAAGGCGGAAGCGGGGGAACTTCTCGCGGTACAAGACAAGGCGAATTGGAATGCGGTGTGGCGCATCTCGGTGACCTGTAAAGACTCCTCCATGGTTACTCATGTGAACGCCCACTCCGGCGCGGTAGAGATGAAGGAGAAGAACCCGGCTCCGTAGTTCCGCCGGGATGGAGTGGTGGCCCGGCCGGTGGGGCTCCTCGGCGCGGCCGAGCACGAGCCCGCCGACCCCGCCAAGGGCAACGGTTGGCGTGCACTGAGGGCCTGCGTCGCAGTCACGTCCAGGCCCTCGTACGGCTTCACTTCGAGGGGCGTCCCCTGCCAGGCGGGAGCGGAAACCGGCCTGAGCGCCATGGGGGCGCGGTTGCGCGTGCCGTTCTGGCGAACCAGGAACTGCCGGGCTGCTCTGCGCGAAGGCATCACCTCGCTGCCTGTCGTCGCAGAGAACGGCATCAGCATCCCGCGTCCCGTACCGGGCGCCGCTGGGAACACCTGAACCTGATCAGGCGTGAGCACGAGGGGCCGGCGGGACTCTTCGCCTCCGGGGCGCCGGCACACCTCGGGGCCGAGGAACGCCTCGTGGCCCTCAGCGCCCTTCTCCGGGCAGGCGGGTGACGCGCGAGGGAATGTCCTCGCACGAGGGGGCCGTGTGGCGTCTGTGCGGTGTGGTGGCTCTGCGAGACCTCCCCGAAAGGGAGGC
Source organism: Streptomyces platensis (assembly GCF_008704855.1). Taxonomy (NCBI): domain Bacteria; kingdom Bacillati; phylum Actinomycetota; class Actinomycetes; order Kitasatosporales; family Streptomycetaceae; genus Streptomyces; species Streptomyces platensis. The sequence goes on from NZ_CP023691.1 coordinate 2,867,765, forward strand.
TCCCGCAGGTCACCTGGATGCCGTGCGGTGGGGCGGGTGGGACTCGAACCCACGGCCGACGGATTATGAGTCCGCTGCTCTAACCGGCTGAGCTACCGCCCCCCACGGCGCGTCGCGCACATTTGTGCGCGCCGTCTGCCGCAGCATAGCCGCTCATACGATCTGTTGCCCGTGAGGGCTGCCGTCCGGCGACCACGCACGCCCAAGAGGACTTCGATCACGGGTCGTTCGGTTCCATGGCGCAAGAAAAAGGACCCCTCCCGGGGTCCTCGTTCTCTCTGCTCCCCCGACTGGACTCGAACCAGTAACCCTCCGGTTAACAGCCGAATGCTCTGCCAATTGAGCTACAGGGGACCGAGCTCCCCCGACTGGACTCGAACCAGTAACCTGCCGGTTAACAGCCGGCTGCTCTGCCAATTGAGCTACAGGGGATTGCTCTGTGTGCCTCGAATGCACCGCTGACCGGTCTTCCGGACGGCGCGCGCTCGCTGCGACACATACATTAGCGCAAGCAGGGGGGTGCTCCGCCAATCGGTATCGCCTCAGGTCACCTCGGGTGATCTGCGGCCCCGGAGGGTAGGCGGGCGGCACAGCCCGGCACACCGGTGCGTACCGGCACCGGACGGGACCGACGAGAGGAAGGGTGGAGCAATGCGCTACCGGCTCACGTTCATCGCGGGACTGGCCACGGGGTATGTGATCGGCGCACGGGCCGGCCGGGAACGGTACGAGCAGCTCCGCAAGGCCGCCCAGCGGATCTCCCAGAATCCCGCGGTCCGGAACACCGCCGAGTCGGCCGCGCTGACCGGGCGCGAGGCGGCGTCGAAGGCCTTCGGGACGGTGTCGGCCAAGGTCGGGGACCGGCTGCCGGCCTCCGTCACCGACCGGGTCCGCTCGCTGCGCGACCAGCGCGGCTCCGACGAGGACGACTGGGGCACGAGCAACACCTAGGGGTTCCCCGGGTAAACCCTGACGCTGCTCCTATGCGTCGTATGGGGCATCATCTGAGGCCATGGGGATAGTCGCCGGATTGGACAGTTCGTCCGAGAGCACACGGATCGTCGTCTGCGATGCAGACACGGGCGCCGTCATCAGGCGCGGGTACGCGCCGCACCCCGTCGAGAAGGGGCCCGAGGTCGATCCACAGGCCTGGCTGATCTCGCTCGGGGAGGCGGCGGGCCAGGGGCTGCTCGAAGGCGTGCAGGCGATCGGCGTCTCCGCGCAGCCGCACGGTCTGCTGCCGCTCGACGTCGAGGGGAATCTCGTACGGCCCGCGCTGGTCGGCAATGACAAGCGGGCGCAGAGTGCGGCGGCGGATCTGATCGACGCGCTCGGCGGGCGGACCGCGTGGGCGCAGGCCGTGGGGGCGGTGCCGCAGGCGACCCATGCGGTGACGAAGCTGCGCTGGCTGGCGCGTACCGAGCCGGCGCATGCGGCGCGGATCGCGGAGGTCATGCAGCCGCACGACTGGCTGGCGTGGCAGCTGCTGGGGCGGCCCGCCCGGCGGACCACGGACCGGGGCGGGGCCTCGGCGACGGGTTTCTGGTCGGCGGCGACCGAGTCGTACCGGCCGGATCTGGTGGAGCTGGCGCTGGGCCATCAGGTGCGGCTGCCGGAGCTGCTGAGCCCGTCGGGGACGGCGGGGTTCACCCCGGAGGGGCTGCTGATCTCCGCCGGTACGGGCGAGACGATGGCCGCCGCCTTCGGGCTCGGCGTCGGGGAGGGCGACGCGGTGGTGTCGCTGGGCGCCTCGGGGTCGGTGTTCGGGATCCACCATGAGGCGCTGGTGGACCCGAGCGGCACGATCACCTCGTTCGCGGACGCCACCGGCCGGTATCTGCCGGTGGTGCACACCAGCAACGCCGTACGGGTGCTGCGTGGTGCCGCGGAGATGCTGGGGACGGATCTGGCGGGCGTGTCCGAGCTGGCGATGAACTCCTCGCCCGGTGCGTACGGCATGGTGCTGCTGCCGTATCTGGAGGGCGAGCGGACCCCGCATCTGCCGCATACCGCCGGGTCGTTGCACGGGCTGCGGCGGGACAGCATGAAGCCGGAGCATCTGGCGCGGGCGGCCGTGGAGGGCATGCTCTGCGGGCTCGCGGACGCGCTGGATGTGCTGCGCGGGCGGGGCATGGCGGTGCGCCGGGTGTTCCTGCTGGGCGCGGCGGCGGAGCTGTTCGCGGTGCAGGCGGTGGCGCCGGCGCTGTTCGGGGTGCCGGTCGTGGTGCCGCAGCCGGCGGAGTACGCGGCGCTGGGCGCGGCCCGGCAGGCGGCCTGGGCGTGGGGCGTGGCACACGGCACCCTCACCCCGGCCGGCGGTGCGGAGTCCGGGCCGGGCGGCGGGTCCGCCTGGATCGATCCCCCGCAGTGGCCGGCCGCCGCGAGCCAAGTCTTCGAGCCGGGTGAGGAGCTGGCGGTCGGCCAGGCCGTGCGCCAGCAGTACGCGGCGGTACGGGACGAGGCGTATCCGGGGGCGTTCCAGCGGGAGGCGTGACGTCCCGGACGGGGGGCCGGGCCCGGCGGTCTCAGTCGAGGTAGCCGCGGAGCTGGTCGGCGAAGGCGTGGTCGCGGAGCTTGTTGAGGGTCTTGGACTCGATCTGCCGTATCCGTTCGCGGGTGACGCCGAAGATCCGGCCGATCTCCTCCAGCGTGCGGGGGCGGCCGTCGGCGAGGCCGTAGCGGAGCTGGACGACCTTGCGCTCCCGTTCTCCGAGGGTGGACAGCACCGCGTCGAGGTGCTCGCGGAGCAGCAGGAACGCGGCGGATTCGACCGGTGAGGCGGCGTCGCCGTCCTCGATGAGATCGCCGAGGGCGACGTCCTCCTCCTCGCCGACGGGGGCGTGCAGCGAGACCGGCTCCTGAGCCAGCCGCAGCACCTCACTGACGCGTTCCCCGGTCAGGTCGAGATGAGCGGCGACCTCCTCGGGCGTGGGTTCGCAGCCGCGCTCCTGGAGCATCCGGCGCTGGACCCGCACCACGCGGTTGATCAGCTCGACGACATGGACCGGGACGCGGATGGTCCGGGCCTGGTCGGCGAGGGCGCGCGACATCGCCTGGCGGATCCACCAGGTGGCGTAGGTGGAGAACTTGTAGCCGCGGGCGTAGTCGAACTTCTCGACGGCCCGGATCAGTCCGAGGTTGCCCTCCTGGACGAGGTCGAGCATGGTCAGCCCGCGGCCGACATAGCGCTTGGCGACGGAGACCACCAACCGCAGGTTGGCCTCGATCAGGCGGCGCTTGGCCATCCGCCCCAGGACCACCAACTTGTCGAGATCGAAGGCGAGTTGGGAGGAGATGTCGGGGGTGTTGGTGAGCTTCTCCTCGGCGAAGAGACCGGCCTCGACGCGGCGGGCGAGCTCCACCTCCTCGGCGGCGGTGAGCAGCGGGATCCGGCCGATCTCGCGGAGGTACTGGCGGAAGAGATCGGCGGACGGGCTGCCCGCCTCGGGGCGCGGCACCGGCTCCGGGGAGATCTCCTCGACGATCATCTCGGCGGCGGGTGGTTCGGCCTGCTGCGGCACGGTGAGCGGCTCCGCGGCCGGGTCCGTGTCGTGCTCCGCGGCGGCCGGCGCGTCGGCGAGGGTCCGGGTCTGCACGGGGGCGACCTCCAGGGTGATCGCTGCTGAAGCGGCAGAAAGGTCGGGCACGGTGGCGGCCGGGCCGCCGTCCGTCCCGTACGTCACACGTGGTTCCGCGGGGGATTCCGGTGCGGTACGGCCGGGCCCGCGGCGCACCGAGGACTCAGGCACCGCTTCTCAGTGTGGAGTACGACACACGCCTGCCACGAGGGGCGTGCGTGCACTTTTTGAGTCCGGTCCGTGACCGGACGGCTACCGCGGGGTGTTACCGGCGATGCGGCGCGGGCCGGCTCCCCGGGGCGGGCCCCGGGGGCTACAGGGCGGCGTAGCCGCGTTCGCGCAGGGACTGGCCGTACTGCTGGAGGACCCAGAGTTCGTTCTGGACGGCCGCGAGGTGTTCGGGGTCGGCGCGGGGGCCGAGGCGCTGGAGGGTGCCGCGGATCTCGGTGACGCGCTGATTGACGGCGGCGAGGCGGACGGCGACCAACTGGACGCCGGCGTAGGCCGCGTCGGGATCCCGGCGGGTGTGCAGCGGTTCGACGGCGAGCTCGGTGACCATGGCGCGGACGGTGTCGTCGGGGGCGGCCTCCCGCACCCGGGGGATGAAGCCCTGGTCGGCGGCGCCGGCCGCGGCACCGCCGGCGTCCTCGATGCACTGGCGGACCACGGCGTAGGGCGGGGCGGTGAACTCGTCGGCACCGTAGGCGTCGAAGGCCGGGGAGACCAGGTCGGGGCGCTGGAGGGCCAGCTTGAGGAGCTCCCGTTCGACGCGGTGGGCGGGGCTGCGGAGGTTGAGCGCCGGGCCGCGCGGGCCGGGCGCCGGGCGGGCCTCCGCGGGCGCCGGGGCCTGGCCGCGGCGCTGCTGACGGCCCTGCTCGGGGCCGCCGTCCCGGCCGCGTTCGCGGGCCCAGCGGGCGAGCTGGGAGACGCGCTTGACCACGAACTGGGTGTCCAGGATGCCGAGCATGCCGGCGAGCTGGACGGCGGACTCGTGCTGGATGGAGCTGTTCTTGATGTGCGCGACGATCGGCGCGGCCTCGTCCAGGGCGGCGGCACGGCCGACGGTGGTGTCGAGGTTGTGCCGGGAGACGACATGGCGCAGCGCGAACTCGAAGAGCGGGGTCCGGGCCTCGACGAGGTCGGCGACGGCCTGATCGCCCTTGGCGAGCCGCAGATCGCACGGGTCCATACCGCCCGGGGTGATCGCGATGGAGGTCTCGGCGGCGAACTTCTGGTCGTCCTCGAAAGCGCGCAGGGCGGCCTTCTGCCCTGCGGCGTCGCCATCGAAGGTGAAGACGACCTCGGAGCCGGAGTTGTCCATCAGGAGGCGGCGGAGGATCTTGATGTGGCCCTCGCCGAAGGACGTACCGCAGGTGGCGATGGCGGTGGTGACCCCGGACAGATGGCAGGCCATCACGTCGGTGTAGCCCTCGACCACGACCGCGCGGTTGGTCTTGGCGATCTCCTTCTTGGCGAGGTCGATGCCGTAGAGGACCTGGGACTTGCGGTAGATGGGGGTCTCGGGGGTGTTGAGGTACTTGGGGCCGTTGTCGTCGTCGCGGAGCTTGCGGGCGCCGAAGCCGACGACCTCGCCGGCGATATCGCGGATCGGCCACATCAGGCGGCCGCGGAAGCGGTCGATGGGGCCGCGGCGGCCCTCCTGGGAGAGGCCGGAGAGGACCAGCTCCTGGTCGCTGAAGCCGCGGCCGCGCAGAAAGCGGGTGAGGTGGTCCCAGCCGGCCGGGCTGTAGCCGACGCCGAAATGCCGGGCGGCGGCCTGGTCGAAGCCGCGCTCGGCGAGGAACTTGCGGGCGATCTCCGCCTCGGGGCCGTCGAGCTGCTCGACGTAGAACTGGGCGGCGGCCTTGTGGGCCTCCACCAGGCGGGTGCGTTCGCCCTGCTGGCGGCCGGGGGTGTAGCCGCCCTCCTCGTAGCGCAGGGTGATTCCGGCCTGGGAGGCGAGGCGCTCGATGGTCTCGGCGAAGGAGAGGTGGTCGATCTTCATGACGAAGTCGACGGTGTCGCCGCCCTCCTGGCAGCCGAAGCAGTGGTAGAGCCCCTTGGCCGGGCTGACGTGGAAGGACGGGGACTTCTCGTCGTGGAAGGGGCACAGGCCCTTGAGGTTGCCGCCACCGGCGTTGCGGAGCTGGAGATACTCGGACACGACGGCGTCGATCGGGACCGCGTCCCGCACCGCCTTCACATCGTCATCGTTGATCCTGCCTGCCACGCGTGAATTCTACGGCCGGGGTCGGACAGCCCTGGCCACGCGTGGGCGGGGGCGGCGCCCCTCCCCCTCACCCCAGCAGCTCCAGGAAGCGCTCCACCCCCACGTTGCCCCCCGAGATGATCACGCCGACGCGGGGTGGCAGCGGGGCGATATGGCCGGCGAGGAGGGCGGCCAGACCGCTGGCGCCGCTGGGTTCGGTGACGATCTTGAGGCGTTCGAAGGCGAACTTCATGGCCGTGCGGATCTCGTCGTCGGTGACCAGGACGACCGAGTCGAGCAGCCGCCCGTTGATGGCGAAGGTCAGCTCGCCGGGGCGCTCGGCGGCCTGGCCGTCGGCGATGGTGCGCGGGACCGGGATGGTGACGGGGTGGCCGGCGGCCAGGGAGCGCAGGGTGTCGTCGCCGGCCGCCGGCTCCACGCCGATCATGCGGATGCCGGGGACCAGGGCGGTGGCGGCGGTGGCCGAGCCGGCCATCAGGCCGCCGCCGCCGACCGGCGTCAGCAGCGCGTCGAGCGGGCCGGTCTCCTCGATCAGTTCCAGGGCCGCGGTGCCCTGGCCGGCGATGATGTGCGGATGCTCGTACGGCGGGATCAGTGCGAGGCCGCGTGCGTCGGCGAGCTTCCGGCCGATCGCGACGCGGTCGCCGGTGTAGCGGTCGTAGGTGACGATCTCGGCGCCGTAGCCGGCGGTGGCGTCCTTCTTGGACTCCGGGGTGTCCTCGGGCATCACGATGACGGCGTGGCTGCCGAGCTCCCGGGCGGCCAGGGCGACGGCCTGGGCGTGGTTGCCGGAGGAGTAGGCGGCGACTCCACGGGCCAGCTGTTCCGGCGACAGCCGGGAGAGGGCGTTGTAGGCGCCGCGGAACTTGAAGGCGCCGACCCGCTGGAAGTTCTCGCACTTGAGGTGGACCTCGGCGCCGACCAGGGCGTCGAGGGTACGGGAGCGCAGCACGGGCGTGCGGTGTGCCACGCCCGTCAGCCGCCGGGCGGCGTCCCGGACGTCGTCGAGGGTGACGACGTCCGGGACGTCGGTGCTGCCGGGGCCGGTGGGACCGCTGGGGCTTGGCGTCATACCGGCACGCTACGGGAGCAGCGAGGCCAGCGGAACCTCCGGATCGGCCAGCGCCTCGGGCGCCAACGACGCCCCGGAGCGGATGAGTTGCTGGAGGGACTCGGCGACGTCCCAGACGTTGACGTTCATCCCCGCGAGCAGCCGGCCGTCCGCGGCGAGCCAGAAGGCGATGAACTCCCGCTTGGCGACATCACCGCGGCAGACGACCTGCGCGTACGAGCCGGGCGGGGCGTAGCCGGAGTACTCCATGCCGACGTCGTACTGGTCGGAGAAGAAGTACGGGATGCGGTCGTAGCTGACGTCCCGGCCGAGCATGGCCTGCGCGGCGGCCGGGCCGCCGTTGAGGGCGTTGGCCCAGTGCTCGACGCGCAGCCGGCCGTCCAGGACGGGGTGGTCGGCGGCGGCGACATCGCCGGCGGCGTAGATGTACGGGTCGGAGGTGCGCAGCGCCGCGTCGACCGCGATACCGCCGCCGGCCTCCCGGTCGACGAGGTCCAGCCCGGCCTGTTCGGCGAGTGCGGTGCGCGGGGCGGCGCCGATCGCGGCGAGCACGTCGTGCGCGGGGTGTTCCTCGCCGTCGTCGGTGTGCACGGCGAGCACCATCCCGTCCTGGCCGACGATCTCGGTGAGGCGGGCGCCGAAGTGGAAGCGGACGCCGTGTTCGCGGTGCAGATCGGCGAACAGACCGCCGAGTTCGGGGCCCAGGATGCCGTGCAGCGGGGTGGGGGCGGGCTCGACGACGGTGACCTCCGCGCCGTAGGAGCGGGCCGCGGCGGCGACCTCCAGGCCGATCCAGCCGGCGCCGGCGATCACCAGATGGCCGTTGTCTCGGCCGAGGGAGGCCAGCACGCCGCGCAGCCGTTCGGCGTGCGCGAGGCGGCGCAGGTGGTGCACGCCGGCCAGGCCGGTGCCGGGGACGTCCAGGCGGCGCGGTTCGGCGCCGGTGGCCAGCAGCAGCTTGTCGTAGGCGATGAGGGTGCCGTCCCCGAGGCGGACGGTCTTGGCCGCGGGGTCCAGGTGGACGGCGGGCTGGCCCAGGTGGAGTTCGATGTGCGCCTGGGCGTACCAGGCGGGTTCATGGACGAAGACGCTGTCGCGCTCTTCCTTGCCCAGCAGGTACCCCTTGGAGAGCGGGGGGCGCTCGTAGGGGTGGTCGCGCTCGTCACAGATGAGGATCACCCGGCCGGTGAAGCCTTCCGCGCGGAGCGTCTCCGCGGCCTTCGCCCCGGCCAGGCCACCCCCGACGATGACGAACGTCTGGTGTGCGTCGACCACTTGCTTCCTCCTCGTTGCGGTACCTGCGCCCGCGTCCGCGTCCGTGAACGCCCCGATGTACCCCCCGGTGCTCTCCCCCGTTGATGCGTTCGGCGGCGTCAGGGTTCCCGATCGCCGCCGATCGGGGTTCCCGGTCGCCGTCTTGCCGAACGGGATTGCCGATCGCCGTCTGCCGAACGGGGTTGCCGTGCCGGTCAGGGCTCGCTGTTCGCTGTTGTCAGGGTGCTCCGTTCGAAAACGGTGGGGTTCGAGCGTCCCGCACGGAGCGTGAGGGGGGAAGAGGGGCTTTCCTCCAGGGTCACCCGCCGTAGGCCCGGCCGTGACCGGGGCGACGGGTGAGACGGGCGTGCAGCGAGCGGGCGGAGGCGTCGGTCAGGGCGGCGATCTGGTCGATGACGGCCCGCATCCGTGCGGTGTCGTCGGGGGCCGTGTCGAACAGTGAACGGAACTGTGGATCAAGGCCGTCGGGGGCGCGGGCGAACAACACCTCGGCCAGTTCGGCGATGACGACGCGCTGGTCGGCGCGGAGCGCCTCCTGGTCGGGGCGCTGCATGACGTACCGGTCGGCGACGGCTTTCAAAACGGCGCATTCCAGCCGGGTTTCGTCCGGAACCACCAGCTCCGCTCCGTAGCGGGTGAGCCGTCCGGTCCCCCACCGGGCCCGCGTCGCGCCCTCGGCGGCGAGACAGAAGCGGCCGATCAGCTGGCTGGTGGCGTCCTTGAGGCGGGCCTGGGCGAGCGCGGAGCCGTCGTAGCCGTGCGGCCACCACTCCTGCTCCAGGAGGCGGTCCAGCGCCGCGGCCAGCTCCTCGGGGCCGGCGCCGGGCGCGTAGCGTTCGCCGGCGACCGCGAAGATCTCGGCGCGTTCGGCGTCGGCGAGCAGGAGGTTGGGGTCGAGGTGTCCGGCGTGCAGCCCGTCCTCGACGTCGTGCACCGAGTACGCCACATCGTCGGACCAGTCCATGACCTGTGCCTCGAAGCTCCGGGCTCCGTCGGGGGCGCCCTGCCGGAACCACGCGTAAACCGGGGCGTCATCCGCGTAGACCCCGAACTTCGGGGAGGCGGGGTCGGTGGGGTGACCGCCGCGCGCCCACGGGTACTTGGTGGCCGCGTCGAGGGCGGCGCGGCTGAGGTTCAGCCCGACGCTGACCGTCGAACCGTCGTCGGCGGGCACGAAGCGCTTGGGCTCCAGACGGGCCAGCAGCCGCAGCGACTGGGCGTTGCCCTCGAAACCGCCGCAGGGCGCGGCGACTTCGTTGAGCGTCTGCTCGCCGTTGTGCCCGAAGGGCGGGTGGCCGAGATCGTGCGCCAGGCAGGCGGTCTCGACCAGGTCCGGATCGCAGCCGAGGGCGGCGCCCAGCTCCCGGCCGACCTGGGCGCACTCCAGGGAGTGGGTCAGCCGGGTACGCGGGCTGGCGTCCCAGGCGGCGGTGTGCGCGCCGGGGGTGACGACCTGGGTCTTGCCGGCCAGCCGGCGCAGCGCGGCGGAGTGCAGTACCCGGGCGCGGTCGCGCTGGAAGGCGGTGCGTCCCGGCCGTTTGTCGGGCTCGGTGACCCAGCGCTCGAGGTCGGCCGGGGTGTAGCCCGGGATGGTCGGTGGTGTGCCCGTCATACAGCGACGGTAGCCGCCCTGCGGGCCTCGGGGTCGGATCCGGTCGGAGCCAGGAGGGCCTGGTCGTAGCGGTGCAGTACGAGACGGGCCAGTGCGGGGTGGTCGCCCAGGGGCTCGGCGGCGGGCCCGGGGGCGGCGGCCGCGCACTGGGTGGCGAAGCGGCCGGGGGCGGTGAAGCAGCCGGCCACGGCGATCCGGTCGTGGCCGCGGGCGGTCAGCGCCCGGACCGCGTCGGCGACGGTGGGGGCGGCCGCCGAGGCGTAGGCCGGCAGCACGGGGACACCGCCGAGCCGGTCGGACAGCAGCCGGGCGGTGCGCTCGGTGTCCTGGGCGGAGCGTGGGGCGCGGGAGCCGGCGGCGGCCAGGACGACGGCGGTGCGCGGGCACGGGGCCTCGGGGAAGCCGGCCGCCAGCAGCCGGCCGTGCAGCGCCTCGGCGAGCAGCGGGTGCGGTCCGAGGGGTGCGGCGACCCGGCCGGTGAGCTGCGGTGCGGCCGCCAGCGCGGCGGGCAGGTCGTGGGTGACGTGGTGGCCGCGGCCGAACAGCAGCGGTACGAGGACGGCGGCGCCGCCCAGCCCGTCGAGGGTGTCGGCGAGCAGCGGCCGGTTCAGCTCGATGTGTCCGAGCCGTACGTCCAGGCCGGGGCGCAGTGTCCGGACCCGGTCGAGCAGGGCCCGGACGGTGGGCAGGGCGCGGGGGTCGCGGCTGCCGTGGGCGACCGCGACGAGGGTGGGGGCCGGGGTCTCCGGGGCGCGGAAGCCGTGCAGCCGGACACGGCGGAGCTGGGTGCTGAGCTGGGCGGTGATCTCGGCGGCGAGGCCTCCCGTACCGAGGGGGGCCAGGGACGCGGAGGGCAGGTGCGGTATCGGCGCCGTCATGACCTGAGCGTGGCAGCCGGGCGTTGCCGTGCTGTTTCCCCGGGGCGAACGTTGTGTTCCGGTCCGCTGCCGCCCGGCCCGCGCCCCGGGGGCGGGCCGGGCGGCAGGGGACCTCTCCCGCGGCCCTGCCGCCCGCGGCCCTGCCACCCGGGGGCCTACGCCTGGTGGGCGTCCACTTCCCGGAGGTACCGCTCGCGGGTCGCCTCGTCGAGGAAGGAGGCGCGGAAGGAGTTCCGGGCGAGGGTGCGCAGGGTCTCCTGGTCGAGGCCGAGGGCGTCGCGTACGGCGGTGAAGTTGTCGTCCGCGTAGCCGCCGAAGTACGCCGGGTCGTCGGAGTTGACGGTCACCAGCAGCCCGGCGTCCAGCATCGCGGGCAGCGGGTGGTCGGCGAGGTCGTCGATGACCCGCAGCCGGACGTTGGACAGCGGGCAGACGGTGAGCGGCACCTGGTCCGCCACCAGCCGGGCCACCAGCCGCTCGTCCTCCAGGGAGCGCACCCCGTGGTCGATCCGGTCCACGCCGAGGACGTCCAGGGCCTCCCACACGTAGGCCGGGGGCCCCTCCTCCCCCGCGTGCGCCACGCACTTGAGGCCGGCCTCCCGCGCCAGCGCGTAGACCTCCTTGAACTTCGACGGCGGGTGCCCGACCTCGGCGGAGTCCAGGCCGACGGCGGTGATCCGGTCGAAGTGCGGACGGGCGGCCTCGAAGGTCGCGAGGGCGGATTCGGCGCTCTCGTCGCGCAGGAAACACATGATCAGGCGGGTGCTGATGCCATAGGTCTCCGGGGCGCTGTCCAGGGCGCGGGCCAGGCCGTTGATGACGGTGCCGATCGGGACGCCGCGTGCGGTGTGCGCCTGCGGGTCGAAGAAGATCTCGGCGTGCCGTACGCCCTGCTCCTTGGCGCGGGCGAGATAGGCGTGGGCGAGGTCGGCGAAGTCGTCCTCGGTGCGCAGCACGGCCATCAGCGCGTAGTAGAGGTTCAGGAAGGACTGGAGATCGGCGAAGGAGTAGGCGCGGCGCAGTTCGTCCTGGGTGGCGTACGGCAGCTCGACGCCGTTGCGCTCGGCGAGCGCGAAGGCCAGCTCGGGCTCCAGAGTGCCCTCGATGTGCAGATGCAGCTCCGCTTTGGGCAGCGGCTCGTGGGCGGTTGCGGCGGAGGGGGAGGACGGGGAGGAAGCCACGCGGTCACACCTGTTCTGCGGTACGGAAAGGGCCCTCGGTACGGGTGGGAGCCCCGGTACGCGAGGAGTCGTCCAGGTTAGCCGGGGCGGGGTCCGCCGCCGCGGCGGCGCCCGGGGCGGCCGATCAGCCCTTGGCGGACAGAAGCGCCGGTCAGCCGGCCGCCGCCCGCGAGGCCGGCCAGTCGCCGCCCGCGAGGGGGGTGCCGGTGGCGCGCAGCCGGGCGGCTAGCGGGCCGGCCGCCAGGTAGACCCAGGCCCGTACGGTCCGGCCGTCCGGGCACACCGCCTCGGTGGCCACCCGCTCGTAGAGGTTGTGCGGGTCGCCGGGGGCGTAGCCCTCCAGCCGGTCCAGGACCGCGCACACCTCGTCGTAGTCGGTGTCGCGGGGCCGGACCAGGGTGCCGTGCACCACCGCTGCGGCGGGCCCGGTCGTCGCGTACGGGTATCCGGGGCCGTCGTACAGCAGCGCGCCGCCGATATGGGCCGGTTCCTCGGCCGCGGTCCGGCCGCGCAGGGTCCGGCCGTAGTTGGCCTCGCCGGGCCGCAGCGTCCCGTAGACGAAGAACGGCAGCCGCTCGGGCTCGCGGGTCATGGTGGTGCGGTCCTCTCCGGGCGGGGTGCTCTCTGCCACGATGCCAGGCCCGCGCTGCAACCGGCACGGGTGCACCCGGCGTCGCAGCCTGCGAGATCGATCGCGAGCGGGCGGGGGCAGGGATGCGTGGGCCGGTACCGGGACTGGTGCGACGGATACGGAGCGGGGTGGGCCGGCTGCGGCTGCCGCGGACCCGGCGGGGGCAGCGCCGCGTGTTCCAGGCCGTGGTGGCGGTGACGGTGCTCGCGCTGGCGCCCGCGACCTGGATGAACGCGACCGCCGGGCCCCGGGTGCACGGTGTCGCGGACGCCCCGTCCGCGCCGGTGGCCATCGTCTTCGGCGCGGGCCTGTGGAACGGCGCGCCGTCGCCGTATCTCGCCCACCGGCTGGACGCGGCCGCCGCGCTGTACGAGCGGGGCACCGTCCGCGCGGTCCTGGTCACCGGCGACAACAGCCGGACCGACTACGACGAGCCGGACGCGATGCGCGGCTATCTGCTGCGGCACGGCGTCCCGGGACAGAAGATCGTCAGCGACTACGCGGGCTTCGACACCTGGGACTCCTGTAGCCGGGCCCACCGGATCTTCGGGGTGAACCGGGCCGTGCTGGTCAGCCAGGGCTTCCACATCCGGCGTGCGCTGGCCCTGTGCAACGCGGCCGGGGTCGACTCCGACGGCGTCGGGGTGGCCGCGAAGCACGATGTGACCTGGGCGTACGGCGGGGTGCGGGAGATCTTCGCGGCCGGGAAGGCGGCGGCGGACGCGCTGCTGCGGCCCGATCCGCAGTTCCTCGGGCCGCACGAGAAGGGGGTGACGGAGGCGCTGGCGGACGCCGGTTAGCGCCTCCGTCAGCGGGTCACTTCTCGGCCGCGCGGGCGTACAGGTTGAGGATCTTCGTCCCGAAGTACGGGCTGTAGGAGATCCGGTCGGCGTCCGGGCCCTTCGGGCCACCGCCGTTGAGGCCGCCGATCACCCCGATGATCCGGCCGGTCCCGCTGTCCTCGTCGAAGTCGCTCAGCCAGGGGCTGCCGGAGGTGCCGCCGTAGAACCCGCCGCATTCCATGCGCAGTTCATGGGTGCCGCTCAGCCGGCCGGTGCGGGTCGCGCAGCGTACGGCCCGGTCCTCCGGGTCGTTCCGGACGTTCGGGTAGCCGATGACGGTGACGTCGTTGGTGTAACCGGGCGTCGGGGAGAGGGTGTTGCCGCCGGTGACCTCTTCGAGGGTGCGGTCGTCCTCGTCGGGGGCGACGGTGGCGAAGGCGAAGTCGAGGTCAGCCCCGGCGCCGCTGGTGCCGCGCTCGGGGTAGGCGAAGGTGTCCTCGATCGCCCACACCCCGTGCGGCTGGGTGGTCGCGCCGGAACGATACTGCGGGACAAACGCGGCACGGGTCCCCGGATTGCAGTGCCCGGCGGTGAGGATGAGGTTGCCGTGCGGGCTGTGCACCACGCTGGCGGTGCAGTGGTGTGCCTTGGTGTCCCCGTCGACGGAGAACAGCACACCGACGGACGGGATGCCGTTGAAGTGCCGGGCGGTGCGGCCGGCGCGGGCCGCGGCGGCGGTCCCCTTCGGCACGGCGGACCGGGTCGTGGCGGTGGACGGCGTGGGGGCCTCGGGCCGGGCCGGGGTGTCGCTGCCGGCCGGTGCGGCGGCCGCCATCCGGTCGGGCGTCCAGTAGGCGGCGGCGTCCCGGCTGGTCCAGGTCGCGTCGGGGCTCGGGCTGGGGCCGGCGTCGCCCGGTGCCGCGCGCCGGGCCTCGTTGACGGCGTGGCCGACGGACGCGGTGGCCAGGCACACCGTCACTCCGGCCACCGCCGCCGCGGCCCTGACCCAGCGCTTCCGGGTCGGCCGCGCCCGGTCAACTCGCGTCGTGGCGCCGCGTTCGGTGCTGTCGCGCTCCATGTCAGCTCGTCTCCTCTGCGACCCAGGACAGATAGCCGGCGCCACCGCGGGTGATGGGGGTGGCGATGATCTCGGGGGTGTCGTAGTCGTGCGCGTCGAGGAGATAGGCCGCCAGCGCGTCGTAGCGCGCCTCGGCCGTCTTGAACAGCACCTGCCACTCCTGGCTGGCCTCGACCGCGTCGTCCCAGCGGTACACCGAGGTCATCGGCGCGCTGATCTGCGCACAGGCCGCGAGCCGGCCCTCGATCGCCCCGCGCGCCAGCTTCCGGGCCTTGGTCTCGCTGTCGGTGGTCGTCATGACGGTCAGGAATCCGGCCTGCCGCCCGGTGGGGTCGGGCGGGTTGTTCGGGGCATTCGGGTCGGCCACGGGTGCGCATCCTTCACGGTGGGGGTCGGGAGGGAACGGGCGGGACGGTGGGGCCGCTTCGGCCGGGCGGGGCCGGCCGGCGGCAGGGGTCCGTGGCGTGGCCGAGCGGACTCGGCGACGCCACGGACCGCCTCGCATCGTACGGACCGGATGATCATCTCGTAAGTGACCGGCCCGCCCCGCGGCGGTATGCACCCGGACGCCGCCCGCCCTCCCCCGCCGGGCTCCGGGGCCCGGAGCGGGCTCCCCGGTTGCGTCCCCCCGTGCACCGGCAACGATGGAAAGGGCAGCCCAGCCGCCGGTCCGTACGCGAAAGGCCAGCATCATGGACGATCTCGATGCGCTCGCCCGCCAGCAGCTCGACGAGGCCAGGGCCTCCGCGCACGGCCGCAGTGCCCGGCTCTTCCTGCACGACGACCGGCTGCGGCAGACCGTGATCGCACTGGTCGCGGGCGCCGCACTGGACGAGCACAACGCGCCCCCGGCGGCGAGCCTGCAAGTCCTGCGGGGGCGGGTCCGGCTGACCGGGGCGGGCGGCGGCCAGGAGCTGATGACCGGTCAGGTCGCCATGACGCCGCGCGAGCGGCACGGCCTGCTGGCCCTGGAGGACTCGGCGGTGCTGCTGACCGCCGTCACGGAGATACCGGCCGGGGCGCGGCCCGCGGCCCTGGCGGAGGTGGACCGGAGGTAGCGCGGGCGCCCCGGAGCCGGTCTCGGGAATTCTGAGTATTCACATTTTTCTGAATCTTAAGTACTCTCTACTTCATGACCAGTCCGCGTACCGCACCGCGCCCCCAGGTGCAGCTGACCGGGGAGAAGGAAACCCTCCTCGCCACCCTCTACGGCCGCGCCCTCGACAGCCGTGCGAAGGATCCGGTCCTCGGCGACGCCACGGCCGCCGAGACCGTGCGGCGGCTCGACTACGACTTCAGCAAGCTCCGACTGAGCCCCGGCAACGCGGCCGGAGTCGCGCTGCGCGCCCGCCAGTTGGACGTCTGGACCGCGCGCTTCCTCGCCCGGCACGAGGAGGCGACGGTGGTGCATCTGGGCTGTGGCCTCGACAGCCGCGTCCAGCGTCTCGACCCCGGGCCGGGGGTGCGGTGGTTCGACATCGACTACCCCGAGGTCATCGCACTGCGGCGGCAGCTCTACCCGGAGCGCGCGGGCCACGCCACCATCCCGTCGTCCGTGACGGACCCGGCGTGGGTCGCGCGGATTCCCGACGACCGGCCGGCGATGATCGTGGCCGAGGGGCTGCTGATGTATCTGACCGAGGCGGACGGCACGGCGCTGCTGCGGCGGCTGATGGACCGGGTGCCGGGCGGTGAGCTGGCGTTCGACGCCTTCAGCAGGTTCGCGATCCGCACCCAGTGGCTCAACCGCGTCGTGGTGAAGGCCGGCGCGCGGCTGCACTGGGGCACGGACACCGCGGGGATCGCGGCGCTGAGCCCGAAGCTGGAGATCGTCGAGAACATCAGCGCCCTGGAGATTCCCGGCATCGAGAAGCTGCCGGCGGGCAGCCGGCTGGCGGCCCGGATGTCGGCGAGGCTGCCCGCGGTGCGGGACATGGCGCGGATGTACCACTGCCGGTTCTGAGCGGCGGCGGGGCGGCCGGTCCGGCCCGCCGGACCCGGCTCGGACCGTCCGCCGCCTCAGGCCGCCAGCCACTGGTCATAGGCCAGCTTGCACAGCAGCGCGACGACCACGACCACCAGCACCCCGCGGACGAAGCCGGTGCCGCGCTTGAGGGCCATCCGGGCGCCCACCATGCCGCCGGTGAAGTTGAACAGGGCGAGCAGGGCGCCCAGTTGCCACAGCACGGTGCCCTGGATCGCGAACATCGTCAGCGCCCCGATATTGGTGCAGGAGTTGACGACCTTGGAGGTGGCCGAGGCGGTGACCAGGTCCATGTGCAGGATCGCGGCGAGCGCGATGATCAGGAACGCCCCGGTCCCGGGCCCGATCAGCCCGTCGTAGAAGCCGATCCCCAGCCCCGCGATGAGGACGGCCGCCAGCACGCGCCGGCGGGTGGCCGGCCCGGAGGGCGCGGGGGCGGTGCCGAAGGCCGGCCGGAGCAGGATGAACACCAGCACCCCCAGCAGCACCGCCATGATCAGCGGGCGCAGCACCGCACTGTTGATCCCGGCCGCGAAGAACGCCCCGGTCAGCGAACCGGCGACCGCGGCGAGGCCGATGCGCAGCGCGGTCCGGACGTCGATCGGGGCCTTGCGGACGTAGGTGACCGCGGCCGCGGTGGTGCCCACGATGGCGGTGGACTTGTTGGTCCCCAGCACGTACGCGACCGGGGTGTGCGGCAGACCGACGAGCAGCGCGGGGAGCAGCAGCAGTCCGCCACCGCCCACCACGGCGTCGATCCAGCCCGCCGCGAGCGCGGCCAGGCAGAGCAGGGTCAGGGTGAAGAGCGATATATCAGGAGGCACCGGCTGATCTTATGAACCGGCCGCCGCCCGGGCTCCGAATTGATGCGCGGGCACGGGAGCCCTGCATCTCACCCCAACAGCTCGGCCAGCCGGCCGCCCCGGCTCTCCGCGACGCGGTGCACATCGGCGAGCGCCGCGGTCAAGTCCTCGGCCAGGAGGTGGATTTCGCCCGGCGTCCAGCGTCGTCCGGCGAGCACGGCCCGCGCTTCCACGATGAGTTCGGCGGCGGAACCGAGCTGCTTCGCCTCGATGTCGTCAGCGGTACGGGACACGTACCCGGTCCCGTCGCCTGCGAGGTAGCAGGGCTTCCCGTCGGGGCTCGACCAGGGCAGAAGCCGTGGCGTGGGTTCGGTCATCTCGCGAACTCCCTTGCTGTCCTTGGTAACTGGATGTAGCCAATTGGTCACCTGGACAACGTGTCGGGCAATAGCATCGGGGTGCTTTAACGGCGGTGCGCAAGTCCGCTGCCTGCCGTGATGCTGAACGTGATCACATGGCGAGAGGTCACAGCGTTGGACGAGACGACCCCACCCCAGCACTTGAACCCCCTGCAACGCTTCGGCTGCGACGTCAAACAGGTTCGGCTGGCCCGCAAGCTGACGCAGAAGCAGCTGGGGAGAGCGGCGGGCTACTCGGAGGCGTACGTCAGTCGAGTCGAGGCCGGAAAGCTCCTGCCCCGGCCGAGCGAGAAGTTCGCCAAGGGCTGTGACGTCGCCTTCGGGACAGGCGAGCTGTTCGTAGACCTACTTCGAAGGATCGACGAGGGGGACCACCCGAGCTGGTTCGTCCCGTACCTGAACTTGGAGAAGAAGGCGTCGCGAATCCTGGACTTCTCGGCGAACCTCGTAAAGGGAATTCTCCAGACCGAGGACTATGCGCGGGCGGTCTTCAGCACCTCCAACCCGCAGGCGAGCGCAGAGGGAATCGAAGGCAAAGTCACCGCACGCATGCGGCGTCGCGAGGTGTTCGAGCGAGAAGAGCCATCGCTCCTTTGGATCATCCTGCACGAGTCGTGTCTGCGAACTGTCGTGGGGTGCGACGGAGTTATGGCCGGACAGCTTGAGTACCTGCTGAAGGCCGCTGCGTCGCCGCACATCAGGCTTCAAGTGCTGCCGTTCTCAGCAGGGGCTCCAGCTGCACACGCCAAGCCCTTCACTGTGCTGCGCTTCACCAACTCACCCACGGTGCTGTACACAGAGACCCGGGTGGGAGGCAGGATGCACGACTCCGCACAAACAGTCGACGCGGCCCTGGATGACTATGATCTGCTCAGGGCACACGCACTGTCCCCAGACCAGTCAGTCACCCTGATCCAGACTTTGCTGAAGGAGTACCGCGAATGAGTACCGCCTTGGATCTCGCCGCGGCTACATGGGTCAAGTCCTCCTACAGCGACGGCAGCGGCGGGGACTGCGTCGAATTCTCCCGTGCCCTCACCGAACCCCACGGCCTCGTTCCCGTGCGTGACAGCAAGGACCCGGACGGCCCGGCGCTCATATTCCCGGCGGGCGGCTGGTCCTCGTTCGTCTCGGCCGTCAAGCGCGGGCAGTTCACCGCCTGAGCCCCCCACCTGCGGAACAAGCCCGCGACGACGCACCGCGCTTGAGGCCTGGGGTCGGTACCCGCCGCCGATACGCGCTGCGCCATATGGGCTAACCCGGTCGCCAACTATGGCGTGTCGTGCTGGTGGTCCCTTGAATCGGTGCTACCGACGGTGGGGGTGCCCATCCCCTGTCGGGGGACCAGGGACGACTGCCGTCATGCGGCAATTCCGTCCTGTTCTTCAGGGCACCCCCGACAGGTCAGCATGCGCGGAGGTTTCCTTTTCTCTGGCATGCGGCAGCCCCCACCTCCTTCGTGGAGCCTTCGAAAGGGGCTGTCCAACATGGCACTCACTCTCACTCTCACCCCGGCAACCGTTGCGGCGGGCGGGACCTTCACAGCAACGGCCGCCGGTGCCACAGCGGGAGAGTTGATCACCTTCACCTACGACGCGGCACTGCCCGTGGTGGTGAACGCTGACGGCGCGGGTAACGCGTCCGCCACCTTCACGGCGACCACCTCAGGCCCGGTGGTCGCCACCGGTACGACCAGTGGGGTAGCTGCGGCGACGCTGACCGTCAGCGCGGGACCGAACTGTGTGGTGACGCTGACCTCCGCGCCCCCCAGCCCCGTCGCCGCCGGCGCGCCGGTTACCTTGACCGCCACCGTCACCTGCGGCGGCGCCCCCGTCGTGGGCGCGCTGGTCCTGTTCACCACCCCCGGCGGCCCGATCGGAGTCGGCGTCACCGGTGCCACCGGCGCGGCCACCACGACCACCAGCTTGCTGCCCCCCGGCACCACCACCGTCACGGCCACCGTGATCGCCGCCACCACCACCTGCACCTGCGTCGGCGTCTCCGGGACCACGACCGTGACCGTCACCGCGCCGCCGAGCTGCGTGGTCACGCTGACCTCCGCGCCCCCCAGCCCGGTCGCCGTCGGCACGCCGGTGACCTTCACCGCCACCGTCACCTGCGGCGGCGCGCCCGTCGTGGGCGCGACAGTCCTCTTCAGCACCCCCGCCGGCCCGATCGGAGTCGGCGTCACCGGTCCCACCGGCACCGCCACCACGACCACCAACTTGCTGCCCTCCGGCACCACCACCGTCACGGCCACGGTCACCGGTGCCTCCACCACCTGCACCTGCATCGGCGTCTCCGCGACCACCACCGTGACCGTCACCGCGCCGCCGAGCTGCGTGGTCACGCTGACCTCCGCGCCCCCCAGCCCGGTCCCCGCCGGCACGCCGGTGACCCTCACCGCCACCGTCACCTGCGGCGGCGCCCCCGTCGTGGGCGCGACAGTCCTCTTCAGCACCCCCGCCGGGCCGATCGGAGTCGGCATCACCGGTCTGGGCGGTACCGCCACTACGACCACCAGCACGCTGCCCGCCGGAGCCAACGTCGTCACGGCCACCGTGCTCGCCGCCACCACCACCTGCTCCTGCGTCGGCGTCACCGCGACCACGACCGTGACCGTCGGCTCGGCGGCGGTGCTCACGGCGCAGCCGGCCTGCTACCGGCTGAACCTCACCACGCTGACCGCCCAGGCCACATTCACTGCGACGGGCGCGACGCCGGGTTCGACGGTCACGTTCCACCTGGGCACCGGGCCCAACGGCCCCGTGGCGTGCACCGCCGTGGCCAACGCGAGCGGCGTCGCCACCTGCACGGCCACCCTCAGCCTCTTCCAGCTGGTCTTCGTCACCTACACCGCGACCAGCGGGTCGCAGTCCTCCACCAGCTCCCTGGGGCCCTGCATCCCCTGACCCCCCGGCGCGCATGCGGCACAGCCAACAGCGTGCCGTCGCCCGCCTGAACCCGTGAAACCAGCTGAGGGCTGCTGAGCGGCCCGGCAACACAGCCGTCCCCCGTAACGCAACTACGGGGGACGGCTGTAGGGCCACAAGGATAGGCCCAGCGGCACCGGAGACGCGCGGGTGGAGCCCGGGACGCGCCTCGGGCCCCCAGGTCACGCGACGAGGGCTCCCCTCGCAAAAGAGAGACACAGAAGGAGTGCGACATGGGCTGCAATTGCGGCGGCGGCGCCCGTCCGACAGTCACCGTCTACCAGTTGAATCTGCCCGACGGCACCGCGCGCCAGTTCTACACCTGGCAAGAGGCCGAGGCCGCCAACCAGCGAGCGGGCGGCGGCGGCAGCATCGTCATCATCAATCAATAGACGACTTCGCCCAATAGACGACTTCGCCTCGACGCGAACGGAATCCTTCGGCCATGCGCCCGGCCGCGGCGGACACCTTCAGCCGTAGCGCAGCGGGCCGGCCGGCCGAGGCCGCCGTCTCCCCTCCAGCGCTTCGGGAAAACGGCCGGCCTCGGCCCTCGATAAGGGCATGTGCCGACCCGGGAGACGACCACGACCCCTTCTCGGGCCAGCCACTCACGGTGACAGGACACACTCCCCATGAGCCTTCCGGAGTTTCTTCTTTCCCTCGGCGCCACGTGCCGGCTCACCCGATTCATCACCAAGGACACCCTCGCGGCGGGCTTCCGCTCCTGGGTGGCCGACCGCTTCGGCGACGACTCCAAACCGTCCTACCTGGTCAGCTGTAGCTGGTGTACGAGCGTGTGGGTGGCCTCCGCGATGGCCCCGCTCACGCACTGGGCCGGCGGAAGCACCGCGCTCCAGGTCACCACCATGGCCCTGTCGCTCTCCTACCTCGCCGGGCTCGCTTCCCAGTGGCTCGACTGAGGCGTCCCCTCCGCGGCCCCGCGTCGCGTGGCGGGGCCCGGTGCGCGAGCCGACAATGAGGGCAGAGCAGACGGTGGCCAGGGACCGCGGCTACCCGCCGTAGTCGTCCAGGAGGTGGCAATGCGCCAGACCCAACTCACCAGGGAGTCGACCGCATACGCCGACGCCCGCGAGGAGCTGCGGCAGGCCGAGATCGAGCTGATGCGCCACCGCGAACGGGTCGCCGAACTGCGCCGGGGGCTGCCGCCGGGCCCCGTCGTGGACGACTACGTCTTCGAGGAGGGCCCCGCGGATCTGCACGCCGGGGACGCACCGGCGCGGAACGTGCGGCTCAGCGAGCTGTTCAGCGGGCCCGGCCGGGACCTGATCGTCTACCACTTCATGTTCGGCAAGCAGCAGAAGCAGGCCTGCCCGATGTGCACGATGTGGATCGACGGGTTCAACGGGATCGCCCACCACCTCACCCAGAACGCCGACTTCGCCGTCGTCGCCGCGGCCGAGCTGCCGGTGCTGCGGGCGTACGCGCGCGACCGCCGGTGGACGAACCTGCGGCTGCTCAGCGCCGGCGCGAACACCTTCAAGTACGACCTGGGCAGCGAGGACGCCGACGGCAACCAGGACTCGACGGTATCGGTCTTCACCCGCGACGACACCGGCTCGCTGCGCCACTTCTACTCGGTGCACCCCCGCATGGCCGACGACATCGACCAGCGCGGCATCGACCTGCTCACACCGGTGTGGCACCTGCTCGACCTCACGCCCGGGGGGCGCGGGGAGTGGTTCCCATCGCTCCGCTACTAGGCAGTGTCTCTTCGATCACTAGTGCGCTCCGGTCATGGGGGCTCGGCGCTCGTTCTCGTGCAATGTCGCTGCTGGGGCAAATCGTTCGCGTTGTCCTCGAAGAGTTCCTGGGTGCGGCGCAACAGGGCTTGCCGTACGGCCTCCGGTGACAGGACTCGCAGGGGTGTGGCCAGGCCGAGGAGGTATCTGGCGAGTCCGTCTGCGTCGGGGCCGCCGATGTCGACGATCGTGGCGTCGGGCCCTTCGGGACGGTGGGCACCGACTGTCGACGGGATGAGCTGCAGTGCTCGGTCCATGGGCACCGGGATACGGATCGTCGTATTGAGCGGGTAGGGGCCAGTCGCGACGGAGCGGGAGACGAGCAGCGCCGGGTCGGGCGGGTCGACGAGTTCGACCGGGTGACCGGTTGGTTGTAGATGGTCAACTCTGTCGGCCCGAAAGGTACGCCATTCGTCCCGCGTCACGTCCCGGGCGACGAAGTACCACCGGCGTCCGGTGTGGACGAGGCGGTATGGGTCAACGTCCCGGACGGTGGCTCGTCCCTCCCGGTCGTGGTACGAGAGGCGGGCGCGCTCGCCCCGGCGGCATGCGGCGGCCAGCTCCAGCAGCATGCCGGGCGTGATCTGCGGTTCGCCGGGCCTGGGGGTATGCACGAAGGCGGCGTCCATCTCGCCGAGCCGGTCCGCGATCCGCTGCGGCAGAACCTGTCGCAGTTTCAGCAGCGCGGACAGTGCGGCCTGGTCGCCGCCGAGAGCGCCGCTCAGCGCAGCCTCGCGCAGCCCGACAGCCACGGCGAACGCTTCTTCGTCATCGAGGATCAGCGGCGGCACCCGGGATCCGGCACGCAGGCGGTAGCCGCCCCACGGCCCGGGGTCGGACTCGATGGCGTAGCCAAGTTCCCGGAGCTTGGCGATGTCCCGCCGCACCGTGCGATCGGTGACCGCCATCCGGTCCGCCAGCTCACCGCACGTCCACGACGGCCGGGCGGCCAGCAAGGAGACCAGGCGCAGTAGGCGGGCGGATGCGCTGATCACGTTCTTGAGTGTTCCATATGACCAGGACCGAATCTGTCCTGGTCCCGCCCTAGGGTCCTCCTTATGACCACGGACAACACCTCCGCACCCACGTTGCGCTACTCGGCCGTCACCTTCGACTGCCCGGACCCGGCCGAACTGGCCCGCTTCTATGGCGAGGCCCTCGGCTTGCCTGTCGTCTTCTCCACCGACCACTTCGTCCTGCTCGGCCAGGAGGGCGCAGCCGGACTGGGATTCAACCGGCTGGCCGACTACCGCCCTCCCACCTGGCCGGACCCGTCCCGGGAAAAGCAGGCCCACATCGAACTGGGCGTCGATGACTTGGATGCCGCCCAAGCTCGGTTGCTCGCGCTGGGAGCCGTCAAGCCCGAGTTTCAGCCGGACCCCGACCGGTGGCGGGTCCTGCTGGACCCCGCGGGCCACCCGTTCTGCATCTCCACGCTGGTTTGAGCACGAGGCTCCCGGGACCAAGTCCCGGGAGCCTGCTGCGTTATACCGCCCCTCTGCGGTCCGGCACGGGGGCTCCTCAGCTCCTACCGCGGAGTCCCCACATGAGGCGGTTCTTAGAACCCTCTTAAAACCCGGGACTATCCAGTCCTCATGACATCCGAAGTTCCCCTGCCCCCCAAAACCACCGCCCGCAGCCGGACCACCACCACCCGCGTCCTGGCCGCCTCGCTCGCCCTCACCGCGACCGCCTTCGGGGTGGCCGGATGTGACAGTGCCGCCGCCGGCACGCTGGAGGGCAGTCGGCTCGAACTGCCCGTCCGCGGCGGTACGGCCGTCGTCGACACCGCCTCGCTGGCGGTGAACGCGCGCACCGCGGGCGGGCGGGACCTGGTGCTGTCCGGTCCGGCGGGCGATGGGCTCGGGAAGCCGGGGCCGGTGACGCGTACGGCCCGCGGGGCGCGCTGGAGTTACCCCGACAAGGGGCTGGAGGTCACGGCCGGTTCGGAGCGCGGGCGGCTGCGGATCACGCTGCGGGCGGACCGTGACGGGACGGTCAGCTGGCCGGTGACCGGGACCGACCGGGCCGCGTCCGCCCTGCAACTGCCGCGCGGTGAGGGGCTGGACGTGCCGGTGCGGGACGCGTTCTGGAACGGCGGGGCGGAGAAGGGCGGACTGGACGGCAGCACCGTCGATGTCAGCGAGGGGCTGTCGCTTCCGCTGTGGGGCTACTCGATGGGCGGCGGTAAGGGCGGGTCCGGCGGCGGGGCCGGGGTCAGCTATCTCACCCCCACCGATATCGGCACCTCGCTGCGCCTCGCGTCCACCGGAGGCCGGCTGCGCACCACCGCCGCGCATGCCTTCGACGCGGGTGAGGACACCCGTGACTACGAGGTCTCCTTCGCGCTGACCGACGGCAATCCGGTCGCCCCCGCCGCCGACTACCGCTCCTACCTCGCCCAGCGCGGGCAGCTCGGCAGCCTGCGCCGGAAGATCCGGCAGAACCCGGCCAACGGCAAGCTGCTCGGCGCGTTCCACGCCTATGTGTGGGGCGACGCCCGGACCGCCTCCGGGGTCGGCAGGCTGAAGCAGCTGGGCGTGGACCGGATGTGGCTCGGTTACGACGCGGGTCCGGGCCCGATGAACGCCGCGGCGGTGCGGGCCGCCAAGAAGGCGGGCTATCTCGTGGGCCCGTACGACACCTTCGCCAACGGGCAGGACCCGAAGTCCGCCGACAGCCCCACCTCGGTCTGGCCCGGCCGGGTCTACCCCGACTTCTGTATACGGAAGGCGGACGGCAGCCCGGAGGGCGGTTTCGGGGACCGTGGCTGCTACCTCAGCTCCCGTGCCTTCGAGCGGGCCGAACCGCGTAAGCACTATCTCGCCGACCGCACCCGCTCGATGGTCGCCAACGGCGCGGACAGCTACTTCCTGGATGTGGATGCCACGGGTGTGCTGTTCCGCGACCACGGCAAGGGCCATGAGATGACCAAGGCCGATGACCGTGCGATGCGGCTGGCCCGTATGCGGCGGCTGTCGAAGAACCTGGTGCTCGGCTCGGAGTCCGCGCAGGCCTGGGCCAACCAGGTGGTGGCCTACGACCACGGCTCGGGGACCGTGGACGCCGACGGCCTGTGGAAGCTGGAGCGCGACAAGAAGACCTGGGGCGGCTACTTCCCGGAGAAGGCCCCGGGCGCGTTCTTCAAGCCGGTGAAGCTGCCCGCCGAGCTGGCCACGGCCATGTACGACCCCGAATACCGCGTCCCCCTCTACGAGACCGCGCTGCACGGTTCGCTGGTCAACGCCGAGCGCTGGGAGCTGTCGTACGAGAAGCTGCCCGAGCAGAAGACCACCCGGGCGCTGCTGGCGATGCTCTACAACACCCCGCTCAACTACGTCCTCGACGGCCCGGCGCTGGAGAAGAAGGGGCCTGAGATGGCGGCGCTCCAGAAGTACTTCTCGCCGCTGCACCGGGCGGCCGGCACCGAGCGGCTGACCTCGTTCCGGTGGCTGACCGGGGACCGCAGCGTGCAGCGCACGGTCTTCGGCGACGGCACGCTGACCGTCACCGCCAACTTCGGCAGCCGGGCGCACGAGGGTCTGCCGGGCGGCTGTGTGGACGCCAAGCTGCGCACCGACGACAAGCCGCGGCGGCTGTGCCCGGCGCGGCCGCAGGGCTGACCGTCCGGTCAGCCGGGAGCGGACGGGCCCCAGGGGCGGGCCCTCACGCGGCCAGGGGCGGGCCCTGACGCGGCCGGGGCCCGCCCTCACACGGCGGCCCGCCCGCCACTGAGGGCAGCGTTCCGCCCGGGAAACAGAGCAGATGCGGGCGGGTAACAGCCGGACCGCAGGCTGAGGAACATGACCTCGATGCCACCGCACCCGGAAGCCACGCCGGCCGCCAAGCCTGGCACCACCCCCACCCTTGTCCTCATCGGCCACGGCATGGTCGGCCAGCGCTTCCTGGAGGAGCTGGCCGACCGCGGTGTCACCGGGCGGGCGCGGGTGGTCGTGCTGTGCGAGGAGCCCCGCCCGGCCTACGACCGCGTCCAGCTGACGTCGTACTTCGCCGGCCGCAGCCCGGACGACCTGAGCCTGGTCGATCCGGACTTCATGGCCCGCCACGGCATCGAACTGCACCTCGGTGACCCGGCCACGGCCGTCGACCGCACGGCCCGTACGGTCACCGCCCGCTCCGGCCTGACCGTCCGCTACGACGCCCTGGTGCTGGCCACCGGCTCGTACCCGTTCGTGCCGCCGGTGCCCGGCAAGGACAGTGCGGGCTGTTTCGTCTACCGCACCATCGAGGACCTGCTCGCCATCGAGGAGTACGCCGAGAACGCCCGCACGGGTGTGGTGGTCGGCGGCGGGCTGCTCGGCCTGGAGGCGGCCGGGGCGCTGAAGGGGCTGGGGCTGCGCACCCACATCGTGGAGTTCGCGCCGCGGCTGATGGCCCTCCAGGTCGACGAGGGCGGCGGCCGCGCGCTGCGCCGTACCGTCGAGGAGATGGGCCTGGAGGTGCACACCGGCGTCGGCGGCAAGGAGATCGTCGCGGACGGGGCCGGTGCGGTGACCGCCATGGGCCTGTCGGACGACTCCCGTATCGAGACCGATCTGGTCGTCTTCTCGGCCGGTGTCCGGCCCCGTGACCAGCTCGCCCGGGACTGCGGGCTGCCGGTCGGCGACCGCGGCGGCATCGTCGTCGACGAGCGGTGCCGCACCGCCGATCCCGCCGTGTACGCGATCGGCGAGTGCGCGCTGGCCGCCGACGGCCGGGTCTACGGTCTGGTCGCGCCCGGCTACGACATGGCCCGTACGGCCGCCGCCGGCCTCGCCGAGGCACTCGGCGCCGACACCGCACCGGCCGACGGCTTCACCGGCGCCGACCTGTCCACCAAGCTCAAGCTGCTCGGGGTGGACGTCGCCTCGTTCGGTGACGCGCACGGCGCCACCGACGGCTGTCTGGACGTGGTCTACTCCGACGCCCGCAGCGGTGTCTACAAGAAGCTGGTGATCGGCGCCGCGGGCGAACTGCTGGGCGGGGTGCTGGTCGGCGACGCCGAGGCGTACGGCATGCTGCGCCCGCTGACCGGCAGCGTCCCGCCGGTATCGCCCGAGCAGCTGGTGCTGCCCGCCGGAGCCGAGGGCGGGGCCGCCGCGCTCGGCCCGTCCGCGCTGCCGGACAGCGCGGTGCTGTGCAACTGCCACAACGTGACCAAGGGGACGGTCCGGGCGGCGGTCACCGAGCACTCCTGCGGCACCCTCCCCGAGGTCAAGAAGTGCACCAAGGCCGGTACCGGCTGCGGCAGTTGCGTCAAGTCGCTGACCGCGGTGATGAACGACGAGCTGGCCGCGTCCGGCGCCACCATCGACACCGGGCTGTGCGGCTGCTTCCCGCACACCCGCGCCGAGCTGTACGAGATCGTGCGCACCCTGCGGCTGACCACCTTCGCCGAACTGCTGGACTCGCACGGCCGCCCGGAGGCGCGGAACGGCGACGGCTGTGAGATCTGCAAGCCCACCGTCGGCTCGATCATCGCCTCGCTCGCCCCCAGCGTCGGCGCCGACGGCTATGTCCTCGACGGGGAACAGGCCGCCCTCCAGGACACCAACGACCACTTCCTCGCCAACCTCCAGCGCAACGGCTCGTACTCGATCGTGCCGCGCATCCCCGGCGGGGAGATCACCCCGGAGAAGCTGATCGTGATCGGCGAGGTGGCCCGCGACTTCGGCCTCTACACCAAGATCACCGGCGGTCAGCGGATCGACCTGTTCGGTGCCCGGGTCGACCAACTCCCCCAGGTGTGGGCCCGGTTGGTGGACGCGGGCTTCGAGTCGGGCCACGCGTACGGCAAGGCGCTGCGCACCGTGAAGTCGTGTGTGGGGCAGACCTGGTGCCGCTACGGCGTGCAGGACTCGGTCCGTATGGCCATCGATCTGGAGCTGCGCTACCGGGGGCTGCGCTCCCCGCACAAGCTCAAGTCCGCGGTCTCCGGCTGCGCGCGGGAGTGCGCGGAGGCCCGCGGCAAGGACTTCGGCGTCATCGCCACCTCCAACGGCTGGAACCTCTACGTCGGCGGCAACGGCGGCGCCGATCCGCGGCACGCCGATCTGCTCGCCCAGGACCTGAGCGACGCCGAACTGATCCGGCTGATCGACCGGTTCCTGATGTTCTACATCCGCACCGCGGACCGGCTGGAGCGCACCTCCGCCTGGCTGGAGCGGATCGAGGGCGGCCTCGACCACGTCCGGGACGTCGTGGTCCATGACTCCCTGGGTCTGTGCGACGAGCTGGAGGCCCTGATGGCCGCCCATGTCACCCACTACCGCGACGAATGGGCCGAGACCCTCGCCGACCCGGAGCGGCTGGCCCGCTTCGTCTCCTTCGTCAACGCGCCCGACGCGCCCGACCCGTCCGTCCGCTTCGTGCCGGAGCGCGACCAGGTCAAGCCGGACCTGACGCTGCTGGCCGGCCCGACCCTGCCCGTTCGCACCCTGGAAGGGACCTCCGTCTGATGACCACCGCCACCGCACCGCGCACCCGCACCGGGGCCGCCACCACGGCCGCCGGGACCGCCACCGTCGAGATCCGCTGCCCCCAGGGCTGGGTCGCGGTCTGCACCCTGGACGACCTCATCCCGGGGCGCGGGGTCGCCGCGCTCCTCCCGGACGGCACCCAGGCCGCGCTGTTCGTCGACCGCGCCGGGCAGCCCTACGCGATCGCCAACCGCGACCCGTTCACCGGCGCCCAGGTGCTCTCCCGCGGCCTGACCGGCTCGGCCGGCGGCCGCCCGTTCGTGGCCTCGCCCCTGCTCAAGCAGCGTTTCGACCTGGCGTCGGGCAGCTGCCTGGACGATCCGTCGGTCTCCGTCCCGGCGTACCGCGTACGGACGGGGAGCGGGGAACGCGCCTCCTGAGACCTGTTCGGGCCGGAGCGTTATGCGCAACCCATCGGTTGCACCTCCTGCCGCCACGTGCAACCATTGGGTAGCACGTAAGGCAGCAGCCGATCCGAGAACGGCAGGAGGCGCACGCCATGAGCACCGACAGCCACCGGAACACCGACAGCGGCTCGGGCGGCGGCAGGGACCGCATCGAGCGGGAGATCAGCATCGCCGCGCCCATGGAGCGGGTGTGGGCCGTGCTCACCGAACCGGAGCACGTCGGCTCGTGGTTCGGGCAGGGCACACCGACACCGGTCGATCTGCGGCCGGGCGGCATCATGCAGCTCGACCACGGCGAGTACGGACAGTTCCCGACCACCATCGTGACGGTGGACCCACCGCGTTACTTCGCCTACCGCTGGGCCAGCGCCTTCCCGGGCGAGGTGGCGACCGAGGGCAACTCCACCCTCGTCGAGTTCACCCTCACCCCGGAGGGCGACGGCACCCGGCTGCGCGTCGTGGAGACCGGCTTCGCCGCGCTCACCATCCCCGCGGACCGGCAGCCGACCGCCGGCTACGAGAGCCACTCCGAGGGCTGGTCCGGCCAGGTGGAGAACATCCGGCGGTACACGGAGCAGCTCGCGGCATGACGAGGGACGTGGGGGCGGGAGCGGGAGCGGGGCGGCCGGGAGAGGGGCGGCCTGGGACGGGGCGGGGCCCGGGTAGCGGCCCTGCCCGCGGTGCGGGTGCGGACGGCGGCGCGGGTGCGGACGGCGGCGCGGGTGTCGAATCCGGTGCGGGCCCGGACCCCGGTGCGGGCCCGGACGCCGTGGCCGAGGTGTTCGCCGCGCTGGCGGACCCGACCCGGCGCCGGATACTCGACGCCCTCGCCGCCCACGGCGAGGCGACCGCCACGGTGCTGGCGGCGGAACTGCCGGTCAGTCGCCAGGCCATCGTCAAACATCTGGGCGTCCTGGACCGGGCCGGTCTGGTCGCCGGCCACCGGGAGGGCCGGGAGGCCCGCTACCGGGTCATCCCGGAGCGGCTGGAGGTCACCGCCCGGTGGATGGACCGGGTGGCCGCCGCATGGGACACCCGCCTCTCCGCGATCAAGCGCCTCGCCGAAGGGGACTGACGGGGCCGGGGCGGAGCGCGACCAGGCCGGACCGGCGCGGAGGCGTGACCGGACCGGACCGGTGCGGAGGCGTGACCGGACCGGCGCAGCGGCGAGCAGGGCCGCCCGGCACGGTGCAGCGGCGAGCGGGGTCGGCCCGGCGCCGGGGGCCGGTGTCCAGGCGCGCGCGCCGCACCCGCCACCCCCACCCCTCCAACCCCACCCGCCTCACTCCGCGGCGTAACCTGGTTGCCCCCTACGGAGGAGTGCAGGCGTGACCAGGTGGAACACCAGCCACATCCCCGACCAGACCGGCCGCTCGGTGGTGGTCACGGGCGCGAACAGCGGTATCGGCTATGTCACCGCCCGCGAACTGGCCCGCCAGGGCGCCCGCGTACTGCTGGCCTGCCGCAACGAGACGCGCGGCATCGCCGCGCTGGACCGGCTGCGTTCCGAAGTCCCCACTGCCGAGGCCGAGTTCCGCGCCCTGGACCTGGCCGATCTGTCCTCCGTACGGGACTTCGCCGCCACCCTCGACGACTTCGACGGCGACCGCCTCGACCTGCTCATCAACAACGCCGGCGTGATGGCCCTGCCGCACCGCACCACCGCCGACGGCTTCGAGATGCAGTTCGGCACCAACCACCTCGGCCACTTCGCGCTGACCGGGCTGCTGCTGCCCAAGCTCCTCGCCACCCCCGGCGCCCGGGTCGTCACGGTCTCCAGCATGCTGCACGCCCTCGCCGACCTCGACTACAGCGACCTCAACAGCGAGCACACCTACCGCCGCTGGATCGCCTACGCCCGCTCGAAGAGCGCCAACCTCCTCTTCGTCCACGAGCTGACCCGGCGGCTGGCCGCGGCCGGTTCACAGGTCGTCGCGGCCGCCGCACACCCCGGATACGCCGCCACCAATCTCGCGACCGCGGGCGTCCGGATGGAGGGCCGCACCTCCACCGAGCGGATGGTCGAGCGGGCCAACCAGGTGCTCGCCCAGTCCCCCGACGGCGGTGCCCTGGGCACCCTCTGCGCGGCCACCGCCCCGCACATGCGCCCTGACTCCTTCATCGGCCCGCGCAGCGGACTGCGCGGCGCGCCCGCCCAGTCCTTCCGCGCCCCCTGGACCAAGAAGGACGCGAACGGCGAGCGCCTGTGGGCCGCCTCGGAACAACTCACCGGTGTCCGCTACGACTTCTCCCGGCCCGCTGCGGCATTCTGACCCGCACGGCATGGAAAGATCCGGACCCGTGTACGAACGACCTTTCCCTCCGCAGCAACCCTCCCCGCAGGGCCCGCCGCCCCCACAGCCCTACCAGCCGCACCCCTATCAGGGTGCGCCGCAGCCCTATCAGGGGGCGCCGCACGGGGCTCCCCCGCAACAGCCGTACGAGGGGGCATCGCACCCCTATCAGGGACCGCAGCACCCGGCCCCTCCCCAACAGCCGTACCCGGGACCGCCGTACCAGGGACCGCCGCACCCGCACGCTGCGCACCCGTACGCCCCGCAGCCGACCGCGCAGTCCCCGTACGGTCCGCCCGCCGCGGCTCCGCGCATCCCCAACGAGGTGGACACCATGCGCCGGTTCGGGGCGATCCTCCTCGACGGGCTACTGGCCCTGACCGCCGCCTATATCGCCCTGATCTCCGCCGGCCACGCCGATCTGCCGGCCCTTCAGACCTTCTACACCGTCGCCGGGGCGGGCTTCGGAATCTCGTTCCTCAACCATGTCCTGCTGACCCGCATCGGCGGCGCGAGCCTCGGCAAGTTCGCGGTCCGTACCCGCGTCATCCGCGAAACGGACGCCAGCCGTCCGCGGCTGCCCCGGCTGTTCCGCCGCTGGCTGGGCGGCTACCTCTTCCTAGTGGTCTGGATCATCGCCGCCTGCTTCGATATGGAGGACGACCCCGAGGACTTCTGCGGGGTCCGCCTGGTCCGCTACAAGGACCTGCGGGCCCTCGTTCCGGCATACGGGCGCTGAAAAGAGGGGGCGGAGCACGGCGGCACGGCGCAGGGCCGCCGCACTCTCCGGGCACGTCCCCCATCGCCCCACCGGCTCGCGGAACCACTGCGGGCCGCTGGTGCCTGCCCGGGTCGGGGACGACGAACAATGCCGCAGGTGTCCCCGCCCGATGGCCGCCCGGAGGAACCACCGGCTCCGCTTCCGCCTGGCGGCGCCCGCTCGCACGTGGTGACCGCTCATTGTCCGTGGCGGCCTCTACCGTGACGCCATGGACGCCACCATGGATTACGACGACCACTGCGCCGAAATCGTCCACCAGGCCGAGCTGCTGAGTTCCCAACTCGACGCGCACACGTCCCTGACCGCCTCGGTGCCCTCCTGCCCCGACTGGAACCTCGCCCAGCTGCTCCGGCATCTGGGCGAGGCCCACCGCTGGGTCGAGGACCTCGTCCGGACCCGGGCGACCGAGCCCCCGCCGGAGACCGCACTCCGGGTCCTCCCCCGCGACACCACCGAGACCCCGGCCGCCCTCGCCGCCTGGCTCACCGAGGGCGCCCGGCTCCTCGCGGACACGCTCCGCGCCGCCGGCCCCGACGCCCGGATCTGGACCCCGCTCCCCTCCGGCTCCCCGCGCTTCTTCGCCCGCCGCATGGCCCACGAGACGGTCATGCACCGGGCCGACGCCGCGCTCACCCTCGGCGCGGACTTCACCGTCGACCAGCGGGTCGCCCTCGACTGCCTCGACGAGTGGATGGAACTGGGCTCCCTGCCCGAGATGTTCGACTTCCACCCCGACCGCCGCGCCCTCCTCGGCCCTGGCCGCACCCTCCACTTCCACGCCACCGACACTCCACCGGAAGCGGCCGCCGACTGGCTCGTCGACCTCACCGGCGACACCCTCGCCTGGCGCCGCACCCAGGAACCGGCCGCCGTCTCCGTCCACGCCCCGCTGACGGACCTGCTGCTCCTCATCTACGGCCGCGTCCCGGGCGACCGCGACATCTTCGACATCACCGGCGACCAGGAACTGCTGGAATTCTGGCTGTCACGGGTGCTGTTCGGGTGAGCACGGGCACCCCGGAGGCGAACCGACCGGGCCGCCATGGCGTGAGTTAGGTTGACCAGCGTCCACCGGATCAGCAACTGGGAGTCAGCACGATGACCGAATACGACCAGCAGGGCGGTGCCGCCGGCCTGCCCCCCACGCCGCCCGAGTACCGTCCCCGGCTCGGGCCGGAGCCCCTGCCGACGAATGAGGCAGAAGCGCTGGAGATCGGCCGGAAGTACTTCCCCGAGGTCGGCTCACCCGGTGGACCGAGCTCGCTGTACGTGCATGAATTCGACATCGGCTACCTCATCCATGCGGGCTGGCCGGCAACCGAGGACCCCACTGGCCTTCCCTCTTCCCCGGGGGGAAGCAACATCGTCATCTCCAAGATCGACGGCTTGGTGGCGAGCGTGCCCAACTTCCCCGAGGAGGCGGCGGTGGAGATTTATCGCAGGGTGTACCGCCCGAACAGCTCCTGAGCCCGGACGGGTCGCCCGCCATCCCGCCCCAGGGCGGCCCCGCCACCACCCCGCCCCGCGGCGCCACCCCGCCCCGCAACAACGGCAGCGACGGCAACAGCAACAGCGGAAACATCCGGAACGGGAACAGGAACGCTCCCGCGGCCCCCAACCGCCGCCCCGACGGCTCGCAGGTCATCAACGACCCCACCCAACATCGCCGTCCGGAGCCTCCGCCGCACAACCCGCGCCTCGACGGTCCCCGCCGCGACACCCCCGCCACACCCCCCGGCAACAACCGCCGCCCCGACGGCTCGCAGATCGTCCGCGACCACACCGAGCAGCCCACCCCCGAACGCCCCCCCGCACAACCCCCGTCTCGACGGCCCCGCCCGCGACGACGGCTCCCGGCCCGAGAACTCCGATCCCCATCGCCCGGACTCACCCGGCCAGGACGACAGCCGCCCGCATACCCCTGCCGACCCGAGCGGCGACACCACTCACCCGGACGCGGCCCAGCGTCCGGACTCGCCCGGTACGAACCGGCCTCAGACCGACGGCCCCGACCAGGCTCCTTCGCGCCCGGACGCCCAAAACCCCGGCGCCCCGAACCCCAACTTCCCCCACCCACAGCAGCAGCCGTACGCGCAGCATCAGCAGCCGTACGCTCAGCAGCCGCACGTACAGAACCAGCAGCCCCACCAGCAGCCGTACGCTCAGCAGCAGCACCAGCCCACGCTGCAGAGTCACACGCCCCCTCAGCAGCACCCGCAGCAGCACGGGCCCCAGCACCAGCAACCCCCTCACCAGCAGCAGCGTGTCCCGCAGCAGCAGGCTCCTCACCACCAGCAGGCTCCCCACCACCAGCAACAGAACCCCCACCACACACAGCAACCGCCGAACCAAGACCCCCATCACCAGGCTCCGGTCCCGCAGCCCCCGCACGTCCGACGGAACTCCGACGTACGAAGCGGACTCAACCACCGCCCCCACGGCCTGCATTTGCCGTTCCCACGCGACCAACGCACCTTGGAGCAGAGCTTTCCACGCAACCAGGACGGCACTCCACGGCCCTTCAACGACCCATTCCAACCCTGGGCCCAACTGCAGAACGACGGCGGCATGGGCATCCACGGCCGCTCCAACAACTGCGCCGACTGCACCCGCTCCTTCATGGATTCCTGGTACGGCAACCCCCAGGTCTCCGCACCCCGCACCCTCGACCCGGACGGCCAGGGCGGCATCGACAACAGGACCGGAGAACGCGACGGCGTCGCCCACATCGAACAGTTCGCCGGCACCAGGTTCCGCACCTCCGGCAACAACTCCAAAGACGGCTACGCCCGCATAGCCGACGAACTCCGCCAAGCCGGCCACGGCGCATCAGCAGCCGTCCTGGTCGCCTGGCCCAACAAGCCCAACGGCGAATCCGGCGGCTCACACGTCTTCAACGCCGTCAACCACAACGGCAAAGTCATCTGGGTCGACAGCCAAAGCGGCGCAGTCAGCAAAAACCCCATCAACACCCAGGCCACAAAAGTCTGGCACCTCACCCTCGACGCCAACCGACAACCCTTCACCCCCACCACAGCCCAGCAACAAGCACAAGCACAGGCACAGGCACAGGCACAGGCACAGGCACAGGCACAGCAGCAAGCCCAGGCACACGCACAGGCACAAGCCCAACAGCAGCCCCAGAACCCCAACCCCTACCAGCAGCACCCCCCGTTGCAGACCCTGTACACCCCACAGCACCCTCCCCACCCGGCAGCCGTGCCCGACACGGCAGCCGGCGCCTCGCCCGGCCCGTCTTGCCGGAGAATGTCCGGGTGTTGCCAGATGAGGGGCAGCAGCTCCTTCGGGACAAACTCGATGTCTACGAGGCAGATATGCAGGCTGTCTACGACAGCGTGCGCGACTGGGTCGACGACGGAAGTCTCGAAGCTCTCATCCAGCACCTGACCCCCGATGAGCCCGAATCTCCGTCGGAGGAGGGCGGCTCCACCCCGGAGAACGGAGACGCCGAATCCGGCTCGAAGAAGCCCCCTAGGTTCACCCTGACGCCGGAGGAGCTCGGGCAAAGGCTCGACGGCTTCGCGGACATGGACGCCGGCCAGCGCGGAGCGGTGGTGTCGATCATCGCCCGATTGAGCCTCTCCTTCCATGAAAGTCATGCAGTCGGTGTTTCCCCGTATCCCGTCGAACGGCCGTACCGCTGGAAGGACGACCCGGATCGACCGGCTCCACTGCGACGCGACGCGCGGCGCCAGACCAACGACGCAAAATCCGCAGAAGAAGAAGACTCGCGCGGCGTGAAGCAGCACCGCAAGGCAAACTTCATAGAGGCAAAGGAATTCGCCGGAAATGTCCGCAGGCACCTTCTCGCGGAACTCGCAGATGCCGGCCGACCGGCATCCGACCTCAAGGACGCAGCTGAAGGTGACGGCGCCAGCAACACTCGGCCGGACTTCAGTGGACGTAATTACGCGGTGATTGAGGTATACGACCCGCAATCGGAGAAGACAAACTACATCGTTGACAGCTCCATTCCTCCCGGAGAAAAGGGCGTCAGCACTGCGCACTCCGAACCGCATCTGGTGGGCTATGTGAAGCGGTTGAATGAGGCGCGGGGGGACGATGCAAGCCAGCACATTCAGATACGCGCCATGTTCACGGAGCGGGAACCCTGCGGAACGGTGAAGGGCGCAGGTCACGCCGAGTGCTCCCCGTATCTGGTCCAGCATTCCAAGGGGACTACCGTGCATTACGCCACGACCTATCGGAGTGGCTCGTGGGTGGCCGACCCTGATCCGAACGGAATCCAGACCCGGACCAAGGCTCAGATCAAGGCCATGGTCGATGCCGAATTCCAGGACCATCTCAACGAAGTCGGCGAAATCTGGCTGTCGTTGCGTGATGCCCAGCGAAAGAACGGGACGGGAGCGGACGACTGAACGTCAAATATCCTGGCCCCGACTCCCCTGACACCCCAATTCTCCATCCAGTAGGGTACGTCCATGACCGATGCGCGCAATGAGGAACTCCATACCTCCGCCGACCGGCTTCTGGATGGTTTGACGGCAGCGGGCCGCGCCGGTGGCGTCTTCTTCGTGGCCGGCCCTCCTGGTACCGGGAAGAGCCGCGCACTGCAACTCGCCCACCGACGCATGCCCGAAGCGGCACTTATCGATTGCTTCGGGCTGCGCGCCGATGAAGTGATCCTCCAGGTGTTGGAGGCGTGCGGGGTACAGCGTCCGCATTCGGTCGCCAAAGAGAACCTTGATGCGCTGGTGAAGAACATCCGCGGCGATCACACCCTGTTCCTGACGAACGTGCAATGGGCAGGAACCCTGCGGACCACTGACGAGCCAGGACGCATCAGGCGCGCTGCTCTCCGGATGGGCAGGGCGAAGCGGTCCCGCATCCGCTTCGCCCTGGAGACCGCCGAGCCGCAGCAGACGCAGACCGCTGCGCCGCCCCATCTCATCCGCCTGGGAATCGCAAACCCCCTGAGCGCCCCGGAGGACCTGGCGCCCGAAATCCAGTCCCTGGCATTGGCGGAATATCCCGTGGTCCCCGTCCAGGCATGGAGCGTCCTGTGCGAAAGCATGGGTTTGACCACCACCCCCGCAGACCTTCAGGATTTCCCGGACCGATATCCCGATCTGCTGAAGTGGGTGCCGAATAACTCAACTACCGGTCCTGGCGTGGCTTTCACCCACGAAGGGATCGCGCACGCACTGCGCCTCTCCCACGCGGACGCCGGCGAAGCGCACGCGACGGTCCAGCGATTGCTGAGCGAGCGGCTGAGAGCGCACACGTATCCCCGTGGCTGGGCGGACGGCGACCCATTGGCTCGTTACGCGGCTCACGGCCTGCCGGGACATGCCGCAGCATCCGGAAATCTACCGGAGGTGCTGGAGGACCGGAGGGTACTCGCTCTCCTGGATCCGAGTTCGGTCCTGGAGGCATATCGCGCTGTCTTCGGCCGGGACGTCCCACCGGACACCATGGCCGCGCACCTGCGGTTCAGCGAGCTGTCCGGTATGGAACCCATGCGCCAAGGCGAGTGGGCAGCCTGGCTGCACCATTTTGCCGTCACCCATGGAGATCAAGAGGCCGCAAACGCGGTACTCGCCTCCGAAGTGACCTTGGAGTGGCGGACCTTGTGGTCCGAACTACGTCCGGCCGGTGCCTTCCTCGGGGAGAACCTTTCACGCCGCCCGACCGGCATCACCAGTCTCACCTGCACCGAACACACGGCTACCGCGACCAACGAATTGCTCGGAACCACATGGTCATGGGAACTCCGCTCAGGCCGGCCGCTCGACTCGGCTGATTCGAGCACCCAGGTCCTGGAGCCACGACGCATGGTGAACACGTCACATGGCTGGCGCCCGGCCCCTGGTGAATCCCGGGCTGTCTTCCTCCCCCGCTGCCCCAGGGACATTCGCGCGGCCGTACGGATCGGGGACATCGCCGTATTGGGTGGAGACCGCGGAGTCTTCGCTATGGAAATCCTCCAGAAGGAACCGGAACACGACGCGCTGCCCTGGCACGGCGTTCCCTTGCTGGATGCGTACGACCGCGAGGTCGTCGCGCGCCCGCTCCCCGAAGCTTTCCGGAACCCCACAGCAGCCCAACTGACCGAAGTATTCGGGAAAGATTCGCTGTTCCGGCCTACCGAGTCGAGCATCCCCGAAGGCCTGCGCGACACAGAAGCCGCTCAGTGGCTCGTGGAACACGGCCTGCCCATGGTGGAGCTTCTCACCCTCAACACACATGGTCTGGACACTCATTCGCTTCGAGAGATTCCGCCG
Source organism: Streptomyces platensis (assembly GCF_008704855.1). Lineage (NCBI taxonomy): Bacteria > Bacillati > Actinomycetota > Actinomycetes > Kitasatosporales > Streptomycetaceae > Streptomyces > Streptomyces platensis. The sequence goes on from NZ_CP023691.1 coordinate 2,906,208, forward strand.
CCGGATGAGCTACAAGCTTCAGCGAACCAGCGGACCGGTCCCTACGTCGCGTTGGGGGATCTCCTCGGCGGCGACCTGATCCTGGACGGTGAAACGGGACAGGTTCTGTGCACATCCGATGCTGTGGAAGATCAGCTGGCAGGCAGTAGCCTGAGTCAATTCTTCGCCATGTTCCACCTGATGGGGCGATATCACCTAATGCTCTCCGCATCACTTACCGTGGACCAGGCCGCGGCGGAAGCGGAGCTGCGGTCCTGGCTCCTGGAGATTGACCGCGAGGCTGCCTCCGGCGAGATCTGGGACACCTTGCTCAATGACCCGGAGGTCGAGCCGTAGGCCTCCCCCTTCCTCCGGTCAAGCGTGGAGTCAGCTCCCCCAACACTGCACGAGTTGAATACAGCGAGGAACCCACATGGCAGATCACAGCTCTTCAACGCCCGATCGACCATTGCTGATAAGTGCCGAAGAAGCCTTGGAGCTCACTCGCGGGAATAGGAAGGTGAGGTAACGACATGACGCAATCCAATCCCCCAAGCCCCGGACAACCCGACCGGCCGGTGCCGACCAACGCCGAGGAAGCCATTGAGATTGCCCGCACGCAGTACTCGCCCGTTTGGCCGGACGGTTCCCCCGCTCCGCTCAACGTGAGCGAGTTCGACATCGGATACATCGTCTACGCCGAACTCCCTCCCCATCCGAAGACCACCCCGACGGGAGAGCGCAATCGGCCCAGAAGCCCCGGAGGTTCCTGTGTCGTGGTCACCAAGGACACCGGCGAGATTTGCCGGGTCCCGCACCGGCCACTCCCCGACTCGATCGCCCTTTTCCGTAAGTTCTACCGGCCGGAGACGCTGCAAGACGGACAATAATACGTCGCAGAACGAATCCAGCGTTTCGCCGGAGGACCCCTGGACCACCGTGCCGACGTCCGCCGACGAAGCACTGGCCGCAGTCCGCGCCGGCTTCCGGCTCCGCTGCCCGAACGGCACCGCTGCGCCCGTACAGGTGCGGGAATTCGACATCGACACGAGGGGAGCGCAGCAGATGCGTCCGCCGTCCCGTCTCGCTCAGGACATTCTCGGCCGCGGCCCCCTCACATCAATTCATCCGCCAGCAAATCCATCAGCAAGCCGTCCGCCCACCCGCCCGTGGGGTAGTCGCGTCCGTAAGCGCGCATGATTCCCACCGGTTTGAAGCCGACCTTGCGGTAACTGCGGATGGCGGCGGTGTTGCTGGCGGCCGGGTCGATGGTCAGGCAGTGGTGGCCGCGTTGTGGATCAGCCGATGGGCGAGTGTGCGGACGGCGTCCGTTCCGAGGCCCTGGCCGTGGCGGTTCGTGGTGAGGAAGATATCGATGGCTGAGTGCCGGACGGCGAGAAGCATGGGGGCGCGAGATGTACCAGTTCGATATCAGGACAGAAAGGAGAAGCAGCAGCAGAATGATCAAAATTCCTCGGCATGAGTTCCCCACGAGGAACGTCGGCCTCCTGCTGGAGGTACTGACCCCGGACCTGCAGACGGAAATTGACAGCCTTTCGAGGAATTCGGAATGGTTCACCACGACCTTGGCCTCTGCGGTCCAGGTGCTCAATGTGCGCTGCGCCGATGACCCGACGGCCGCGAAGCTTGAGACGTGGGAGTCATGTGTCACGGCGATGCAGGTGGGCTCCGCGCTCTTCGCCTCGGCGCGGGCGAACACCGAGAGCGTGGAATGCCTCATCGATCACAAGCGCCGCACCATCCCGGCCGGAGCTCAGTCCTGGGTGGACGCCGGCAACTGGCTCACGGCCTTCTGGCTGGCCTGTGTGTGCCGGGAGAAGGGGCGCCTGAACGAGCTGTGCCAGGTCCCGGTATCACTCCTGCGTAACTCCGGCGCGGTATTTGACGAATACCTCTATCACTGGGTCGAGGCTCTGCAGGCCTACTGGCTGCAGCAGCCCCAACTCGGCGACAAGTTGGTGGCCGCCGTGGAAGGCACCGATCCCGATGCCATCCGGCACACCGAAGCGGGAGGCGTCCTTCGCCTCATGTATCCGCCGATGAACCTGCTGACGCAGCTGGTCCGCGGCGACGAGGAGAAGTTCAACGCCGAACTCGTCAAGGCGCTGGAATGGCACAAGGACCACTGGACCCGTGACGACCGCGAGGTCAACCCGGAAGGCTTTATCTCCCTGGGCCTCACAGCGGTCACCTGCCTCGCCCGTGACGCGGGTTTCACCATCACGGTTGAGTCCGAGTACCTGCCCGAGGGCCTGCTCGACGCCGAATGGGTCGGCGAATTTCCCACATAACACCCCACCAGTTCTCAGGCGAGAACCGTGCACCACAGGAGACACATGACCAGCCGGCAAGACAATCTCACTCCGCCCACCACCCCCGACGAAGCGCTCGCCATCGTCCGTAGTCGCTACGCCGAGCCCACGCTGGCGGACGGCTCGCCCGCACCAATGCAGGTCGAAGAATTCGACATCGGTTATCTCGTGTACGCCGAGTACCCCGACGCCCTCGACGCATCGGACGAGCCCCAGCCGGCCCCGCCCGGCGGCTCAAACATCATCGTGGCCAAGGACACCGGCGAAACCGTCACCGTGCCCAACCTCCCCACCGAGACAGCCATCGCCCTCTATCGGCAGCAGCGCCAGTCGCCCGCGTAGCGGGCGTGGCCCGCCAGCCCGGCAAACCTCAGGCCGCAGACCGCAGACCGCAGACCGCAGACCGCAGACCGCACACAAGGGAAGGCATGACGGAGCAGAGCGATTCGCCGGAGTTCCGGAACGCCGTACCGACGACCGTCGACGAAGCGCCGGCAACAGCCCACGCCGCCTTTCGGCCCCGCTGCCACGACGGCACCCTCGCCTCCGTGCGGGTCCAGGAGTTCGACAGCGGCTCTCTCTTCTACGCCACGCTCCCGCCCACCGAGCCTCGGTCCTTCGGTGGAAGTCACCTCGTCATCTCCACAACTGACGGCGCGCTGCCTTCGTCCCCAGCTTCCCCCCGGATACACCGATCGCCCGCTACCGCGAGCGCCGCCGCCTCATCACTTGAGCTCAGTCTCCCGCCCTGCATTCGGTGGCCCCGGCCGGCTTGGCGAAGCGCCCGGGGTGCACAGCGGATGCGTCCGCCGTCCCGTCCCGCTCACCCAGGGCCTTCCCGTCGTGCCGCTCACGTCAATTCATCCGCCAGCAGATCCATCAGCAAGCCGTCCGCCCACCCGCCCGTGCGGTAGTCGCGTCCGTAAGCGCGCATGATTCCCACCGGTTTGAAGCCGACCTTGCGGTAGCTGCGGATGGCGGCGGTGTTGGCGGCGGCCGGGTCGATGGTCAGGCGGTGGTGGCCGCGTTTGTGGATCAGCCAGTGGGCGAGTGTGCGGACGGCGTCCGTTCCCAGGCCCTGGCCGTGGCGGTTCGTGGTGAGGAAGATGTCGATGCCGGCGTGCCGGAATTCGGGGTCCGTCTCCTCGGAGAACTGGATCGCCCCGATGACCTCGTCGTCGACGAGAACGGCGAGCATGTCCCGGTAGTCGTCGGGCACGGACCACCACGCCGCGACTTCCGGCTCCCGGACGATGCGGTCGAGGGTGGGGACATCCGCTTCCGTTGTCGGCCGCAGCACGACCGCCGCGCCACGCAGTTCGCCTGGTGTCCCGCACGATTCCTGTCGTCGGTCGTCGCCACTGTCCGAGTTCATCTCCGTATTGTCCCGCGAAGGCAGGGCCGGGCAGGAACGGTCAGGGCCGAACAGCCGACCTTGGCACGCGATTCGGTCAAGTTGCGGGTCCACGAGTTCGTTCCGGACACCGACCAGGCGGCGGGGGAGCCCAACGGCGGCCAACGTTCCCGCACAGACCAAATGCCCCCATCACCCCATACGGCACCATGGACGACCGCACCGTCGGTGATCGACCATAACCGGGACGTGACAAGCGCACGGGACGACGTGTCGTGCGAAAGGTGACGACCGCAGGGGGCGACCTGACATGACCGAGATCAACAGGCGGCGGCTGCTGGCGGCCGGGGGTGGGGTCGCGCTTGCCGCGGGCCTGACGACCGCATGCGGTTCCAACACCGGGCGGGGCGGCGGCAGTTCGGGGCCGGAGATCAAGCAGTGGTATCACCAGTACGGCGAGCCGGGGGCCGAGCGGGCCGTGAAGCGGTATGCCGCCGCGTACCGGAAGGCGGATGTCTCGGTGCAGTGGCGGCCGGGGGATTACGACCGGCAGACGGCGGCGGCGCTGCTGACCGACTCGGGGCCGGATGTGTTCGAGGTCAACGGGCCGCTGCTGGAGCAGATCCAGGGCGGGCAGGTGGTCGATCTGACCGATGTCGTCGAGCCGGTCAAGGATGACTTCCACCAGGCCGCGCTGGCGCCGAAGATCTGGCAGGACAAGGTCTGGGGCATCCCGCAGGTCGTGGACATGCAGCTGCTCTATTACCGCAAGAGCCTGCTGAGGGAGGCCGGGGTCCGGCCGCCGCGGACGCTCGATGAGCTGGTGGACGGGGCGAAGAAGCTCAGCAACAAGAAGGCCAAGGGGCTGTTCCTGGGGAATGACGGCGGAGTGGGGGTGCTCGGCGGGACGCCGTTGTTCGCCGCCGGCCTGAGTCTGGTCGACGCGGACGGCAAGGCCGGGTTCGACGATCCGGCCGCCGCCCGCACTCTCACCAAGATCCGTCAGCTGTACGCCGACAAGTCACTGCTGCTGGGGGCGCCCACGGACTGGTCCGATCCGGCCGCGTTCATCCAGGGGCTGACCGCGATGCAGTGGTCGGGGCTGTGGGCGCTGCCGCAGATCAAGAAGGCGCTGGGGGACGACTTCGGGGTGCTGCCGTTCCCGGCGGACGGCAGCGGCGGGAAGCCGTCCGTTCCGGTGGGTGCCTATGGCTCGGCGGTCAGTGCGCGGAGCAGGCGCAAGGCGGAGGCGAAGGCCTTCGTGAAGTGGCTGTGGGTGGACCGCACCGATTTCCAGCAGGATTTCGCGCTGTCGTACGGGTTCCATATCCCGGCCCGGATCTCGCTGGCGAAGAAGGCCGAGCAGCTGCGGGAGGGGCCGGCGGCGGATGCGGTGCGCTTGGCCACCGATCACGGTTATGCGGAGCCGCTGTTGTGGACGACCGCGGACCGTACCGCCTATCAGGACGCGCTGAGCCGGATCATCAAGGACGGCGCCAACCCGGAGAGTGAGCTGAGGACCGTGGTGCGCAAGGTCAACGCCGAGCTTCAGCGGGTCAGGAAGAAGTGACGGCGGGAGGGAGCGGAGGGAGCGGAGGGGGCGGAGGGGCGGTCGGGGTCACGGACGAGCCGGTCCGCCGGGCGGCGGTCGCGCCGGTTGCCGGGCGGCCTTCGCTCGGTGTCCGGCTGCTCGGGCCGCAGCGGCGGAATCTGTGGTTCTGGGCCTTCGTCGGGCCGTTCGCCGTCGGGCTGGGGCTGTTCACCTACGTGCCGTTGGCGTGGAGCGTCTATCTGAGCTTCTTCGACGCGCACAACACGGTGAGTCCGTCCGGCGCGGATTTCGTCGGGCTGGGCAACTACGGCGCGATGCTGAGCGATGCGTCCTTCCTCGGCAGTCTGGGGACGTTTCTGCTGTTCACGGCGTTCATCGTGCCGGCGACGTATGTGCTGTCGCTGGCGCTTGCGCTGATGGTCAACCGGCTGCGGTTCGCCCAGGCGTTCTTCCGGTCGGTGTTCTTTCTGCCGACGGCCTGCTCGTATGTCGTCGCGGCGGTGATCTGGAAGCTGTCGATCTTCAACGGGGTGCGGTTCGGGCTGGCGAACACCGTGCTGGGGTGGTTCGGGGCGGACCAGACGGCCTGGCTGTCGACGACCGATCCGCCCTGGTACTGGCTGGTCATCGTGACCGTACGGCTGTGGTTGCAGGCCGGGTTCTACATGATCCTTTTCCTGGCCGGGCTCCAGCGGATCCCGCCGCAGCTGTACGAGGCGGCGGCGGTGGACGGGGCGCGGCCCGGCTGGCAGACGTTCCGGCACCTCACTTTTCCGCAGTTGCGGGCCACGTCGGTGGCGGTGGTGCTGCTGCTGGTGATCAATGCGTTCCAGGCGTTCGACGAGTTCTACAACCTGCTGAGCGATGCGCGCGGCTATCCGCCGTACGCCCGGCCGCCGTTGGTCTACCTCTACTACACGGCGCTGGGCCGGGATCAGAACCTCGGGCTGGGCAGCGCGGGTGCGGTGATCCTGGCGCTGATCATCGCGGTGGCGACGGTGGTGCAGGCCCGCTGGTTCGGCCTCGGCCGCAAGGAGGAGTGAGCGGGGATGGAGAAGTGAGCGGGATGGACGATGCGCTGACGAGGGCCGGGCGGGCGCTGCGGGTGGTGCTGGTGGTGGCCCTGGCGCTGCTGTTCCTGGTGCCCTTCTATCTGCTGGTGCGAAACGGGCTGGCGACGGAACAGGACATCACCGCACCCGACTGGACGTTCTTCCCGCGGGTGCTTCAGTGGTCGAATCTGACCGAGGTCTTCCAGGACCCGAACCTGCCGCTGGGGCGGGCGCTGCTCAACTCCACGCTGATCGCGGTGTCGACGACCGCCGGTACGGTGCTGCTGGCCTCACTCGCCGGGTACGGCCTGGCCCGGATTCCGTACCCACACGCCAACATCGTCTTCTACGCGATCCTGGGGACGCTGATGGTCCCGGCGGCCGTGACGTTCGTGCCGAGCTTTGTGCTGGTGTCGTCGCTCGGTTGGATCTCCACGCTGCGCGGGCTGGTCATTCCGACGCTGTTCAGCGCGTTCGCCTGCTTCATCTTCCGGCAGTACTTCCTGGGCTTCCCGCGGGAGCTGGAGGACGCCGCGCGGGTCGACGGGCTCGGCTACTGGCGGACGTACTGGCGCATCGTGGTGCCCAACGCCCGCCCGGTCTTCGCCGCCGTCGGCACGATCGTCTTCATCGGCGCCTGGAACGCGTTCCTGTGGCCGCTGGTGATCGGTCAGGACCAGGAGGCCTGGACGGTGCAGGTGGCGCTGTCGACGTTCACCACCGCGCAGAACCTCAATCTGCATGAGCTGTTCGTGGCCGCGGCGGTCTCGATCGCCCCGCTGGTGGTGGTGTTCCTGGTGCTCCAGCGGTACATCGTCGCGGGGGTGGAGCGCAGTGGGATCGATGACTGACGCATTGAGGACACCTGGCTGAGGGGGTACGGTGCGTGGCATGAGCACGCACCTGGACGTCCGTGAGGCGGAGCCGCGCGACCGCGGCCCCCACGGCGAGTGCGCGCCCCGCGGCCTGAGCTTTCTGCGCCGCCGCGGCCGGGTGGGCTCTCCCCCGGCCGGCTGTTCCTGTACGTCCTGACGGCTCCGTGAGCTGAGGTCCGGCCGCCGGTCATCCGCGGTCCGGGCCCGCCGGCGCCCCAGCGACTCTCCCGCGCCCCACCCTGCCCTGCCCTGCCTCCCCCCTTCCCTTCCAGGAGGATCAGTTGACGGCTCTCACCGGCTCCACCGCTCCCGCCCCGGGCACCACTCCCGCCATTCCTGCTCCTGCCGCCACTCCCGCCCTGCGCCCCCACCGCATCCCCGCCGACGGGCTGTACGAAGGGCCCCGCCTCCTGCGCCGGACACCCGACGGCTGGGACGACCGGCCCTACGAGCGCTTCGAGGTCGTGCCGCAGGCGGCCACCATCGGGGCCGAAATCCGTGGGCTGGACCTGTCCCGGCCACTGTCCGCGGAGCTGCGTACGGAGCTGAACCGGGCGCTGCTGGAGTGGAAGGTGCTGTTCTTCCGCGGGCAGCGGCTGAGCTCCCCGGCGCAGCGGGAATTCGCCCGGAATTGGGGCGAGCTGGAGACCAATCCGCTGCTGGCGCCGGGGGATTCGAAGGACGTGGTGCGCTTCGACAAGACGGCCGGCGGGGTCCCGACGTTCGAAAATGTATGGCACACGGATGTGACGTTCCGGGAACGCCCGGCGATGGGCGCGGTGTTGCAGCTGCGTACGGTGCCGCCCGCGGGCGGGGACACCATGTGGGCCGATATGGCGGCGGCATACGACAATTTGCCACCGGAAATCCGGGCACGGATCAATGAGGCGCGGGCGGTGCACGACTATCTTCCGGGCTTCGCGCGCTTCTACTCCCCCGCTCAACTGGCGCCATTTCAGGAGGAGTTCCCTCCGGTCGTGCATCCGGTGGTACGCCGGCACCCGGAGACGGGGCGCCGGATGCTGTTCGTCAACGCCTCCTTCACCACCCGCATCGTGGGTCTCGGCCGGGCGGCGAGCGACCGGTTGCTGCGGCTGTTGTTCCAGCAGGCGCAGGTGCCGGAGTACCAGGTGCGCTGGCGCTGGCAGCCGGGGGATCTCGCGTTCTGGGACAACCGCGCCACCCAGCACTACGCGGTGAACGACTACGGGACGCACCGCCGGGTCGCCGAACGGGTCGCCATCGCGGGCGACCGCCCCTACTGACCGCGGGGACGCCACCGGCGGAAGTCCCTGCCTCCCGCCCCGGCACGACGCCCTCGGCGCCCCTGCACCCGCCCCCGGCGCTTCTCACCGGAGCCGCTCGTACGCCGCCTCCTCCGCCGGGCGTGCGCCGCGCAGCAGGGCGGCGCCCAGCGGGGTGAGGGTGTGCAGCACCGCGTTGCCCTGCCGCAGGGTGAGCAGCAGACCGGCGTCGCGGAGCACCGTCGCATGCTGGCTGGCGGAGGCCAGCGAGACATCGGCGCGCCGGGCGAGTTCGCTGGTGGTGCAGCCGACGCCGATCCGCTGGAGTATCGCGGAGCGGGTCTGGCCGACCAGCCGGCCCAGGGAGCGCTCCGGCGGGACCTGGGGCGTGAGCCGGGGCGCGGGGTGCTCCACGGGGTAGACCAGGACGGGCGTCAGGTCCGGGTTGTGGAAGGTGACGGGGGTGCGGCGGCAGAAGTACGACGGCAGCAGCAACAGCCCCCGGCCGTTGAGGTGCAGATCGCGGTCCACCGGATAGTCGGCCTCCAGGACCGGCGGGCGCCAGCGCATCATCGGCGGGAGCGAGGCGAGCAGCCGGTCCGCGCCGCCGTCGAGCAGCGCCCGGCCACGGGCCGCCCGGTCGGCCTCTATACGGCCCTGGACGCGCGGCCAGTACGGAGCGACGGCCGCCTCGTAATAGCGCAGGAGTATTCCGGCGAGCCGGCCGAGGGCACGGGTGTCGCCGTCGGCCATCGCCCGTATCCACGACGGGAACGGGCGGGCGGCAGTGGAGAGCCGGCCGAGCTCGGCGCCCAGCCGGGAGGCGGGCGTCTCCCGCAGGGCGGCGAGCGCGTCGGTCATCCCGAGGAGCCCTTCGGCGGGCGTCAGGAAATCGGGAAAATAGCCGCGCGTGGGCACCAGCGGCGCCAGCAGCCGCGCTTCGCCATTCAACCTTCCCCGTGTTTCCGATCGCCATTTGCCGAACGCCGAATCGTCCCGTCTGTCACGTAGCCGGTGAAAGCTTAAGACGGTCTCCCACAGTGCGTCCGGGCGTGCCGCAATGCGCACACGGGCCAGATCGAGTCCACTGAAATGGACGCGTAACACCGAACCCCCACCCCTGGTTTCCTCAGTCGGCCCCCGGCACGCCTGAGTATGCACGCCAACACGCGCGGTCACCATGCCCTTTTGGCCAGACTTGAAAGTGGTCGCGCCACCAGGGGGCCGGAAGGAATGCTGTAGTCAATTCAACGGCGGTGCGAACGGACCGGGTTGCTCGATCCCGTGGGGGGTGATGGGCACACCACCGGCCGCTCGCCAGCCCCGTTGAAGGCCGCCTTCCCGCGCCGACCGGGGTGGCGGCAGCTCCCGAGGGGGGAGTCCGGAGAAAACGAGGGCGGCACCTCCGCACAGGTGCCGCTCTCGTCGGACCGGGCAGGAGCACGCGGGCCGTCGTCCGGCCCCTCTCCACCGGATGCACCCTCGGGGCCACAGGGGCAGGCTGGAGGCATGGCCGAGCACCCGCCCGTCATCGTGCATCCGCCGTCGCCCACCGGTGGCCGGCGCGTCACGATCGAGGGCGAGATCCTCGGCCTCGCGTACAGCAGCGTCGATCTTCTGGAGTTTCTGCGCCGGGCCGGGCTGGACACCGACGTGGTGTCGCTCGACGACCATGACCTGATCGAATGGCGGGGCGGCGGCCACAACGTCTGGATATGACGAAGGGCGGCACCTCCGCACAGGTGCCGCCCTCGTCGGGGTGCCGGAGCCGGTGTCAGGCCGGTGAGGGTGAGGTGCCGTGGCACCGGCTCCGGTGGGCTGTCCGGGGGCCGCGGACGCGCCTGGCGCCCGCGGTGCCCCGGTGGGGTCAGCGGCTGTCGCTGCCCTTGGACTCGGCGGCCGCCCGGCCCGCCTCCAGTCGTGCGACCGGGATGCGGAACGGGGAGCAGGAGACGTAGTCCAGTCCGGCCTCGTGGAAGAAGTGGACGGACTCCGGGTCACCGCCGTGCTCGCCGCAGACCCCGAGCTTGAGGTCGGGGCGGGTGGCGCGGCCGGCCGCGACGGCGTTGCGGACCAGGGAGCCCACGCCGTCCTTGTCGATGGTCTCGAACGGGCTGACGCCGAAGATGCCCTTCTCCAGGTAGGCGGTGAAGAAGCTGGCCTCGACGTCGTCGCGGCTGAAGCCCCAGACCGTCTGGGTCAGGTCGTTCGTACCGAAGGAGAAGAAGTCCGCGGACTCCGCGATCTGACCGGCCGTGAGGGCGGCGCGGGGCAGCTCGATCATCGTGCCGAGGGTGAGCTTGAGCTCGACGCCGTGGGTCTTCTCGACCTCGGCGATGACCTGCTCGGCCTCCTCGCGGACGATCTCCAGCTCCTGGACGGTGCCGACCAGCGGAATCATGATCTCCGCACGCGGGTCGCCCTTGGCGTTCTTGCGCTCGGCGGCCGCCTCGGCGATCGCCCGCACCTGCATCGCGAACAGACCGGGGATGACCAGGCCGAGGCGTACGCCGCGCAGGCCCAGCATCGGGTTCTGCTCGTGCAGCTTGTGCACGGCCTGGAGGAGGCGCAGATCGTTCTCGTTGGCGTCCTTGCGGGCCTCGGCGAGCGCGACCCGCACCGACAGCTCGGTGATGTCGGGCAGGAACTCGTGCAGCGGCGGGTCCAGCAGCCGGACCGTCACCGGGAGCCCGTCCATCGACTCGAACAGCTCGATGAAATCGGCCTTCTGGAGCGGCAGCAGCTGGCTGAGCGCGGCGTCCCGGTCGGTCTCGGTGTCGGCCAGGATGAGGCGCTCGACCATCTCGCGGCGCTCACCGAGGAACATGTGCTCGGTGCGGCACAGGCCGATGCCCTGGGCGCCGAACCGGCGGGCGCGGGCGGCGTCCTCGGCGTTGTCGGCGTTGGCCCGTACGCGCAGCCGGCGCACCCGGTCCGCGTACGCCATGATCCGGTGGACGGCCTTGACCAGCTCGTCGGCGTCCTCCGCGCCGGCGTGCATCCGGCCCTCGAAGTACTCCACGACCGGGGACGGCACGACCGGCACCTCACCGGCGTAGACCTTGCCGGTGGAGCCGTCGATGGAGACGACGTCGCCCTCCTCGATGACGAACCCGTCCTGGGTCGTCATCCGGCGGGACTTGGTGTCGACCTCCAGCTCCTCGGCGCCGCAGACACAGGTCTTGCCCATGCCGCGGGCGACGACGGCGGCGTGCGAGGTCTTGCCGCCGCGGGAGGTGAGGATGCCCTCGGCGGCGATCATGCCGTTGAGGTCGTCGGGGTTGGTCTCCCGGCGGATCAGGATGACCTTCTCGCCGGAACGCGACCACTTGACGGCGGTGTACGAGTCGAAGACGGCCTTGCCGACCGCCGCGCCCGGGGAGGCGGCGATGCCGCGGCCGATCATCTCGGACTGCGCGCCGAGGTCGAAGCGGGGGAACATCAGCTGCGCCAGCTGCGCGCCGTTGACCCGCTGGAGGGCCTCGGCCTCGTCGATCAGGCCCTGGTCGACGAGCTGGGTGGCGATCCGGAAGGCGGCACCGGCGGTGCGCTTGCCGACCCGGGTCTGGAGCATCCACAGCTTGCCGCGCTCAATGGTGAACTCGATGTCGCACAGGTCCTTGTAGTGCGTTTCGAGCGTCTCCATGATCTGCATCAGCTGGTCGTACGACGCCTTGTCGATCTGCTCCAGGTCCGCGAGCGGGACCGTGTTGCGGATACCGGCGACGACGTCCTCGCCCTGGGCGTTCTGGAGGTAGTCGCCGTAGACGCCCTGGTGGCCGCTGGCGGGGTCGCGGGTGAAGGCGACACCGGTGCCGGAGTCGGGGCCGAGGTTGCCGAAGACCATGGAGCAGACATTGACCGCGGTGCCGAGGTCGCCGGGGATGCGCTCCTGGCGGCGGTAGAGCTTGGCGCGGTCGGTGTTCCACGAGTCGAAGACCGCGCGCACCGCGAGGTCCATCTGCTCGCGCGGCTCCTGCGGGAAGTCGCGGCCGGTCTCCTTGGCGACGATGTCCTTGAAGTGCGCGACCAGGCTCTGGAGGTCGGCGGCGTCCAGGTCGATGTCGACGCGGATGCCCTTGGCCTGCTTGGCCTCCTCCAGCGCCTCCTCGAAGAGCTCGCCGTCGACGCCCAGCACGGTCTTGCCGAACATCTGGATGAGGCGGCGGTAGGAGTCCCACGCGAAGCGCTCGTCGCCGGCCTGCGCGGCGAGGCCGGAAACCGACGCATCGGAGAGGCCGATGTTGAGGACGGTGTCCATCATGCCGGGCATGGAGAACTTCGCACCGGAACGCACCGATACGAGCAGCGGGTCATCGGCCTGGCCGAGCTTCTTGCCCATCTTCTGCTCAAGGGCGTCGAGGTGCTCGGAGACCTCGGCACGGAGTGCCGCGGGCTCGGTGCCGCTGTCGAGGTAGACCTTGCAGGCTTCAGTAGTGATCACGAAGCCGGGAGGGACCGGAAGTCCCAGGTTGGTCATCTCAGCGAGGTTCGCACCCTTGCCGCCGAGCAGGTCCTTGAGGTCCTTGTTGCCCTCGGTGAAGTCATAGACGAACTTCGCGGACGAACGCTGGGTTACGTGGGGATCTTGTGTTTCCGGCACGGCACTGTCTCCTCGCCGACGGGCTGCCCTGACGGCGAGGAACATACCCAGATCGAAGGCGTATGGGTACGTCCACTTGGTCGACATACCTGCGTAACCAGTCGTCCGCCACCAGATCGAAAGTGATCACGCGTTTGGACCATGCTTCATTACCTGAATGCATCACTGCGCTACGTAGCCGAAGAGTGAAACTATGCTACGCAGCGCCACGAATGGGTTAATGAGTCGAACACATGAAGCATGGCACCCGGTGCCACCATTGGAGAGATGGAGCCCCGCTTCTAGTGCTCATCTGAGCGCCACCCCTATCAGGGGTGGCGAGAATCACGCGCTCATGTGTGACCCGGTTCCATCATTTGGACCCGCTCCCGGCTATGTGATCAAGGAAAGCGTCCACCAACGTGCGGGCCCGCGCGCGGACGGCAGGGAGATCTGCCCGCAATTCGGCCACCAACTGCTCCGGGTCGACGCCCACCTCGGCCGCGATCGCCGCCCCGTCCTCGTCGAACCACGCCTGGAGCACCTCCGGCGTCACCTCCGGATGAAACTGCACGCCCCAGGAGCGGCCGCAGACGAAGGCCTGTGAGGCGACGTCGTTGCGCGCCAGCTCCCGGGCGCCCGGCGGCAGCAGCCAGCGCTCCCCGTGGAACTGGAACCAGGGGCCCGCCCCGACCAGCTCCGGTGCGTCGGTCGTCAGGCGGCTCCAGCCCAGTTCGAAGCGCGGGGCGGCCTCGACGCCCCCGCCGAGCGCGGTGGCCAGCGCCTGGCCGCCGAAGCAGATGCCGAGCACCGGGACCCCGGCCCGGTGCGCCGAGCGCAGCAGGGCCAGTTCCGCCTCGATCCAGGCGTTCCTCCGCGCCACCGACCATGGAGCACCCAGCGTCAGGATCAGGCCATAGTGCTCGGCCGCCGGGAACGCCACGTCGACGTCCGGGGTCGTATACCGCTCGGCCGGCACGACGAGCAGTTCGTCGAGCTCATAGCCCCGTTCGGCCAGCCGCTCGCCCACGTGGCCCGCGGTGGACAGATGGTCGTGAACGATGACCAAGGCACGCATGCCGGTCACCCCCTCCCGTTGGCGGGGCCGCCGGGACCCCGGTACCGACACTCCGTTTGGGCTCAAACTTCAGTATCGCCCGGGTGGCCGTCCGGCGCGACGGCTCTGCTGTACGTCTCTGGGCCGGTGGGGCGCCGATCCACGCTCAGCGCCGGGTGCGCAGCAGCGGGAGCAGCGCCAGCGCCCCCAGCAGGGCGCCGGCCGCCGCCGGCAGCGCGGTCGCGTACAGGGCCTGCGCCGAGACGACGGCCGACGGCGCACCGGCGGCGCCCGCGGTCCCGGGACGGTCCGCGAGGGCCAGGAAGACGCTGCCGTACGCCGCGACCCCGACCACCTGCGCGAGCTGCGGGACGGTGGTGAGCACCCCGCTGGCGTCCGAGGCGTCCGCGGGCTCGATCCGGGACAGCGCGAGGGTCAGCAGCGGGCTGGTGGTGTACCCGAGACCGAGGCCCCAGAGGAGCTGGAGCGCCGGCAGGACGAGACCGCCGTGGCCGCCGGTGCGCAGGGCCCACCCGATGCCGAGGTAACCGGCCGCGGTCAGGGCGCAGGCCGCGGCGATCATCGGCAGATGCCATCGGGCGGGCAGCTTCTGCCAGGTGAGGCTGCCGGTGGCGATGCCGACGGCCAGCGGGGCGAAGGCCAGACCGGCGTGGGTCGCGGACTCGCCCAGCCCCGACTGGAGATGCTGGGAGAAGGAGAAGAGGAAGCCGGCGTAACCGGCCATGCCGAAGAACAGCGCGGCCGCACCGCACACCAGGTCCTTCGAGCGCAGCACCCGGCCGGGCACCAGCGGAGCCCCGCCGCGCCGTGCGACCCCCCGCTCGACCAGCACGAACACCACGGCCATCGGGACCACCGCGCTCAGACAGAGCGTCGTCCACAGCGGCCAGTGCTGCTCGTGGCCCAGGACCAGCGGGACGACGAGCAGCAGCAGCGTGGCCGTCAGGGTGACCAGGCCGGGCAGGTCCAGGCCCTTGGCCGACGGGGGCGCCCCGGCGGGCAGCAGCCGTACCGCGGCGGCCAGCAGCGCCAGCCCGACCGGCACATTGATCAGAAAGACCGGGCGCCAGCCGGTGCCGAACAGATCCGCACTGACCAGCAGTCCGCCGGCGACCTGGCCGACGACCACGGCGACCGCGATCACCGCCGCGTACAGGCTCAACGCCCGTGCCCTGGCGGGGCCTTCGAAGGTCAGCTGGATCAGGCTGTAGATCTGCGGGACCATCAGCCCCGCCCCGATGCCCTGCACCACCCGGGCGGCGATCAGCACCCCCGCCCCCGGCGCCAGACCACAGCCGAACGAGGCGAGGGTGAAGGTGGCGAGACCGGCCAGGAAGACGGTCCGGAAGCCGTGCCGGGCACCGAGCCGGGCGCCGGTGATCAGCAGCGCCGCATAGGAAATCGTATAGCCGGAGACGATCAACTGGAGTGCGGAACCGGTGGTGTCGAGATCGGTCCGCATGGTCGGGGTGGCGACATTCACCACGGTGGCATCCAGCAGCGCCATGAAGACCGCGCCGAGAATGACGAGAAGAATTCCGGTGTGCCGCGGTCGTTTTGCGTTCGGGGCAACGGGCTTCCTGTACACCGTGCCGTCGTCCACGGATTCGGCGGCGGATATCCGGCCGGATCCGGGCCGGCGGTCCTGGGTCATCTCACTCATGGCAGCGATGATCACGGCCGGGGGATTCGGGTACCAGATATCCAGTGATCCTGGTACCGGCGGTATCTGGCACGGGGTCACGGCGTCCCGCATGATGGTGCGGTGTCCAGCACCAACCCCCGTTCCCCAGCCGCCGCGGCCGCCCGGCGCGGTGAACTCGCCGCGTTTCTGCGGCTCCGCCGGGAGCGCATCACCCCGGCGGACGTCGGACTGCCCGCCGGCCCGCGGCGGCGCACCCCGGGACTGCGCCGCGAGGAGGTCGCCCAGCGCGCCGGTGTCGGAATCGCCTGGTACACCTGGCTCGAACAGGGCCGGGCCATCAACCCGAGTGTGCAGGTGCTCGATGCGATCGCCCGCGCGCTGCTGCTCGGCCCGGCCGAACGCGAGCATCTGCACCGGCTCGCCGGGGTCCCCGGGGCCGCGGCCTGTGTCCCGGCGCGGCAGCCGCTGCCGTCCGAGGCGCAGACCATTCTGGATTCCCTGAATCCCCTGCCGGCCGGCATGGTGTCCGCCGGTTATGACGTGCTGGCATTCAATGACGCCTATGCGGCACTCGATCCCCGTATGGTGCTGCTCCCGCCGGCCGACCGTAATGTGCTGTGGCGCCTCTTCACCGCGGACGAGGAAAACCAGCCGCTCGTCGACTGGGAACGCGAAGTCTCCTTCATGGTCAGCCACTTGCGCGCCGAATTCGGGCGCCGGCTCCATGACCAGCACTGGCGCGCGTATATCCGGAAACTCTCCGAGGCGAGCCCGCTTTTCGTGGACATGTGGGCCCGGCACGAAGTCACCGCACCGGTCACCCACCGCAAGCGATTCCGGACGGTCGACGGCCGCGAGGTCACCATCACGGCGACCGGATTCACGACAGTGGCCGTCCCGGACGCCAAGATGTGGATTTATACGCCGGCCGACGGGGATGCCGTCCGGGTGCTCGGTGAACTCCTGGGCCGCTACCGGGAGTCCGGGGCCGCCGGGCTGGTGGCCGCCGGTGCGGGCGGCCCGGGGGGCTGACCACCGCAAGGGCGTGATGCGGAGCAATTGCCCGTAGGCACGGCCGGGGCAGTGAGCCCGCCAGCCACGCCCCGGTCCGCTCCCCTGCCTCTTCTACCGCTTCGCCCGGCGTCCGCTCCGCCGCGGGCGCGGGTCCTGGCCGTCCAGCAGCTCCAGCCGCCGCTCCTCGCCCCGGGTCTCGACCTGCGCCACGATCCGGCCCAGCAGCTCCGCCAGGTCCAGCGCCTCGTCGTCGCTCAGCCCCTCGGTGACGAAGACTTCTTCGGCGTGGAACTCGGGGAAGACCCGGGCCATCAGCCGCTCGCCCTCGGGCGTCAGCGCGAGCAGGGCGAGCCGTCCGTCGGTCGGATGGTCCTTGCGCTCCAGCAGGCCGCGGCTCTGAAGGGTGCGGGCGACGCCGGTGAGCGTGCCCTTGGAGATCCCGGCGTCCTCGGCGACCCGGCGGGTCTCCCGCTCGCCCCCGATCCACACCACCCACAGCACGACGAAGGAGGTCCAGGTCAGCTCGACACCGCGCAGTACGGAGTTCTCGAAGTGCTGCCGTACGGCCGCCGCGGCGCGGTAGAGGTGTGCGACCGCGGCCATCCGCTCGTGGCGCACGGGGGTGTCCCCGAGCTTGGCCTGTACGTCCTTGTCCGCGTCCCCGGTGGAACGGTCCCCGTTCACCACAGCGACTCCCTCGGCCGGTCCGTCAATCCCGCCCACCGTCTGCCGGACCTCGTGGGCGGCCGTACGAGCTGCCGCAAAACCGCCCGTACGGGATCAAACGATAACGCGGTCCGGTCCCGCCGGGCCCGTATGCGCGCCGACACGCCCTACGGGTACACGGGTGCCGTATGCCGAATGGCGGCCTCCTGGCCAAGGAGGCCCGTGCGGGGAGCCCGCGCCGGAGCGGCCGGGGCAGAGCCGGCGCCCGGCGGGGCTCAGCCGCCCGAGGTGTCCAGCTCCGCGCCCGCGTCCACGCCCGCGCAGTCGTACGGGTCGTCCAGCCAGCCGTCCGGCAGCACGACCCGGTTGCGGCCCGACGTACGGCCGCGCGGGCCGTCCGCGCCCGCCGGCCACGGCTGGTCCAGGTCCAGCTCCGACAGCAGTGCGTCCAGCTCGTCGAGGGAGGAGGTCACCGCGAGGCCGCGGCGCATCTCGGAGCCGATCGAGAAGCCCTTGGTGTACCAGGCGACATGCTTACGGAAGTCGATCACACCGCGCGCCTCGTCACCGATCCACTCACCGAGGAGGGTGGCGTGCCGCCGCATGACGGCGGCGACCTCCTTGAGCGTCGGCTGAGCGTACGTGCCGGTCCCCTCAAAGGCGGCGACCAGGTCCCCGAACAGCCACGGGCGCCCCAGACAGCCGCGCCCCACGACCACGCCGTCGCAGCCGGTCTCCCGCATCATCCGCCGGGCGTCCTCGGCCGACCAGATGTCGCCGTTGCCGAGCACCGGGATCTCCGGGACGTGCTCCTTGAGGCGGGCGATGGCGTCCCAGTCGGCGGTGCCGCCGTAGTGCTGGGCCGCGGTGCGCCCGTGCAGCGCGATGGCCGTGATGCCCTCCTCGGCCGCGGTGCGCCCCGCGTCGAGGTAGGTGATGTGGTCGTCGTCGATGCCCTTGCGCATCTTCATCGTCACCGGCAGCGCGCCCGCGTTCGCGACCGCCTCCCGCAGGATCGAGCGCAGCAGATTCCGCTTGTACGGGAGCGCCGAGCCGCCGCCCTTGCGGGTCACCTTCGGGACCGGGCAGCCG
This sequence comes from Streptomyces platensis, assembly GCF_008704855.1. Taxonomy (NCBI): domain Bacteria; kingdom Bacillati; phylum Actinomycetota; class Actinomycetes; order Kitasatosporales; family Streptomycetaceae; genus Streptomyces; species Streptomyces platensis. Next base: position 2,924,674 of record NZ_CP023691.1, read on the forward strand.
AAGTTCAGATCGATGTGGTCGGCGAGGTCCTCGTCCGCGATCATGCGGACGGCCTTGCCGACGGTGTCCGGGTCGACGCCGTACAGCTGGATCGAGCGCGGCTTCTCGGTCTCGTCGAAGTGGATCAGCTGCATGGTCTTCTCATTGCGCTCGACCAGCGCCCGCGTCGTGATCATTTCGCTGACGAAGAGGCCCTTGCCGCCGCTGAACTCCCGGCACAGCGTCCGGAACGGGGCATTGGTGATCCCGGCCATGGGCGCGAGGACCACGGGCGGCTGCACCGCGTGCGGACCGATCTGGAGCAGAGTCATGGCGGCGATACCTTCGGCTTTCTTCGGCTTCCGTTGGCGGGGCGGTCGGGCCGCGGCCGTACGGGTCACCGGCCGCTGCGACCTCCCATTGTCCCGCACTACGGGAGTGGCCCTGCCGGCGCCGGACACGGCGGATCGTTGTAGCGTTCAAGAATGCCTGAGCTCAGCCGTCGACGGCGTTTTCTGGTGCTGGCGATCTGCTGTATGAGCCTGCTGATCGTCAGCCTCGACAACACCATCCTCAATGTCGCGCTGCCCTCCGTACAGCGTGACCTGCACGCCACGGTCGCCGGCATGCAGTGGACCATCGACGCCTACACCCTGGTGCTGGCGGCGCTGCTGATGCTGGCCGGCTCCACCGCCGACCGGCTCGGGCGGCGCCGGGTCTTCGTGACCGGACTGGTGGTCTTCGCGGCCGGCTCGCTGCTGTGCAGCCTGGCGCCGAGTCTGGAGTGGCTGGTGGTCTTCCGGATGGTGCAGGCGGTCGGCGGCTCGATGCTCAACCCCGTCGCGATGTCGATCATCACCAATACCTTCACCGAGCCGCGCGAGCGGGCCCGTGCGATCGGCGTGTGGGGCGGCGTCGTCGGCATCAGCATGGCGGCCGGGCCGGTGATCGGCGGGCTGCTGGTGCAGAGCATCGGCTGGCGCTCCATCTTCTGGATCAACGTCCCGATCGGCGCCCTCGCGCTCTTCCTGACCCTGCGCTACGTCCCCGAATCGCGCGCCCCCAGGCCGCGCCGCGTCGACCCGGTCGGCCAGCTGCTGGTGATCGGGCTGCTCGGCTCACTCACCTACGCGATCATCGAGGCCCCGGACGCCGGCTGGGCGTCCCCGGAGATCCTGGCGTTCGTGCTGCTCGCACTGGCCTGTCTGGCCGGTCTGATCGGCTATGAGCGGCGCCGCCGGGAACCCCTGATCGACCTGCGGTTCTTCCACAGCGCGCCGTTCAGCGGGGCCACGGTCGTGGCGGTCTGCGCCTTTGCCGCGCTGGCCGGCTTCCTGTTCATCAATACGCTGTATCTCCAGAACATCCGCGGCCTGTCCGCTTTGGACGCCGGTCTCTACATGCTCCCCATGGCCGGGATGACGCTGATCTTCGCGCCGCTGTCGGGACGGCTGGTCGGCAGCCGCGGGCCCCGGCTCTCCCTGCTCCTGGCCGGGGCCGCGATGGGGGCCAGCGGGCTGCTCTTCGCGGCGTTCGACGCCCAGTCGGCGGACCCGCTGATGTTCACCGGCTATGTCCTGTTCGGCATCGGGTTCGGCCTGGTCAACGCGCCGATCACCAACACCGCGGTGTCCGGGATGCCCCGTACCCAGGCCGGGGTGGCCGCCGCGGTCGCCTCCACCAGCAGACAGGTCGGACAGTCGCTCGGCGTCGCGGTAATCGGCGCCGTACTGGCGAGCGGGGCGCATGCCACCGCCACCGCGGACGCCTTCCTCGCGGCCGGCCGCCCGGCGTGGTGGATCATCGCCGGCTGCGGCGCGGCCGTCCTGCTGCTCGGCGCACTGACCACCGGCCGCTGGGCGCGGGCGACCGCCGACCGCACGGCAGCACTCTTCGAGGAGGAGGCCCCGGGGTACCGGCCGGCGGACGCGCGGTCTTAGACGTGCGGTCCGGCTCCAGGCGCCCCGCGCAGGAGTGGTGCGCGGGTGCTCACTGCGCGCCCAGGAGTCCCAGCACCTTGTTGACGGCCTCGACGATCGGTACGCCGAGCGCGCCCAAGGTCCCGGCGATGCCCGCGACGGCGTACAGCGCGCGGTGGCGCTCCTGCTGCGGGACATTCGCCTCGGCCCGGAGGGCGGGCAGCGAGTCGTCGAGGGCCTCGGCGCCTGCCTGCGGGACCTGGCCGCGCAACTCCTGTACCAGGGTGAGGAGTTCGCGCAGCGCCTCCTGGGCGGCCGGGGGCATCTCCGGGGCCGGGGTGACGCGCTTGTCGATGCCGACGTTGCCCGAGCCGCCGTGCAGGGTGACGTGGTCGCCGCTGCCGAAGTAGTAGTGCTGGCCTTGGCCGCTCATCAGCTCGCCATCCCCACGTTGCCGGTGCCGCCGTACATGTTGACGTTGTCCCCGAAATAGTAGTGCTTGGGGCTGATCGAGACGGTGTTCACCCGCACCGTGAACTCGGCCGCGGGGTTCTCGATCGCGTGCGCGATCTGGTGGGCGAGCCCCCGCAGTTGGTGCGGGTCGGGGCTGGTCACCACGGCGGTGGAGGGGCCCGTCGTCTCGACGGCCAGAACGAAGTGCGGGGGCGCGCTGAGCACCTTCAGCATCTCCACCAGGGAGTAGACCAGCGCGGCACCCGCCGCGATCACCACGAGGGCGGTGACACCGCCGGAATCGTCGCCGCTGCTCCCGAAGCCGCTGCTGGTGGCGGCAAGCAGGAGGAGAAGAACCGTTGCCAGCCCAAGGAGCAGCAACCGCTTCACGAAGAGCAGGACGGCCTCCTTGCGCCGGGGGTGGATGGTGAGCGTGTATACCCGCGCGACGTTCTGGAGCGGGTAGTAGGCGTCACCGACCCAGAGCAGCCGCTTGCTGACCCGCAGATCGACCCCGATGATCGGCTGTCCCGATGCCGCCGGTGCCACATCGGGGTAGGGATCGGCGGCGGGCGGCGGACCGGCCGGTGGCTGCGGCGGGGCAGCGGGCGGCGGCGGTGGGGCCGCGGGCGGCGGGCCGCCGTGGGTGTCCCGGGCCTCTTCCGGCGGGTTCCACGACTGCTCCGCCGGGTCCGTTGACGTCATACGAGTCCCCCTCGTCAGACCTCACCGAGTGAGATCCGGTCACCTCGTGGCACTGAGATCTCTTCCTCTCTCCGTGCCGCACCATGCGCGAGGATTCACTCTGTCAGATGTGTTGCCACAGACGGAAGTTGGTTCTCCGCAGACAGCGGTCCGGCCCTCGGTCCAGCCCCTCGCCCGTACGGTCACACCGCCGCGAGCGCCGCCGGTTCGGCCGCCAGCTGCTCCAGCCGCTCCCGGGACGTCTCGTCCACGGGCGTGTAATACAGCAGCTTGGGGCCGGGGTTGGGCCCCGTCCACAGGCTGGTGGCGGTCAGCTGGAGGGGACCCACCCGCGGATGCCGGAAGACCTTCACGGCGCTGACGGGGCGCAGGACCTCGTGCTGCGCCCAGATCTCACGGAACTCCGGCGAGGCCTCCATCAGCCGCGCGACCAGCGCCTTCCAGGCCGGCTCGGCGAGATGCTCGGCCATCGACGCCCGGAACTTGGCGGCCATCACCCCCAGCGTGGCCTCCAGGTCGCCGAGGCCGGCCCGCCACACGGGGTGGGTGAACGCCAGCCACATGCAGTTGCGGTCCTCTTCGGGCACCGCATCGAGATCGCACAGCAGACGGCCGTAGGTGCGGTTGTAGGCGAGAATGTCGAACCGGCTGTTCTGGACGACCGCGGGGAACGGCGTGAGCTGGTGCAGCAGTTGCCACAACTCCCGCGTGACGCCCGTGCACTCCCTGCCGGGCATCGGATCGACCGCCCCCGCCAGCGCGAACAGATGGCTGCGCTCGGCGCGGTCGAGCAGCAGCGCACGGGCCACCGCGTCCAGGACCTGCGGCGATACATGGATGTCCCGGGCCTGTTCGAGCCAGGTGTACCAGGTGACCCCGACCGCACCCAGGTGCGCGACCTCCTCGCGGCGCAGTCCGGGCGTACGCCGGCGGGCGCCGCGCGGCAGTCCGACCTGCTCGGGCGTGATCCGCTCCCGTCGGCTGCGCAGAAAGGCGGCCAGCTCGGCCCGGCGGGCGGCGTCATCGCGCGGGGCGGTGCCGTACGGCGGGGCGGCGGCGCCACCGGGGCCTGTGGCAGGCTGCGGCAGGAACGGGTCCACGGTCATGGGTCCAGCCTGCCGCAGGCCCGAGCCTGTTGCCAGGTAGTGCTGGTACCAGGATAAGAACACTCTGGTACCCGGTTGAGCGGTCGGCGATCGTCGACACCGTGAGCGATACCCGAGCACAGATAACCACCCCGGAAGCCCCGGCCGGGCGCCTCGGCGCCCTGGCCACCGCCCCGGAGGCCGCGTTCCCGGACGCCCCGGCGACCCCGGAGGCACCGGCCGCACCCGGCCCCGCCCGACAGCAGCAGCGGACCTCGACCGTGCTGACCCCGCTCGGTCTGCTGACCGTACTGCTGGGCGCGGCCCTACCCATGATCGACTTCTTTATCGTCAATGTCGCCCTGCCGACCATCGACCACGATCTGCACGCGGGCCCGGCGATGCTGGAGATGGTGGTGGCCGGTTACGGCGTCGCCTACGCGATGCTGCTGGTCGTCGGCGGGCGGCTGGGCGACATGATCGGCCGCCGCCGGATGTTCCTGTGGGGCCTGGCCGCCTTCGGGCTGACCTCGCTGGCCTGCGGCCTGGCGCCGGACGCCTGGACGCTGGTGGCCGCCCGGGTCGCCCAGGGCGCCGCGGCCGCCCTGCTGCTGCCGCAGGTACTGGCCACCATCCAGGCGGCGACCACCGGCAAGCGGCGCGCCAAGGCCGTCAGCCTGTACGGCGGCACGGCCGGGGTGTCCAGCGCCGTCGGCCAGGTACTCGGCGGGCTGCTGGTCTCCGTCGACCTGGCGGGCACCGGCTGGCGCGCGGTCTTCCTGGTGAACGTCCCGATAGCCGCCGCGGCCTGGCTGCTGGCCGCCCGTACGGTCCCCGAGACCCGCTCCCCGCACCCGGCCCGGGTGGACGGCCCCGGCACCGCGCTGCTCGCCACCACGCTGATCACGCTCCTGCTGCCGCTCACCGAGGGCCGGGCGGCCGGCTGGCCCCTGTGGTCCTGGGTCCTGCTGGCCGTCTTCCCCTTTGCCGCCACCGCGTTCGTGCTGGTCGAGCGCCGGGCCGAACGCCTCGGCCGGACGCCGCTCGTCCCGCCGTCGCTGCTGCGCATCCCCTCCGTGAACAGCGGACTCCTCATGCTCGTTCCGTTCACGCTGGGCTTCGGCGGCTTCATGTTCGTGGTCGCGGTCGCCCTCCAAAACGGCCTGCACTTCGGCCCGTTCGCGGCCGGACTGTCCCTGGTGCCGCTGTGCGCCGCCTTCTTCCTCGCCTCGCTCGCCGGTCCGCGGCTGGTGCTGCGGTTCGGGCGGCGGGTGGTGGTCGCCGGTTCGCTGATCCAGGGCACCGGGCTGGCGCTGCTGGCGCTGACCGTGCACGACGGCTGGCCGGGGATATCGGTGGCGGCCCTCGCGCCGAGCATGGCCGTACTGGGCTTCGGCCAGGGCATGGTGATGCCGGTGGTGATGCGCATCGTGCTGAGCGAACTGCCGATGACACAGGCGGGCGTGGGCGGCGGCGTCATGGTCACCACCCAGCAGTCCGGCCTCGCCTTGGGTGTGGCCACCCTCGGCACCCTCTTCCTTTCACTGCTGCCGTCCGTCGGCATCCGCGACGCCCTGCTCGCCGCCCTGCTGACGCAACTGGCGATCGTCGCGGGCACCACGCTGCTCACCCTGCGCCTGCCCCGCACCGTGCGGTGAGGTGCAATGCGGCGCGCTGAGGCGCGACACCCCTCGACGACATGACGACTGACAGATATTGAAATCTGTCAGTCGTCATGTCATGCTGAGTGCACGGCAGCCGCTCCCCGTCCCCTCCCTCACCCCTCACTCCCCTCACTCCCCTCACTCCCCTCACTCCCCTCATCACCTTCAGGAGCACACAGTGCAGACCCGCACCCTGGGCACCACCGGCCCGCAGACCTCCGCTCTAGGCCTCGGCTGCATGGGCATGTCCGCCCTCTACGGCGACAGCGACCGCAGCGAATCCCTCGCCACCGTTCACGCCGCCCTCGACGCGGGCGTCACCCTGCTCGACACCGGCGACTTCTACGGCATGGGACACAACGAACTGCTGATCAACGAGGCGCTGCGCACCGCCCCCGTGGCGGCTCGCGAAAAGGCGCAGATCAGCGTCAAGTTCGGCGCCCTGCGCACCGTCGAGGGCGGCTTCACCGGCTACGACGGCCGGCCGAACGCGGTGAAGAACTTCGCCGCGTACTCCCTCCAGCGCCTGGGCACCGACCACATCGACATCTACCGCATCGCCCGGGTCGATCCGGACGTCCCGATCGAGGAGACCGTCGGCGCCATCGCCGAGCTGGTCGAGGCCGGTCATGTCCGCCACATCGGCCTGTCCGAGGTGGGCGCGCAGACCCTGCGCCGGGCCGCCGCCGTGGCCCCGATCTCCGACCTCCAGATCGAGTACTCCCTCCTCTCCCGCGGCATCGAGGAGGCGATCCTGCCGGCCGCCCGCGAGCTGGGCATCGGCATCACCGCCTACGGGGTCCTGTCCCGCGGCCTGATCAGCGGCCACTTCACCCGCGACCGCAAGCTCGCCGCGAATGACTTCCGGGGTATGAGCCCGCGCTTCCAGGGCGAGAACCTCGACCGCAATCTCGACCTGGTGGACGCCCTGCGCAAGATCGCCGAACAGAAGGGCGTCTCGGTCGCGCAGACCGCCATCGCCTGGGTGCTCTCCCGCGGCACGGACATCGTCCCGCTGGTCGGCGCCCGTCGCCGCGACCGGCTGACCGAGGCCCTCGGCGCCCTGGACATCACCCTGGACGCCGACGATCTGTCCGCGATCGAGCACGCCATCCCGCCCGGCGCCGCCGCCGGCGACCGCTACCCCACCGAGCAGATGGCCCACCTGGACAGCGAGCACTGACGAAGGGGGAGCACACCGGCCCCAGCGGGCCACCGAGCCACCGAGCCATCGGGGCATCGGAGCAGGCCGGTCACTGGGCATTCGAGACACCGTCCATACGGCCCCGCAGCAGGTACGGGGCACGGCCAGGTACCGTCCGTACGTACCACCGTCCCCACACCGCCCCCACGCGGTCCCCGCCCGGCCCGCCCCTCGCCGCCGCGTGACCGCCCGCCCTCCCGAAAGGCCGACCCGCCGCATGCCCCCCGAGACGTTGACCCCCGAGCGCATCCTCGAAGCCACCGAGGAGGTGCTGCGCCGCTACGGCCCGGCCAAGGCCACGGTCGTCGATGTGGCACGGGCCCTGGGCGTCAGCCATGGCAGCGTCTACCGCCACTTCCGTACGAAGGCGGCGCTGCGGGAGGCGGTCACGGCACGCTGGCTGGACCGTACGAGCCAGGAACTGTCGGTCATCGTCACGGCGGAAGGACCCGCACCGGAGCGGCTGGACCGCTGGCTCACCGCTCTCTTCGAGGCCAAGCGGCACAAGGCCGGCGACGATCCCGAACTGTTCGCCACCTACATGACGTTGATCGGAGAGAGCGGCGGCGTGGTCGAGCGCCATGTCACCGACCTCGAATCCCAGCTCACCTCCATCATCGAAGCCGGCGTCAGCCAGGGCGACTTCCACACCCCCTCCCCCGCCACCACCGCCCGCGCCGTCTTCGACGCCACCGGCCGCTTCCACGACCCGTGTTACGCCCCCGAGTGGTCCCGCCCCGAGATCACCACCGACTTCGAGGCCGTCCGCGACCTGGTCCTGCGCGGCCTGCGCACGGATGCCTGAGCAGGAACAACACCTGCGCCGACGGGGCAGCACACTGCAGATGCGGTGACGGGCCTCCGGGGGCAGGGCGCCCCCTGCCGCATGCCGTCCGCCCGTCCGCCCCGCCCCTACCCCGCCCCTGCCGTGCCGTGCAGAAGGAGGGCCCAGGCGAGGAGGCCGAAGGCCGCGGTGTGCAGGAGGGCGCGGACGGTGTTGAAGGTGACCCAGCGCCCCTCGAAGGCGGACCGGGCGGCCTCCGCGCGGCTGTCGTCTCCCGTATCGGCCTTGTCGAGGGCGTTGTTGAGCGGGACGTTGACGCCGCTGGTGACGAGGAAACCCGCCAGGTAGAGCACCAGCGCGGCGACGATCCAGGGCAGGGCCACCCGCCCGTGGCCGTTCCAGGCCAGAACCGTGGCGAGGACCAGCAGGGGGACCGGCAGCAGAAAGGGGACCAGGAACCAGCCGTTGAGGATGGCCCGGTTGATGTGCTGCATGGCCTGGACGAAGGTGCGGTCGGCGGAGCGGGCGAGGCCGGGCATCACCGCGTAGGCGAAGGCGGCGAACAGTCCGGCCATCAGTCCCGCGCCGAGCGTCGCGACCAGCAGCGTGGCGGTCTGCAAGGCCCTCATGGCTCCTCCGTATGCGATACGTGGTGCGATGCGCGGTGCGATCCGTGGGCCGACCCTACCGAGCACATCCCCGGAACCCGTCCCACCCACCCGAGGGAGTTGCGGTCAGGTCTGTTCCCCGCCTCCCGGGCGGGAGCGCTCGGCCAGCTCCGCGGCCCACCCGTCCGCGATCGTCGCACGCGACGGGCGCCGGGGCGGCTGCCCCCGCGCCCGTCGGCAGCGGCGGAACTCAGTCCGAGCTCTGCTGGCGGTAGCGGACCCACGTCACGACCGTCAGGCACGCAGTGGTCCACATCAGGACGCTGGTAGTGGCCACGGACTCGACGTACGGCTCGTAACCGTTGGCGCGCAGCTGGACCGCGAGGACGCCCAGCACCGTCCCTAGCGCCGCGAGCGCGGCGGACAGGGAAGCGAACGGAGGCTGCTGTCTCATGTCATCTCCTTTTGAGCTGGAGCCGGCAGGGTGATCATCAAGTCTATGCAACGGGCGCCCGCCCAGGCGCTGTTGCGTCGCGATCGACGCCAACCCACCGAGCACGCCCACCACTGACCGGCTGGAGTGCGCGCTTACCTGCGAGGTAATCGCCGTGGGCTGCCGGCGCCGCAAGAATGGTGATCTCCGCGTCGCAGGACGCGGGTTCCGAACTGGAGGATCAGCGATGGCACTGTCCACACCCGCGACCACACGTGCTGTGGTGGAGGAGTTGCTGCGCCGGATCGGCGAAGGTGACTCCGAGCGCATCGCCGAGCTGTATGCCGAGCGAGGCGACTGGAAGCTGGACTGGCCGGAGGCCGAACACGGCCGCCCCGCTACCCCGTGGATCCGCCACCGGTCCACCCGGGCCGACGCCGCCGCCCACTACCGCGAGCTCGCCGAGCACCACGTGCCCGGGGCCGCAGCTACCGAGATCGAGCGCATCCTCGTGGACGGCAACGATGCCGTCGTGCTCGGCGAGATCCGCCAGACCGCCCGGCCCACCGGACGCGCCTACCGCGCACGGTTCGCCCTGCACCTCACAGTCGAACACGGCCTTGTCACTCGACACCACGTCTACGAAGACAGTCTCGCGGTGGCCCAGGCTTTCGAGGCGGAGGGCCCGAGCGAGGACCACTGAGGCCACGCGCGAGGGAGCCGGGTGACCATCCGGGACCAGGTACCGTCCCGCCGGCAGCGCCGTAACAGGTCGTGGACCCGGCCCCACGGGCCATACCGTGCACGCACATCACGCCACGGAGCACCGGCACGCAACAGGCCCTAGCCTCCCACCCCCAGGAACCTCAGCACCGCCAGCACCCGGCGGTGATCGGCGTCGGCCTTGGGCAGATCCAGCTTGGCCAGAATGTTGTTGATGTGCTTGGCAACCGCGCTCTCGCTCACCACCAGTTGTGCGGCGATGCCCGCGTTGGAACGGCCCTCGGCCATCAGCGCGAGCACGTCCCGTTCGCGGGCCGTCAGCCGCTCCAGCGGATCGCTCGCCCGGCGCACCAGCAGCTGCGCGACGACCTGCGGATCCAGCGCAGTGCCGCCGGCCGCCACCCTCCGCAGCGCCTCGATGAACTCCTCGACATCCGCGACCCGCTGTTTGAGCAGATAGCCCACCCCGCTGGTGTTCGTCGCCAGCAGATCGGCCGCGTACCGCTCCTCGACGTACTGGGAAAGCATCAACACCGCCGTATTGGGCCACTTCTGACGGATTTCCAACGCCGCGCGCACACCCTCATCCGTGAAACCGGGCGGCATCCGCACATCCACCACCGCCAGATCCGGCCGATGCTCCTCGACCGCCGCCAGCAGCTCCGGCCCGTCCCCCGCCTCGGCCGCCACCTCGAACCCGGCCATCTCCACCACCTTGACCAGCCCGATCCGCAGCAGAACGGAGTCCTCGGCGATCACGGCACGCCTCACATCGGGCACGGCAGCTCCACGCTCATCATGGTCGGGCCCCCCACGGGGCTGCTCATCCGGAAGGTACCGTCCACGGAGCGCACGCGCTGGGCGAGCCCTTTCAGACCGCTCCCCCTGGACGGATCGGCGCCGCCCATACCGTCGTCGGCGATCACCACCCGCAGTATCTCGGCAAGCCGGGTGACCGTCACGTCCGCCCGGGTCGCCTCCCGCGCATGCTTGGCGACATTCGTCAGCGCCTCGGAGACGACGAAGTAGGCGACGGCTTCGATGGCCGGCGCGGTCCGCTGCGGCAGCTCCGCCGGCAGATCCACCCGCAGCCGTACGGGGAGCGGCGCGCGGGCCGCGAGCCCCGACAGTGCGGCGTCCAGCCCCAGTTCGTCCAGAACGGCCGGGTGGAGACCGCGCACCAGATTGTTGAGCTCCTCGATCGCGTCCTTCGCCTCGCGGTGCGCGGCATCGATGACCTCCTGCGCCTCCGGCGGCAGATCCGTGAGGGTGGCCTTGGCGAGCCCGAGGTTCAGCGCGAGGGACACCAGCCGCTGCTGGGCACCGTCGTGCAGATCCCGCTCGATGCGCCGCCGCTCGGCGTCAGCGGCGTCCACCGCACCGGCCCGGCTCTCGGTGAGGTCCTCCACCCGCCGCGCCAGCTCGTCGGACCGGCTCACCCCCAGCACCGCCCGCCCCACCAGAATCTCCAGCCGGACGAGCCCCGCGGCCAGCGGGGGCACCGCGGCGAGCGCCAGCAGCCCCAGCACGGTGAGGTAAGTGCCGGTGGTGGTGTAGCCGGGGTGCCCACCGCGCCATTGCGCCGGCACGAGCCACACCCACACCAGAACCAGTGCCGCGACCAGCGCCACCAACACCAGCCCCAGCAGCAGGACTTCCAGCACGCCGAGCAGCGGGCCCACCAGCCAGTTGTAGCCCAACTGCCGCTTGCCCTCCGCGAACCGCAGCCGCGGCAGCTCCACCCCGCATATCGCCCGGAACCGCCACCGCTGCGCCTCGGTGAAGCCGTACCCGGCGATGACCAGCAGAGTCAGCGGGGCAGTCAGCACCACCGGGGCGTTGGGGGAAGCCCCGGTCACCGTGTCGGTCAGCAGGGACAGCGCCCACCAGGACAGCAGCGCCGGGACGAGATGCAGCGGCACCCCGGCGGCGACGAAGGCGAGGTCGCGCCGCATACGTACGAGAGCCCGGCGCAGCCGGGGCGGGATGGTCATGATCACACCGTATGGGGCCGGTTGTGCGGCGGCCATGACAGCAGTGTCCGTACCAGAGGTGTAGCTGGTGCCACCCCAAGTCGGACAGCGACGTTACTGACGGAAGGCGCCCGAAACCGGAGTGTTGATCACGAGCCCGACGGCCGGGTTCAGGACTCCGAAAGCGACCCTCCCATGACCCTCCTCGCCTACAACTCCCCTTCCCGCCACGCCAGTTGCCCCCGCCCCAGCATCTCCACCCCTCCGACGAGAATCGGCACCGGACGTCGCCGACAGTCCAGAATCCTCACCCAGACCGGACGTCGCCGGCAGTCCAGAACCCTCACCGATGCCGGACGTCGCCGGCCTGGCAAGATCCTGACCGGCGCCGGCCTCGCCCTCCTCCCCTGGCTCGGCTACCTCGCCGGCACCCTCCCGCCCGCCGAGGCCGCCGCCTGGGTCACCCTCGACACCCTGGAGGCCACCGCCCTCCTCATCACCGGCACCCGCCTCCTACGCGGAGACCCCCGCCACCGCATCCCCGCAGCCGCCGCGGCCCTCCTGCTCCTCACCGACGCCTGCCTCGACCTGGCCACCGCCGCCCCCGGCACGGAACTGGCCACCGCCCTCGCCATGGCCATAGGCGCGGAACTCCCCCTGGCAGCCCTGTGCGCAACCCTCGCCGCCCGCCCGACACACCCGGCCGCCGCCCCTCATTCGCGCTGACAACGCCGACGCTCCATACACCTAGGGGCCGCCCGAACAAATCCCGTAGGGGCCACCGACACCCCCTGCGAGCCACAACGCACCGCGCATAACGAGGCATTCCCGAACGAGCCCAACGAACGAGGCATCCCCACCGCCCCGTTCCGCCCCACCGGCCCGGCCAGCAAATCAAGCCCGACCGGCGCTTGAGGTCAAACGCAGGGGCGCAGCCCCGCGAAGACCAGTCCCCGCGATACGCGCACACAAAAACGCCGGCCGGCCCCGGAAAATCCGAGCCCGACCGGCGTTTGAGGTCACCGCAGGGGCGCAGCCCGCGAGAAAGCGGCCCCGCCCCGCGAGGGACTAGCAGCCCAGCAGTCGCGCGCCCAGGTAGCCCTGGATCTGGTCCAGGCTGACCCGCTCCTGCTTCATGGTGTCGCGCTCGCGCACGGTCACCGCGTTGTCGTCGAGGGTGTCGAAGTCGACGGTGACGCAGAACGGGGTGCCGATCTCGTCCTGGCGGCGGTAGCGGCGGCCGATCGCGCCCGCGTCGTCGAACTCGATGTTCCAGTTCTTGCGCAGGTCCGTGGCCAGCCCCTTCGCCTTCGGCGACAGCTGCGGGTTACGGGACAGCGGCAGCACGGCGACCTTGACCGGCGCCAGGCGCGGGTCGAGGCGCATGACGGTGCGCTTCTCCATCTTGCCCTTGGCGTTGGGCGCCTCGTCCTCGATGTACGCGTCGAGCATGAAGGCGAGCATCGCGCGGTTCACACCGGCCGCCGGCTCGATGACGTAGGGGGTCCAGCGCTCGCCGGCCTCCTGGTCGAAGTAGGAGAGGTCCTGGCCGGAGGCCTTGGAGTGCGCCGACAGGTCGTAGTCGGTGCGGTTGGCGACGCCCTCCAGCTCGGAGAACTCGGTACCGCCGAAGTTGAAGCGGTACTCGATGTCAGCGGTGCGCTTGGAGTAGTGGGAGAGCTTCTCGGCCGGGTGCTCGTACCAGCGGATGTTCTCCTCGCGGATGCCGAGGTCGCGGTACCAGTTCCACCGCTGCTCCATCCAGTACTCCTGCCACTGCTCGTCCTCGCCCGGCTTGACGAAGAACTCCATCTCCATCTGCTCGAACTCGCGGGTCCGGAAGATGAAGTTGCCGGGCGTGATCTCGTTGCGGAAGGACTTGCCCATCTGCGCGATGCCGAACGGCGGCTTCTTGCGGGAAGTCTGCTGCACCTGGGCGAAGTTGGTGAAGATGCCCTGGGCGGTCTCGGGGCGCAGGTAGGCGACCGAGGCGGTGTCCTGGGACGGGCCGAGGTGGGTGGAGAGCAGGCCGGAGAACTGCTTGGGCTCGGTGAAGCCGCCCTTGTTGCCGCAGTGCGGGCAGTTGATGTCCGCCATGCCGTTCTCGGGGAGCCGCCCGTGCTTGGCCTCGTACGCCTCCTCCAGGTGGTCCGCGCGGAAGCGCTTGTGGCAGGAGGTGCACTCGGTGAGCGGGTCGGTGAAGGTGGCGACGTGGCCGGACGCCTGCCAGACCTCGGGGGCCAGGATCACGGAGGAGTCGATACCGACGACGTCTTCGCGCGAGGTGACCATGGCGCGCCACCACTGGCGCTTGATGTTCTCCTTGAGCTCGACGCCCAGCGGACCGTAGTCCCAGGCAGCGCGGGAGCCGCCGTAGATCTCACTGCACGGATAGACGAAGCCACGGCGCTTGCTCAGGCTGACGATGGTATCGATCTTGTCGGCGGCCACGGTGCTCTCTTCATTACGACGACGAACGATGGATGGGCGGCGCCCTAGCGTCTCAATGAGGGGTGCTGGTCAAAAGACGGGCGGGCGAATAGTTCAGGGTACCGGCGGCCGTACCCCCCGGATCAAATCGGTTCCGGCCCACTGTCGCCCCGCTCACACCGCCCCATCCGCTGTTGACAATCGTTTCCAATATTGTTGAAAATGAGTGTCATGAACATACGCCGTCCCATATCCACCGCGACCCTCGCCGGAGTCTCGGTGCTCGGCCTGCTGGCCCTCTCCGCCTGCTCCCCCTCGGGCGGCGCCCGGACCGAGGACGGCAAGCTGCGGGTGACAGCGTCCTTCTATCCCATGGAATTCCTCGCCCGGCAGATCGGCGGGAAGCACGTCGAGGTGACCGACCTCACCAAGCCGGGGGTCGAGCCGCATGACCTGGAGCTCTCCCCGAAGCAGACCGCCCAGCTCGGCGAGTCCGGCGCGGTCGTCTACCTCAAGGGCCTCCAGCCCGCCGTGGACGACGCCGTCGAGCAGTCCGGCGCGAAGCACGTCGCCGACGCGGCCGCCCTCACCTCCCTCGAAGCGCACGGCACCGAGGTCGACGGCCACCACCACACCACCGGCGACAACCACTCGCACTCGGAGTCCGAGGGCGGCAAGGACCCGCACATCTGGCTCGACCCGGTGAAGTACGCCGAGGTCGCCAAGGGCGTCAACAAGACCCTCGCCAAGGCGGACCCGGGCCACAAGGCCGACTACCAGAAGAACACCGACGCCCTGGTGAAGAAGCTGGACGGGCTGAACACCGAGTTCAAGGACGGCCTGAAGAAGCGGTCGTCCGACACCTTCCTCACCACCCACGCCGCCTTCGGCTACCTCGCCGAGCGCTACGGCCTCACCGAGGAGGCCATCAGCGGACTCGACCCGGAGTCGGAGCCCAGCGCCAAGCGCATCAAGGACCTGCACACCCTCGCCAAGGAGCACCACGTCTCCACGGTCTTCTTCGAGACCATCGCCAACCCCGCCACCGCCAAGGCCCTGGCCGGCGACCTGCACCTGAAGACGGACGTCCTGGACCCGCTGGAGGGGATCAACGCCAAGTCCCGCGGCACGGACTACTTCGGTGTGCAGCGGGCCAACCTCGCCGCGCTGCAGAAGGCGCTCGGCAGCAAGTGACGGACACCGCACCGCACGTGACGGAGGCCCCCATGAACCAGCCGCCCACCCAGCCGGTGATCGACCTGCGCGGGGCGACCGCCTCGCTGGGCGCCCGCCCCGTCTTGCGCGGTGTCGATCTCACCGTGCACTCCGGCGAGGTCGTCGCGCTGCTCGGCGCCAACGGCTCCGGCAAGTCCACCGCCGTCCGCTCCGTGATCGGCCAGGTCCCGCTCACCGGCGGTGAGCTGGCCCTCTTCGGCACGGAGTTCCGGCGGTTCCGGGACTGGGCCCGGGTCGGCTACGTCCCGCAGCGCACCACCGCGGCCGGCGGCGTCCCCGCCACCGTCCGCGAGGTCGTCACGGCCGGCCGGCTGGCCCGTACGAAGCTGGGCATCCTGCGCAAGACCGACCGGGCCGCGGTGCACCGGGCGCTGGAGCTTGTCGGCATGGCGGACCGCGCCAAGGACTCCGTCAACGCGCTCTCCGGCGGCCAGCACCAGCGGGTGCTGATCGCCCGTGCGCTGGCCGGCGAACCCGAACTGCTGATCATGGACGAGCCGATGGCCGGCGTCGACCTGGCCAGCCAGGAGGTGCTCGCCGCCGCCCTGCGCGAACAGGTCGGCCGCGGCACCACGGTCCTGCTCGTGCTGCACGAGCTGGGCCCGCTGGAGCCGCTGATCGACCGCGCGGTGGTGCTGCGGGACGGCTGTGTCGTCCACGACGGCCCGCCGCCCGAGGCCGTCGGCCAGCACGCGCTGCCCGGCCACGACCATGTCCACCCGCACGCCGACCAGGCCGCGGAACCGATCCGGACGGGGCTGCTCAGCTGATGCCGCGATCTTCGGGGGACGCCCCCCGCACCCCCAGCCGACACCCGAGTACCGGCGCCCTTTCGCGAGGTGGACCGACATGGAAATCCTGAACTACGCCTTTATGCAGCGGGCCCTGATCGCCGCCCTGATCGTCGGCGTCACCGCCCCCGCCATCGGCATCTACCTCGTCCAGCGCCGCCAGGCCCTGATGGGCGACGGCATCGGCCATGTCGCACTGACCGGCGTCGGCCTCGGCTTCCTGCTGAACACCAGCCCCATCTGGATGGCCACCGCCGTCGCCATCGCCGGCTCCGTCGTCATGGAACTGATCCGCTGGTACGGCAAGACCCGCGGCGATCTCGCGCTGGCCATGCTGTTCTACGGCGGTATGGCGGGCGGTGTGATGCTGATGAACCTCTCCGACGCGGGCTCCAACGCCAACCTCGGCACCTACCTCTTCGGCTCGATCACCACCGTCTCGCCGCAGGACATGACGACGATCTACGTGCTGGCCGCCCTGGTGCTGGCGATCACGATCGGGCTGCGCCGCCAGCTGTTCGCGGTGTGCCAGGACGAGGAGTTCGCCCGGGTGACCGGCCTGCCGGTACGGCTGCTGAATCTGCTGGTCGCCGTCACCGCCGCGGTCACCGTCACCGTCGCCATGCGCGTCGTCGGTCTGCTGCTGGTCAGCGCCCTGATGGTGATCCCGGTGGCGGCCGCCCAGCAGATCAGCCGCAGCTTCGCGGTCACCTTCTCGGTGGCCGTGGCGATCGGCGTCGCGGTCACCCTGACGGGCACCACCACCTCGTACTACGTCGACGTCCCGTCCGGCGCCACGATCGTGCTGTTCGCCATCGGCCTGTTCGTGCTCTTCACCGGGCTCGCCGCGCCGCTCGCGAAAAAGCGTGCAAGGGCTGCCGCAGAAGCCTCGAAGGGGTGCACTCTGGAGGTACCCGGCGGCCGCTCGGCGACGGACGATGTCAGCGTGGCCGGGTGAGCACGGGCGGCAGGAAGCCGGCGGACACCGCCGGCGACAGATACGTGTATCGGTAAGCGTCTCCCCGGCGGGCGGGTCATCACCTGGCACAATGGCGGGACGCAACGGCAGGGGGAAGTCCTGACGTCGTAACGTCCTAGGGAGGCAACGGTGGCGACGAGCGCGGGATCTCCGGTACGCGGCCGGTCGACGCGGCAGCGGACCGCGGTGTCGGCCGCACTCGACGAGGTCGACGAGTTCCGCAGTGCGCAGGAGCTGCACGACATGCTCAAGCACAAGGGCGACTCCGTCGGGCTGACCACCGTCTACCGGACGCTTCAGTCCCTCGCCGACGCCGGTGAGGTCGATGTGCTGCGCACCAGCGACGGCGAGGCGGTCTACCGCCGGTGCAGCACCGACGATCACCACCACCACCTGGTGTGCCGGGCCTGCGGCAAGGCCGTCGAGGTCGAGGGCCCCGCGGTGGAGAAGTGGGCCGACCAGATCGCCCGGGAGCACGGCTTCCAGGACGTCGCGCACACCATCGAGATCTTCGGGACCTGCGGCGAGTGCGCCGAGCGGGCCACCGAGAAGCAGTAGCGGCAGACCGCACCGCAACGCAGCGGGCCGCCTCCGATGACCGGAGGCGGCCCGTTCGCGTCTGCCCGCCGCTTACGTCGCGGTCTCGCCGTCCGCCAGCTGCGCGCCGCCGAACCTGCGGTCCCGCTTGGCGTACTCCAGGCACGCCTCCCACAGGTTCCGACGGTCGAAGTCCGGCCACAGAATGTCCTGGAACACCATCTCGGCGTACGCGCTCTGCCAGATCAGGTAGTTCGAGGTCCGCTGCTCGCCCGACGGCCGCACGAAGAGGTCCACGTCCGGCATGTCCGGGTAGTACATGTACTTCGCGATGGTCTTCTCATTGACCTTCGACGGGTCGAGCTTTCCGGCCCGCACATCCGCCGCGATGGCCGCCGCGGCGTCCGCGATCTCGGCCCGGCCGCCGTAATTCACGCAGAAATACAGCGTCATCGCGTCATTGTTCTTGGTCTGCTCCTGGGCGATCTGGAGCTCCTGCACGACCGACTTCCACAGCTTCGGCATCCGCCCGACCCAGCGGATACGGATACCCAGCGCGTCCATCTCGTCACGGCGCCGCCGGATCACATCGCGGTTGAAGTTCATCAGGAAGCGGACCTCGTCGGGCGACCGCTTCCAGTTCTCCGTCGAGAAGGCGTACAGCGAAAGATTCTTCACGCCCATTTCGATGCAGCCCTTGAGGACGTCCAGGACGACGCCCTCGCCGACCTTGTGGCCCTCGGTGCGCGGCAGCCCGCGCTCCTTGGCCCACCGGCCGTTGCCGTCCATGACGACCGCCACATGGTTCGGGACGAGCTCGCTGGGGATCTTCGGCGGCCGGGCACCGGAAGGGTGCGGCTCGGGCGTGAGGTATTCACGTCGATTACGGCCCAGAATCCCGCGTCGTGCCATGCGGCCCACTTCTCCTAGAGGTCTTGAGAGGCGTATTGCCTTGAGGGTCGTGTTCGCTATTTCTCTACGTACCGGAGAGAGCGCAGGCCCCGCTCCAGATGCCAGTGCAGATACGCCGTGACGAGGCCGCTGCCCTCCCGGGCATGACGGGCCTCGCAGGCGTCCGCGGTCTCCCAGTCGCCGGTCAGCAGCGCACTCAGGAGCCCGATGGCCTCAGAGGAGGGTACGACGCTCCCCGGCACCCGGCAGTCACCACAGGTCACCCCGCCCGACGCGACCGAGAAGAACCGGTTGGGGCCGGGCAGCCCGCACCGCGCACAGCTGTCGAAACTCGGCGCGTAGCCGTTGACGGCGAGCGAGCGCAGCAGGAACGCGTCCAGCACCAGATGCGGCTCGTGCTCCCCGCGGGACAGCGTCCGCAGCCCGCCGACCAGCAGCAGATACTGCTGTACGGCGGGCTCGCCCTCGTGCGCGGTGAACCGCTCGGCGGTCTCCAGCATGGCCGTCCCGGCCGTGTAGCGGCCGTAGTCGGTGACGATCCCGCCGCCGTACGCCGCGATCGTCTCGCTCTGCGTACACAGCGGCAGACCGCGCCCGATCAGCTCGCTGCCGCGGGCGTAGAACTGCACATCGACATGCGAGAACGGCTCCAGCCGCGCCCCGAACTTCGACTTCGTGCGCCGCACCCCACGGGCCACCGCACGGACCCGGCCGTGCCCCCGGGTGAGCAGCGTGATGATCCGGTCCGCCTCACCCAGCTTCTGGGTGCGCAGCACGATGCCGTCGTCGCGGAACAGACTCATGGCGCCATTCTCGCGCATGGCCCAAGCGGCACCGGCAGGGTGCCCCTCGGGCCCGGCCCCTCAGCCCCTCAGCCCCGCTCGCCCCTGGAGTGCTCGGTCAGGGCGTCGGTGAGCTGCCGGGCGACCTCCATCGAGCAGCGCCCGAGCTCGACGAGCGGCGGGATGTAGCGGTGCGCGATCGACACCGGATCCGGGCGCAGCGAGGGCAGGACGACGCCGGCCCTGGCCAGGGCTTCGCGCAATTCCGACGTCACGGCTTCCACTTCCTTGAACTGCTGCATGAGCATCCGCACTTTCCGTGAGGGGTTTCACTGTTCGCAGTCAGAGCGTGACGGTGCGGAACTACGGTGGGCAAGGGGGACGGCCACTACAACGGGTGCGCAGGGAAAGGACGTACGTCATGGCCAATGCTTCACGGCAAGCCGCCTGGGAGTTCTGGGGCACGGAGCTCAAGCGCCGGCGGGAGGAGGCGGGATTGACCCAGGACGCATTGGGCCGCATGGTCTTCCTGTCCGGCGGCTACATCGGCCAGTTCGAGCAGGCGATCAGAAAGCCGCAGCTGGACGTGGCAGTGCGCATCGATGAGGTCCTACAAACCGATGGCTTTTTCGAGCGGACCTGGCGAAAGCTGATCGACGACAAGCGGTATGCGGATTACTTCGCGGCAGCGGCGGACCTGGAACCGCTGGCGACGAAGATCTGCGAGTTCGAGTCGATGATCGTGCCCGGCTTGCTACAGACCGCGGCGTACGCGCAGGAGCTCACGCTCGCACACAACCCACTCGCGGCTGACAAGTTCGTCCAGGACACGGTCCACGCCCGCCTGGATCGGGCGATCATCCTCAAGGAAGCTACCCGGCCCTTGTATTGGGCGGTGCTGCACGAGGCTGCACTACGGGTGCCGGTCGGCGGTCCGAGCGTCATGGCGGAGCAGTTGGAGCACGTCGCCCGGCTCATGCGTGAGCGCAAGATCCTCGTGCAGGTGGTGCCCTTCGCGGCAGGGGCATGCACGCAGATGGGCAAGTCTCTAAAGCTCATGGAGTTCGAAGACGCTCCGCCAACCTCCTATACAGAAGCCGTGTATTCGGGGAATTTGCTGGACGATCCGGCCGTGGTGAAGCGTGTACAGCAGGACTACGATCTGCTCAGGGCCGCCGCACTGTCGCCGGAGGCGTCCCGAGCCCTGATCGAATCGGCGGCGGAGGACTACAGACAATGCGTGAGTACGACCTGAGCACCGCCCGCTGGCGCAAGAGCAGCTACAGCGACGGCAACGGCGGCAACTGCGTCGAGATCGCGGACAGCTTCTCCGTCGTCCCCGTCCGCGACAGCAAGAACCCCGACGGCCCCGCGCTCGTCTTCCCGGCTGCGGGATGGGCCACATTCGTCGACGCCGTCAAAAACGCGCATTTCGCCGGCGCCTGACCGTCTTTCACCAGGCGTGCACAACAGGCTCACAAAGGCCCCGCCATCCCGCTGGATGACGGGGCCACATCACGTTATGGTCCGGGTCATCGTGGGCGGAAGGCGACCTTCCGCACTTCTCAGTCGCCCCGTGGAAGTGGCCCTCACGGCTCGTCAACTGCCCGGTAGCATCCCGTGAAGTTCGGCAACACACCGCCGTGAAGGCCGGCCGATCCAGTCAGTACCCAATTGAGGATCTCGATGACATCCATACCGGAGGCGCTGTTGTGGTGCCTCAGCGCAGGTACGGCCGCCGCCGTGGTCCTGGCGGCGCTCTCGATCCGTGCGGGCAGGCGACGCGCGGACCTGAGAAAGCGCCTGTCCGCCGCTGAGGAACAGAACAGCGCCACGCTCCACAGCAATACGGAGCTGACGGCCCGGCTGCGCGCCACCGAGGCCGAGATCCGGCATCTGGCCGGTAGCAGGCTCCCCGATCTGACGCTGGCACTGGCGCACCCGCACGTGCCCGTCCCGGGGCTGCTGGACGCGCGGTTCACCGGGTCGGAGACCGACCAGGCGCTGAACGCCGTACTGGAGCAGGTCAGCGACGCGATCACCAAGGAGCGGGCGCGGGTCGACGCCGCCGCGCAGTCCACCCTCCGCGGGGCGACCACCACCATCCAGGCGCTGCTCTACCAGCTCCAGACGGCGCTCCAGGAGATGCAGCACCGCTACGACGACCCGAACATCGCCCAGGATCTGCTGAACGCCGACTTCCTCAACGAGCAGGCGCTGCGGCGCGTTCAGGCCACCGGTGTCGTCTGCGGCGCCTGGCCGGGGCTGACCCGCGAGGACTCCTACCTGGCCGAGCTGGTCGTCGGCGCCACCTCCCGGCTGCGCGGCTACGAGCGCGTGAACATCAGCAATCAGCTGCGTGACCCGATCGCCGTGGTCGCGCGGGCCGTGGAGCCGATCGCGATCACCGTGACCGAGCTGCTGGCCAACGCGCTGCACCACTCGCACCGTGAACTTCCCGTCACCATCACCCTCCAGCAGGGCAATCGCGGCGCCTCGGTCATCGTCGACGACTACGGCGTCGGGATGCACGACGACGAGATCAAGGCGGCGATGGAGCTGCTGTCGGGTGACGAGGACCTGCTGCTCACCCAGCTCGGTGACCCGCCGCGGTCCGGTTTCGCGGCGGCCGGTCAGCTGGTGCGCCAGTACGGCTACGGGGTGCATGTCGAGCCGTCGCCGTACGGCGGTGTGCGGGCGGTCGTCTACATCCCGGGTGACCCCCTCCTCACCGTCCTCGACGAGAGCGCCCAGCCGATGTCCGTGATGGCTCCTCTGCCGCACCGTTCAGCGGTGCCGGATCGTTCCGCCTCCATGCTGCCCACCGGTTCCGCGACGCCGCCCCCGGCCGCCGCCCCCGCTCCGCAGCCCGCACCCGCCGCCCGGCCCGCCCCCACCGGGCAGCCCGCCGCCTCCTACGAGGCCCCCGCCCCGCCGGCCGAAGGGGAACTCCCGCGCCGGCGGCGCCGTAAGCCCGTGTCCGAATCCGACGAGAGTGCCGCGCGCACCGAGTCGGCTCCGCCGCGCTCCCCGGAAGAGACCGGAACCCGCTGGGCCGCGCTCCAGCGCGGTACCGAATCCGGCCGGGCAGCCGCCCATTCAGAACCCCCTCGCAGTCCCGAAGGGAACGCTTAGTCATGAACAGCCCCACCCGCCGCCGTGTCGCCGAGGACAAGTCCTGGGTGCTGGCACCCCTTTTGGAGCTGCCGCATGTTATTCACGCAGCCGTCATCTCCGGCGACGGATTCATCGAGGGCTCCTCACCCGGCCTGAAGCGGGACTCCGCCGAGGGTGTCGCCGCGATGATGTCCGCGCTCCAGGGGGCGGGCCGGGCCGTCACCGCGGCGTTCGCCGAGAAGGACGACACCCGGCTGCGGCAGACCGTGATCGAGTCCGATGAAGGCTTCGTCTTCGCGATACCGGCCGGCGAGAACACCTGCCTGGCCGTCTTCGCCGGCCCGGAGGTGAACATGGGTGTGGTCGCGCACCATATGCAGGTCCAGGTGACGACCCTGGGCAACAAGGTCATGAACAGCCGGGCGCGGGACCTCGGTAACCCCGTATGACCCCCCGCCAGAGCAGCGGCAGGCGCCTCGTACCGGCCTATCTGGCGACCGGCGGACGCGCCCAGCCCAGCCGCAACACCCTGGACCGGCTCACCCTGCTGCACAGCGTGGGGATGCCGATCACCAGCGAGGTACGCCCGGAGGAGCACCGCATCCTGGAGCTGCTTCAGCCCGGGGCGCTGTCTCTGGCCGAGGTCGCCGCCCACCTTCACCTGCCTGTGAGCGTGGTGAAGGTGCTGGTGGCCGATCTCGTCGACGCCGGGCGGCTGCACGCCCGTGCCCCCATCCCCGAAGCCGAGCAATTCGACCGACACATCCTGGAGAGGGTTCTCGATGGACTCCGCTCTCTCAAGTCCTAGTCCGGGCACCGGCGCGAGCACCGGCAACATGTATCTCTCCGGCGAGAACCAGACACTGGTCAAACTGCTGATCGCGGGACCGTTCGGGGTCGGCAAGACCACGCTGATCCGTGCGCTGTCGGAAACTCCGCCGCTGCACACCGAAGAGGTCATGACCCAGACCGGTGCCTCCGTCGACGATCTCGCCGGAGTACGGGAGAAGACCACCACCACCGTCGCCATCGACTTCGGGCGGCTGACCCTGCCCGGGGACCTGGCGCTGTATCTGTTCGGCACGCCCGGCCAGAAGCGCTTCCGTCCCCTGTGGCAGGACATCGCCCGCGGCGCACTGGGCGCCCTGGTCCTCGCGGACACCCGCCGGCTGGCGGACTCCTTCGAGGTCATGGACATCGTCGAGGAGGCCGGACTGCGCTACGCGGTCGCGGTCAACACCTTCCCCGACGCGCCCGAGTACGACGTCGAAAAGCTCCGCGAGGCGCTCGATCTGCACCCCGAGACGCCGCTGGTGCTGTGTGACGCCCGCGACCGGGAGCAGTCCGTCGACGCGCTGATCGCGCTCGTCGGGCATGTCCTGGCCCACACCCACGAGGAGAACCCGAACCCGTGACTTCCCCGCACCAGCCGGGAGCCGCGCCGCCACCGGGCTGCCCGGCGCACGCCGGCGCCCCGTACCAGCAGGCACCTGCCGATGCCCACGCCCCGGTGAAGCTCTACGGGCCGGACTTCGCCGCCGACCCGCACCGCATCTACGCGCAGCTGCGCCAGTACGGCGCGCTGGCACCGGTCGAGATCGCGCCGGAGGTGACCGCGATGCTGGTCACCGACTACCGGGCGGCCCTCGACCTGCTGAACGACGACACCACCTGGTCCAAGGACTCCCGCGAGTGGATGACCACCGTCCCGGCGGACACACCGGTCATGCCGATGCTGATGTGGCGCCCCAACGTCTTCTGGACGGACGGGCCGGCGCACGTCCGCTACCGGGACGTCATCGTCGACAGCTTCAAGCTGGTCGAGCCGCATGAGCTGCGGGCCCGGGTCCACCACGCCGCGGACAGCCTGATCCAGCGCTTCGGGGCGCACGGCGAGGTCGATCTGATCGCCGACTACGCGCGGCTGATCCCGCTGCTGATGTTCAACAACCTCTTCGGGATGCCCGACTCCTACAGCGACCGGCTCATCGAGGCCATCGCGGGGATGCTGGACGGCACCTCGCCCGAGGAGGCGGCGGCCGCCAACGAGGCGTACACGAACTACATCATGGAGCTGGTCGGCTCCAAGAAGGCCGAGCGCGGTCCCGACCTGACGTCCTGGTTCATGGACCACCCCAACGCGCTCAACGACGAGGAACTGATCCACAACATCATCCTCACGATGGGCGCGGGCAACGAACCGCTCGCCAACCTCATCGGCAACGCGCTGTCGCGGATGCTGTCCGACGACCGCTATTACCACACCCTCTCCGGTGGCGCGCTGACCGCGCACGACGCCATCAACGAGGTGCTGTGGAACGACCCGCCGCTGACGAACTACTCCGCGCACTTCCCGGTCCGGGACGTCTTCTTCCACGGGACCTGGGTGCGCAAGGGGCAGTTGGTGATGGTGTCGTACGCGGCCGCCAACAGCCAGTTCGACACCACGTCGCTGGGGACGCCCGGATCGGGCGGCGGCTCGCACCTCGCCTGGGCGGCCGGTCCGCACGCCTGCCCCGTGAAGCGGCACGCACTGCTGATCGCCACCACGGCGATCGAGCGGCTCACGGCCTGGCTCTCCGACATCGAACTCGCCGCGGACCCCGGCACGTTGCAGTGGCGCAACGGCGCGTTCCACCGGGCCCTCGTCGCGCTCCCGGCCCGCTTCACCCCGATCACCCCCGACCAGGCAGGAGCCACTCCATGGCACAACAGGGACAGCAGCCCTTCGTCATCGACCCGGTCGGAAGCGACATCCACGGGGAGGCAGCCCGCCTCCGCGCACTAGGCCCGGTGGCCCGGACCGAACTGCCCGGCGGAATCGAGGCCTGGACGGTCACCAGCCACACCCTCCTCAAGCAGCTGCTGACCGACGACCGGGTCTCGAAGAACCCCCGGGACCACTGGCCGGAGTGGCAGCGCGAGGAGGTCCGCAGCAGCTGGCTCCAGCACTGGATCGGCGTCACCAACATGTTCACCGCGTACGGCGCCGATCACCGGCGGCTGCGCAAGCTGATCGCCCCGGCGTTCACGGCCCGCCGTACCGATGCCATCCGCCCCCGGGTGGAGAGCATCACCATGGCGCTGCTGGACGACCTCGCCGCGCACCCGGCGGGCGAGCCCCTGGACCTGCGGGAGCGGTTCAACCACCCGCTGCCCATGCAGGTCATCTGCGAGCTGTTCGGCTTCCCCGAGGGCGAGGCGCGCGCCGAACTCGCCCGCCTCATCACGGCCATCATGGACACCACGGCCACCCCGGAGCAGGCCGGTGCCACCGGCGCGGCCGTCCATGCGCTGCTGTCCGACCTGGTCGCCGCCAAGCGCGAGCACCCGGCGGACGACCTCACCAGCCTGCTGGTCACCGCGCGGGACGACGACGGCCGGCAGATGACCGAGAAGGAGCTGCTGGACACCCTGCTCCTGGTCATCGGTGCCGGTCACGAGACCACCGTGGATCTCCTCGGCAACGCGGTGCACGCCCTGCTGACCCACCCCGAGCAGCTCGCGCTGGTGCGGTCGGGCGAGGTCTCCTGGAACGACGTGATCGAGGAGACCCTCCGCTGGGCACCGAGCATCGCCGCGCTCCCCCTCCGCTTCGCCGTGGAGGACATCGAGATCGCGGACGGCCCGACCATCCGCAAGGGCGAGGCGATCCTCCCGGGGTACGCGGCGGCCGGCCGGGATGCCGCGTTCCATGGCGACACCGCCGCCGACTTCGACATCCGGCGCTCCCACCAGGAGCATCTGGCGTTCGGCCACGGCGTCCACCACTGCCTCGGCGCCCCGCTGGCCCGTATGGAGGCCCGGATCGCCCTCCCGGCCCTCTTCGCCCGCTTCCCGGACCTCCAACTGGCCACGGCGGCAGAGGAGCTGGAGGCCACGAGCGGCTTCATCTCGGGGGGTCTGCGGAGCCTGCCGGTCCGCCTGACTCCGGCGTGAACCCGTGCTGAGCCGGGCCTGAGGCGAGCCCGAGACGGCCCTGAGAGGGCCTATGGGCGGCCCGCCGCTCCGGCATCCGACCCCGTCACCCCGCCCGGGTGGCGGGGTCTTCGGCTGCCGCCCTCAGGACGGCGTGCGCGCCGCCGCCAGCAGCCGGCTGATCTCGGCGGGGCGCAGCGTCAGGGCGCCGCCGACGGTGCTCAGCACCTCGCGTTCCGCGGGGGTGTAGGAGCCGTCGGCGAGGGCGATCCGGGCGCCCTGGAGGAGGAGCGCCTCCCGGCCCGCCGGGGCCAGGTGCGGGGCGAGCGGCTCCAGCGCCTCGTGGAGCTCTATGGCCAGCGCGGTGCCGCACGGGTCCAGGCCCTGGTGGCCGCAGTGGCCGCCGGTCACCGCGTCGTAGGTGCCGGTCAGCCGGCCGGTGTCGGCGGCGAGGGCGGCGAGCAGGGTCAGCAGCTCGTCCTCGGAGCAGTCCGCGAAGCCGGCCGCGCGGACCGTGTCGACGGCGGTGTCGCGGACCGCGCGGGAGGAGGTGCCGCCGGCGGCCAGCAGCGCGAGGGTGACGGTGTGGACGGCGTCCCGGAGCATCGCGGAGAAGCGGAGGGTGGTGGGGTGGTCCAGGGCGTCCGGGCCGAAGTGGCCGCGGCAGGCGGAGCACTCCAGGACCGGGCCTGCGGCGCCGCGGGAGAGGAGCGGGAGGCCGAGGAGGGTGAGCCGGCGACGGCCGGTCCGGCGGGCGTAGTTCCGGTCCCCGCCGCAGTCCGGGCAGAAGAACTCGCCATCGGCGACGGTCCGCCAGGACGTGCGCACGCCCATCACACACATCTTGTGCATCACGTCAGCCCTCCGTAACTCACCCGTGCCCCTCCGGACACGGGTGGGGCCCCCAGCGGTAGCTGGGGGAGTACCCCCCATGGCCCCCTCGTCGCATTGGACGTGATGTTAGCCACATACGTGATGCGGCGTCAGCACCTCGTACCGGACAACTGGCCGGATGACGAAGGACCGCGCCCCTCCGGAAGGTAGGGGGCGGGGCCTATGGACGCCGTGAAGAGCATGGCCACGGGGAGGCGGGCAACGGGTGGGGCGGCCGTGGGGCCGCTCGTGACGGCAGCCCGGCTTGGCCAAAACGGTGAGGTGCGGCGGCCCCCGCGCCGGGGCCGCCGTCAGCCTTACGGGGTCATCGGCCTCACGAGGACATCGGCCTCACGGGGTCATCAGCGCCCGGGTGACCTGGCGGGTCTGGTTGTCCAGGCCGCGGGCGTTGGGGTGGACGAAGGTGCAGGCCTCGCCGGTACCGGGGAAGGACTGGCACAGCTCCGTCGGCGGGTCGGTCTGGTCGCCGTCACCGGTGAGGTTGTCCTTGATGCCGTACATCCACTTCGCGTCGCCGCTCGCGCACACCCCGTGCGTGGCGCTCGGCCCGTAGGTGTCGACGTAACTCGCGCCGTGGTAGGCGGCGTGCTTCTCCAGCAGTGCGTTCAGGCGCAGTTCGAGGCCGTCGAGCCAGGGCATATCGCCCTTCTTGATGCTGCCGAGCTGATTCCAGCGCCCGAACGTGCAGCCGGAGTTGTCCGGAACGATGGCCGGATAGCCCACGACGGCGACCCGGGCGTGCGGTGCGCGCCGGTGGATCACCGTCATCATGTGGGCGAAGTCGGTGTCGAGCTGGGTGAACCCCCCCTCCAGCCAGCCCTCGCCCGCCCCGCCGTCGCTGTAGTGGTCGGTACAGGGCTTCGGCTGAAGGGGCTTGGTGATGCCCAGTTCGAGGCACTTGGCCACGATGGCCCCGAAGCCGAGGGAGTTGCCGCCGATGCCGACGGTCACGTAATCGGTGTCCGGGGACAACGCCTCGACCTGCGCGGGCAGATCGGACCAGCCGCCCGGGGGCGGGATGGTCGGCGGCCCGTGAATCTTGGCGGCCGGCTGGGGGCCGAGGACCCCGTCGACCACCTCGGCGGCCCCGCAGGTCACATCCGTCAGCGCGAATCCGAGCTGACCGGCCACCTGGTGCGGGTAGTTGCGCCCGGAGCGGCCGCAGCCGTCGTGCTCCTCCCAGGGGCGGACGAAGACCCCGGCGCTGTAGGAGTCGCCGAGCGCCACGTACTCCGGACGGTCCGCCGTCCGGGCCGGGGCTCCGGACGCCGCCGGGGCGAACGCGGAGGCCACCACGGCGAGCGAGGCAACCGCCGCGACGGCCAGCCGGGAGAGGGCGGGCATGCCATATCTGCTCATCTGCACGTCCTTGGTGTCCGCGCCGTGGCCTGTCCGACGAGCGCCGATCACCAAACGTACTGAGCTACTTACTCACAGTGATATGCACGGAATCCAAACCCCACCTTCAGGTGGCGGGGTCGCACAACGGCGCCCCCGCCGCTCGGAAAGAGCAACGGGGGCGCCAAAGGGGGCGACCGATGCCGGGCGTCAGCGGCCCGCGCGGTTCACGGCGGAGACCACGGCCTTCAGCGAGGCGCGCGTGGTGTTCGCGTCGATGCCGATGCCCCACAGCACCTTGTCGCCGATGGCGCACTCGATGTACGAGGCGGCCAGCGAGGAGGCGCCCTCGCTCATGGTGTGCTCCTGGTAGTCCAGCAGCCGTGCGTCGACGTCGATGCCCTGGAGCGCGTGGAAGAACGCGGAGATCGGGCCGTTGCCGGTGCCGACCAGCACCGTCTCCGCACCGTCCACCTCGGCCTCGACGGTGAGGGTGTCGACGCCGTCCTTGTCGGTGGTGGTCTGGCCGTTCTTGACCTGGATGCGGCCCCACGGGTTGTGGGGGTTGGGCAGGTACTCGTCCTGGAAGGCCGACCAGATGGCGGCCGGGGTGACCTCGCCGCCCTCGGCGTCGGTCTTCTCCTGGATGATCCGGGAGAACTCGATCTGCATCCGGCGCGGCAGTTCCAGCTTGTGGTCGTTCTTCAGGACGTAGGCGATACCGCCCTTGCCGGACTGCGAGTTGACGCGGATGACGGCCTCGTAGGAGCGGCCGACGTCCTTGGGGTCGATGGGCAGGTACGGGACCGCCCACTCGATGTCGTCCACGGTCTTGCCGGCGGCGGCCGCCTCGGCCTCCATGGCGTCGAAGCCCTTCTTGATGGCGTCCTGGTGGGAGCCGGAGAAGGCGGTGTAGACCAGATCGCCCGCGTAGGGGTGGCGCGGGTGGATCTCCATCTGGTTGCAGTACTCGCTGGTGCGACGGATCTCGTCGATCTGCGAGAAGTCGATCTGCGGGTCGACGCCCTGGGAGAAGAGGTTCATGCCCAGCGTCACCAGGTCGACGTTGCCGGTGCGCTCGCCCTGGCCGAACAGGCAGCCCTCGATACGGTCGGCGCCCGCCATGATCGCCAGCTCGGCGGCGGCGACCGCGGTCCCCCGGTCGTTGTGCGGGTGTACGGACAGGCATACGTGCTCGCGCCGGGACAGGTTCCGCGACATCCACTCGAAGCGGTCGGCGTGGGTGGACGGCGTGGAGCGCTCGACGGTGGCGGGCAGGTTCAGGATGATCTCGCGGCCCTCTTCGGGCTGCCAGACGTCACAGACCGCCTCACAGACCTCCAGCGCGAAGTCCAGCTCGGTGTCGGTGAAGATCTCCGGGCTGTACTGGTAACCGAAGATCGTCTCGTCGCCCAGGAGCTTGTCGGCGTACTCCATGACCAGCCGGGTGCCGTCCACGGCGATCTGCTTGACCTGCTCCTTCGAGCCGCGGAAGACCACCCGGCGGAAGGTGGGGGCGGTGGCGTTGTACAGGTGCACCGTGGCGCGGTGGGCGCCGCGCAGCGACTCCACCGTCCGCTCGATCAGCTCCTCACGGGCCTGCGTCAGGACGGAGATCGTCACGTCCTCGGGGATCGCGCCCTCTTCGATGATCGAGCGGACGAACGCGAAGTCCGTCTCCCCGGAGGACGGGAAACCGACCTCGATCTCCTTGTAGCCCATGCGCACCAGCAGGTCGAACATCTCGCGCTTACGGGCCGGCGACATCGGGTCGATCAGCGCCTGGTTGCCGTCCCGCAGGTCGGTGGAGAGCCAGCGGGGCGCGACGGTGATGCGGTTGTCCGGCCAGGTGCGGTCGGGGATGTCGACCGCCTCGTAGCGGCCGTACTTGTGGACCGGCATTCCGGAGGGCCGCTGGTGCTGCGTCGCGTTGGTGACCGGGGTGGGCCGGCCGACGGCATGACCTGCGGGGCTCGACGGATTCGTCATGGTGCGTAGGGCTCCTCGTATGTCCGCTGGGGGTCCCCCTGCTCCGGAAGAGCGAGGGAGAGGCCGACGGGGCGATAGATCGCAGCACCGAACTCCGCGGGGAGGGGGTCGGCCTACGACTACAGGCCCTCACCGCGGCAGCTAAGGAGAAGCAGCCCGAAACGCATGATGCACAGCACCCTAGCCGAGGTACGCCCTGTCCGGCGGTCGCGTATCAGTATGCGGGACCGGACGGACGTGATGGCTTAAATGCGACCAGCCACACTTTTACGGGAATCTTGGACGCAAGCAGTGACAGCCGCATTACACAGTGCCACCGTTTGTGCATGGACCTCAACGACGCGCAGCCAGATCCCGCCACCGGCCACACGCCCGTCTTCTGCACGATCATCCCGCCGCACATCCTCGACAACCTGGCCCAGTCCGACGACCCGGAACGGCACGAGCCGGCCCGCCGCACCCTGGAGCACGACCACGCGGCGCGCACCGAGCGCCGCGCGATCGCCGCCCGCGGCGGCCTCACCCCCGGCGAGCCCGGCGCCGACGCCGACAAGCCGAACCGCACCATCTACGACGCCCGGCACCACGAGGACCTGCCGGGCAAGAAGGTCCGCAGCGAGTCCGACGGTCCCTCCAAGGACGCCTCCGTCAACCGCGCCCACGCCGGTCTGGGTGCCACCTTCGAGCTCTACCTCAAGGTCTACGGCCGTAAGTCCATCGACGGCGCCGGCCTGCCGCTCAATGCGACCGTCCACTACGGCCGGCGGTACGACAACGCCTTCTGGGACGGCGAGCGGATGGTCTTCGGCGACGGGGACAACGACCTGTTCAAGGACTTCACCATCCCCGTCGACGTGATCGGCCACGAGCTCACCCACGGGGTCACCCAGTACACCGCCAACCTCGACTACCAGGGCCAGTCCGGCGCCCTCAACGAGTCGGTCTCCGATGTCTTCGGCGTGCTGATCAAGCAGTACGCCCTCGGCCACACCGCCGACCAGGCCGACTGGCTGATCGGCGCCGACCTGCTCGGCCCGAACGTCACCGGCACCGCCCTGCGCTCGATGAAGGCCCCGGGCACCGCCTACGACGACGACGTCCTCGGCAAGGACCCGCAGCCCGCCGCCATGAAGGACTACGTCAAGACGACCGACGACAACGGCGGCGTGCACATCAACTCCGGCATCCCCAACCACGCCTTCTACCTGGCCGCCACCGCCATCGGCGGCAAGGCCTGGGAACGCGCCGGACAGGTCTGGTACGACGTGCTGACCGGCGGCGAACTCACCCACACCGCCACCTTCGCCGACTTCGCCGCCCTCACGATCAAGGCCGCCCAGGCCCGCTTCGGCGCCGGCGCCGAGCACGAGGCGATGGTCAAGGCCTGGACCCAGGTCGGCATCACCACGAAGTAGCGGCACGGTGCGCGGGGCGGAAGGATTTCGGCAGCGCCTTCCGCCCCGCGCACGATTACCGTGGCCTTACGGGGTAGGAGTCCGTCGAACACGTCGGAGGAGTCCGTTATGCGCATTCATGTCCATCGCACCGGAGGCTTCGCGGGCGTCGACCGCCGCGCCGAGATCGACACCTCGGGCCGCCCCGACGCCGATGACTGGCAGGACCTGGCCAAAGAGGCCGTCGCCACCGCCCGCACCGAACCCCCCGTAGGGGTCCCGGACGGCTTCAGCTACCAGATCACGGTCGACGGCCGGACGGTCTACTGCTCCGACCCGCGCCTCACCAAGGAACAGCGCTCCCTGATCACGAAGGTGATGAAGGAAGGCGCCTAGCGCCGCCGCGGGAGCCTGCGCGGGGTCGCACCTGCCGCCCCTCAACTCCCGTACTGCACCGCCCCCTTGACACCGTTACCGGCGGTAACAAAGATCCGGTCCATGATGACCGAGCCGGTGCCCGCTGCCCTGCCCCGCTTCCCCCGTGACTTCGTGTGGGGGGTGTCCACGTCCGCCGCGCAGATCGAGGGGGCGGTGGCGGAAGGGGGGCGGGGGCGGTCCGCGTGGGATGTGTTCGCGGCGGAGGCGGGGCGGATCAAGGACGGGTCGGATCCGCGGGTGGCGACCGATCACTACCGCCGGTACCCCGAGGACGTGGCGCTGCTGAAGGAGCTCGGGGTCGGGGCGTACCGCTTCTCGGTGGCCTGGCCGCGGGTGGTGCCGGACGGGAGCGGGGCGGTCAGCCAGGCCGGACTGGACTTCTACGACCGGCTGGTGGACGCGCTGCTGGCGGCGGGGGTCGCACCGGTGCCGACGCTGTTCCACTGGGACACTCCGCAGGCGCTGGAGGAGGGCGGCGGGTGGCTCGTCCGGGAGACCGCCGAGAAGTTCGCGGCGTACGCGGACGTGGTGGCGGAGCGGCTCGGGGACCGGGTCGAGCGGTGGATCACGCTCAACGAACCGGCCGAACTGACCTTGCTGGGCTACGGGCTGGGGCAGCACGCGCCGGGGCGGCAGCTGCTGTTCGAGGCGCTGCCGGCGGCCCATCACCAGCTGCTGGGGCACGGCCTCGCCGTACAGGCGCTGCGGGCCCGCGGGGCGGCGAGCATCGGGATCGCCAATTCGCACGGGCCGACCTGGACGGCGAGCGCGTCGGAGGCGGACACCGCGGCGGCCGATCTCTACGACCTGCTGCTCAACCGGCTGTTCGCGGAGCCGGTGCTGCTGGGGCGGTATCCCGACGAGGAGCTGGCGGCCCTGCTGCCGGGGCCGGTCGCCGACGATCTGAAGGTCATCGCGCAGCCGCTGGACTGGTACGGGATCAACTACTACCAGCCGACGCTGGTGGGCGCCCCGGGGGCCGAGGGGGCGGCGGCGGGCGACTTCGGCGGGATCCGGCTGCCGCCCGAACTGCCCTTCGCGCCCCAGGAGATCGAGGGGTACCCGCGGACCGACTTCGGCTGGCCGGTGGTGCCGGAGGCGCTGACCGAGCTGCTGGTGTCGTTCCAGGAGCGGTACGGCGACCGGCTGCCGCCGGTCGTGATCACCGAGAACGGGTGCTCGTACGAGGGCATCGAGGACGGCGAGCGGATCGCGTTCCTGGACGGGCATCTGCGGGCGCTGCACCAGGCCATGGCGGCCGGGGTGGACGTCCGGGGCTACTTCGTGTGGTCGCTGATGGACAACTTCGAATGGGCGGAGGGGTACGCGCGGCGCTTCGGGCTGGTGCACGTCGACTACGCGACGCTGGCGCGGACGCCCAAGGCGTCGTTCCGCTGGCTGCGTGACGCCCTCCGGGAGCAGGCCCGGGGATGAGCCGCCCCGCCGCTCCGGAGGCGCTCACGGAGCCGACGGAGCGGGCCGGACGCGGATGGACCGCCGCCCTGTCGCTGGCCAACGGGGCGATCTGGGTCGGCTGGTACGGGCCGCTCCAGATCCTGCTCGCCCTCCAGGCCGCGGAGCTCGCGCCGCCGGGCACCGCGAAGGAGTCGGTACTGGCGTGGGTGACGGGCGCCGGGGCCGTCGTCTCGATGGTGACCAACCCGCTGTTCGGGGCGCTGTCGGACCGTACGGCCTCGCGGTTCGGGCGGCGCACCCCGTGGGTCCTCGCGGGGGTGCTGGGCGGGGCCGGGGCGCTGGTGCTGCTGGCCGGGGCGGGCACGGTGGCAGGGATGGCGCTGGGGTGGTGTCTGGTGCAGCTCACCCTCAACGCGGCGTTCGCGGCGATCACGGCGGCGGTGCCCGACCAGGTGCCGCACGGCCGGCGCGGGGCGGTGGGCGGCTGGCTGGGGGCCGCGCAAATCCTCGGGGTGGTGGCCGGGACGGGGCTGGCGACAGTCGCGGGCGGGGTGGTCGCGGGCTATCTCGCCTGTGCCGGCTTCACGGTGCTGGGCGCTCTCCCGTACGTACTGCTGCACCGGGACCCGGCGCTGCCGGCCGGGCGGCGTCCGGCGCTGCGCCTGCGGGCCCTGCTCGCCGGGTTCCGGATCAGCCCGCGCCGCCACCCCGATCTGGCGTGGGCCTGGCTGACCCGGTTCCTGATCAACCTCGGCAATGCGCTGGCCCTGCTGTACCTGCTGTATTACCTGCGGGATGTGCTGCACCGGCCGGATCCGGACGGCGGGGTGCTGGTGCTCACCGCCGTCAACGCGGTGACCCTGCTCGGCACGGTCGTCGTCGCGGGCTTCTGGTCGGACCGGATCGGGCGCCGGCAGCCGTTCGTGCTGGGGGCGGGGGTGATCATGACGGTGGCGACCGGGCTGCTGGCCGGGTGGCAGACCTGGCCGGGGGCGCTGGGTGCCGCGGCGCTGCTGGGGGTCGGCTTCGGCGTCTTCACCTCCGTCGACTTCGCGCTGATGACGCAGGTGCTGCCGGCCGCCGCGGACCGCGGCAAGGACCTGGGCGTCATCAATATCGCCAACGCGCTGCCGCAGGTGGCCGCCCCGGTGCTGGCCGCGCCGATCGTGCAGCACCTCGGCGGCTACCGGGTGCTGTACGGCGTCGCGGCGGGGATCGGGCTGCTGGGGGCGTTGCTGGTGCGGCGGATCCGGGGCGTGGCGTAGGGGCCCTGGCCTAGGAGCCGGGGCGCCGGACCCGGTGCGTGGCGCAGGGCCGTCGGCCGGGCCCCCGGGCCGGAGTGGCCTCAGAAGCCCAGCTTGCGCAGCTGCTTCGGGTCGCGCTGCCAGTCCTTGGCGACCTTGACGTGCAGATCCAGGAAGACGGGCGTGCCCAGCAGCGCCTCGATGTGCTTGCGGGACTTCATGCCGACCTCCTTCAGGCGCTTGCCCTTGGGGCCGATGATGATGCCCTTCTGGCTGGGGCGCTCGATGTAGACATTGGCGTGGATGTCGAGGAGCGGCTTGTCGGCCGGGCGGTCCTCCCGCGGCAGCATCTCCTCGACGACCACCGCGATGGAGTGCGGCAGCTCGTCGCGGACGCCTTCCAGCGCCGCCTCGCGGATCAGCTCGGCGACCATGACCTGCTCGGGCTCGTCGGTGAGGTCGCCCTCGGGGTAGAGCGGCGGGCTCTCCGGGAGCATCGGAACCAGCAGGTCGGCGAGGAGGGACACCTGGGTGTCACCGACCGCCGAGACCGGGATGATCTCGGCCCATTCGATGCCCAGTTCCTTGCCGAGCTGGTCGATGGCGATCAGCTGGGCGGCCAGTGCCTTGGAGTCGACCAGGTCGGTCTTGGTGACGATGGCGACCTTGGGGGTCTTCTTGATGTCGGCCAGCTCACCGGCGATGTAGCGGTCGCCGGGGCCGATCTTCTGGTCGGCGGGCAGACAGAAGCCGATCACATCGACCTCGGACCAGGTGGTGCGCACGACATCGTTCAGCCGCTCGCCCAGCAGCGTGCGCGGCTTGTGCAGGCCGGGGGTGTCGACGAGGACCAGCTGGGCCTCGGGGCGGTGCACGATGCCGCGGACCGTGTGGCGGGTGGTCTGCGGGCGGTTGGAGGTGATGGCCACCTTCGTGCCGACGAGCGCGTTCGTCAGGGTCGACTTGCCGGCATTGGGACGGCCGACGAAGCAGGCGAAGCCCGCACGGTGCGCGGCGGAGGACTCGGTACGAACGCTCATGGCGCCCATTCTCCCCGATCCCGGGCGCGCCTCCGACCATCCCGGTCCGGAGACGGCCGGCGGGGGGCGGGAACGGCGCGGGGCGGCCCTCCGCTGCCGGCGGGCCGCCCCGTGCGCCGTCGTACGGCCGGCCGGCTCAGGCCGGGGTCCCGCCCGCCGGGACGGTGCTGCGCAGAGTGCCGTCGAGGCCCGCGAGCAGCACCGGCGTATCGGGGCCGCCGAGGTCCCGTACGGCCGCGCGGTCGGCGTCGCTGGCGTGCTCGGCGTCGGTGACCACGGCCGCGGCTTCCAGGGACGTGGCCCCGCTGGCGACGGCCATCGCGACGGCGGTCCGGAGCGCGCTGAGCTGTAGCGAGTCCAGGGCGACGGTGCCGGCGACATAGGTGCGGCCGGTCTCGTCGCGGACGGCGGCGCCCTCGGGCACGCCGTTACGGGCCCGCGCCGAGCGCGCGAGCGTGATGATCTTGCGGTCTTCGGGGTCCAGCGGTGCGGCTTCGCTCATACGGGCGAGCATATGCGGGGCGGTGGAAGGACCGTGGCAAGGGGCGCCGGGCCGGTCCGCTCAACGGGCGCCCGCCCCGGGCCGCGCTCCCCCGGGCCGCCCCGGGCCGTCAGCCCGCGACCGAGGACATCCCGCCGCGCCGGCCCTCCGGAGAGGTGAGCCACGCCATCTTGTCCGCGGTGTCCGTCTCCGGAAGCGGATTGTGCAGCACGACATTGAGATCGGGACGGGCCGGCAGCCGCAGCTGGGTGACCTCGAAGAACAGCGCCCCGACCAGCGGATGGTGCAACTCCTTCTGCCGCTGGCCGCCGTCCTGCACATCGCCGCGCCCCCACAGCGCGGCGAACTCCTCGCTGCACGCGGTGGCCTCGCCGACCACCTCGTCGAAGCCCTCGTCGCCGGGCCGCGCCGACCACGCGGCGCGGTACTCCGCCACCACCGAGGGGGCGTTCTCCTCCCAGCTCGCCGCCCGCGCACGGTAGACGGGGTCGGTGAAGAAAGCGATCAGGCAGTTCGGCGAGACCCCGGGGCGGCCGTGGCCGAGCACCAGCCCCGCCGCGTCGTTGTAGGAGACGATGTTCCAGTACGGGTCCATGATGTGCGCCGGGGACGGCATCCAGGCGTCGATCAGCCGCTGGAGGCCCGCGGACACATCGGTGCGGCCCAGCTCCTCGGCGTCCTGCCGCAGCGGCGGGTTCAGCCCGGCGAGGACGTACAGATGCCGGCGCTCGGCGCCGCTGAGCCGCAGGACCCGGGCGACCGAGTCCAGCACCTGCGGCGAGACGGTGATGTCCCGGCCCTGCTCCAGCCACTGGTACCAGGACGCGCCGACCCCGGCGAGCACGGCGACCTCCTCGCGGCGCAGGCCCGGGGTGCGGCGGCGGCCGCCGTCGGGCAGTCCCGCCTCGGCGGGGGTGACCCGGGCGCGACGGCTGCGGAGGAAGTCGCGCAGGTCCTGGCGGCGGCGCGCGGTGTCCGGGTTGGCTGCGTTCGTGGCCACGTTCTCCCCCTGTTCGGCGTGGCTGGTGGTGCGGACACCACGATAAGTTCCCGCTCCCCACGCGGTGTTCCGGGGCCGCAGCCTCGTCCTATGCCGATAACCGACAGCACCGTTGCTCCCGATACACCGACGGGCGCCGCCCCCGCGCCCGTCGCCGCCCCGCACGCCGCGCCCGCCGCCGCGCGGATGACCCGGCGCGCCCAGCTGATCCTGCTGCTCCTGTGCGGCGCGCAGTTCATCATCGCGCTGGACTTCTCCATCCTGAATGTGGCGCTTCCGGTGCTCGGCCGGGACCTGGGGATGGACCAGGCCGATCTCCAGTGGGCGGTCACCGCGTTCGCCCTGCCCTCGGGCGGTTTCCTGCTGCTGTCCGGCCGGATCGCCGATCTCTTCGGGCGGCGCCGGCTGTTCCTCATCGGGCTCGGGCTGTTCACCGCGGCCTCGGTGCTGGCCGCGCTGGCCTGGTCCCCGGCGGTCTTCCTGGCCGGGCGGGCGCTTCAGGGCCTGGGCGCGGCGGTCATCGTGCCCACCGGGATGTCGCTGCTCACCACCACCTTCGCCGAGGGCCCGCAGCGTGCACGCGCACTGGGCATCAGCGGCACCGTGCTCTCGATGGGCTTCACCATCGGCATGGTGCTGGGCGGGGTGCTGACCGATGCGCTGGGCTGGCGCTCCACCATGGGCCTGCTGTCCGTGGCCGGGGTGGCCGTCCTGGTGGGCGCGCCGCTGCTGCTGACCGAGTCGCGGCATCCCGAGCGGCCGCGGATCGACGTGCCCGGCGCGGTGACCGTCACCGGCGGGCTGCTGTCGCTGATCTACGCCCTGTCGACCGCCGCCGAGCAGGGCTTCGGCCGCCCGGACGTGCTGGTGACGCTGCTCGCGGGGGTGGGGCTGCTGGCCGCGTTCGTGGTGGTGGAGTCGCGGGCCGCGCAGCCGCTGGTGTCGCTGCCGATGCTGCGCCGCCGGACCGTCGCCTGGGGCAATCTGGCGGGCCTGACGACCTTCGCGATGATGAGCACGGTCGTCTTCCTGCTGACGCTCTACCTCCAGGAAGTGCTGCGGCTGTCCCCCTTCCACACGGGCCTGGTGTTCGGGGTGCAGGGTGTGGTCTCGGCGTGCGCCGGCCTCGTCGCCCCGAAGGTCATCGGCCGGTTCGGTGCCCACCGCACCCTGCCGGCCGGGCTGCTGATCCAGGCGGGTTTCACGGCCGCGCTGCTGGGGCTGGGCACCGGCAGCGGTCTGTGGCTGGCCCTGACCGGGGTGGCCCTCGGCAGCCTCGGCCATCTGTGGGCGATCATCTCGTACGGCGTGACCGCGACCGCCGGGGTGCCGGACGCCGAACAGGGTCTGGCCACCGGGCTGGTCACCAGTTCGCAGCAGGTGGGCATCACCCTCGGCATTCCGCTGCTGAGCGCGGTCGCCTCGGCGCATATCGCCGGACTGCGGGCGGACGGCATAGGCTTCGCCCAGGCCACTCTCGGCGGCATCAAGCTGGCGCTGGGCCTGGACGCGGCGCTGCTCGCGGTGGTCGCGCTGCTGGTGGCGGCCGGGCTGCGGACGGTGCGTCCGGCGCGCCGCGGCTGAGGAAGAAGGTGGT
This sequence comes from Streptomyces platensis, assembly GCF_008704855.1. Lineage (NCBI taxonomy): Bacteria > Bacillati > Actinomycetota > Actinomycetes > Kitasatosporales > Streptomycetaceae > Streptomyces > Streptomyces platensis. The sequence goes on from NZ_CP023691.1 coordinate 2,963,758, forward strand.
TGCCCCGGTCCCCCGTCGCCGGGGCAACCTGCGCTACAGGATTTCTCACGCATTGCGGTCACGCGTCGGCGACCGCTCGAAGATCCTTCCATGGCGCCTGCCGCGGAATCCAGCTTCCCCGGATATGGCTTGCAGAACATTTCTGCTGCACTGGAGATAAGTAGCCGCGCGGCGTGCGGCAGCGGGATTTATTCCCGGCAGCACCAGGAATTACGCGGCGAATTCCGCGGATGTTCAGCCGGCGGTGCGGCCGCCCGCCGCCGATTCCTCGGCGGCGCTCGCGCCCGCCGTCCGTACCGGCTCGCACAGCACCGTAATGATCTTGTTGCGGCGGCCGGCCGGGGATTCCGCGGTCAGCCGCAGCGCCTTCAGCGCCGGGTCGGAGGCGTCACCGGAGAGGTCGACCTCGGCAGTGGCACCGGCGATCGGGACCCGGCCGAGGAGCTTGGCGAGCAGTCCGCCGACGGTTTCGACGTCCTCGTCGTCCAGCTCGGCCAGGCCGTACAGCTCACCGAGGTCGCCGATGTCCAGCCGGGAGGTGACGCGATAGCGGCCGTCGCCGAGATCCTCGACGGGCGGCAGTTCCCGGTCGTATTCATCGGTGATCTCGCCGACGATCTCTTCCAGAATGTCCTCGATGGTGACAATACCGGCGGTGCCGCCGTATTCATCGATCACCACCGCGACATGATTGCGGTCCTGCTGCATTTCCCGCAGCAGATCACCGGCATTCTTGGTGTCGGGAACGAAAACGGCGGGGCGCATGGCCGTGGAGACCAGCTCGGACTCGGCGTCGCGGCTGATGTGGACCTTGCGGGCCAGGTCCTTGAGGTAGACGACGCCGACGATGTCGTCCTCGTTCTCACCGGTCACCGGGATACGGGAGAAGCCGGAGCGCAGGGCGAGGGTCAGCGCCTGGCGGATGGTCTTGAACCGCTCGACGGCCACCAGATCCGTACGCGGCACCATCACCTCACGGACGAGGGTGTCGCCGAGCTGGAAGACGGAGTGCACCATCCGGCGCTCCTCGTCCTCGATCAGCGACTCCTTCTCCGCGAGGTCCACCAGGGAGCGCAGCTCGGCCTCGGAGGCGAACGGGCCCTTGCGGAAGCCCTTGCCGGGGGTCAGGGCGTTGCCGAGGAGGATCAGCAGCTGCGGGATGGGGCCCATGATGCGGGCCAGCGGCAGCAGGACGTAGGCGGCGGCGGTCGCGGTGTTCAGCGGGTGCTGGCGGCCGATCGTCCGCGGTGAGACGCCGACGGCGACATAGGAGACCAGCACCATCACGGCGATGGCGACGGTCAGCGCCTCCCAGGTCGCGTCGAAGGAACGCAGACAGGCGTAGGTCACCAGGACCCCGGCGGCCATCTCGCAGCCGACCCGCACCAGCAGGGCGACATTGAGATAGCGGGTGGGGTCGGCGGCGACGGCGGCGAGCCTGGCGCTGCCGCGGCGGCCGGAGCGGACGGCTTCCTCGGCCCGGAAGCTGGTCGTCCGGGCCAGCCCGGCCTCCGCGCAGGCGGCGAGCCAGGCGATCACGACGAGCAGGACCGCGACCGCGATCAGCTGGGTGGTCATCGGCTGTCCCGTCAGGTCACGGTGGGGGCCGGAGAGGGGCCGGTCAGGCCCCGCTCGGCACGCCAGCCGTCAACGATCGCCGCCTGGAGACCGAACATCTCGGCCTTCTCGTCCGGCTCCTCGTGGTCGTAGCCGAGGAGGTGGAGCACCCCGTGGACGGTGAGCAGCTGGAGCTCCTCGTCCATGCTGTGCCCGGTCGGCGCCTCCTCGCCCTGCTTCTTGGCGACCTCCGGGCAGAGCACGATGTCACCGAGGAGGCCCTGCGGGGGCTCCTCGTCGTCCTTGGCCGGCGGACGCAGCTCGTCCATGGGGAAGGACATGACATCGGTCGGCCCCGGCAGGTCCATCCACTGGATATGGAGCTGCTCCATGGCCTCGGCGTCGACGACGATCACGGACAGCTCGGAGAGCGGGTGGATGCGCATCCGGGCGACGGCATAGCGGGCGACATCCAGGATGGCCTGCTCGTCGATCTCGGTGCCGGACTCGTTGTTGACGTCGATGGACATGGGGAGGGTTGCTTCTCGCTTCTCGGGCCCGGCCCGATGGTTGCTGGGACCGCGGGTCGTGCACCCCGGCCGGCCGGGTGGCCGGCCGGCGGGCTCACGTGCCGTTGCGGCTGTCGTACTTCTCGTAGGCGTCGACGATACGGCCGACGAGCTTGTGCCGGACCACGTCCTTGCTGGTGAGCAGGGAGAAATGCACATCGTCGACGCCGTCCAGGATGTCCCGGACCTGGCGCAGACCGCTCTTCGTGCCGCCCGGGAGGTCGACCTGGGTGACATCGCCGGTGATGACGATCTTCGAGTCGAAGCCCAGGCGGGTGAGGAACATCTTCATCTGCTCGGGGTTCGTGTTCTGCGCCTCGTCGAGAATGATGAAGGCGTCATTCAGGGTCCGGCCGCGCATGTACGCCAGCGGCGCGACCTCGATCGTCCCGGCGGCCATCAGGCGCGGGATGGAGTCGGGGTCGAGCATGTCGTGCAGCGCGTCGTAGAGCGGGCGCAGATAGGGGTCGATCTTCTCGTAGAGCGTGCCGGGCAGGAAGCCGAGCCGCTCACCGGCCTCGACCGCGGGGCGGGTCAGGATGATGCGGTTGACCTGCTTGGCCTGGAGCGCCTGGACGGCCTTCGCCATGGCGAGGTAGGTCTTGCCGGTGCCCGCCGGGCCGATGCCGAAGACGACGGTGTGCTCGTCGATGGCGTCGACATAGCGCTTCTGGTTGAGGGTCTTGGGCCGGATCGTCCGGCCGCGGTTGGAGAGGATGTTCTGCGTGAGCACCTCGGCGGGTGTCTCGCTCACCGCGCCCTCGCCGTCCTCCGCCGCGCGCAGCATGGCGATGGACCGTTCCACTGCGTCCTCCGTCATCGGTTGTCCGGTGCGGAGCACCAGCATCATCTCGTCGAAGAGGCGCTGGATGAGAGCCACTTCCCGGGCGTCACCGACAGCGCTGACCTCATTGCCCCGGACGTGGATGTCGGTCGCCGGGAAGGCCTTTTCGATCACGCGCAGAAGGGAGTCACCGGATCCCAGGACCGTCACCATCGGGTGCTTGGCCGGGACGGTGAACTGGGCGCGCGCCTGCGGTTGCGTGGGTGTCTGAGTCATAAGGCGGCTCGGTGGCCTGCTCAACCCCCATCCTTTGCTAATAAGAGGTGCCTGCCTGCACTCGACTCCTTGGGATACAAGAGTACGACGGAGCACTGACAGGCCCGAGGGCTTTTCCCGCCGGGGCGGGCGGCGCGGGCACCCCGCCCGTTTTCCCGGGGCGGCGGCCGACCGCGCCGGACCTGCGCCGCGGCGGCTCAGGCCGGGGGGCGGAAGCCGATGGTGGGGACGGCGCGGGCCAGCGGCGCGGGCCGGTAGGCCGCGGGCAGCACCTCGTCCAGGAAGGCGTACTGGCGGCGCAGCACGCCCGGTGCGCCCGCCTCATAGGCCCGCACCTGCTGCCACCAGGCGGCGATCTCCGCCCAGCCCGGCGCGGACAGCGAACCGCCGAATTCCTGCACGGACAGCGCGGCGGACAGCCCCGCGAAGGCGAGCCGGTCGGTGAGCGGCCAGTCGGCGAGGGTGCCGGTGACGAATCCGGCGACGAAGACATCGCCGGCGCCGGTCGGGTCCAGCGCCTCCACGGCGATCGCGGGCACCTCGGCGCTCTCGCCGGTCCGGCCGTCCACCGCGTAGGCGCCCTGCGAACCCAGCGTGACCACCGCGAGCGGCACCCGGTCGGCGAGCTTGCGGGCGGCGGCGCGCGGGCAGTCCGTCCGGGTGTAGCGCATCGCCTCCTCGGCGTTGGGCAGGAACGCCTCGCAGTGCTCCAGGTCGGCGAGGTCGGCGGGGTCCCAGCGGCCGCTGTCGTCCCAGCCCACGTCCGCGAAGATGCGGCTGCCGCGGCCCGCCGCGCAGCCCAGCCAGGCCTCCCGCCGGCCCGGGACCAGCGAGGCGATGCAGGCGCGGGACGGCGGCGGGCAGCCGGGGGCGTGCTTGCCGTCGAAGGCGAAATCGGGCGGCGGCGCCTCGTGGCCGTGCGAGACCATCGTGCGCTCGCCCTCGTACGCCATGGAGACGGTGACCGGGGAGTGCCAGCCGGGGACGGTGCGGGACAAGGCCAGGTCGATGCCCTCGCCCTGTTCGAGCGCCTCCCAGCAGTACTCGCCGTAGTGGTCGTCGCCGAAGGCCGCGGCGAGCGAGGTGCGCAGCCCGAGCCGGGCCAGGGCGGTGGCCATGTTGGCGACGCCGCCGGGGCTGGAGCCCATCCCGCGGGCCCAGGACTCGGTGCCGCGGACCGGGGCGGAGTCCAGACCGGTGAAGATGATGTCCAGGAAGACCGAGCCGGTGAGGTAGACGTCGGTGCGCGGATCGCCGTCGGCGCGCACACCGGCCAGCGGGTCGAGGGCCGCGGGCACGGCGGCCGCGCCCGCGGGCGGAAGGTCATCGCGTCGGCTGCTCACCGTGCTCTCCCCTCTCGTATCTGCACGTGCCGCCAGTGTGCCTGATGCTGCGGTACGTTCCGCCCCATGAGGCTCACGATTCTGGGCGGGGGCGGTTTCCGGGTGCCGCTGGTCTACCGCGCCCTGCTGGACGACCCGGGGCGCGCCGTCTCCGAGGTGGTGCTGCACGACACCGATCCGCGCCGGGTGGCGGTGATCGCCGAGGTCCTGGCGCGGCTGGCGCAGGGGCATCCGGCGCCGGTGCCCGTACGGGTCGCGGAGGGCCTGGACGAGGCGCTGGCCGGCGCCGGCTTCGTCTTCTCGGCGATCCGGGTGGGCGGCACGGCGGGCCGGGTGCGGGACGAACGCATCCCGCTGTCCGAGGGCGTGCTCGGCCAGGAGACGGTCGGCGCGGGCGGTGTCCTCTACGGCCTGCGGACGATCCCGGTGGCGCTGCACATCGCCGAGCGGGTCGCGGCGCTCGCCCCGGAGGCCTGGGTCATCAACTTCACCAACCCCGCGGGCATGGTCACCGAGGCGATGTCCCAGGTGCTCGGCGACCGCGTCATCGGGATCTGCGATTCGCCGGTGGGGCTGGTGCGCCGCGCGGCGCGGGCGGCCGGTGCGGACCCGGACCGGGCCGGTTACGACTATGTGGGGCTCAACCACCTCGGCTGGCTGCGCTCGTTGACGCTGGACGGCACGGATCTGCTGCCGGGGCTGCTCGCCGACGAGGACGCGCTGGGCTCCTTCGAGGAGGGCAGGCTTTTCGGCGGGGACTGGCTGCGGACCCTGGGCGCGCTCCCGAACGAGTATCTGCACTACTACTACTTCCGCCGCGAGACCCTCGACTCCGTACGGGACACCCGGGAGACCCGCGGCGAGTTCCTCGACCAGCAGCAGGGCGGCTTCTTCGAGCGGGCCGCGGCGGCCGGCGGCCCGGACGCGGTGTACGCCCTGTGGGAGCGGACCCGGCTGGAGCGCGAGGAGACGTATATGGCGCACAGCCGGGAGGCCAGTGGCGGCTGGCAGCGCGACAGCCACGATCTGGAGGGCGGCGGCTACGACCGGGTGGCGCTGGCGCTGATGCACGGCATTCTGGGCGGCAGCGGCACCCGGCTGATCCTCAATGTCCGCAACGGGACGACCGTGCCGCAGCTGGCGCCGGACGCGATCGTGGAGACGGTGTGCGAGGTGACCGCACAGGGCGCCCGGCCACTGCCCTGCGCACCGCTGCGAGAGGACCAGTTGGGCCTGATGTTGCAGGTCAAGGCGGTGGAACGGGCAACCGTGGAGGCCGCCCTGTTCAAGGACCGGACCGCGGCACTACGGGCCCTGGCCCTGCACCCGCTGGTGGACTCCCCGACGGTGGCCGCCCGCATCCTGCGGCGGGCGGCCGGGGAGGGATAGGGACGGCCCCTGCCCCTCCCCCGCCGACGACCGGAGCCGAAGGGGTTACCCGAACGGCCGGGCAGACCTCAGGAGTTGGTGCACCGCTTGTATTCCTCCCGGAGGACGCCGGCCTTGTGGGCCGACTCCGACGCCATTGCGTCGTACCGCCTGATCTTCGCCGTGTCCGGGTGGGCCTTGGCCTGCTCCTTGGCGATGGCCAGCTGATACTCGTCAGTCTGGCGCTCGGCCTTGCGGGCGGGCGCCAGGTACTCCTTTTCGCAGTTGCGCCCGCTCACGGCAGCGGCGCCGGCAGACACCGCACCGGCCGGCGCGACCCCGGCGAACGTGATCCCGGCAACGGCGACCGTGGTGAAGGCCAGGGCCAGCGAGCGGCTTACTCCGCGCATGATGTGCATTCCCCCAGAAGAAGTTGAGTCGAACTGTCCGATCACGGACAGGAATTGACGGCTCGACATGACACTGGTCCGGCGCCATGCAGCTCGAACAGTGTATCGAATTGGGGGGTGCGGGCGGGCCCCCGGAATACCCTTCATGAGGGCGCGCGCGGATCGCGGAATACCCTCCACCCCCGCCACGTTGTGGCCCCGAGGGGGCGCCCGCACCCCCTACGGGAAGTGTTCGCCCCTCCCCTAAGGCATCTTCACCGGTCCGCCTGACGCCTGAGCGCCCGTCCGCCCCGTCGCCAACTACCCTCCCCAGCCCGCCCATTCGCGATGCCCCAGTCGCATTTGCCCTGCTCACCGCCGTGTTAGCCGGACGTTAGCGGGGCGGCAGCCTTGCGCTAGTGCCCCCGAGCAGAGTGGTGGCCGTACCGAGGAAACAGCGACACACCAACCGTCCTGGGGGACCCGAGATGAGCGCCAACACCACTGCCCGCACCGTCCGTCGCCGCAGCCTGCGGATCGCCGTGGCGGCCCTGACCGCGGCCGCCGGCCTGACGCTGACCGCCTGCTCCGGCTCGGACGCCAACACGGAGCCCGCGGGCCAGTCGGACGCGGGCACGGCCGTCGAGTCCAGCGGCACGGGCTCCTCGGCCAAGGAGCAGGGCTCCGGCGCTCAGACGGAATCCGGTGGCAAGGCGGACGCCAAGACCGACGCCAAGGCGGGCGCCGCGGCCAAGAAGCCCGGCACGAACGCCGCCGGCAGTGGCGGGTCCGGCTCGGGCGTCGATCGCTGTCACACCTCCGGTCTGAAGGCGGCGTTCGCCACGGGTGAGGACGCGGCCCCGGACCCGAACGCGGGCGGCTCGACGACCACCAGTGTCGTGCTGACCAACAAGGGCAGCCGCACCTGCAAGATCGGCGGCTTCCCGGGCGTGGACCTCAAGTCCGAGAACGGCGGCGAGCGCTGGTCGCTGACCCGCTCGTCGGCCAAGCACGGCTCGATCACCCTGGCGCCCGGCGACAGCACCGACTTCACCATCAACGTCGCCCTGACCAAGGAAGAAGAGGGCTTCTACCAGCCCGCCTTCGCGGACATCACGCCGCCCAACGAGACCAAGTCGCTCACCATCAAGTGGCCCTGGGGCACGCTCGTCGACCAGCGCAGCGCCACCCACCCGGCCACTTTCGTGAACCCCATCGGCTGACCACCTGGGCGCTGCCCGGACATCAGCCGGCAGCTCTCTGAGCCCGACCAGCTCAGAACGCACAGAGAGGTGTGGTGCGACGACAGCAAGGCCATCATGCCCATTTTCAACCGCTGACCGCTCTCCCCCCGGCGAGGACCCGTCCCGCCGACACTCGTCAAAAGTCCGCTGCCCCGGTGTGTCACACCGGGGCAGCGGACTTTTCGCGACCCCTGCGGACGCGCTCTGGGGCCCGCCGTTCTAGTGGCCCCGTTTGATCCACTCCTCCAGGTGCGGGGCCTCCGCCCCGATGGTCGTCGGATCGCCGTGTCCGGTGCGGACCTCCGTCTCCGGGGGCAGGGTCAGCAGCCGGTCCCGGATCGAGGCGACGATCGTCGGGAAGTCCGAGAAGGACCGGCCGGTGGCGCCGGGGCCACCCTGGAAGAGGGTGTCGCCGGTGAAGACGGTGCCCAGGTCGGGCGCGTGGAGGCAGACCCCGCCGGGGGCGTGGCCCGGGGTGTGCAGCACGGTCAGGTCCGTACCGGCGATGGTCAGCACCTGGCCGTCCGCCAGCTCCGCGTCCGGTGGGGTGTCCGGGTGGGTCATCTGCCACAACGGCAGGTCGGCGGGGTGCAGATGGATCCGGGCGCCGGTGCGGGAGGCGAGCGCCGGGGCGGCGTCGATGTGGTCGTTGTGCCCATGGGTGCAGATGATGGCGCGCAGCGTCCGGCCGCCGAGGGCCTCGACGATGGCGTCGGCGTCATGGGCGGCGTCGATGACGATCGCCTCGTCGTCGTCGCCGACGATCCAGACGTTGTTGTCGACGTCCCAGGTGCCGCCGTCGAGGGAGAAGGTGCCGGAGGTGACGAGGTGGTCGATGCGGGCCGCCATCAGAGGGTCACCACCGAACGCAGGACGTCGCCCGCGTGCATCCGCGCGAAGGCCTGCTCGACGTCCTCGATGCCGATGGTCTCGGTGACGAACGCCCCCAGGTCGATCCGGCCCTGGAGATGCAGATCGACCAGCATCGGGAAGTCGCGGGAGGGCAGACAGTCGCCGTACCAGGAGGACTTGAGGGCGCCGCCGCGGCCGAAGATGTCCAGGAGGGGGAGTTCCAGGGTCATCTCCGGGGTGGGGACGCCCACCAGGACGACGGTTCCGGCCAGGTCACGGGCGTAGAACGCCTGCCGGTAGGTCTCCGGGTTGCCGACCGCCTCGATGACGACGTCCGCGCCGAAGCCGCCGGTCAGCTCGCGGATCGCCTCGACGGGGTCGCTGGAGCGGGAGTTGACGGTATGGGTGGCGCCCATGGAGCGGGCGGTCTCCAGCTTGCGGTCGTCGATGTCCACCGCGATGATCTTGGCCGCGCCGGCCAGCCTGGCGCCCATCACGGCCGCGTCGCCGACCCCGCCGCAGCCGATGACCGCGACCGCGTCGCCGCGGGCGACGCCGCCGGTGTTGAGCGCGGCGCCCATGCCCGCCATCACGCCGCAGCCCAGCAGACCGGCCGCCGCGGGCGCGATCTCGGGGTTGACCTTGGTGCACTGTCCGGCGGCGACCAGCGTCTTGTCGGCGAAGGCGCCGATGCCCAGCGCGGGGCTCAGCTCCGTGCCGTCCTTCAGCGTCATCTTCTGCCGGGCGTTGTGGGTGTCGAAGCAGTACTGGGGGCGGCCGCGCAGACACGCCCGGCACTGGCCGCACACCGCCCGCCAGTTGAGGATGACGAAATCGCCGGGCGCCACATCGGTGACGCCGGAGCCGACCGACTCCACCACGCCGGCCGCCTCGTGCCCGAGCAGGAACGGGAAGTCGTCGTTGATGCCGCCCTGCTTGTAGTGCAGATCGGTGTGGCACACCCCGCACGTCCGGATCTTCACCACGGCCTCGCCGGGACCCGGGTCCGGCACCAGGATGGTCTCCAGCCGGACCGGTTCGTTCTTCCCCGGCGCAATCACGCCGCGCACTTCCTGTGCCATCGGGACAGCCCCTTTCAAAGATCACTTACGGGGACCACTGTGGCGCACCGCCACCGATCCGTGCCTCACCGTACGCGGGCCGGGCCACCGCGCACAGGACCACGGCCGGGTTCGTGATCTCTGTGGGCGGGCGCCGCGATCCGGGCGTCCGGGTAGCTCTGCGGGACCGTCCGGAACACCGGGGAGGACGTCTTGAAGCCCCTCCCCGCGAGACACCGGGCGGCCGGGCCGGGCCACGGTGCCGGGAGCAGGGGCGGGCCCCGGTGGCGGCCGGGCGCGTGGGCGGGCCCCCGGGGTCACCAGCGCGGAGTGGCGGGGGTGACCCAGCCGGGGTCCGCGTGCCGCATGGCGGCGGCGTCATCGCGGTCGCGCAGTCCGCCGTCGTCGGCCAGCCAGCGGCGGTGCAGTGCGGCGAGCCGGTCGCGGTCGAGGGTGATGCCGAGGCCGGGGGCGTCGCTGACGTCCACCCGGCCGTCGCGGAAGCCGATCCGCTCGGTGAGGACGTCCTCGGTCTGCCAGGGGTAGTGGCTGTCGCAGGCGTGGTCGAGGTGCGGCACGGTCGCCGCGACCTGGGTCATCGCGGCGAGGGTGATGCCCAGGTGGGTGTTGGAGTGCATGGACAGGCCGACGCCGAAGGTGCGGCAGACGGCGGCGAGTTCCCGGGTGTGACGCAACCCGCCCCAGTAGTGGTGGTCGGCGAGCACGATCTGGACGGCGTCCCGGGCGAACGCCTCGGCGATCTCGTCGAAGGTCGTCACGCACATGTTCGTGGCCAGCGGGAGGCCCGCCCGTCCGGAGGCGCCCGGCCGCGCCCCGCGCAGGGCGGCCGCCACCTCCGCCATCCCTGCCGTGCCGCTCGTCGGGTCCTCCAGATACTCCAGGACGCCCGCCAGCTCGTCCGCTACCCGGCAGGAAGTCGGCACGCTCCAGGCGCCGTTGGGGTCCAGGCGCAGCGGCCGCCCGGGGAACTCGGCGGCCAGCGCCCGGACCGCGGCGATCTCCTCGTCGGGCGGGAAGACGCCGCCCTTGAGTTTGAAGGAGGTGAAGCCGTGGGTGTCGGCGAACCGGCGGGCCTGGGCGACGACACCGGCGGGGTCGAGCGCCGCGCCCCAGTCGTCGGGTTCGCCGCGGCCGCCGGGGTGTTGGGCCCAGCGGTAGAAGAGGTAGGCGCTGAACTCCACGCGGTCGCGGACCTTGCCGCCGAGCAGGGCGTGTACGGGGAGTCCGGTGGTCCGGCCCCAGGCGTCCAGGCAGGCGACCTCGAAGCCGGAGAGGACGGAGAGCCGCAGTTTTCCGGCGGTCCGCACGCCGCGGAGCCCGCCGACGTGCACGGCACCGGCGCCGGTCGCGGCCGGCGGGTCGCCGCACACCTCGGCGGCCAGCTCGGGCAGTCCGTTCAGATCCGTGACCGACCGGCCGGTCAGCGCACCGGCCAGCGGCTGGGCCAGGGCCAGGTAAGCGGTGTCCCCGTAGGTCTCGCCGAGCCCGGTGGCGCCGCCCTCGGTGGCCACCTCGATGATCAGCCGTGGAGTGTACGGCTGGTGGACGCCCTGCGTGTTCAGCAGCGGCGGATCGGCCACCAGGACCGGGGTGAGCCGGACCTCGGTGATGGTGAGGCCGTGCCGGGCATCGGTCATCCAGAAGCTCCTACGGGCCGAGGGCTGTTCTCATATGTAGATGACGTCTACAGAGGGAGTGGGAGGTTAGGGATCCCGCACGGTGACCGTCAATACGCGCACCGCGGTCAGCTTTTACCAAGGGTTGAATCTGCGCGCGTAGATACGGATGTGAGGCTCTGTTAGACCTACGGGGTCCGCTCATGTCTCCCGGAGGAGCCGCGCATGCCCCGTACCGCCCGTTTCCGCCCCGCCCTCTCCCGCAGGGCCCGCCTCGGCGCCACCACGGTCGCCGCCCTCGTCGCCGGCACCGCCGTCTTCGGCATCGGCCAGGCCACCGCCGAACACTCCGTACCGCGCACCGACAAGGAGATCCCGAACCTCACGCAGGTGCAGGACAAGATCAAGGCGTACTACGGCGACACGGTGACGGCGGACGGCGAGCACTACGCCTCCCCGCGCAGCAACTACGCACATCAGGTCCGCGGCATCGAGGCCAAGGCCCGCACCTATCTGTCGAAGGCCCTCGCGCGGCACGACCGGACGGGCAAGGCCAAGCCGGCCATCGTGCTCGACATCGACGACACCACCCTGCTCACCTACAACTACGAGCTCCAGGTCGGCTTCCACTTCACCGAGGAGAGCCAGGACAAGTACCTGGCCCACACCGACATGGACCCGGTCTTCGGCATGGACCGGCTGGTCAACTGGGCGCACGACAAGGGCGCCGAGGTCTTCTTCCTCACCGGCCGCAAGGAGGCGCAGCGCGCCTGGAGCGTCCGCAACCTCAAGAACGTCGGTTACGGCATGCCTCTGGACCGGCGGCACGTCTACCTGAAGGACAAGGAGCACCCGCCGGCCTACCTGCCCTGCGGCTCCACCTGCACGACGATCGAGTACAAGTCGGGCACCCGCAAGCACATCGAGTCCCTCGGCTTCAACATCGTCGCCAGCTTCGGGGACCAGTACAGCGATCTGCGCGGCGGTGCCGCGGACCGGACGTTCAAGATGCCCAACCCGATGTACTACCTGCCGTAGGCGGCGGCTCGCGGGTCCGGTCCCACGGGGGCCGGACCGGGCGGGCCGGGCGGCGTCACGCCCCGGCCCGCCGCCCTCAGCTCCGCTTGGGCAGCGGCACCCGCGACAGGTCCCGGGCGATGGTCAGTTCGCCGCTGTACCCCGCCGCGCGGGCCTGCCGCTCGAACTCCGTGGGGTCGTCGTAGCGCTGCGAGAAGTGCGTCAGCACGAGATGCCGCACGCCGGCCTGTGCGGCCACCTCCGCGGCCTGCCCGGCGGTCAGATGACCGTGGTCCACGGCCAGCTGGACGTCCTCATCCAGGAACGTCGACTCGATGACGAGCATGTCCGCCCCCTCGGCGAGCGCATGGACGCCGGGGCACAGCCGGGTGTCCATGACGAACGCGAACCGCTGGCCCCGCCGCCACTCGCTCACCTCGTCGAGGGTGACGCCGTTCAGCTCGCCGAGCTGCTTGAGCCGCCCGACGTCCGGCCCGGCGATACCGTGCTCCGCCAGCCGGTCCGGCAGCATCCTGCGGGTGTCCGGTTCGACGAGGCGGTAGCCGTACGACTCGACCGGGTGGGAGAGCTTGCGCGCCTCCAGGACGTACGCCGGCGAGCGCTCCAGCTCACCGTCGACGGCGACCGGCCGCTGGACCAGCCGGACCGTCTCCCGGTAGGCGGTGGCATAGCGCAGCCGGTCGAAGAAGTGCTGCCCGCTGGCCGGGTAGTGGGCGGTGACCGGGTGCGGCACCCGGTCGAGGTTGATCCGCTGGATCACACCGGCCAGGCCGAGCGAGTGGTCACCGTGGAAGTGCGTGATGCAGATCCGGTTCAGGTCGTGCGCGGCGACCCCGGCCCGCAGCATCTGGCGCTGGGTGCCCTCGCCGGGGTCGAAGAGCAGCCCCTGGCCGTCCCAGCGCAGCAGATAGCCGTTGTGGTTGCGGTGCCGGGTGGGGACCTGGCTGGCGGTGCCGAGGACCACCAATTCACGTACGGACACGGTCGGCTATCCGGGAGGCCACTGGAGGCCGCGGCCGCCGAGCACGTGCAGGTGGGCGTGGAAGACGGTCTGGCCCGCGCCCGCGCCGGTGTTGAAGACGACCCGGTAGCCCCGGTCCTCCACCTTCTCCTCGGCGGCGACCTCCCGGGATTCCCGCAGTATGTCGGCGATGATCTGCGGCTCGGCGGCGGCGAGGGCCGCGGCGTCCTGGTAGTGCACCTTGGGGATGATCAGGACATGGGTCGGCGCCTGGGGGTTGATGTCGCGGAAGGCGACCGTGGTCTCCGTCTCCCGGACGATGGTCGCCGGCACCTCCCTCGCCACGATCTTGCAGAACAGGCAGTCGGCCTGCGGTTCTCCCGCCACGGGTGGCTCCTCCCAGGTCATCCGTCCGGCGCACGGTGCGCACGGCCTCGGATGCTACCGGGCGGGCCGCACCGGAGCCTCCACCCGGCCCCCGCCGCGCGGCCGCGGATCGGCCGGGCCCGGCCCCGCGGCGGGCACGCCCACGGATCGGCCGGGCACCGGGCCGCCGGGTCATTAAGCTGGGCGGTGATCCCTTTCGCCCACAACCGGGAGTTCTGCACCATGGCAACCACGCGCACCGCCAAGACCCACTGGGAAGGCAACCTCCTGGAGGGCAAGGGCACCGTCGCCCTGGAGTCCTCCAAGGTCGGTACGTACGACGTGAACTGGCCCGCCCGCGCGGAGCAGCCCAACGGCGTCACCAGCCCCGAGGAGCTGATCGCGGCGGCCCACTCCTCCTGCTACTCGATGGCCTTCTCGCACGGCCTGGCCGGCAAGGGGTACACCGTCGAGGCCCTGGACACCCAGGCCGATGTCACCTTCCAGCCCGGCGAGGGCATCACCGGCATCGCCCTGACCGTCAAGGCGCGCGTCCCCGGCCTGTCCGAGGAGGACTTCCAGGCGGCGGCCCAGGACGCCAAGGCCAACTGCCCGGTGAGCCAGGCGCTGGCGGGCGTCAAGAACATCACGCTGGCGGCCGAGCTGATCTGACGGGACGGCCGGCCGGACCGGTCCTCCGAGTGTGAACGGCGGTGCGCCGGACGGCCCCTGAGGGTGCGTCCGGCGCACCGCCGCGTTGTCAGTGGGCTGTGCCACGATCTTCGTGCTGCGGAAGGGCCCGGTGCCGTTCCGCGGACCGCCGCACGCCCGCCCCGCGAAGGGACTCCCGCACGTGAACCACCGCTCCGCCACCCAGCTCCGTCTGGCCCTGCGGCTCGCCGCGCCGGACACCGCCGATGCGCTCGCCGAGCGGCTGCGCCCGGAGCTGCTGGCCGCCCTGTCCGACCGGTTCGGGCTGCCGGAGGAGATGGTGGAGACCCTGACCGGGCCGGACGGCACGGCGCTGCGGGCCGCGCTGGACGCCGATCCCGGGGCGTTCTTGCTGCGGGCGGCGGAGACCGGCGATCCGGTGATCGCCCGCGCGGTGTGGCGGGCGCGCTACCGCATCGCTGCGGACCGGACCAGGCGCGCGAGGGACCTGCCGGAGCTGCTGCCGGCGATTCTGCGCGCCGCCGACACCACGGACCCGCGCTGGGAGGCCGAGGACGGTCTCCTCCCGCTGCTCCAGGAGGAGGCCACCCGCATTGAGCTGCTTCCCGCCCTGACCGGCCCGTTCCCCCAGCTGATTTCCTTCACCCTGGTCCAGGTGGCCCGGTTCCTCCCGATGCCGGTCGCCCTCGACGCCTGTATTGCCCTGGTGCAACTCGTCGGCGATGAAGTGCTGTCGGCGGTCGTCGACGGTGTCGAGCGGATCGAGGACTTCGACCTCGGGCGCCCGGAGCTGCTGGACCTGATGCGGGAGGCCGCGGCCGACGACGACCCGGAGTCCTTCCTGAGGGAGCGGCGGCCGGCCGGTGAATGGACCGACCCCGCCGCGCTGCGGGCCCTGATGATGCTCCGTGAGGGCATCCACCCGGGTCCCCGGCCCGACGCACTGGACTGGGAGCTGGTCCGCCGCGAGCACGCCCGCCTGCCCTTCGGGACCGAGCCGTCGCACGGCTACGGCCGCCACAACGGCAACCGCCTGTTGCAGCTCACCCGGTGGGAAGGCTGCCCGGACGACCTCGTCATGGAGTGCTTCCGCGCCGGCCCCTGGACCACCGCGCGGGTCGCCGCCGAGCTGCCGTTCGAGGCGCTGGTGGGGCCCGAGGCGGCGGCCGGCAAGGTGCCTTTCGACGACGCCCTCGGGCGCGGTCTCCGTACGGGCCGGCTGCCGGTGGACCGCCTGCTGGCGGAGGTGACACCGGCGGTGGAGGTGCTGAGCGCGCTGCCGTACGACCACGAGCCGACCCGTAAGGCCCTCGCCGGGCTGCTGGACCGGCTCGGCACGGACCCGGTCAACTGGCTGACCTGCTACGCGCGGATGGGCCGGGCCCGGGGCAGCGTCGCCGAGCTCATCGACGACGCCGCCTCGACCGCCTCCCGCCAGAAGCGCAACACGAGCTGGCCACGCCCCCTGGAGGCGGTGTTCCCGGCCACTCCTCCCGAGGCGTCCCGCGCCGCGTTCCTGCACCTGTTCCAGTGCGCTTCCGAAGAGGCCCAGATCGCCGTCGTCCCGCACTTCGACGCCCGCGCCGTGCAGCACCTCCTGGTATACGGCGATCCCGCGCCGGCCGTTCGGGAGGCGGTCATCGCCGCCCACGGAGTGGCGGCACAGGCCGCCCAGGCCGCCACCCCGTCCCTCTCCCCCGAGAGGCTGGCGTACCTCTTCGACCTCGACGAACCCCAGGTGGACGCCAACCTGTTCTTCCACTGCCGCATCGACCAGCAGGAACGGGTGCGGATGCTCGCCGGGCGGCTGCGCGGCGGCGGCACCCGCCCCGTACCCGACGAACTGCTCCATGTCCTGCGGGAGACCAACCTCGGCCACTACCGTCACTGGCTCATCGCCGGCCTGGACTCCGGCGACCTGGGCGTGGCACGCACGCTCGTCGGGCGGCTGAAGCTGCGGATACCCGCGGCCCGGCTGCGGCTCCTGGTGGCCGTATGGCAGCGCGGCGGCCCCGACGCGGTCCGCGAGATCCTGGCGCTGGACCGGCTCCCGGTCACCCTCCGCCGGCAGACCGAGAAGCTCCTCGATCTCCCGGACGGCCTGGACCGGCTGCGCGCCCGCCTGGCCGCCGAGGAGGACCCGGAGAAACTGCTGGAGTTCCTCAACAAGGCGCCGGGCTACGACGGCAGCCAGCTGCACAAACTCACCGGCGAGGGCATCCCGCTCCCCTGGCCTGACCTGATCGCGGCGTACCGCTCCGGCAGCCTGGCCCCCGGCGCGGCCCAGGACCTCGCGGAACGCACGGACTGCCCACGCGAACTACTGCTGGCCCTCCTGCCGAACACCCCGGAAGTGGACCGCTACAGCACCGCCTGGCCCCAACTCGCCCTCCGGAACGGCACGCTCACCCCGGAAGACATCCTGACCCACGCCGCCCCCGCACGCCGGGCCCTGTCCCACCTCCGCCACGCCCTCAACTCCGCAGAGCAAAAGCCCGACCGCCAGCAACTCCACACACAAGCAGCCACACTGACCGCCGAACACCTGGGCACCGACCCCGAAGCCTGGGCCGTAGCTCTCCAACTACTCCCGACCTTCGCCGGCACCCTCCCAGAACTGTGCGCAACAGCAGCCGCGATCACACGCCCAACAGCCTGACCCCGGACAGCAGCCACTTCTCTGCCCACAACCCACCGGCGGCACCGAACCACCCACCCCCCCACCGGCCTTCTTCCCACCCCTCAACGGGAGGGGACGGGCCGGAGCGGGTGGGGGTTTCCGGACGTAAAGCGAAGCAGTCCGGAAACCCCCACCCGCTCCGGCCCGTCACCGCACCCCGACAGCCCCGCGCAGCGGACAAGGCCCGCCGCAGGCGCAACGGCGAGGGCACCGCGGCAGCGGGCCACAAACGGCGAGCAACACCCACGGCGGGAAAGCCGAAAACGTGGGGCAAAAGCAAAGCGCAGCGGACCGCTCAGGCCCACCGCCCCGTACGCCCCAACAGCAGCGCGACGGCCGCCGTCCCGGCCGTAGAGGTGCGCAGCACGCTCGCCCCCAGCCGGTAGGGCCTGGCGCCCGCCTCGGCGAAGGCGGTGAGCTCCTCCGGGGAGACACCCCCTTCCGGGCCGACGACGAGCACGATCCGGCCCTCGGCGGGGAGTTCGGCGGTGGCGAGCGGCGCGCTGCCCTCCTCGTGGAGGACGGCCGCGAAGTCGGCGTCGGCGAGCAGCGCGGCCACCTGCTTGGTCGTCAGCGGGTCGGCGACCTCGGGGAAGGTCAGCCGGCGCGACTGCTTGCCGGCCTCGCGGGCGGTGGCCCGCCATTTGCCCAGCGCCTTGGCGGCCCGCTCGCCCTTCCACTGGGTGACGCAACGCGCCGCCGGCCAGGGCACGATGGCGTCCACCCCGGTCTCGGTCATCGTCTCGACGGCCAGCTCCCCGCGGTCGCCCTTGGGGAGCGCCTGGACGACGGTGATCGTGGGGCTCGGCGGGTCCTCGGTGCGCAGTGCGGTGACCGCGACGGTGAGCCGGTCCTTGCCCTCGACGGCGGCGACCGTGCCGTAGGCGCCGGTGCCGTGACCGTCCGTCAGGACGACCTCCTCGCCGGTCCGCAGCCGGCGCACCGACACCGCGTGCCGGCCCTCCGGACCGTCCAGCATCAGGGTGCCGCCGGCCCGTACGCCCGCGAGGGACTCGACGAGGAAGACCGGCGCGGTCATGACGCGCCGCCGGTGGCGGAGCGGTGCAACGCGGCGCGCGCGGCGTCCAGTTCGGCTGCCAGCACCTCCACCAGCTGCCGGGCGGGCAGCTCCCGTGCCAGCCGGTGGCCCTGCCCCGCCCACAGGTTCATGCCCTGGGCGTCGCCCGCCTTGGCGGCGGCCTTGCGCACGGTGGAGGTGAGGTAGTGGACGGCCGGGTAGGCGGCCGGTGCGTACGGGCCGTGCTCGCGCAGGAAGCGGTTGACCAGCCCGCGGGCCGGCCGTCCGGAGAACGCCCGGGTCAACTCCGTATGCGTGAACAGGGGGTTGGTCAGTGCCTGCTTGTGCAGCGGGTTGGCGCCCGACTCGGGGGTGGCGAGGAAGGCGGTGCCCAGCTGCGCCATGGTCGCCCCGGCGGCCAGCACCGCCGCGATCTGCGCCCCGCGCATCAGCCCGCCCGCGGCGATCATCGGAATCTGCACGGCCTCCCGGACCTGGCCGAGCGCCGCCAGCAGCCCCAGCCCCGCGCCGGTCCCGTCCGCATGCGGATCGTCCCGGTGGGTGCCCTGGTGGCCGCCGGCCTCCACGCCCTGCACGCACACCGCGTCCGCGCCCGACCACTGCGCGGCCTGTGCCTCGGCGGCGGTGGTGACCGTGACGACGGTGTACGTACCGACCTTGGCGAACGCGTCGAGGACGGCGCGCGAGGGGCAGCCGAAGGTGAAGGACACCACCGGCACCGGGTCCTCGCGCAGTATCGCGAGCTTGGCCTCGTAGCCGTCGTCGATGGGCCCGTCGGTGTCGCCGAGTTCGGTCTCGTACCAGGTGGCCTCACCGGCGAGCTGTTCGCGGTAGACCTCGACGACGGAGCCGTCGGCCAGGGAGGGCTGCGGCATGAAGAGGTTGACGCCGAAGGGCCGGTCGGTCAGCGACCGCAGCTGTTTGATCTCCTGGTACATCCCGTCGGCGGTTTTGTAGCCGGCGGCGAGGAAGCCGAGACCGCCGGCCGCACAGACGGCGGCGGCGAGCTCGGGTCCGGAGCCGCCTCCCGCCATTGGGGCCTGCACGATCGGGTAGCGGCAGAGATCGGTCGGTGCGGTGGGCATGAGCACATCGTGTCACGCCCACCGCACCGCCCCGAACAGGGGCGGTGGCTTCCACGGGGGCCCGGGGAACCTCCGCGGACCCCCGGGCCGACCTGGGCTATCGCCCGTTGAAAGCGTCCTTCAGCCGCGAGAAGAGACCCTGCTGCCCCGGCTGAAACTGCCCCGTGGGCCGCTCCTCACCGCGCAGCTTGGCCAGCCGCCGCAGCGCCTCCTCCTGCTCGGGTTCGAGCTTGGTGGGCGTCTGCACCTCGACATGGACGATGAGGTCGCCGCGGCCGCCGCCGCGCAGATGGGTCACCCCGCGCTGGTGCAGCGGGATCGACTGGCCGGACTGGGTACCGGGCCGGACGTCGATCTCCTCGACTCCGTCCAGCGTCTCCAGCGGGCACTTCGTGCCCAGCGCCGCCGCTGTCATCGGGATGGTGACCGTGCAGTGCAGATCGTCGCCGCGCCGCTGGAAGACCGGGTGCGGCAGCTCGTGGATCTCCACGTAGAGGTCACCGGCGGGGCCGCCGCCGGGGCCGACCTCGCCCTCGCCCGCGAGCTGGATGCGGGTGCCGTTGTCGACACCGGCCGGGATCTTGACGGTCAGGGTGCGGCGGGAACGGATCCGCCCGTCGCCCGCGCACTCGTGGCACGGCGTCGGGACGACCGTGCCGAAGCCCTGGCACTGCGGGCACGGCCGCGAGGTCATGACCTGGCCCAGGAACGACCGGGTGACCTGCGAGACCTCACCGCGGCCGCGGCACATGTCACAGGTCTGCGCCGAGGTACCCGGCGCCGCGCCCTCGCCGCTGCACGTCGTACAGACGACGGCGGTGTCGACCTGGATGTCCTTGGTCGTGCCGAAGGCCGCTTCGGTCAGCTCGATATCGAGCCGGATCATGGCGTCCTGGCCGCGGCGGGTGCGCGAGCGCGGCCCGCGCTGCGACGCGGTGCCGAAGAACGCGTCCATGATGTCGGAGAAGTTGCCGAAGCCCGCGCCGAAGCCGCCCGCGCCCTGGCCGCCGCCCGCCTGCGAGAGGGGGTCGCCGCCGAGGTCGTAGACCTGCTTCTTCTGCGGGTCCGAGAGCACCTCGTAAGCGGCGTTGATCTCCTTGAACCGCTCCTGGGTCTTCGGATCCGGGTTCACGTCCGGGTGCAGCTCGCGCGCCAGCCGGCGGAAGGCCTTCTTGATCTGATCCTGCGAGGCGTCGCGTCCGATACCGAGGACCGAGTAGTAATCCGTGGCCACTTACGACTCCGCGAGGATTTGTCCGACGTAACGTGCCACTGCGCGTACCGCTCCCATCGTTCCGGGGTAGTCCATGCGGGTCGGTCCGACCACGCCGAGTTTGGCGACTGCCTCGTCGCCCGAACCGTAGCCGACCGTGACGACCGATGTGGACGCCAGGCCTTCGTGGGCATTCTCATGCCCGATACGTACGGTCATGCCCGAGTCCTTGGCCTCCCCGAGCAGCTTGAGCATCACCACATGCTCCTCAAGGGCCTCCAGCACCGGCCGGATGGTCAGGGGGAAATCGTGCCCGAAGCGCGTGAGATTGGCGGTGCCGCCGATCATCAGCCGCTCTTCGGTCTCCTCCACCAGAGTTTCCAGCAACACCGACAGCACTGTCGAGACCGTGCCGCGGTCGTCCTGCTCGAAGGACTCCGGGAGATCCTGCACCAACTGCGGCACATCCGCGAACCGGCGCCCCACGACCCGGCTGTTGAGCCGGGCCCGCAGATCCGCCAGCGAGGTCTCGCCGAACGGTGCCTGGCAGTCGATGAGCCGCTGCTCGACCCGCCCGGTGTCCGTGATCAGCACCAGCATCAGCCGGGCCGGGGCCAGGGCCAGCAGCTCGACGTGCCGGACCGTGGACCGGGTCAGGGACGGGTACTGCACGACCGCGACCTGCCGGGTCAGCTGCGCCAGCAGCCGGACCGTGCGGCCCACGACGTCGTCGAGGTCGACGGCGCCGTCCAGGAAGTTCTGGATCGCCCGCCGCTCCGGGCTGGACAGCGGCTTCACACCGGCCAGCTTGTCGACGAACAGGCGGTAGCCCTTGTCGGTCGGGATGCGCCCGGCACTCGTGTGCGGCTGGGCGATGAAACCCTCGTCCTCCAGGGCGGCCATGTCGTTGCGGACGGTGGCCGGGGAGACGCCGAGCTGATGGCGTTCGGTCAGGGCCTTGGAGCCGACCGGCTCCTCCGTCCCGACATAGTCCTGGACGATGGCGCGCAGCACTTCGAGCCTGCGTTCACTGAGCATCCCGCGCACCTCCAGTCCGGCCGTCCGCCGTCTCGACTCTCCTGGCACTCACACGGGCCGAGTGCCAGACCTTGAGCCAGTGTACGGCCGAGTAGCACGGACACGGCAAGGGCGGCCGCACACAGCACCCGCCCGGTGACCGTGTTCGGCCGATCTGTCGGGCAACGCTATCGCGATGGCGCTAGCGTCTCGGTATGCAAACGTCTTGGGAAGAGGCCGGCTGGGAACAGCTCGGTGACGGTGTCGCCAGACGCCGGATGCCGGGCTGGGACGAGACGATCGGCGTGATCGCGGGCACCACCGGCGTCATGATCGTCGACACCGGCGCGACCCTGCGTGACGGCGCGGATCTGCGGCGGGCGATCCGCGGTGTGCTGGGCCGGGACGTGACGCATGTCGCGCTCACCCACCCGCATTTCGATCACGTCCTGGGCACCGCCGCGTTCGCGGGCGTCAAGGTCTTCGGCGCGGCCGGTCTCGGTGATCTGCTGCGCCGCGGCAAGGACGTGCTGCGGCACGACGCGATACGGCACGGCGTCGACCGCGACGCGGCCGCCGAGGCCGCCGATCTGCTGGTCGCCCCGCACCACCACGTCCACGACCAGCTGACCGTCGAGCTCGGCGACCGGCAGGTGCTGCTCGCCAATGTCGGCCCCGCGCACTCGACGCACGATCTCGCGGTGCTGGTACCGGGCCGGGGCGGGTCCCCGGAGATCGTCTTCTGCGGCGATCTGGTCGAGGAGTCCGGGGAACCCCAGGCGGGCCCGGACGCGCTGCCGCAGCGCTGGCCCGGCGCACTGGACCGGCTGCTGGCCCTCGGCGGCGAGGACGCACGGTATGTGCCCGGCCACGGCGCCGTGGTGGACGCAGCCTTCGTCCGCACCCAGCGTGCCGCCCTCGCCGCCCGCTTCGGCGTCGCCCCCTCCTGACCCCCGCCCGCTCACCCACGGACAGGCTCCACTCGATGCAGAACAGGCACTACAGCCCCGACCTCACCCCACCATGGAAGAAGCAGCGCCCGGCGCCCGAGGTGCCCGCCGATCCCGATCTGGTCGTCGAGGAGGTCACCTCGGGTTTCTGCGGCGCCGTGATCCGCTGCGAGAAGACCGCCCAGGGCCCGACGGTCACCCTGGAGGACCGCTTCGGCAAGCACCGCGTCTTCCCCATGGAGCCGCGCGGCTTCCTCCTGGAGGGGCGGGTGGTCACCCTCGTACGCCCCCAGGGCAGACCGGCCACCGCCACTCCGGCGCGTACGGCGTCCGGTTCCCTGGCCGTCCCCGGCGCCCGCGCACGGGTCGCCCGCGCCGGGCGCATTTACGTGGAGGGCCGGCACGACGCCGAGCTGGTGGAGCGGGTGTGGGGCGACGACCTGCGCATCGAGGGCGTCGTCGTGGAGTACCTGGAGGGCGTCGACGACCTCCCCGCGATCGTCCGCAGCTTCTCCCCCGGCCCGGACGCCCGCCTCGGCGTCCTCGTCGACCATCTCGTACCCGGCTCGAAGGAGTCCCGGATCGCGGCCGGGGTCACCGGTGACCACGCGCTGGTGGTGGGCCACCCGTACATCGACATCTGGGAGGCCGTGAAACCGTCCTCGGTCGGCATCCCGGCCTGGCCGACCGTCCCGCGCGGCCAGGACTGGAAGACGGGCGTCTGCCGGGCCCTGGGCTGGCCGGAGAACACGGGCGCCGCCTGGCAGCGGATCCTCTCCTGCGTGCGCTCCTACAAGGACCTGGAGCCGGCACTGCTGGGGCGGGTGGAGGAGCTGATCGACTTCGTCACGGCCGGCGGTGCGGCCTGACGTTGGGGAGGGTCCCGAATTCGCTGGTGTCGAGTACGACATCGAGCAGGTCCAACGGCACGGGATCGCCGAATTTATAGATCGACTGCGACTGGTAGTCGGCGTTCTCCCCGGTGCCGGTGGGCCCGGCGAGCAGGACACAGTGGGCCACGAGGGGATCGATGATCAAGTAGAGCGGAAGCCTGCTCGCCGCGTAGATCGAACGCTTGATGACGTAGTCATGATCAACGCTGGTCTTGGAGACAACCTCGACAACCATCTTGATCACCTCGGGCGGCATCATGCGCCCGGAGTCCGGTCCGGTTCCACGCTCCACCAGCACGAGATCCGGCTGGGGCTCACTGGACTCTTGATGAAGCGCGACATCCTGGGTTTGCAGGCGCCGCCACTTCTTCCGCGGAAATTGGTCGAGGACAGCTTCCACGATGTCGTTGTGGACCACGTCAGGCCCCGCCATCATCACGATGTTCCCCCGGAGGAGCTCGATCTTGACGCCCTCGGGAACCTCAAGGTTCTCGAAGAGCTCCGTCATCCGGCGTTCATCCACAGCGGTCATCTCCATGGCCTCCGTATCCCGTCGCCGTGTGTACGGCACAGGCTAGGAGCAGCCTAGGCGGGCCCGCGGACCCACCGCATCGGTTCACTCGTTCGAGGACAGCACGTTCTCAGTCCACCAGATCCCGCACCACCGCATCCGCCAGCAGCCGCCCCCGGAGGGTCAGTACCGCCCGGCCGGCCTCGTACGGAGCGGCTTCCAGGAGGCCGTCGGCCAGCGCCCGGGCCGCTGCCCGTGCGCCTGCCGGGGCGAGGATCTCCAGGGGGCAGCCGTCCGCCAGGCGCAGCTCCAGGAGGATGCGTTCGACGCGGCGGTCCTCGGCGGAGAGGAGCTCCCGGCCGGCGCCCGGGGAGCGGCCTTCGCTGAGGGCCTGGGCGTAGGCGCCGGGGTGTTTGACGTTCCACCAGCGGACGCCGCCGACGTGGCTGTGGGCGCCGGGGCCGGCGCCCCACCAGTCGGCGCCGGTCCAGTAGAGCTCGTTGTGGCGGCAGCGGGCGGCGTCGGTGGTGGCCCAGTTGGAGACCTCGTACCAGGTGAAACCGGCCGCGGCGAGGCGTTCTTCGGTGATCAGGTAGCGGTCGGCGTGCACATCGTCGTCGGTCATCGGGACCTCGCCGCGGCGGATCCGGCGGGCCAGCTGGGTGCCCTCCTCGACGATCAGGGCGTACGCGGAGACATGGTCGGGGCCGGCGCCGATCGCGGCGTCGAGGGAGGCGCGCCAGTCGTCGTCGGTTTCGCCGGGGGTGCCGTAGATCAGATCGAGGTTGACGTGGTCGAAGCCGGCGGCACGGGCCTCGGCGACACAGGCCTCGGGCCGGCCGGGGGTGTGCGTACGGTCGAGGATTTTCAGGACGTGCTGCCGGGCGCTCTGCATGCCGAAGGAGACCCGGTTGAAACCGCCCGCGCGCAGCTCGTCGAGGTAGCGGGGGTCGACGGACTCCGGGTTGGCCTCGGTGGTGATCTCCGCGCCGGGCGCGAGGCCGAATTCCTCGCGGATCGCGGCCAGCATCCGGCCGAGATCGGCGGCGGGCAGCAGGGTCGGGGTGCCGCCGCCGACGAAGACCGTCTCGACCGGGCGCGGGTCGTCGCCCAGCACCTTGCGGGCCAGCCGGATCTCGTCCACGACGGTGTCGGCGTAGTTGTCCCGGGAGGCCAGGGCGCCGCCGGAGCCGCGCAGCTCGCTCGCGGTGTAGGTGTTGAAGTCGCAGTAGCCGCAGCGGGTCGCGCAGTACGGCACATGCAGATAGAAGCCGAGGGGGCGCCCGGCGGCTCCGGCCGCGGTATGACCGGGCAGCGCCCCGTCCTCGGGCATCGGCTCACCATCAGGCAGTGCGGAAGGCATGGGAACCATTGTCCGTCATGGCGGGGCGATGCCGGTCCGATGCCGCTGTGCCTCAGGACACCCCGGGAGCCGAGGCCTGGAGGACCAGCAGGGCCAGGTCGTCGTCGGGCGGGGTGGGGCCGAAGGCGTGCACGGTGCGGCGGATGTGGTCCGCGAGGGCGGTGGCACCCAGGCCGGCGCCCGCGGCGAGGGCGGTGGCGAGGCCGTCCTCGTCGTCGAAGAGCCGCCGCCCCGAGCGCCGCTCGGTCACCCCGTCGGTGACGCACAGAAGCGTTTCCCCGGGGCAGAGGTCGAACGATTCGCTGACGTACGCCGCGTCCTCGACCACCCCCAGCAGCATCTGCGGCGCCGCGACGACCCGGACCGCGCCATCCGTGCCCAGCACCAGGGGCAGCGGGTGGCCGGCGCTGGCGAGGGTGCAGCGGGCGCCGCCGGAGCCGCCGGGGTACGGGACGATCTCGCCGTAGAGCAGGGACAGGAAGCGGGCCTGTTCGCCCTCCTCGCGGATCTCGACCGGCGCCTCCGCCCCGGCGCCGGCCGCCGCCACCGCCGCCGCGACCGCCGCGACCGAATCCGCGGCCTCCCGCGCCATGGTCTTGTTGAGCCGGTCGAGCACCGCCGCGACCCCGAAGCCGTCGCGGGCCAGCAGCCGCAGCACCGGCCGGGCCAGCCCGGTCACCGCGGCCGCCTCCGGGCCGCTGCCGCACACGTCGCCGAGCGCGAAGCACCAGCGGCCGTCCCCGGCGTCGAACAGGTCCCAGAAGTCGCCGCCCGCCCAGGCGCCCTCGCGCGGCTCGTAGACCACCGCCGACTCCACCCCGGGCACCCGCGCCCGCCCCCGGGGCAGCAGTCGGCGCTGAAGGACCTGGCTGATGCGCTCCTGGCGGCTGTAGGCGCGGGCGGTGGCGACCGCGCGGGCGACCCGGCGGCACAGGTCCTCGATCAGTGCGACCACCGCGTCGGGGAAGTGCGGCAGCCCGCCCCGGCCGAGCAGCAGGGTGCCGAACCGCCGGCCGCCGGCGACCAGGGGGCAGGCCAGTGCGGCGCCGCCGGGGCCGCAGCCGCCCGGTTCGTACGGCCAGGGCCAGGGCACGATGCCCGGTGCGCCGCCGGACGCGCCGCCGCCCGGAAGTTCCGGCGGCTGCTTCTCCAGCGCCGTGCGCAGCGCGTCGATCCGGCTCTCGCTGGTGTGCCAGACGCCGGCGAGCCGCTGCTCGTCACCGGCCTGGACGATCCCCCGGCCGGGTGCGCCGCTGTCGCTGTCGTAGAGCCACACCGCACACCACTCGGCGAGCCGGGGCACGATCAACTGGGCGGCGAGCGCGGCGACCTGGTCGGCGTCGAGCTGGCCGGAGAGCAGATCGGAGGCCTCGGCGAGGAAGGACAGGGCGCCGTTGTCGGCCCGGCCGCTGCCGGGTTCCGGACGGGCGGCCCGGCGCGGGGCCGGGGCGAGGAGTTCGGCGGCCCGCAGCTCGCGCTGGAGCAGCTGGTGGTCAAGGGTGAACTCCGGCTCGGGGCGGCCGGCGCCGTCCGCGGCCCCCACGGGCAGCCGGAACCACACGGTCTTCATGGCCCGGCGGTAGGTGACGCCCCAGGATTCGGCGACCGCGCTGATCAGCTGGAGCCCGTGCCCGCCGTTCTCGGACGCGGCGCTCTCCGCACGGGCGCGGACCGGCTGGGTGGGGTGGTGGTCGGAGACCTCGATGAGGATTCCGGGGCCGGAGGCGTCGTCGGCTCCCGGAGCGGCCGCCGCTTCCCGGTGCGGCGCCTCGTACGGCTCCCGGTCGCGGCCCCGGTACGGCTCCGGGTCCCCGTCCCGCCCGGGCCCCGGGTCCAGCCGGCAGCGCAGTTCGACGGTGGTGCCCGCGTGCACCACGGCATTCGTCACCAACTCGCTGACCAGCAGCACCGCTTCGTCGGCGAGCCGGTCGGTCAGACCCTCCGCGCCGGTCAGCCGCCGGCCGGTCCAGTCGGCGAAGGTGGCCCGGACGAAGCGCCGGGCGGCGGCAGCGGCCTGCGGGTCACCGGGCAGGCTGGCCCGGCGGGAACGGGCGGCGGGACCGTCGGCGGCCCCGGCCACGGGTCCGCCGGGGAACCTGTCCGTCCTCGTCGCGCGCGCCGCCGTGACGTCGTCGTCCCGTGGAGACGAAGTTGTCGTCCTCATTGAGCAACTCCCGACCAGCTCCGCTACAGCGCCGGATGCGCCACCGACAGAGTGACAGAACGAGCGCAGACATAAGCACTGAGTCACAGAAGTGGGTGGTCGCAGCCATCAATTCGGCTGACGTACCGCGGGAGTTGGCCGACAGGGTCGGAGTTGCGGGCACGGCGGCACGGGGCCGGCCTGCGGGCACGGCGGTACGGGGCGGAGCCGACCGGCCCGTCCCGTACCGCTGTCCCGCCCGGCCGTGCCCTGCGGCTACGCCTCGCGCGCCCCCGTGTACATGTCGTCGAGCAGGTCCTTGAACGTCCGCTCCACCACGGGCCGCTTGATCTTGAGGCTCGGAGTCACCTCACCGTGCTCGATGTCCAGGTCACGCGGCAGCAGCCGGAACTTGCGGATCTGCTGCCAGCGCTGGAGCCCCTCGTTGACCCGCTCGACATAGCCGTCGATCAGCTCCCGGACCTGGTCGGTGGCGACGACCTCGGCGTAGCCCTTGCCGCCCAGGCCGTGCTCCGCCGCCCAGGTCAGGATGGTCGGCTCGTCGAGGGCGATCAGCGCGGTGCAGAAGTTCCGGTTGGCGCCGTGCACCAGCACATTGGAGACGAACGGACAGACCGCCTTGAACTGGCCCTCCACCTCGGCCGGCGCGATGTACTTGCCGCCCGAGGTCTTGATCAGGTCCTTCTTGCGGTCGGTGATCCGCAGATAGCCGTCCGGGGAGAGCTCGCCGATGTCGCCGGTGTGGAACCAGCCGTCCTCCTCCAGGACCTCGGCGGTCTTGTCCGGCAGGCCGTGGTAGCCCTGCATGATGCCGGGGCCGCGCAGCAGGATCTCGCCGTCCTCGGCGATCCGCACCTCGGTGCCGGGCAGCGGCTTGCCGACCGTTCCGGTGCGGTAGGCCTCGCCGGGGTTGACGAAGCTGGCGGCGCTGGACTCCGTCAGGCCGTAGCCCTCCAGGATGTGGATACCGGCGCCGGAGAAGAAGTAGCCGATCTCCGGCGAGAGCGCGGCCGATCCGGAGACCGCCGCGCGCAGCTGCCCGCCGAACGCCTCCCGGAGCTTGGCGTAGACGAGGGCGTCGGCGATCTTGTGCTTGGCGCCGAGCGCGAACGGCACCGAGGCGCTGCCGGTGCGGCGGAAGTTGTCCTGCGAGACCTTGGCGTACTCGCGGGCCACCTCGGCCGCCCACTGGAAGATCTTGTACTTGGCGGCGCCGCCCGCGCGGGCCTTGGCCGCGACCCCGTTGTAGACCTTCTCGAAGATCCGCGGCACGGCAGCCATGTACGTGGGCCGGACGACCGGCAGATTGTCGATGATCTTGTCGACCCGGCCGTCCACGGCGATCACCTGGCCGGTCGCGATCTGCCCGGCGGTGAGCACCTTGCCGAAGACATGCGCCAGCGGCAGCCAGAGGTACTGCACATCGTCCTCATGGACCAGACCGGTCGACTGGATCGCGCGGGCCATGTACGACCAGCAGTCGTGCGGCAGCCGGACACCCTTGGGGCGGCCGGTGGTCCCGGAGGTGTAGATGAGCGTCGCCAGCTGGTCGGCCCGCAGCGCGCCGACCCGCTCCTTGACGCACTCCGGGTGCTCCTCCAGATAGGCGGTGCCGCGCTTCTCCAGCTCGGCGAGGGTGAGCACCCAGCCCTCCGGGTCACCCTCGGCGGGCTCCGCGCCCGTCTCGTCGATGACGACGACATGCGCCAGCTCGGGCAGCTCCGCCCGCCGCTCGCGGGCCTTGGCGAGCTGTCCGGCGTCCTCCGCGATCAGCACCCGGCTGCCGGAGTCGGACAGGATGTACGCGGTCTCCTCGGCGTTGGTGCTGGGGTAGACCGTGGTGGTGGCGGCGCCGGAGCAGAGCACGCCGAGGTCGGCGAGGATCCACTCGACGCGGGTGTTCGAGGCCAGCGCCACCCGCTCCTCGGGGCGTACGCCGAGGGCGATGAGCCCGGCGGCCACGGCGTAGACCCGCTCCGCGGCCTGGGCCCAGCTGATCGCCTTCCAGTCGTCCGGCCCCTGGCCGGAGGCCGGGGGGACGGGATGGCGATAGGCCTCGATGTCGGGCGTGGCCGCCACCCGTTCCAGGAAGAGGTGGGCCACCGAGGGCGGCCGGTTTTCGATCAGCGTGTGAGTGTCCGTCACGGCGTCCTCCGGGGCCCGCTTCGTTGCTGGTGACTCGCGAGTAACCTTTGAGCGTGATCAGACTAGAGCGCGATGCGCCGCCACGTAAGGGGCTGCGACCTACTGGTTCACGATGTGACCGGTGCGATAGGTGTGCGTAGCAAGCGCAATGCCCCGATAGCGAGCCGCGCCGGTCACCGCCACCGGATCACACCCGCCGGACCGGAGCACACCACCCCCGGCGCCCGCCCGGGCCTTCCTCCCCGTAAGCGGCCCGGAAGCCGGCAGGGCGCCGGCCCCGCCATGGGGACCGACGCCCTGCCACCGCCGCTCAGCGGCCGCCGTCACCGGCTACGCGCTACTTCTTCGCCTTCGCGTCACCGTCGGAGTCCGAGGACAGCACCGCGATGAAGGCCTCCTGCGGGACCTCCACGCTGCCGACCATCTTCATCCGCTTCTTGCCTTCCTTCTGCTTCTCCAGCAGCTTCCGCTTACGGGAGATGTCACCGCCGTAGCACTTGGCGAGGACGTCCTTGCGGATGGCCCGGACCGTCTCACGGGCGATGACCCGGCTGCCGATGGCGGCCTGGATCGGCACCTCGAAGCTCTGCCGCGGGATCAGCTCCCGCAGCTTGGCGACCAGCCGCACGCCGTACGCGTACGCCTTGTCCTTGTGGCAGATCGCGGAGAAGGCGTCGACCTTGTCGCCGTGCAGCAGGATGTCGACCTTGACCAGGTCGGCGGCCTGCTCGCCGGTGGGCTCGTAGTCCAGCGAGGCATAGCCACGGGTCTTGGACTTGAGCTGGTCGAAGAAGTCGAAGACGACCTCGGCGAGCGGGAGGGTGTAGCGGATCTCGACGCGGTCCTCGGAGAGGTAGTCCATGCCGAGGAGGTTGCCGCGGCGGGTCTGGCACAGCTCCATGATCGCGCCGATGAACTCGCTGGGCGCCAGGATCGTGGCCCGGACGACCGGCTCGTGCACCTTGTCGATCTTGCCCGTCGGGAACTCGCTCGGGTTGGTGACCTCGTGCTCGGCGCCGTCCTCCATGTCCACGCGGTAGACCACGTTCGGCGCGGTGGCGATCAGATCGAGGCCGAACTCGCGCTCCAAGCGCTCCCGGATGACCTCCAGGTGCAGCAGACCCAGGAAGCCGACGCGGAAGCCGAAGCCCAGGGCCGCGGAGGTCTCCGGTTCGTAGACCAGCGCGGCGTCGTTGAGCTGGAGCTTGTCGAGCGCGTCGCGCAGCTCGGGGTAGTCGGAGCCGTCCAGCGGATACAACCCCGAGAACACCATCGGCTTGGGGTCCTTGTAGCCGCCCAGCGGCTCGGTGGCCCCCTTGGTGAGCTGGGTGATCGTGTCACCCACCTTGGACTGCCGGACGTCCTTCACACCGGTGATCAGATAGCCGACCTCACCGACGGACAGCCCGTCGGCGGCCTTCATCTCCGGGGAGTTCGTACCGATCTCCAGCAGCTCGTGCGCGGCGCCGGTCGACATCATCCTGATGCGCTCGCGCTTGCTGAGCGTGCCGTCGACGACCTTCACATAGGTCACGACACCGCGGTAGGCGTCGTAGACCGAGTCGAAGATCATCGCGCGGGCGGGGGCGTCCTTGACGCCGACCGGGGCCGGCACCTCGCGGACGACCTTGTCCAGCAGCTCGGCCACGCCGACGCCGGTCTTGGCGGAAACCCGCAGCACGTCCTCCGGCTCGCAGCCGACCAGATTGGCCAGCTCGGCGGCGAACTTCTCGGGCTGCGCGGCCGGCAGGTCGATCTTGTTCAGGACGGGGATGATCGTGAGGTCGTGCTCCATCGCCAGGTACAGGTTGGCGAGGGTCTGGGCCTCGATGCCCTGAGCGGCGTCAACGAGAAGGATGCAGCCCTCGCACGCGGCGAGCGAGCGGGAGACCTCGTAGGTGAAGTCGACGTGGCCCGGGGTGTCGATCATGTTGAGGATGTGGGTCGTGCCACGTCCTTCTTCACCCTCGGAAGGGTCCCAGGGCAGCCGGACCGCCTGGGACTTGATCGTGATGCCACGCTCGCGCTCGATGTCCATGCGGTCGAGGTACTGCGCGCGCATCTGCCGCTGGTCGACGACACCGGTGAGCTGGAGCATCCGGTCGGCGAGCGTCGACTTGCCGTGGTCGATGTGCGCGATGATGCAGAAGTTACGGAGGAGGGCCGGATCGGTACGGCTCGGCTCCGGCACGTTCGTAGGGGTCGCGGGCACGCAGGGTCCATTCAGTGAACGCGGGTAGGCGGGACTCGGGTATATGACGTCTCCCCCCATCGTCCCATGAGCGAGGGGCTCGGTCCGGTTTGGGCGGCGCGGGGGGCTTCTGCGACTGGCGGTGGGGGGCGCGGCTGGGGTGCGGGGCTTCGCGGCTGGGGGCGGCTGATGGTCGGGTGGGGCCCGGACGGTGGTCGGGCGGGGGCCGGCGCGCTCGGGGACGGCTCGGGCGGTGGTCAGGAGGGGGCCGGGACGGTGGTCAGGCGGGGGCCGGGCGAGAGTTTCGGCGCTGGCGGGGCGGCGGTCCGGCGGTGGGTGCGGTCCGGTTTGGGCGGCCGTGGAGCCTGCTGGTAGCCTGGTCCACTGCGCTTCGTGCCCTCTCTCGTACGAGGCGCAACTCGAAACTCCAACGAACCTGAAAAGGCTCTTTCGTGGCGAACATCAAGTCCCAGATGAAGCGGATCAAGACCAACGAGAAGGCTCGTCAGCGCAACAAGGCTGTCAAGTCCACTCTGAAGACCGCGATCCGTCGCACCCGTGAGGCCGTGGAGGCCGGTGACCTTCAGAAGGCCGCCACCGCCCAGGCCGAGGCTGCCAAGAAGCTCGACAAGGCCGTCAGCAAGGGTGTCATCCACAAGAACGCCGCCGCCAACAAGAAGTCGGCGCTGGCGAAGAAGGTCGCGTCCCTCAAGGGCTGACCTTCCTCCGGAAGAAGGTCTCGCCTGTTCAGGCCTGATCTTCGACCCAACGCAATACCCGAGCAGTAACCCTGCCGACAGGGAACCAGCGGCCCCTCTCTCCGCTCCCTGACCGGTGCACCACCGCGCCGCACACGGCCTGCGTTCGCCACGCGGGTGCGGCGCACCCGGCTCACCCGGCGGCTACCACCGCCGACGAGACCGCAACAGCTTGATATGAAGGCCCCGCCTCCCCCTTCCCCAGGGATGAGGCGGGGCCTTTTGTCGTGGGACGGGCGCGCCACTGCGGGGCTTTTGCTGATCGTTTGCCGGCAGGCCGTTCGTGGGCGTCAGAGGTTCCTTGGAGTGCCTTGGGGGCCCTGGCAGTTCCCGCAGTTCCTTGCGGCCCCTTGCGGTCCCTTGTAGCTCCTTGCAGTTCCTTGCGGTTTTGTTGTGAGGCATGCTGGATCTACTTCGGGGCCTTTGCTGAGCGAGCGGTAATTGTTACGGGGAATATGTCCAGGGGCCCTTGTTGCGGGGGCGAGATTTCTTGGCGGAGGGTTGCTTGCGTCCGAAAGATCGGGCTTACCCACCGTCGAGGGAATTCACGACGCCGGGCCGGGTTCACTTTCGGCGGGGTCCGCTACGCTGCGCCCATGTCCATATCGGGGGATCAGAATAATCCTTACGGCCGGCCGCAGCCGCATCCCTACGGCCAGGTTCCCGCACCGCAGAATCCGGTGCCCGCACAGCAGAATCCCTACGCACAGCAGCCCCCGCCGCAGGGGCCGCCCGGCGGATACGGCTATCCGGCAGCGGGCACACCCCTAGCGGCGCCCGGCGCTCCCAACGGCACGGGCCGCGGCATGTCCGGCTGGCTCTGGGCGATCGGCGGGGCCGTCGCCGCCTCCGCGGTCTGGGGCTCGCTGTTGTTCGCGACCGGCGGCTTCTCCTCCGAGCCGAGCCCCGATCTCGCGGGCTACGGCTACACCAGTGATCTGTGCGCGGACACCTCGATGACCCCGTTCGAGAATGCCGACCTCAAGGCCAAGGCGAGCACCGGCACGGCCTCGAAAGACGCCAATCCGCAGCACAGCGGCGCGCAACAGGCCTCTCTCGACATCATGTGGTGCAACACCTCACTGGAAAAGAAGAACGCCAGTAGCTCCGACTATTCCTCGATCTGGCTCTCCAACACAGCCACCCTGCACAAGAAGACCGACCCCGGCCCCGAATTCGCCGACAGCTACCGCTCGTACGAGAAGCAGGACGCCTCCACCGGCTACCGGGTCGAGGCCGTACCAGGCCTCGGCGACGAGGCCTTTCTGGTGACCCGGAAGGACGACGGCAGCACAAGCTCCAGCTCGTATGTGATCCTCGGCATCCGGGACGGCTGGATGACCTATCAGTCGACCTGGTCGAACTACGCATCAAGCAGCAGCTCCACCAAGCAGCCAACGGCCGACGAGGCCGCAACGATGCTGAAGACCAGCGCCACAGAGACGCTCAAACGCCTCCAGAACTCGCGGTCCAGGTGAGGGGGTTGGGGGCGGTGAGGGATCGCGGGCCGGGTGGGTAGCTTGCGGTCCGGTGAGGAGCCGCAGGCTCGGCAAGCAGGTGGCTCGCTGTCCCGCGCGTCAGGGCTCGGTTCGGTGCTCGCGGCCCCGGTAAGGAGCTGGCGGGCTCGGTGAGAGCACCCGGCCGCCGCCGGATGCCTGCCCAGGCGCCCCCGGCGGCCGCCTCACCGTGACCGGGCCGCCCGGGCGATCGTCACGACGGCCTTCTCCAGGGCGTATTCAGGATCGTCGCCGCCGCCCTTCACTCCCGCGTCGGCGGCGGCCACCGCGCGCAGCGCCGTGGCCACACCGTCCGCCGACCAGCCGCGCATCTGCTGCCGGACCCGGTCGATCTTCCAGGGCGGCATACCGAGGTCGCGGGCGAGGTCGCCGGGGCGGGCGCCGCGAGGGGCGGAGGCGAGCTTGCCGATGGCGCGGACGCCCTGCGCCAGTGCGCTGGTGATCATGACGGGGGCGACGCCGGTGGCGATCGCCCAGCGCAGTGCCTCCAGCGCCTCGGCGGCCCGGCCCTCGACGGCGCGGTCCGCGACGGTGAAGCTCGAAGCCTCGGCCCTGCCGGTGTAGTAGCGCGCGACAACGGCGTCGTCGATCGTGCCCTCGACGTCGGCGGCCAGCTGCGAACAGGCCGATGCCAGCTCACGCAGATCGCTGCCGATCGCGTCCACCAGCGACTGGCAGGCCTCCGGCGTCGCCGAACGCCCCGTCGTACGGAACTCGCTCCGTACGAAGGCCAGCCGGTCGGCCGGCTTGGTCATCTTGGGGCAGGCCACTTCCCGCGCCCCGGCCTTACGGGCGGCGTCGAGCAGGCCCTTCCCCTTGGCGCCGCCGGCATGCAGCAGCACCAGCGTGATCTCCTCGGCGGGCGAGCCGAGATACGCCTTGACGTCCTTGATCGTGTCCGCGGACAGGTCCTGGGCGGCCCGCACCACGACGACCTTGCGCTCGGCGAAGAGCGAGGGGCTGGTCAGCTCGGCAAGGGTGCCGGGCTGTAGTTGCTCGGGGGTGAGGTCGCGCACATCGGTGTCCGCATCGGCCGCCCGGGCGGCCGCCACCACCTGCTGCACCGCGCGGTCCAGCAGCAGGTCTTCCTGGCCCACCGCGATCGTGACGGGGGCAAGCGGGTCATCGTGAGCTGTCTTCCTGGCCATCGCGGTCCAGCATCCCACGTGCCACTGACAACCCGGCCCGGCCGCACTCCGCCCCCTGCCGGACCGGGCCTCCCTCCCCCTGTCGGACAATGGCCGGGTGAATGACGCAGCTCCCCACCACCCCGATGTACGACCGGTGCGCCACGTACTGGTGCTGCCCGACCGCGACGCGGCCGAGGAGGTCGCCGAAGCCCTGACCGAACGCTTCGGTGTCACCGAGGAGCCCCAGCTCGTACGGGACGCGCTGGCCGGTGAGGACGACGCCGAGGATGCCCAGTGGCTGGTGGTCGTCGAGGACCCGGACGCCGCTCACGACCCCGCGCGGCTGCACGACCTCGCGGCGGAGTACGAGGGCTGGCGCGAGGCCGAGTAACGACAGGCCGCCCCCTCCCGACGGCCGGGCGACGGGTCATGCCCTCCCGACGGCCGGGCGACAGGCCGCTACGAGCGCCCCTGGGCTCCGGTCCCAGGCGGGGGCACCTCGCTCACCACGGGTTCCCGGTCCAGCACGATCCCGAAGTGCTCCCGGTAGGCGGCGAGGATCTCGTCAGCGGCAACCGTGCGCTCCTCGCGGGCACCGTCCACCGCAGTGGTCACGAGCGTACGGCCGGAGAGCGTGATCCGACCGGTCTCCGTCAGCCGTGAGCACACCAGGGACTGGGTGAAGTGCGACGCGGGCGAGGTCCGGTTCCACCAGCAGCCGACCTCGAAGTCCGCGTATACGCGCGGACGTTGTTCGATGCGGTACTGCGGCGAGCCGTCCCGCACCACATCGAGATCGCCCTCCGCCGTCTCCTCGATCCGGAACACCCCACCGGGATCGGCCTGCTCGGCACGGCTCTCCCAGCGCAGCGGAAAGTGACTGTGCCGGCCGAAGCCGACGTCCGCGAGCCATGGCCCGTCGGACGTCTGGACGCGCAGCGCAAGGTGGTCATACGGGATCCCGACCTTCCCCTCGGCGCCGAACACCCGCGCGGCCATCAGCTCCACCTCATACCCCAGCGCGCCCAGCAGCATGGCGAACGCACCGTTGAGCTCGTAGCAGAAGCCGCCGCGCCGGGCACCGACGATCTTGTCGAGCACCGGCTGCTCTGCGAGCACGATCTCCTCGCCGAGGTGGATGGAGAGATTCTCGAAGGGGACGGTGCGCAGATGGCTGAGGTGCAGTGCCCGAAGCGCGTCGGCATCGGGGGAAGCGGGGCGGTCGGCGCCGATCCGTTCCAGGTAGGCGTCAGTGGCAGCGGTGTCCATCAGGTGTGCGTCCTCTCCGCAGCGAACCAGCGGCGGGTCCGTTCCGCCGCCGAGGCGGGCGTACCGGCCATCACATCGGCAAGGGTCTGTGCGGCCAGCTCACGCCGCCAGGCCAGCTCGGCCTGGCGCATCGCCGTGGCGATGCCACAGGGCCGGCCGAACTCCCTGCCGGACGCCGCGGCGCCGGCCCCGCGCCGACGGATCTCGGTACACCGGAAGACATCGTCGGTGCCCTCGATCGCCGCAACGACGTCCATGAGGGTGATCCGCTCCGGCGACCGTGCCAACTGGAACCCACCCCGCGCGCCGGGAGTGGAACTCAGAATCCCGGCCCGCACCAGCGCCTGAAGCCGCTTGTTCAGGTAGGCCGCCGGCAACTCGAAGGAAGCCGCCAGGCGAGCGGTGGACACGGGCCCGTCCCCTTCGAGCCAGGCCAGCGTCACACAACAGTGCAGGCCCCACTCGACGCCTTCACTCATCCTCATAATCTGGAGTCTACTGATCCTGGTTCTGGGTCCTTTCTCCATTCCTCCCGTCGTCGCGGACGACGCCTGCCTGCCGTGCGGACGCCGGAGCGACGCACGCCCGGGTGCATACGGCCCCGGATTCTCGGGCCGCCGGCCAGGTGCATCGTGACCCGGTGGCCGGTGACCGCGGCGGACAGCCCGGCCGCGGTGCCGAGGATCGCGATGGCTCCGTCGGTGTCCGTACGCAGCACCCGGGCACCCAGGGCGCGGAGTGCTGCGATGGTGCGGGGCGCCGGATGGCCGTACGGGTTGCCGGCACCACAGGAGATCAGCGCCAGGCGCGGCGCCAGCCGCTGTATCAACGGCGGGTCCTGGTAGGCGGAGCCGTGGTGTGCCACCTTCAGGACGTCGACACCGCCAAGCTCTGGGTGCGCCGTCAACAGCCCTTGCTGTGCGGGCGGTTCGAGGTCGCCGAGCAGCAGGAGGGTCAGCCCTCCCGTACGGACGAGCAGAGTCACACTGGCGTCGTTGGGTCCGTCGAAGACGGTGGGGTCGGTGGGGGCGTAGGAGGGGGTGGAGTCGTGAAGGCGAGTGGGAGCGCCAACGGCGGCGAGGTTGTTGCTGGACACGCTGGGGCCGGGGAGGGTGGGCGAGGCGGGAGGCCAGAGGACCTCCCAGGTCAGCGGGCCCAGGTGGCGGCGCTCCCCCGGTGCCGCACGGATGACCGGTACCCGAGCCGCCGCAGCCGTACTGCGCACGAACTGCGCCTGTCCCGGCGGCTCTTGCAGGGTCGTGGTCTCGATCGCGCCGACCGAGCGCCCGCGGAGCGCGCCCGGGAGCCCGTCCACATGGTCGGCGTGGAAGTGGGTCAGAACGAGCAGGGGGATGCGGCGGACGCCCAGGTCGGTCAGACAGCGGTCGATGGCGTGGGGCTCAGGGCCGGTGTCCACCACCAGCGCGGTACCGTCGCCGGCTGCCAGCACCAGGCCGTCGCCCTGCCCGACGTCACAGACCACGGCTCGCCAACCCGGTGGCGGCCAGCCGGTGAGGACGCGGGTGAACGGTGCGGGGCGGCAGACCGCCAGGATCACCGCCAACGCGCAGAGCACACACAGCCAGCGGCGGCGCAGCACCCAGCGGCCCACCGGCACCAGGACCACTACGGCGGCCGCCAGCGCCAACCCGCCGACCCAGCCGCCCGGCCAGGCGAACTCCGCCCCGGGCAGCGCCGCTCCCGTACGGGCGACACCGGCGATCCACTCGGCGGGCCAGCCCGCACACCACGCCAGCGCCTGGGCGACCGGCGGCACGACCGGAGCGAGCGCGAGGGCCGCGAAGCCCAGAACCGTCGCAGGGCCCACGGCCAGTTCGGCCAGCAGATTGCAGGGCACAGCGACCAGGCCCACACGTGCCGACAGCACGGCGACGACGGGTGCGCAGACCGCCTGGGCAGCGGCCGCGGCGGCGAGCACCTCGGCGAGACGGGGCGGCACCCGGCGCCGTTGCAGTGCGGCGCTCCAACGCGGCGCGAGCAGCAGCAGAGCGCCGGTCGCCAGGACAGACAGCAGAAAGCCGTAACTGCGGGCGAGCCAGGGATCGTAGAGCACCAGCAGCAGGACCGCGGCGGCGAGCGCGGGGAGCAGCGAACGGCGGCGGCCGGTACCGATCGCCAGCAACGTGATCAGACCGCAGGCGGCGGCCCGCAGCACGCTCGGGTCCGGGCGGCACACCACAACGAAGGCGAGGGCGAGCGCGCCGCCGATGACCGCCGTACCGCGCAGCGACAAGCCCAGGCGCGGCGCCAGCCCGCGGCGTTCGGCGCGCGTCGCAAGATGCGGCGGGCCGATCAGCAGCGCGAGCACAATCGTCAGATTGCTGCCGGACACGGCGAGCAGATGCGTCAGGTCGGTGGCACGGAAGGCGTCGTCCAGATCCGGCGGCACACGCGAGGTGTCCCCCACCACAAGTCCCGGCAACAACGCCCGGGCATCGGCACTCAACCCGTCAGTGGCCTCCCGCAGCCCAGCACGCAGGCTCCCCGCCAACCGCTGGAGCGTGTCCGGCGCACCCACCGTGCGTGGCGGCTCACCGGGCGTCACCCGCAGCACGGCGGCCACCTGATCGCCGGACAACAACGGCGGCGCGACACGCGCCACCACCCGGATCCGAGTCGACGGCAACAGCTCCCGCCACTCCGACGCGATGCCCCGATGAGCACCGCCGGTCCCTCCTCCCGGCTGCTGCACGACCACCAGGGTGGGCGTGCGGACTGCCGTTACCTCGCCATTCGGCGCCGTGACGCGGACGGCATCGGCCGTGAAGACCAGCACCGGGGGCGTGCGTTGGGAGCCGCGCACCTTGGGGCGGGTCAGCCGTGGGTCTCCGGTTACCTCCACTTCCACCGTGGCCCGCGCATACTGGTCCGCGAGGGCCGGCAGCGGCCCACGTCGCAGGTCCGAGGCATGCAGCGCGGCGGACGCAGCCCCCGCCGCGGCACACAGCAACACGGCAGCCAGGGCCACCAACGCACCGGCCGACCGGATGCGGGGAGAGCGGCGCCGGGGCGACTCCGCGCCACGCCGACCGGTGTCGGTCAGAGGAGCAACACGAGGAGCAACACCGGTCTGCTCCCCCGCCCCTGATGCACGCTCGGCCCTGCGCCGAACCACCGCCCCCCGTAAGGCGAAGGCCGCCAGCACCACGGCCACACCACAGGCCACCGCCACTCCCCCGCCGGGGACGCCCAGCCCGATCGCCGCGGCCGCCCAGGCCGCCAGTGCGGGCGCGACAAGCCGCAGATCGGCCGGGCCCTCCTGATGCGGGTCCGAGGCACCGTGCGGCGATGCCGCCGTGGCGTGCACGGTGGCGCGAGGACTGGTCATGGCACCACCAGGGTGCGCAGGTCGGCGAAGCGGCGGTCACCGATACCGGTCACCTGACGGAGCTGGTCCACCGAGGTGAACCCACCGTGCTGGGTGCGGAATTCGACGATGTGACGGGCCAGGACAGGGCCCACTCCCGGAAGAGAGTCGAGCTGCTGCTCGGTCGCCGTGCTGAGACTGACCGGACCGCCCGGACCAGCCCCGGCACTCGGCGGCCCACTCCCCGACCCGCCGGCCCCCACGCCGGCGGAACCGGCACCACCCCCGGGCCCAGCCCCGCCACCAGCCGCACCAGCCGCACCGACCACGATCTGTTCCCCGTCGGTCAGCAGCCGCGCCCGGTTGAGCCCACGGATGTTCGCCGCGTGCAGCACGCCGCCCGCAGCCCGCAAGGCGTCGACCACCCGCGACCCCGGTGGCATCCGCTGAATTCCGGGGCGCCGGACCTTGCCCGTAACATCGACGACCAGCTGGCGCCCCGTATTGCCGGGCGGGCCGGTCGCCACCGCAGTGGCGGACGATGACGCTGACGGCAGCGACGGCGCTCGTGGGTCAGGGCCGGGCGCCCCTCCGGCCCGTTCCACCGCCGGGGCCCGTACCGGCTCGGGGCGCCCCACCCAGAAGTGCTGCACGGCGAACCCCACAGCCACCACAAGCACCAGGACCAGGGCAGCGAGCGCCTTCGGGTCGGTGCCACACCGTAACTGCACCCAAAGCGGAAGCCGTTCGCGTACGGCACACCACGCCCGCTCCCCACGGCGTCCGCGCGGAGGATCATGCCCAGAAGGCGGCGGGCCGGCCTCGGCAGCGCTTCCTGCGTCACCGAAGATCGCCGCAACCCGGGCCCGCACTCTCTCGCGCTCCCACTCCCGCCGCTCCGCCCCACCGGATGGAGCCGCCATCCCATCCGGCGGGTCCGAGAAGTCCGACGCCGCCGACGCAGCTGAGGAGACGGAAGGATCAGGCGCCCCCGAAGCGGAAACCGAAGCCGAAGCCGCCCCCGACCCCAGCCCCGAATCCCCCGACGAAGCCGGAAACCCCCATGACGCAGACCGAGACAAGTTCATACCGACCGACGCTAAGCACCCCGCGCCGATCTCGCTGAGCAGCGTCAATTCCGGTGGATGACGCCCCAGTTGTGGATAACTCCGTCACCCACAGGGCACCCCGCCGCCCCTCTCACCGCGGCGAAACCACAACCCCCAACAGCCCGGGGCCTGTGTGCGCGCCGATCACCGCACCCACCTCGCTCACATGCAGCTCATTGAGCCCCGTCACCCGCTCCCGGAGCCGCTGGGCCAGGGCCTCCGCGCGCTCCGCCGCGGCGAGATGGTGGACCGCGATATCGACCTGGCCCTCGCCCGCCCGCTCCGCGGCGATCTCCTCCAGCCGCGCGATGGCCTTGGACGCCGTACGGACCTTCTCCAGCAGCTCGATCCGCCCGTCGGCCAGTTGCAGGAGCGGTTTGACGGCGAGCGCGGAGCCGAGCAGCGCCTGGGCCGCGCCGATCCGGCCGCCGCGGCGCAGATAGTCGAGGGTGTCGACGTAGAAGTAGGCGGAGGTACCCGCTGCGCGCTTCTCCGCGGCGGCGACCGCATCGTCCATGTCCCCGCCGGCCTCCGCCGTCTCCGCGGCCGCGAGGGCGCAGAACCCGAGGGCCATGGCGACCATCCCGGTGTCCACGACGCGTACGGGCACCGGGGCTTCCCTGGCCGCCTGCACCGCCGCGTCGTAGGTGCCGGAGAATTCCGAGGAGAGGTGGAGCGAGACGATGCCGCTCGCGCCGGTGGCCGCGACCTTGCGGTAGGTCTCCGCGAACGTCGCGGGGCCGGGCCGGGAGGTCGTCACGGGCCGGCGCTTCTGGAGCGCCTGGGCGAGGGATCTCGCGGAGATTTCGGTGCCCTCTTCCAGGGCCTGGTCCCCCAGGACGACGGTCAGTGGCACGGCCGTGATGTGGTGACGCTCGATAGCCGTCCGCGGCAAGTAGGCCGTGGAATCGGTGACGATCGCGACATGGCGGGACATGACAGGGAGGTTATCCGGGGATCCGGACGCCGCACAGTGCGGGCCCCTCCCCAAGATCCTCCAGGTTTACCCAAGGCTCTGCCAAGAGCCCACCGAAAGGCCCCGCCGAGGCCCTGGTTCCCGGGAAAGACCACGTCAACACCCCCGGCACCCCCCGCGTCCTCGACGTCCACCAGGAGCAGAAGCCAGGTGAAGCGAGGCGGAGCCGGATGAAGCCCGGAGCCGTCAGCCTCTTCACCGCCATCTTCCTCTTCCCCCGGCCCCCGCCCCACCCCTCCCCCTCCTTCTGCCGCCGCTACGCCCTCACCTGGTCGTGTCCTCCGTCCGCGGGGCCTTCTGCCACGGGTAGGACGGCTGGGTGCGCGGGTCCCGTGCGGTGATCGCCGGCGGGTCCTCGGGGACCGGGCCCCAAGAACGGGCGGCGGTGTCCGACGGACCGGCGGCGGCACCGGACCGTGCGGGCCCCTCCGTCGTCTGCCCTCGCCCGGGAGCCTTCGTCTCTCCCGGTCCCGCGCTCTCCGGGCGGCCCGGTACCGGGTCCCGCAGGGGATCC
This sequence comes from Streptomyces platensis, assembly GCF_008704855.1. Lineage (NCBI taxonomy): Bacteria > Bacillati > Actinomycetota > Actinomycetes > Kitasatosporales > Streptomycetaceae > Streptomyces > Streptomyces platensis. Next base: position 3,005,727 of record NZ_CP023691.1, read on the forward strand.
ATGGGGTCCTCGACCCGGGTCCAGTGGCGCAGCGCCCCGGACTCCACGTCGATCTGGTCGCTGAGCGAGGCCAGATCGTCGTCGGCGAACTTGCGGGCACGGTCGCGCGCGGCCCAGCGCAGCGACTCCGCGGAGTGCGTGATCCGCTCCAGCCGCTCCCGGAGGTCCGGGAGGCGGGTGCCGATGGTGGCCCGGTCGGGCTCGCGTTCCAGCCGCTTGAGTTCGTCGTCCAGCTCATGGCCATGGGCGCTGAGGCGCTCGAAGAGGCCGATCGCCTCGCTGAGGGAGGCGTCGTCCGGCGAGCCCCCGTAAAGCACGTCCTGGGTGGCGCGCATGGAGGTGCGCAGCGAGAGGCGCAGCTGTGCCAGTTCGCCTACCACGCCGGGCTGGGCGAGCTGGCGGGCGCGGAGGGTGGTGTCCTCGACGGTTCGGCGGGCGTGGGCGACCGTGCGGTCCACTCCGCGCTTGGCTGCCTTGACCGCCTTGACCGTCACGAAGACCCCGGCCAGAACGAACAGCACAATTAGCAGTCCGACGATGGCGACGGCGGCTTCCATGGGCTCTCCCCAGACGTGTCGGCGGCGCCGGTTTCCGGCCCGCGCCCTGTACCTCCACGGTAAACGGCCAGGGCAGGTCGCGGGTTCCGGAAGAACCCCCAACCTGCCCGTAGGGGAAATCACCCATGGCGCTCACGGAGCACCGGCAGGGGGGCCGAAGCGGTCTCGCGTCCGGCCCGGTGAGACGTCAGCGGCGGTCCCGAAGAACCGCTGCCGGGCGCCCGGGGCCGGCCCCGGGCGCCCGCCGACGGTTATGCCGGAACGATGTTCACCAGCTTCGGCGCCCGGACGATGACCTTCCGGATGCCCGCGCCGTCCAGCGCCGCGACCACGGCCGGCTCGGCCAGGGCCGTCGCCTCCAGGTCGGCGTCGGAGATCGACGGGGCGACCTCCAGCCGCGCCTTGACCTTGCCCTTGATCTGCACGACGCAGGTCACGGTCTCGTCCACGACGTACGCCGGGTCGGCCACCGGGAAGTCCGCGTGCACCACGGAGTCGGCGTGGCCCAGCTTGCGCCACAGCTCCTCGGCGATGTGCGGCGCCAGCGGGGCGATCAGCAGCACCAGCTGCTCGGCGACCGTGCGCGGGACGGGGGTGCCCGCCTTGGTCAGGTGGTTGTTCAGCTCGGTCACCTTGGCGATGGCCGTGTTGAAGCGCAGGTTCGCCATGTCCTGGCTTACGCCGTCGATCGCCTTGTGCAGGGCGCGCAGGGTGGCCTCGTCCGGCTCGCCGTCGACGACGGTGACCTCGCCGGTCGCCTCGTCGACGACATTGCGCCACAGGCGCTGGAGCAGGCGGTACTGGCCGACGACGGCCCGGGTGTCCCACGGGCGCGACACGTCCAGCGGGCCCATCGCCATCTCGTACAGGCGCAGGGTGTCCGCGCCGTACTCGGCGCAGATCTCGTCGGGAGTGACGGCGTTCTTCAGGGACTTGCCCATCTTGCCCAGGACGCGGCTGACCTTCTCGCCCTGGTAGTAGTAGCCGCCGTCCCGCTCCTCAACCTCGGCGGCCGGGACGGCGATACCGCGGCTGTCCCGGTAGACGAAGGCCTGGATCATGCCCTGGTTGTACAGCTTGTGGAACGGCTCGGAGGACGAGACATGGCCCAGGTCGAACAGCACCTGGGACCAGAAGCGGGCGTACAGCAGGTGCAGTACGGCATGCTCCGCGCCGCCCACGTACAGGTCGACGCCGCCGGCCGGCTGCCCCTCGCGCGGGCCCATCCAGTACTGCTCGATCTCCGGGTCGACCAGCGCATCGCTGTTGTGGGGGTCCAGGTAGCGCATCTCGTACCAGCATGAACCCGCCCAGTTGGGCATGGTGTTGGTCTCGCGGCGGTAGCGCTTGATGCCGTCGCCCAGGTCCAGGTCGACATGGACCCAGTCCTCGTTACGGGACAGCGGGGTCTCCGGCTGGGTGTCGGCGTCGTCCGGGTCGAAGGTCCGCGGGGAGTAGTCCTCGACCTCGGGCAGCTCCAGCGGCAGCATCGACTCGGGCAGGGCGTGCGCCACCCCGTCCTCGTCGTAGACGATCGGGAACGGCTCGCCCCAGTAGCGCTGCCGGCTGAACAGCCAGTCGCGCAGCCGGAAGTTGACGGTGCCCTCGCCGATGCCCTGGCCGGCCAGCCAGTCGGTGATCTTGGCCTTGGCCTCCGTGACGCCCAGGCCGTCCAGCGAGATGTCCGCGCCGGACGAGTTCACGATCTTGGCGTCGTACGAGGCGAAGGCGTCGTCCCAGGCCGAGGGGTCGGTGCCGCGGTCGTCCGACGGCTCGACGACACAGCGCATCGGCAGCTCGAAGGCGCGGGCGAAGGCGAAGTCGCGGGTGTCATGGGCGGGGACGGCCATGATCGCGCCGGTGCCGTAGCCCATCAGGACGTAGTCGGCGATGAAGACCGGGACCTGCTCGCCGCTGACCGGGTTGGTCGCGAAGGCGCCGGTGAAGACGCCGGTCTTGTCCTTGGCCTCGGCCTGCCGCTCGACGTCCGACTTGGAGGCGGCCTGCTTGCGGTAGGCGGCGACGGCGTCGGCGGGGGTGGCGTGGCCGCCGGTCCACACGTCGTGGGTGCCCTCGGGCCAGGCGTCCGGGACGATCGGGCCCGTGCCGTTGCCGTTGTCGGCACCGGCGACCAGCGGGTGCTCGGGCGCCAGCACCATGTACGTCGCGCCGAACAGGGTGTCCTGGCGGGTGGTGAAGACGGTGATCTTGTCGTCGCCCACCGGGAAGTCGACCCGGGCACCCTCGGAGCGGCCGATCCAGTTGCGCTGCTGGAGCTTGATGGCCTCCGGCCAGTCCAGCGCGTCCAGGCCGTTCAGCAGCCGGTCGGCGTAGGCGGTGATGCGCATGTTCCACTGGCGCAGCTTGGCCTTGAAGACCGGGTAGTTACCGCGCTCGGAGCGGCCGTCGGCGGTGACCTCCTCGTTGGCCAGCACCGTGCCCAGGCCGGGGCACCAGTTGACGGGTGCGTCCGAGGCGTACGCCAGGCGGTACTCGCCCAGGACGTTGGCCCGCTCCAGGGGGCTCAGCCCGCTCCAGGCCCGGCCGTCGGGGGTCGGACGGTCGCCGGCCTCGAACTGCGCGACCAGGGTGTCGATCGGGCGGGCGGCGTCCGCCTCCGGGTCGTACCAGGAGTTGAAGATCTGGAGGAAGATCCACTGGGTCCACTTGTAGTACGCCGGGTCGATCGTCTCGACCGAGCGGCGCCCGTCGTGGCCCAGGCCCAGGCGGCGCAGCTGGCGCCGCATGTTCACGATGTTGGCCTCGGTGGAGACCCGCGGGTGGGTGCCGGTCTGCACCGCGTACTGCTCGGCGGGCAGGCCGAAGGCGTCGAAGCCCAGGGTGTGCAGGACGTTGTGGCCCGTCATGCGCTGGTGGCGGGCGTAGACGTCGGTGGCGATGAAGCCCAGCGGGTGCCCGACGTGCAGGCCGGCGCCCGACGGGTAGGGGAACATGTCCATGATGAACTTCTTGGGGCGGGCCACCGACCCGGCGTCGCCGGCCAGGTCGCCCTTGGGGTTCGGGGCCTCGTAGGTCCCGTTCGCCTCCCAGAATTCCTGCCAGCGTGCCTCGATGTCGGCGGCCAGCGCGGCCGTGTAGCGGTGCGGCGCCGTCGTCTCGGTGGCGGCACCTCCCGCGCTTTCGGCAGCGGGGGAGTTGGTCGTCTCGCTCATCGTCCTCAAAGCTCCATCGATCGTCTCTGCCAGCGGAAACGCGCCAGATCCCCGGCACGCCGGAAACAAAAAGACCCCTCGCACAGGAGGGGAAGCCGCGCCGATTCCGACGGGTTCTGTCATCCGTCGGTACTGATCAGCGCGGCCCGCTAAGCAGAAGGCGTACGGCACGCATGGCGTCAGGGTACCGCAGGGCGTACGGGGCCCGCGCTGGGATTGCCCCCATGCGGGCCCCGCCCCCGGTTACCCGTCCTCCTGCCGCCGCGTCACAGGGGCGCGGCCGGTGCGGGGAGGCGGGGCCGCGCCCTGGTGTCAGGGGCGGTAGGAGCTCACGTAGCCGGCGCCCGGCGTGCCGACGCCGGTGACGTCGTCGTAGCCGACCACCGCGCGCAGGGAGCTGTCCTTGCCCAGGCTGCGCAGCGAGGTCGTGGTGCCCTTGCTCGCGTCGGTGCCGTTGACGTAGTCGACCCGGACAACCGCCAGGTCACGGCCGGCACCCAGGGGGTGATCGGTGACGTCGTGGTAGGCGGCGGTGCCGTAGCGCTGGTAGATGCCGGGGTTGGCGAAGCCGATGGCGACGCCGTGCCGGGCCTGCTGGGCGAGCGCCTGGACGCCCGCGATCACCGGGGCGGCCAGTGAGGTGCCGCCGATGCGGTACTCGTCATAGCCGAGCTTGCCGTCCGGCAGGGTCTGGGTCTGGCCGACCAGGAAGCCGGTGTTGGGGTCGGCGACCGCGGCGATGTCCGGGACGGTGCGCATCGCGCCGCCGCCGTTCGCCTGCGCGAGCCCGTCCGGGACGACTCCGCGCTGGTAGAAGGGCTGCGCCACGGTCTTGCTGGTGCCGCCGCCGGCGCCGCCGTTGAAGGTGCCGGGGAAGCCGGTCCAGTCGTTGCCGTCCTTGGAGAGCACCGCCTTGCGGGTGCCCCAGCCGGTCTCCCACTGGTACGCGTCGTGCTTGCCCACGGCCAGAGAGGTGCCGCCGACGGCGGTCACCCAGGCGGAGTTCGCCGGGGTGTCGACCTGCTTGGTGCCCGTGTTGTCGACCTCGTCACCGTTGTCGCCGGAGGAGAAGTAGAAGCCGATGCCCTGCACCGCGCCCTGCTGGAAGAGCTGGTCGTAGGCGGCGGCCACGTCCGGGGTCTCATTCGCCTCGATGTCGCCCCAGGAGTTGGAGACGATGTCGGCGAGGTGCCCGTCGACGATCTTGCCGAGCGAGTCGAGCAGATCGTCGTCCATGCAGGAGGCGCCGCCGACGTAGACGATGTCGGAGTCGGGGGCGACGGCGTGCACGGCCTCCACGTCGAGGGTCTCCTCGCCGTACCAGCCGGCCGCGCCGCACTCCTCGATGTGCGTGTAGTCCTCGGGAAGCACCTGGGAGAGCTGGCCGCGGCGGTATCGGGGGTCCCCGTTGCGGGCTGCGTAGGTGTCCGCGTCCTTGGCGATGGTCGGCGAGGCGTACGCGTCGGTGATCGCGACGGTGACGTGCTTGCCGGTCCACTTCTTCGCCCCGTAGGCGGCGCGGAGCTGCTTTCCGGTGTAGCCCTTGATCGCGTACGGCGCCTTGCCCCCGTAGGCGGACGGCAGCTTCTTGTCGGTCCTGGAGCCGTAGTACGAGGAGAACGGGCCGGAGTTACGGAAGACGCCTTCCGGCGGCGGCAGTTCGCTGGAGTGGTGCTTGGCGAGCCGTGGCGCGTTGTCCAGGCCGGTGACCGTCAGGACCGCGTCGGCCAGGTCGGCGGGCGCGGAGGCGGTGGCCGACGGAGCGTGGTAAGTGTGCCCGCTCTTGCGGTAATTGTGCAGGTCGACGGCGAAGGCGCGCTCGGCGGCGGCCGCGTCGCCCGTGACCGTCAGATAGCGGTTGGTGGTGCCGGTGACCGTCAGGCCGGACTTCTTCAGCCAGCCGGTCACCTTGGCTATCTGGTCGTGCGTGGCGCCGAAGCGGGCGCGCACCTGGGCGGGGCTCAGATACTTCCCGTACGCGGCGGAGTGCGGGTCGGACACGGCCCTCGCGCGGTCCGCGAGCCCCTTGGCGTCGCGGCCGGCCAGATAGACGCGGGCGGTGACGGCCGCGGAGGCGGAGGTGGCGCCCCGGTCGGCCTGCCGGGTGGCCCACAGCGGCTTGGTGCCCGGCAGCGCGTGCCGGCCGCCGTCGTGGCCCGCGGCATCGGCGGCGGGCGCGCCGAGCGCGAGCGCACCGGCGACCAGCGGCAGCGTCGCTGCCCAGGCCAGACCGGCGCGGGCGCGCGGTGATCTGGTGCGGCTTGATCTCATGGAACCCCCTGTGTGGCGATGTGGTGCGCCGCGGGGTGCCGCGCTGCGCCGGTGTGCCGGTGTGCGGCACCGCACGAGCGGTGAAGGCGTGAGAGGTGAGGCTCACGCGATGCGCCACTCTTTCGGTGAACCGTTCATGTCAGGGGCATGCGATCACCAAGATGAGCCCAAGGAAAGGCAAGGACTGGTCAGGAATGAACACAGAGCGAACGGTCAACTCGCCCTGGCGGACACGTCACTGACCGGATATCAGCACAACTCCGGGAGAACTCCCGCCGATTACGCCCCTGAGGCGCCCCGTACGCAGACGCACGACGAAGCAGGCCATCCATATCGGATGACCCGCTTCGTTCACTGTGGAGCTAAGGAGAATTGAACTCCTGACCTCCTGCATGCCATGCAGGCGCTCTACCAACTGAGCTATAGCCCCGTATTCTGTTTCCGTGCGGTTCCCCGCTGCGGCATCGCCTACATTACACGGACCTCCCCGGCTTCTGCCAAATCGTTCTGCCAGGGGCCCTACAGCGCGACGCGCGGTACTCAGGGGCCCTTCGGTGCGACGCGCGGTACTGTCGGCGATCTGTGCCCGATTCGTCCTGGGGAGCCGTACGCCGTGACCGCGCTGGAGCTGGAGCAGTCCACCGACGCCGGCGGCGCCCAGCCCGGCAAGGGCCTCATCCGCCGGCACCCGACCCTCGCGGCAGCCCTCGGCTGCCTGGTCTCCTTCGCCGTCTTCTGGACCGTGCAGCGCCTGCTGAACGTGACGATGATCGACCTGATGGTCTACCGCGCCGAGGGCTTCACCGTCCGCCACGGCGAGTCCCTCTACGACATGGTGGCGACCTCGGCGCATCTGCCCAACACCTACCCGCCCTTCGCGGCCCTGCTGTTCACCCCGCTCACCCTGCTCGGGGCCCCGGCGATGCGGACCGTCGCCACCGCCGGCAACCTGCTGCTGCTCGTCGGCGTCGTCCACCTCTCGCTGCGCCTGGTCGGCCGGCCCCGGCGGCTCCCCCGGCCGGCCGCGACGTTCGCGGTCTCCGCGCTGCTGGTGTGGTGCGAGCCGGTCTGGACGACGCTGCGCTACGGCCAGATCAATCTGCTGATCGCGGTACTGGTGCTGTGGGACCTGACCCGCACGGACACCCGGCGGCTCGCGGGCATCGGCATCGGTGTCGCGGCCGGCCTCAAACTGACCCCGGCGCTGTTCGCGGTGTTTCTCGCGCTGGCCGGCCTGGTCCGCGCCGGGCAGCTGCTGCGGTCCGGCGCGGGTGCCCGCGCCGCCTGGAACCCCTGGCTGCGGCAGGCCGCCGTCGCCACCGCCACCTTCCTGGCCACCGCCCTCCTCTCCGCGCTCGCGCTGCCACGCGACTCGTACCGCTTCTGGACCGAGATCGTGTACGCCACCGACCGGGTCGGCGAGGTGGAGATCACCGCGAACCAGTCGCTGCGCGGCGCCCTCGCCCGGCTGCTGCACACCCACGACCCGGGCGCCGCCTGGCTCGTGGTCGCCGGCCTGACCGGCGCCCTCGGTCTGGCACTGGCGGTCGCCTCGCTGCTGCGCGGGCAGCGCGCCTGGGCGGCCGTCGCCTGCGCCGCCACCGCGCTCCTGGTCAGCCCGATCTCCTGGTCCCACCACTGGGTGTGGTGCGTACCGATGCTGATCCTGGCCGGTTCCGAGGCGCTGCACCGGACGGGCACCCCGGCCCGCCGCTGGTGGCTGACGACCGGTGCGCTGGGGCTGCTCTTCTGCTCGTTCGCGCTGTGGTGGGTGCCGCACCGCTGGCACCAGCACGAGGAACTGCACCAGAACGGGGTGCAGATGCTGCTCTCCGGCAGCTACCCGCTCGCCGGTCTCGCGCTGTTGGCCCTGACCGGGGCCCGGCTGTGGCGGCTTCGGGGGCGGGCGGGACAAAGCGCCGCACGCCCGTCCGCCGACCTCGCCGTCGGCAGCTGAACCATGCGCCCGCACTGCGGAATTGCGCGGTGTCCGTCTCATATCCGCCACAACGTCCCCGCCGCCGACGGCAGTTCCGTCCGACCGAAAGGGTCCGTAAGCGTCCGGAACTGCCCGGAGCTGTCCTGAGCTGTCTGAGACGCCGTCAAGGAGGGGGCGCGGCCCGTCAGTGGCCCCTTGGGGGCGGCGGCCCGCTCAGGCCGTGGCGAACGAGTAGAAGCGCTTCAGCGTGCAGTGCTCATCCAGCAGCCGCCCGTAGATCGGCTCCCCGTCGAGCTCCCGGTAGGTCTCGATGGGGTCGCCTTTTATGACCAGGGCGCGGGCGCATTCCTCGCACCAGTACTGGTAGTCCGTGTTGACGGGTTCCATGTCCCGGACGATCGGCGTACCACTGCCGCACCAGTCACATTTCCTGCTGTGCGCGCCCATCCATCAGCTCCAACTGTGGCCGCAGGCCGTACAAACGAAGGAAACGCCCCCGTTGTCGCCCAGCACCTGTGCGACATGGGAGGAGCCGCACGAGGGGCACTGAAGAGCGGTGCCGTCGCCATTGCGCACGGCGGCGGGACCGTCGACGGGGCAGGTGAAACGGAGCGCGTATTCCGGCAGCCAGTCATAGCCCTGCGCCTGGGCCACTTCGAGCAGGTCATTGACCTCCTCGAGGATGCTCGTGGGCATCGCGATCTTCTCCTCCCCTGCCGGCGCCGTCCGATTCTGCCACGGACCGCGGGCCGGGTCAGGGCCGCCTTCGCGCCACCTGGCCGACGGCACCGCCGGCCACCGTTCCCGGCGCGGCCCGCGCACGGGACGACCCGACCGCGCGGCGGGCTCGCATAACGCAGAGATCCCGCCTCCGAGAGGAGACGGGATCATCCGGGTTGTGGAGCTAAGGAGAATTGAACTCCTGACCTCCTGCATGCCATGCAGGCGCTCTACCAACTGAGCTATAGCCCCGGGTCTTGTTCCGCTCCCCCGGGTTTCCCCCGGCGGCGCCGCGAACAAGAAGAACTTTAGCCTGCGACCTGCCCAGATGTGAAATCCGGTCCGGCCGGGCCGCCCGGCGGGCTCAGTCGTCGTCGCCGAGCACCGGCTCCGGCAGGGTGCCGGCGTTGTGTTCCATCAGGCGCCAGCCGCGCGCGCCCCGGCCCAGCACCGACCAGCAGCAGTTCGACAGACCGCCCAGGCCCTCCCAGTGGTGGGCCTCCAGGCCGAGCAGCCGCCCGATGGTGGTGCGGATCGTGCCGCCGTGGCTGACCACGACCAGGGTGCCGTTCTCGGGAAGCTTGTCGGCGTGGTCGAGGACGACGGGGGCGGCCCGGTCGGCGACCTCGGTCTCCAGCTCGCCGCCGCCGCGGCGCACCGGCTCACCGCGCTTCCAGGCGGAGTACTGCTCGCCGTGGCGCGCGAGGATCTCGTCGTGCGTCAGCCCCTGCCAGGAGCCCGCGTAGGTCTCCCGCAGGGCCGCGTCATGCGTGACGTCGAGCCGGGTCAGCGCAGCCAGCTCACGCGCCGTCGCCGCCGCCCGCTGGAGGTCGGAGGCGATGATGGCGTCCGGCCCGAGAGCGGCGAGCAGCCGGGCGGCGCGCCGCGCCTGGGCGACGCCCGCCTCGGTCAGCTCGATGTCCGTGGAGCCCTGGAAGCGGCGCTCCAGATTCCAGGCGGTCTGGCCGTGGCGCCACAGGACGATGCGGCGACCCTGGCCGCTCCTGGTGCCGTTCAGAGCAGCTCACCGTCCTGTTCGCCCGCCGTGGCGTCGGCGTGCGCCGCGGCCTTGCCGCGGGTGGCCTTGGCCTCCTCGGGGAGGTCGATCTCGGGGCAGTCCTTCCACAGGCGCTCGAGCGCGTAGAAGACACGCTCCTCGCTGTGCTGGACGTGCACCACGATGTCGACGTAGTCGAGCAGCACCCAGCGGGCCTCGCGGTCGCCCTCGCGGCGGACCGGCTTGACGCCGAGGTCCTTGTTGAGGCGTTCCTCGATCTCGTCGACGATCGACTTGACCTGGCGGTCGCTGGGCGCCGAGGCCAGCAGGAAGGCGTCGGTGATCGAGAGGACGTCACTGACGTCGTACGCGATGATGTCGTGCGCGAGCTTGTCGGCCGCGGCCTGGGCGGCGGCGTTGATGAGCTCGATGGAGCGGTCCGTGGCGGTCACAAGCGGCTTTCCGGTTCGAGGGCAGCCTCTCCGGCCGGGCAGGGGCGCTGGCTCGCTGCGGAGCCGCGGCGCGCGCCGCAGTCCCCATGGGCAACCGGATCGGCGGTCAGGTACCCCTCAAGGGTCTCACGGACCGCCGACACTCCCGGCTGTGTTTTCGAACCCACTGGTCAGTCGCGGCGTCCGGGCCGGTCAGCCCCGGGGCCGGCTCCCGGGCCCCGGCCGATACCGGGGGCCGGGGGCGTCCGGCCCGTCAGCCCCTGTAGTCCCGGCCCAGTACCACGGTGATGTCGGCGTTCGAGGCGCCCTTGCCCTGCCTGACCGCGCCCGCCGGCAGCCCCAGTGTCTTGGCGACCTCCGCGGCCTTGGCCTTCTGGGCGGCGTCCGCGTAGGTGATCCGGGACGCGGTACCGGCCGCGGCGGCGGTGCCGTCGTCGACGAAGCTGTAGCCGCCGTTGAGCAGCGACACCTGCGCCTTTCCGGTGGCGGCCTTGTTTCCGGTGGCGTTGCGGACCGCGACCCGGACGGTCGCGTCGGGGGTGGTCTTCTTGACCGTGCCGCCGAGCACGTCCTTGACCACACTGGCCGAGGTGGTCTGGCTGAGCGTCCCGTTCGCCTGTACGGGCAGCAGGGTGGTCCGGTAGGCGCCGGTCTTCGCCAGTTCCGCCCGCTGCGCCAGCGAGCTGCCCAGCTGGGCCTCGGTGAGCGGCGGGTCGAGCACCTGCAGCAGCGTCTTGACCGTGGTGGTGGCGCCGTCCGCGTCGCTGGAGACCTTCTTCAGGGCCGCCTGCATGACCTGGCCGAACCGCTGGAGCTGCTTGGTCTGCGGCTCGCCCGGCTTCAGGTAGGTGGCGTAGGCGACGGCGGCCTGGCCGCTGAGGTCCTGGGCGCTGCCCTGTTTGACGACCGGGGAGGCGCCCTTCTTGGCGCCGGGGACGGTGGCGTCGGTGTCCAGGGTGATCCCGCCGATCGTCTCGACGAGGTTCTCCAGGTACGGGGTGTCCAGCCGCCAGCTGGCCTTGAGGTCGGCGCCCAGGAGGCTGTTGAGGGAGTCCCGGGTCGGCTCGGTGCCCTCGTCCTTGACGGACTTGCCGAGCGTGGTGCTGGTGCCGTCGTCCTTGGGGACGAGGAGGCTGTTGGGCAGGAGGACGGTGGTGCCCTTGTGGGTGGTCTCGTTGTCCACCAGCAGCGCCGTCGAGCTGTTCCCGCTCTTGGTGTCCCGCAGATGGACGACGAGGACATCGCGCTTCTGCCCGGCGGCCGCCGCCGCGCCGGCCTCCGGACCGGCCACTCCCGGCAGCTTGCCCGCCCACCACAGATAGCCGACACCGCCGGCGACCAGCAGGGCCAGCACGACGGACAGCGCGACGATCCGGCTGCGGCCGCGCCGCTTGGCCTCCTCGCGCCGCTCGGTGCGGCTCTCGGTGAACTTCAGCCAGTCGATGACGTCTTCGGAGTCCTCGTCCGGCTCCTCGATGAAGGAGAACTGCTCGGTGCCGTAATCGGGGCCGTCGGCGGAGGGCGCGCCGGGGCCGCCCGCGGCGTCCGGTCCGTCGCTGTCCTCCGCCGGGGCGCGGCGCTGCGCCGGCGGCCGGGGCGGGCCGTCCTGGCGCTGCGGGGCGGGCTCCTCGTAGCGGGGCTGTTCCCCGTAGGAGACCTGCTCGTACGGGGACTGCTGGGCCTGCTGCGGGATCCACTCCTGCTGGTGCGACGGGTCCTGCTGGGGGCTGCCGTACGGGTCGTACTGCTGCGGATAGCCGGGCCGGTCCTGCACCTGGCCGCCGCCGTAGGCGTCGTAGCCGTACTCCGCCTGCGCCTGGTAGGGCTGGTGGCCGTCCTGGTATCCCTGGGCGGCCTGGCCGGCGCCCTGTTGGCCGCCGTAGGGGTCATAGCCCTCGTAGGCGGACGGGGCGGTCTGCTGTCCGTACGCGTCGTAGTGCTGCTGGTACGACGGCTGTGCGGCGTCGTGGTACACCGGCTGCCCGTAGGCGTCGTAGGTGTAGCCCTGCTGACCGTGCTGCCCTTGCTGCTCCTGGGCATACGGGTCGTGGGCATACGGGTCCCGCGGCCCGTACGGATCCTGTCGGTCGCTCACCGGTGTGCCCCTTTCCGTCAGCCCCGTCAGCCGTCGTTGCGGTACAGCTGCTTTTTGTCGATGTAGCGCACCACACCGTCCGGCACCAGGTACCAGACCGGATCCCCCTGGGCGACACGCGCCCGGCAGTCGGTCGAGGAGATGGCCAGCGCCGGCACCTCGACCAAGGACACCGCCCCCGCGGGCAGCCCGGGGTCCGCGAGGACATGGCCGGGCCGGGTCACCCCGATGAAGTGGGCGAGTGAGACCAGCTCCGCGGCATCGTGCCAGGTCAGGATCTGACTGAGCGCGTCGGCGCCGGTGATGAAGAACAGATCCGCGTCACGGTGCTCGGTCCGCAGATCACGCAGCGTGTCTATCGTGTACGTCTTGCCGCCGCGGTCGATGTCGATACGGCTGACGGAGAACTGCGGATTCGACGCGGTCGCGATGACCGTCATCAGATACCGGTCCTCGGCCGGGGACACCGTCTTGTGGCTCTTCTGCCACGGCTGTCCCGTCGGCACGAAGATGACCTCGTCGAGGTGGAACTGGCTGGCCACCTCGCTGGCGGCGACCAGGTGTCCGTGATGGATCGGGTCGAACGTCCCGCCCATCACTCCGAGTCGCCGCTTCACGGGCCCTGTGTGCTCTCCCATGCGTGCAGACCCTACTGGGCGGCGCGCGATGCCGGATGCCGGGTGCCGGGGCTCAGCGGTCCCGGTTGAAGCGGGTGGTGATCCAGAGCAGGAGGAGCAGGACAAACAGGGCGCCGCCGCCGGTCACGAAGGGGCTGAGGCTGGCGTGCCCGCCCTCGTGGCCGGGTTCGGCGGCGAGGGTGGCCAGGGACTGTGCGGTGGTGTGCAGGCTCATCGTCGGCAGGACCAATCCGGGCTGGGGTCGGGCAGAGACTTCCACCACATCGTAAGCGTCGGCTCACCGGGTGCCCACGGCGACTCCGCCCGGAGGCGCCTGCGACGGGCGGCGGAGGGGTCAGTCCTGCCCGTAACCGCGCAGCAGGAACCAGGCGAGCAGGGCGGCGCCCACGAAGCCGACGATGATCACTGCGCGCAGGATCCATCCGGGTCCGCCGTCCCTGGCGGTCTCCTGGGCTGCGGCGAGCAGCACGCTCGGATACGGCATGACGATGCGCTCCCTCTGATGCGGTCCGTGGGCCATGTGTACGAACCTGTGCGGGTATTGGTGCGATCGCCAGCGTACGCCCGAGCATCCATTCTCCTGTCGGTGGCGTCCTCTACTCTGAACACACGCAGTCGAACAGGGGGAGGCCCCAATGACGGAGAGCCCAGACGGCAGCGCGAACGTACCGAGCCGGGACCGGCGGCGATTCCCCGGAATCTCGTCGCGGTCGTACGAGCACCCGGCGGACCGCTCGGCGCTGGTGGCGTTGCGCAAGCTGAGCGGGTTCGACACCGTCTTCAAGACGCTCAGCGGCTTGTTGCCGGAGCGCAGCCTGCGGCTGCTGTTCCTGTCGGACTCGGTGCGGGTGGGCGACCAGCAGTTCGCGCACCTCAACGACATGCTGCGCGATGCCTGCTACATCCTGGACCTGGAGAAGGTCCCGCCGATGTACGTGAATCAGGACCCGCAGCCCAACGCCATGTGCATCGGCCTCGACGAGCCGATCATCGTGGTGACGACCGGCCTGGTCGAGCTGCTGGACGAGGAAGAGATGCGGGCGGTCATCGGCCACGAGGTCGGGCACGCGCTGTCCGGGCACGCGGTCTACCGCACGATCCTGCTGTTCCTGACGAATCTGGCGATGAAGGTCGCCTGGATCCCGCTGGGCAATGTCGCGATCATGGCGATCGTGACGGCGCTGCGCGAGTGGTTCCGCAAGTCGGAGCTGTCGGCGGACCGTGCCGGGCTGCTGGTCGGGCAGGATCTCCAGGCCTCGATGCGCGGTCTGATGAAGCTGGCCGGCGGCAATCATCTGCACGAGATGAATGTCGACGCCTTCCTGAAGCAGGCGGACGAGTACGAGTCCGGTGGCGATCTGCGCGACTCCGTGCTGAAGATCCTCAACCTGCTGCCGCGCAGCCACCCGTTCACGACCGTGCGGGCGGCCGAGCTCAAGAAGTGGGCGGCCAGCCGCGACTACCAGCGGATCATGGACGGCCACTACCCGCGCCGGGACGAGGACAAGGACACCTCGGTCTCCGACTCGTTCCGGGACTCCGCCTCCCACTACGCCGACTCGATGCGCAACAGCAAGGACCCGCTGATGGGCCTGGTGCGCGATATCGCGGGCGGCGCGGGCGACTTGGGCGGCAAGCTGCGCGACACGGTCTTCCGCGGCGGCGGGCGCCCCGACGGCTCGGGCGGCGCCAACGGAAGCGGTGGAGCGGGCGGCTCGGACGCCTAGGTCCTGGCCCGGGGCGTCCAGGCCAGGTTCTAGCGCATCGGATGGCTCGGCTTCGGCTGGGCCGAGGGTGCCAGCTCACCGCAGAGGGAGGGGTTGACCCGCTCCCTGGCGTAGGGGTCGGTGCCCGTGGGCCGGTCGTTGCCGGCGTGCTGTCCCGCGAACAGCGGGCGCAGCGCGTCGGCCGGCTTCGAGGAGCAGGTCAGCGGCCCGGCCTGAAGACTGCTCTGGAGCACTTCCAGGCGGTGGTCACTGAGGTTGTCGCGGGTCAGCCGGAAGTGCACCTCACGGCGGACGGTGACCAGCGAGGCGGCGCCCGCCGTGGGCTTGCCGATGCCCTGGCCCGATGCCGTGGCCGGCGCCCCCGGGGCGGGCCGGACCGCGTAGACGAAGGTGTAGTCGGCGGTCACATCGAGTGCGTCCGGGCTCAACTCCGAGGCGGACAGCGTGCCGTCGACCCGTACGTTCCGGTCGGCGAGCCGGGTCTGCCGCGGGTCGAAGCGGACCAGCCAACCGGTCGCGGCGTCGTGGCCGTTGTCGCCGGGGTGCGCCAGGCTGCGGTCGAACTGGTCGAGTTGGCGGGTGTCGAGCAGCAGCCGCACCGGCCGTACGGAGCCGCCGGTGAGGGTGGCCGGGTCCAGCGAGGAGCGGACGAGGTAGTCCTTCGCGATGGTCAGCGCGGAGACGATCTGGCCGTCGGAGAAGTGCTCGGTGCGGGCGACCGGGGGCAGATTGACGCCCGCGGCGCCGATCCGGTAATTCGCCGCGGGGCTGTGCGCGAAGAGATCCTCCGGTGTCGCGCCGGGCACCCGCCCGGCGGGGGCCAGCGGCACCACGGCGGAGCGCAGCGGCTGCGCCCGGACCGTCTCCGGGGTCTTGTAGGGGTGGCGTACGCCCATGTAGACGGCGGTACCGAAGGCGAGCACGATCAGCAGCATCAGCAGGATGGCCTGCCGGGAGCCGCCCAGCCGCCGCCAGGCGTGCCGGGTCTTGACGGCCGGCGAATGATGCTCACCGAGCCGCTCGTCCGCGGAGAACTCCTGAAGCCGCGCAGCCCGAACAAACGATTCGTCGAAGACGACGGATCGGTATTCGTCCTCACCGCCTCCCGGGGCGCCGTTGGGCGTCCCTTCCGGAGGGTCACCAGGCCCGGTCATACAACAAGAGTAGGTCTGCGGGGCCGAACGTAAACGCCGGGACGCCGGGCAACTTCACCGGACGAAACGGTTTCAGGCGTCCGATTTGCGGGAAGTGTGCCACGCCGTCAGTGCGGCCTGGGGACCGCCGAGAACGACGGTCTCAGGGGCTCCGCGGCCGGCGGTGACGGCAGGCCGGGGCGCGCCGTCCGGGCGCTGTCCGTGACAGGGGTGTCCATCCCGCTGGAGGTGGGTGCCGGGGCCGGGCTCTGGGTCCGCCCGGCGGAGCCCCGGTAGACGGCGCTGAAGGCCAGCGCGACCAGTCCGATGCCCATCACCACGGCCAGCACCCAGGCGACCGGCCGGTGCCAGCGGGTGCTGCTCCGGTAAGGACGCAGCGCACCGCCGTAGGGGCCGTACGGGTCAGGCGGCGGATAGTCGCCGTACTCGCCGTCCCCGTACTCTCCGTAATCGGCGTAGCCCTCGTAGTCATCGGCATCCCGGCTCCGGCGGCGGCCGCGCCCGTCCGGGTCGTCGCCCTCGGGGCCGAAACCGGGCCCGGAGCGGGCCGCCTCGGCCTCGGCGCGCGCCTCGGCGGCGGCCAGCATCCGCTCGACCGCGGAGGGCTCATGGATGCGGGCGGACCGGACGAATTCCTCGTCGAAGACCACGGAGGCGAATTCTTCGTCCGCTTTTCCGTGGCTCCCGTGGTGGTGCTCGTCGGGCTCTTCACCGTCCGGGAACGGCTTGCCCCCCACGTCGTCCGGCACCCGTCCAGGTTAGCCCCGGCCGGTCATTTTGGGCAGGGAGAACGGGGAATCCGGGGGACGTTCAGCGGGTGTGGCCGTCGCCCGTGACGATGTACTTCGTGGAGGTCAGTTCCGGCAGTCCCATGGGGCCGCGGGCGTGCAGCTTCTGCGTCGAGATGCCGATCTCCGCACCGAAGCCGAACTCGCCGCCGTCGGTGAAGCGGGTGGACGCGTTGACCGCGACGGTGGTCGAGTCGACCAACTGGGTGAAGCGGCGGGCGGCGGCCTGCGAGGTGGTGACGATCGCCTCGGTGTGACCGGAGGTCCAGCGCCGGATGTGCGCCACCGCCGCGTCCAGGTCGGGCACCACGGCGGCCGCGATGTCGTACGAGAGGTATTCGGTGGCCCAGTCCTCGTCGGTGGCGGGGGCCACCAGCCCGGGGCCCGCCTGCTGCCAGGCGGCGTCGCCGTGCACGATCACCCCGGCCTGGGTCAGCGCCTCCAGGGCGCGCGGCAGGAACTTCTCGGCGATCCCGGCGTGCACCAGCACCGTCTCGGCGGCGTTGCAGACGCTGGGCCGCTGGGCCTTGGAGTTGACCAGGATGTCGACGGCCATGTCGAGATCGGCGGCCTCGTCGACGTAGACGTGGCAGTTGCCGGTGCCGGTCTCGATGACCGGGACGGTGGACTCCTCGACGACCGTACGGATCAGGGACGCGCCGCCGCGCGGGATCAGCACGTCGACCAGGCCGCGGGCGCGCATCAGCTCCCGTACGGAGTCACGGCTCTCGCCGGGCACCAGCTGGACCGCGTCGGCGGGCAGCCCGGCGCTCTGGACGGCGTCGCGCAGCACGTCCACCAGAGCGCTGTTGGAGGCGTACGCGGAGGACGAGCCGCGCAGCAGCACGGCGTTGCCGGACTTCAGGCACAGGGCCGCGGCGTCCACCGTCACATTGGGCCGGGCCTCGTAGATGATCCCGATCACGCCGAGCGGGACCCGGACCTGCCGCAGGTCGAGGCCGTTGGCCAGGGTCGAGCCGCGCACCACCTCGCCCACCGGGTCGGGCAGCGCCACGACCTGGCGGACATCGGCGGCGATGGCCGCGATCCGCTCGGGGGTGAGGGTGAGCCGGTCCACAATCGACTCGGCGGTGCCCGCCGCCCGCGCCTTGGCGATGTCCTGGGCGTTGGCGGTGACGATCGCCTCGGTCCGCTCCACCAGGGCGTCGGCGATGGCCAGCAGCGCCGCGTCCCGGGCCGTACGCGGCAGTGGCGCCAGAACGGCGGCTGCCTCCCGCGCGCGGCGGGCGGTCTCGAGGACGGGCGAGGAGTGCGATGCGCTGCTGGTCATGGCCGCAGCCTAGCTGGGCGGCAGGCTGCGGCCACGCCGTATCTCACAGCGCGGGACGCGGAGGGCCGGTGGTCAGAACGGGTGGACGCCGACCGGGGAGGCCGGCGGCGGGCCGTACCCCTCCGCGAGGCGCTGGTGATACGTCTCACGGTCGATGACTTCCAGGCCGACGATCTCCCACGGCGGCAGCTTGGCCGTCGAGCGGTGCTCGCCCCACAGCCGCAGCGCGACCGCGGCGGCGTCGTGCAGGTCCCGCGCCTCCTCCCAGTAGCGGATCTCGGCGTGGTCGGTGGCGTAGCGGCTGGTCAGCAGGAACGGATGGTCGTGGGCGAGCTGCTCCAGCGCCCGCCGGACCTCGTTCAGCGGGGCCTTGGCTCCGGAGACGCTGAGCGTGATGTGCCACAGCCGGGACGCCTCCCGGCGGCCGCCCTCCGGTGCCTGGTGCGCGGCCCCGGGACGCTCCGCACTCCGCTCCTCGCCGGCCGCTTCCTCACCGGTTCCGACGCTGGTCAGTGTGCGCTCCGCCGTCCCTCGGGGCGGTGCCCCTGGGCGCCCTCGTCTCACCGGCGGCCTCCTGTGATGAGAATCGCTCCGCTCTTGGGGGGTGCGGAGTCGTCGTACCTCGGCGGATGCGCGTGCGCGCTGCGGGCGCCGCTCCCCTACGGCGCCCCCGCAACAAAGTTGACCAGCCCGCGGCCCGTCGCGGGGGCGTTTTCCCCAAGGTCTCCATGGAAAGGCCGGTCTTCACACCAGACCGGAGGGGCGGTTTTCGGCCGCCGGTGGAGGTCGTGCCAGGACGGGCCCTCAGGAGTGCAGCAGCACCAGATCGTCGCGGTGCACGACCTCCCGCTCATAGGCGGGGCCCAGCTCGCGCGCGAGATCGCGGGTCGAACGCCCCATCAATCGGGGGATTTCCCGGGCATCGAAATTGACGACGCCGCGGGCCACCGCGCGGCCCTCACCGTCCCGCAGCTCGACCGGGTCGCCGGCGGAGAACTCGCCCTCCACGGAGGCGATGCCGGCCGGCAGCAGCGAGGAACGGCGCTCGACGACGGCCCGTACCGCCCCGTCGTCCAGAATCAGCGCCCCGCGCGGGGTGGAGGCGTGCGCGAGCCACAGCAGCCGGTCGGCGGAGCGGCGGCCGGTGCGCAGGAAGTGGGTGCCGGTGGAGCCGCCGGCCAGGGCGTCCGCGGCGTGCACGGCGGAGGTCAGGACGACCGGGATACCGGCCGCGGCCGCGATCCGGGCCGCCTCGACCTTGGTGACCATGCCGCCGGTGCCGACGCCGGCCTTGCCCGCGCTGCCGATGGAGATGCCCTCCAGGTCCTTGGGCCCCTGGACCTCGGCTATCCGGGAGGTGCCGGGGGTGGCCGGATCGCCGTCGTAGAGGCCGTCCACGTCGGAGAGCAGGATCAGCAGGTCGGCGCGGACGAGGTGGGCGACCAGGGCCGCCAGCCGGTCGTTGTCGCCGAACCGGATCTCGTCGGTGGCGACGGTGTCGTTCTCGTTCACGATCGGTACGGCGCCCATGGCCAGCAGCTGGTCGAGGGTCCGGTAGGCGTTGCGGTAGTGGGCCCGGCGGCTGGTGTCGTCGGAGGTCAGCAGGACCTGGCCGACGCGGCGGCCGTAGCGGGCGAAGGAGGCGGTGTAGCGGGCGACCAGCAGGCCCTGGCCGACGCTGGCGGCGGCCTGCTGCCGGGCCAGGTCGCGGGGCCGTTTCGCGAGCCCCAGGGGCGCCAGACCGGCCGCGATGGCGCCGGAGGAGACCAGCACGATCTCCTTGTCCTGGTGCTTGGCCAGCACGTCCACCAGGGCGTCGACGCGGTCCGCGTCCAGTCCCCCCGCGGCCGTGGTCAGCGAGGACGAGCCGACCTTCACCACGATCCGGCGGGCGTCCTTCACGTCCTGCCTTGCGCCTGCCACCTGCATACCCCTGTACTCGCCGATCCCACCGCCGTACGGGGGACTCTGCCCGGCCCGCACCACGGCCCTACGGGCGCAATCTACGGCAGAGCGGGCCGCGGGCGCTTCGTGATATTGCCTGGCGGACGGCCTGTGAGACGGAGCCGGCCGGTCCCGGCGGGGGGAAAAGTGGCGCAGAATAGGGGCCGCGCTTCCCGTTCGCCCGATACCCGGCGAGGTTTTCCTTAAGAGAGAATCCGAGGCCAGCTGGTTGCGTTCGATTGATCCGCTTTCGCGGTGATGAGAGCCACAGCAGATTGTCACCAGGGCCAACAAGGTCATACGGTCGGGTGTCCATCGGTCCCGTTTCGCCGCTCCGGCGGCGTCGCAGCGCGGGACCCGGCCGCCCCCCTCGGCCTCTCCCTGACCTTTCGTGCTGCCAGGAGCCCTCCCCCGTGCCTTCCGCCGGAATCGTCCCCCGCCGAGCCGTACAGCTCGCGGCCCTCTTCGCGATGATGGTCGCCTTCACCGCGCAGCTCCTCGGTGCGCTGCTGCCCGTCATCCCGCTGTTCATCGCCGCATCCGTGGTCAACCTGGGTCTCGACCTGGTCCTCCAGCACAAGCAGCCCGGCCTGCTCGCGGTGCTCGGCCGGATCCGGTTCGACGTCACGGTGCGCCAGTTGCTGCGCGACATGCTGATACTGGTCGGCCTGCTGCACATCGACGGCATCAACCCGCTCGAGGAGCAGGCGCCGCTCACCATCACGCTGCTCCTCTTCTACGGCACCCACTTCGTGTGCCAGGCCGTCGCGGTGCTGGTCCGCCGGACCCGCAGCCTGCCGTTCGTCACCCGCAACATCGACGCGAGCGCGCTGCGGCTGACGGACGCCCCGCCGCGCATCCTCTCCCGCCAGACGGGCCGTCGCCTGCTGCGCTTCTCGGTGCCCACCACGACCGGCATGATGCTCACCGCGATCACCACCGACGCGTTCTGGGGCGGCATCGGCCTGGCCGTCTCCCTGGCCCTGTCCGCCGGCGGCACGCTCTACCTGGGCACCTGGCTGCTGCCGAAGAAGCGGGTGGCCAACGAGAAGCAGGCCCTGGAGTGGCTGGACAACTGGCTGGCGGAGTACCGGCCGACGGTCGGTATGTACTTCTCCGGCGGCTCCTCGTCCGCCTACCAGGCCAACATGTGGCTGAGCACCCTCGCCGGCCTGGACGGCAACCCGATCATCGTGCTGCGTGAGCGCTTCATGGTGCAGAAGATCGAGGCCACCGACGTGCCGATCGTCTGCATCCCCAAGGTCGCCAACCTGATGCGGCTGGAGCACTCCACGCTCAAGGTGCTGCTGCACCCGGCGAACTCCGGCAAGACCTCGCAGATCCTGCGCATCCCGTCCATCAAGCACGCCTTCACCAACCACGGTGAGAGCGACAAGCTGTCCTCCTGCAACCCGTACGCGAAGGCGTACGACGAGGTGTGGGTGGCGGGCCCGGCAGCCCGTGACCGCTACCAGCTCGCCGACATCGGCGTCGAGGACAAGGACGTCATCGAGGTCGGCCGCCCCCAGCTGGCCCCGATCAAGCCGTACACGGGCGCCCCGGCCGGCCGGCTGACGACCGTGCTGTACGCCCCGACCTGGGAGGGCTGGGACGGCAACCCGGGCAACACCTCGGTGATCCTGGCGGGCGAGAACATCGTCCGCGAGCTGCTCGCCGACGAGAACGTGCGGCTGCTGTACAAGCCGCACCCGATGACCGGTTCCGTGGACCCGCGGGCGGGCGCCGCCAACACCCGCATCCAGGCGATGATCGCGGAGGCGAACACCCGGCGCAGCGGAGCGCGGCCCGGCCCGGAGGCGGCCGCCGAACTGGCCCGCTGCGCCGAGGAGCTGAACGCGCTGACCACCTCCGCGTTCCGCAAGAGCGCGGACGAGCTGGAGCGGATGCGGCTCCAGGGCACCCCGGAGGAGGGCCGTGCCGCGGCCGTCGCGGCGGCCGTCACCGCCTGGGAAGAGGCGTACTGGAACTCCTTCCCCGAGTGGGAGCACCGCATCATCGTCACCGCCCGTCCCGGCATCTTCAGCTGCTTCAACGAGGCCGACGTGCTGATCAGCGATGTCTCCAGCGTCGTCTCCGACTACCTGACCAGCGAGAAGCCGTACGCGGTCGCCAACACCTCGGGGATGAGCGAGGACGACTTCCGGGTGAACTTCCCGACCGTGCGGGCGGCGACGATCCTCACGCCGGAGGCGGCGGAGGTGGCCGGTCTCCTCGACGCGGTCCGCAACCCGGAGAAGGACACCCTGGCCGCGGAGCGCGCCGAGCTCAAGGAGCATCTGCTGGGCCCGTCGGACCCGCCGTCGTCGGTCCGCTTCAACCAGGCGGCGCTGGCGCTGTGCACCAAGGCCGACGAGCGGCGCATCCGGATGGAGAACCGGCTGTCCGGTATCCCCGGTCAGCGCTCGCAGGAGGACGTGGACACCTCCGAGACGGCCGAGAACCAGGACAACGGCGCCTCGGACGCCACGGCCGCCGTCTAGGCCGCAGCGGGCCGCTGACGGCTTCGCGGAGCGCGACGGAGCGGCACGGCAAACGGGGAAGGCCCCCGGGAGGAGAACTCCCGGGGGCCTTCCCCGTTGCCGTGCGTGCCCTGGGCCGCCGGGCGGACCGTCAGAAGGGCCGGAAGCCGTCGTACTCCTCGTCGGCCTCGTCCCGTGCCACGTCCCGGTCCTTGCGGCGCTGCGCGGCCGGCCGGGGCGCCTCCATGCGGTGGTCCTCGCCGCGCCGTCCCAGCATCTCCGCACCGGCCGCCATCATCGGCTCCCAGTCGAAGACGACCGCGTTGTCCTCGGGGCCGATGGCGATGCCGTCGCCCGCGTGCGCGCCCGCCTTGCGCAGCTGGTCCTCGACACCGAGGCGGTTGAGGCGGTCGGCGAGGTAGCCGACGGCCTCGTCGTTGTTGAAGTCGGTCTGGCGGACCCAGCGCTCGGGCTTCTCGCCGCGCACGCGGAAGAAGTTCTCGCCCTCTTCCGTGACCGTGAAGCCGGCGTCGTCAACGGCCTTGGGCCGGATGACGATACGGGTGGCTTCCTGCACGGGCTTGGCGGCGCGGGCCTTGGAGACCACGTCGGCGAGCGCGAAGGACAGCTCCTTCAGGCCCATGTGGGCGACCGCGGAGACCTCGAACACGCGGTAGCCGCGCTCTTCCAGGTCGGGGCGGATGATGTCGGCGAGGTCCTTGCCGTCCGGGACGTCGATCTTGTTGAGGACGACCATCCGGGGCCGGTTGTCCAGACCGCCGTACTGCTTGAGCTCTTCCTCGATGGTGTCGAGGTCGGAGACCGGGTCACGGTCGGCCTCCAGGGTCGCGGTGTCCAGGACGTGTACGAGCACCTCGCAGCGCTCGACGTGCCGCAGGAACTCCAGGCCCAGGCCCTTGCCCTGGCTCGCGCCGGGGATCAGACCGGGGACGTCCGCGATCGTGTAGACGGTCGAACCGGCCGTCACCACACCGAGGTTGGGCACCAGGGTGGTGAAGGGGTAGTCGGCGATCTTGGGCTTCGCGGCGGAGAGCACCGAGATCAGCGAGGACTTGCCGGCGCTCGGGTAGCCGACCAGCGCGACATCCGCGACGGTCTTGAGCTCCAGCACGATGTCGCGGGCCTCACCGGGCTCGCCGAGCAGCGCGAAACCGGGCGCCTTACGGCGGGCCGAGGCCAGCGCGGCATTGCCGAGGCCGCCGCGGCCGCCCTGGCCGGCGACGAAGGTGGTGCCCTGGCCGACGAGGTCGGCGAGCACATTGCCCTCGCGGTCCAGGACGACGGTGCCGTCGGGGACCGGCAGGACCAGGTCCTGGCCGTTCTTGCCGGAGCGGTTGTCGCCCGCGCCCGGCTGGCCGTTGGTGGCCTTGCGGTGCGGGTGGTGGTGGTATTCGAGAAGTGTGGTGACGTCCTGGTCGACCACCAGGGTCACATCGCCGCCACGGCCGCCGTTGCCGCCGTCCGGGCCGCCCAGCGGCTTGAACTTCTCCCGCATCACGGAGGCCACGCCGTGGCCTCCGTTACCCGCGGCGACGTGCAGCTCGACGCGGTCCACGAAGGTGGTCATGGTGGGGGTGCCTCCAGGTAACTACGGGTATGTCGCTTTACTTGCGCGCATGTCTCTGTACTAACACGCAAGGGCGGACCGGCCTTCCCGCTGTCGCGGGAGAAGGCGGTCCGCCCCTGAGTGGTGCTGATGCTGAGCTATCGCTCGGTCAGGCCGTGATTACTCGGCGACCGGAACGATGTTCACGACCTTGCGGCCACGGTGGGTGCCGAACTGCACCGCGCCGGACGCAAGGGCGAACAGGGTGTCGTCGCCGCCACGGCCGACGCCCGTGCCGGGGTGGAAGTGGGTGCCACGCTGGCGGACCAGGATCTCACCGGCGAGGACGGCCTGACCGCCGAAGCGCTTCACGCCGAGCCGCTGAGCATTGGAATCGCGACCGTTCCGAGTGGACGATGCGCCCTTCTTATGTGCCATGTCTCCTCAGTCCCTTACTTCGCCGGAGCGTCGATGCCGGTGATCTTCAGCGCCGTGTGGAGCTGGCGGTGGCCGATCCGCTTCTTGTAACCGGTCTTGTTCTTGTACTTCTGGATCCGGATCTTGTCGCCCTTGTGGTGGTCGACGACCTCGCCCTGGACCTTCACGCCGGCCAGGACCCACGGGTCGCTGGTGACAGCGTCACCGTCGACGACCAGCAGCGTGGAGAGCTCGACGGTGTCGCCGACCTTGCTGGTGGAGATGCGGTCAATCTCGATGACGTCGCCAACAGCAACCTTCTGCTGGCGTCCGCCGGTGCGCACGATCGCGTACACGCGGAACTCTCTTTCGCTAGGAACGGATCCTCTGATGCCAGCCGCTCACACGGGCTCGGGATAGGGCCCGTGGAATCCGAATGGACGAGCGGCCTCCCTCGGCGGACCGAGAGGTGTTTGCTCAGGGGTTTGGTGTCACAGACACCGACGGTCAAGGTTACGGGGCCTTGACCAGGGGGTCAAACCGGCCCCGGACCGCCTGCGGTCCGGGGCACGGCCGACTGCTCAGTCCTCCGCGGAAGCCGACACCGACGGCACCGAGGGCTGCTCGGCGGCAGCGGTCTTCTTGGCCGCCGCCTTCTTCGTCGTCGTCTTCTTCGCGGTGGTCTTCTTCGCCGTGGCCTTCTTGGCGGTGGTGGTCTTCTTCGCCGCCGTCTTCTTGGCCGTGGTCTTCTTCGCGGTGGTCTTCTTGGCCGCCGCCTTCTTCGTCGTCGCCTTCTTCGCGGTCTTCTTGGCCGCGGGCTCCGCCTCGGCGCCCTCGGCGGGCTCCGCGGGCTCGGCCGGCGCCGGCTCGGTGACCGGCTCAGCCGCCGGGGCGGCGATCACGACGGTGGCCGTGGAGTCGTCGGACACCTGCGGGGCGGCCACCTTACGGGTCACCCGGCGGCGCGGACGGGCCGGCGCGGGCTCCGCGACCGGTGCCTCCGCGGCCAGCGCCTCGGCGACCGGCTCCGGAGCGGGCTCCGGCTCGGGCGCCGCCACCGGCTCGGCCGGCACGACGATCTCGGCGGGCTCCGTGGCCTTCGGGGCGCCCGCCGGAGCAGATGCCTTCCGGCTCGCCCGGCGGCGGCCACGGCCACGCGAGGCGGCCGCCTCGGCCTCGGCCGGGCTGCTGAACCACTCGTCGGCCTCGGCCACCGCGGGCTGAAGCTCGGCCTCCGTCACGGCGACGGGCTCCAGCTCCGGCGTGGCACCGTCCGGGGTCGGCGCGACCTCTGCCTCGTGGACGTGCGGCTCGGCCTTCTCGGCCTTGCCCTTCTTCTTGCGCTTGCCACCGCCGCCGGCCGTCGTCGGCTGGTCCATGTGGACGATGACGCCACGGCCGTTGCAGTGCACACACGACTCGGAGAAGGACTCCAGCAGGCCCTGGCCGACCCGCTTACGGGTCATCTGGACCAGGCCGAGCGAGGTGACCTCGGCTACCTGGTGCTTGGTCCGGTCCCGGCCCAGGCACTCCAGCAGGCGCCGCAGCACCAGGTCCCGGTTGGACTCCAGCACCATGTCGATGAAGTCGATCACGATGATGCCGCCGAGGTCGCGCAGCCGCAGCTGGCGCACGATCTCCTCGGCCGCCTCCAGGTTGTTCCTGGTGACCGTCTCCTCGAGGTTGCCGCCCTGGCCGGTGAACTTCCCGGTGTTGACGTCGACCACGATCATGGCCTCGGTCCGGTCGATCACCAGCGAACCACCGCTGGGCAGCCAGACCTTGCGGTCCAGCGCCTTCATCAGCTGCTCGTCGATGCGGTACGTCGCGAAGACATCGACGTCCGAGGTCCACTTCTGGAGCCGGTCGACGAGGTCCGGGGCGACATGCGCGACATAGCCGTGGATGGTCTCCCAGGCGTCGTCACCGCTGACGATGACCTTGGAGAAGTCCTCGTTGAAGATGTCGCGGACGACCCGGACGGTCATGTCCGGCTCGCCGTAGAGCAGGGTCGGCGCGCTGGAGCTGTTGCTCTTGGCCTTCTTCTGGATCTCTTCCCACTGGGCCTGGAGCCGCTGGACGTCGCGTGCCAGCTCCTCCTCGCTCGCCCCCTCGGCTGCGGTACGCACGATGACGCCCGCGTCCTCGGGGACGATCTTCTTGAGGATCTGCTTCAGCCGCGCCCGCTCGGTGTCGGGCAGCTTGCGGCTGATGCCGGTCATCGAGCCCTCGGGCACGTAGACCAGGTAGCGGCCGGGGAGCGAGACCTGGCTGGTGAGCCGGGCGCCCTTGTGGCCGATCGGGTCCTTGGTGACCTGCACCAGCACGGACTGGCCCGACTTCAGCGCGGTCTCGATCCGGCGCGGGCCGTTGGCCATGCCCAGCGCCTCGAAGTTGACCTCACCGGCGTAGAGCACGGCGTTGCGGCCCTTGCCGATGTCGACGAACGCGGCCTCCATCGACGGCAGGACGTTCTGCACCTTGCCGAGGTAGACATTGCCGACGTACGAGGTCGCCTGCTCCTTGTTGACGAAGTGCTCCACGAGCACGTTGTCCTCAAGGACGCCGATCTGGGTGCGCTCGCCGCTCTGGCGGACGACCATCACCCGCTCGACGGCCTCGCGGCGGGCCAGGAACTCCGCCTCGGTGATGATCGGCACCCGGCGACGGCCCTGCTCGCGGCCTTCCCGGCGGCGCTGCTTCTTGGCCTCCAGACGCGTCGACCCCTTGATCGACTGCACCTCGTCGGCGCTGGTGCTCTCGTCCTTCTTACGGGGCTCACGGACCTTGACGACCGTACGCTCCGGGTCATCGGCACCGCCGGCCTCTGCCTCGGCAGGCTCACCGGTCCGGCGACGCCGGCGACGGCGACGGCGGCTGCTGCTGGAACCGCCGGCCGACTCCTCGGCCTCGTCCTGCTCCTCGGCGGCCTGCTCCTCGGCCTCCTCGGCCTCCGCCTCCGGGGCCTCCCGCTCGTCGGCGGCCTCGTCGGCGCCGTCGGCGGACTCACCGCGACGACGGCGGCGGCCACCACGGCGGCGGCGGCGCGAGGGGCGGTCGGCGGACTCGTCCTCGCCGCGGCCGCCCTCTGCCTGCTCGGCCTCCGGCTCTGCTTCGGCTGCGGCTTCTTCGTCGGCCGCGGGCTCCTCGGCCGGGGCGGCGGCGACCTGCTCGGGCTCGGCCGGGGCGCCACGACGGCGACGGCGGCGCGCACCCGCGGCGGGCTGCTCCTCCACGGCCGGCTCGGCCGGGGTCTCCTCCTGCTGGGCCGCGGCAGCGGCGGCGGCCGCGGTCTCCGGCGTCTGGAACATCGGCTCGGTGAAGACCGGCGCCTGGAAGACGGCGGTCGGGGGGCGCTGCGCACGGCGGCGGCCGCGCTGCGGTGCCTCCGTCGCGGGCTCCTCCTCGGCACGGGGCGCCTCGGCGGCCGGCTCCGCGGCACGCTCGCCACGGCGGCGCGCCCGGCGGCGGGGCGCCTCGGCGGTCGCGTCCTCGGCGGCCGGTGCCTGCGCGGGCTCCGCTGCCGCGGGCTCCTCGGCCGTCTCGGCGGCCTGCGGCGCGTCCGAGGCGGCGGTGGTCTTACGGGTGGCGCGACGACGCGTCCGGGCGGGCTTGGCCTCCTCGACGGGGGCGGGCGCCGCCTCCTCGTCCTCGGCGGCCGGGGCGGCGGGGGCCACGTCCGCGGCGGCGGCCTCGTCGGCGGCGCTCGCCTGGGGGGCGCCGGCCGGAGCGGTGACCTTACGGGTGGCCCGGCGGCGGGTGCGGCGCGGTGCCGCCTCCTCCTGCGGCGCCTCGGCGGCCGTCTCGGCGGCGGCCTCGGCGGGGGCGGGCGCCTCGCCGGTCGCGGACGCCTCGGCGACCACCGGCTCCGGGGCGGCCTCGGTCTGCGGGGTACCGGCGGGGGCGGTCACCTTGCGGGTCGCCCGGCGGCGGGTGCGGCGCGGTGCCGCCTCCTCCTGGGGTGCCTCGGCAGGCGTCTCGACGGCGACGGCCGGGGCCTCGGCCGTCTCGGCCTCGTCGGCCTCTTCCTCAGCGGTCTCGGCCTCGGCGGCCGGCTGCGGGGCGCCGGCCGGGGAGGTGACCTTGCGGGTCGCCCGGCGGCGGGTACGGGCCGGCTTGGCCTCGTCGCCGGTGGTCACCGCGGCCGCGGTGCTCTCCTCGGCGAGGGCCGGGTCCGCCGCGGGCGCGGCGGTGGCCTCGGTGCTCATCACCGCGGCCTCGGCGGCGGCACCGGCCGCCGGCGGACCGGCCGGCCGGGATGCCGCGCGGCGCCGGCGGCGCGGCGGCAGCGTGTCGCTGGGTGAGTGGTTGTTGTTGTCGTCAGCACCGCGATCCTGGGAATGCGTGGATCCGGTGGGCTCAATGGGCTCGAGCATGCGGGCGGTTCTCCCGTCACGCTCCCGGGCGCCGCGCCTGATTCCGGCCGCGGTCCGCGTGATGAGCGCGGTCCCGCTGTCCGGGGCGTGGGCGCCGCACGGGAGCTGTCGTCTCGCTCGTCGGCCCCGGTAGGGCGGGACCGGCGAAAGTCTCCTGGTCAGTGCGTCTGCCGGACCGGGGTGGCTCCCTGGTTGATCGGCGACGCGACGACGGCAGTCCTACGCAGTACCTTCCCCGGCTGCCGGGGAGGCCCCACTTGTCGCCTTCGCGGCACTCAGCCCGGCGGCCGTGGATGGGGCGGCCGTGGCAGCGTCGCGGTCGGGCGCTAGCGGGTCAGTCACCGCGCCGGTCTCCTCATCGAGCAGCCCCTGCGCCAGCCTGGTCACCGCAGCGGGGACCGGCGGCGCCAGGTCGGCCGTAGCTCGGAGGCCGGACAGGACGTCGTCGGGTCGAACGGCAGGTGTCAGATGCCGAACAACCAGCCGCAGTATCGCACAGGCATTGCCGTCGGGCCTATCGCCCTCGCGACCGGCGGCCTCCAGACGCGCCACCGCGGCCCGTGCGTCAAAGGTCCGCATGCCGTTTTTCGTCCGGCGCTCGACCTGCACCTCTTCCGCGGCGAGGAACGCCTCGACGGCGTGCCCGGCGGTCTCCGGCGCGACCCCGTCGAGCCGGATCTCCCACACCGAGGCCTCCAGGCGGTCGGCCAGGCCACTGGTGCGGGACTCCACGGCGTCGATCACATCGAGCCCGTCCGGCAGCGACTCGTTGAGGAGTTCGCGCAGCTTGTCCGGATCGCGGCGCTCGGCGAGCTGGATCTCCAGATACTCGGCCTCGCTGCCCGTACCGGTCGGGGCGGCGTTGGCGTACGACACCTTGGGGTGCGGGGTGAAGCCCGCGGAATAGGCCATGGGGACCTCGGCGCGGCGCAGCGCCCGCTCGAAAGCGCGCTGGAAGTCGCGGTGGCTGGTGAACCGGAGGCGGCCGCGCTTGGTGTAGCGCAGTCGGATGCGCTGCACCGCCGGTGCGGGCGGCGGGCCTTCGGGCTGTCGCTTGCCCAGTGTCGTTCAGTCCTTCGTGAGTGCGGTCGTACTGCTACCAAGAGTACGTGTCCCGGGGGCTCCCGGTTCCCGGCGGGGCGGAACGGCGGCCGCGCGCTGCGGCTCCCCGGGGGCGCCGAACAGGGCCCGCCGGAGCTCCTGACGGGTCTGCCGGACGGTCTCGCGGGCGGTGCGCAGCGCCTGCCGGGCGGGGCGCCAGATGCCGTTCCGGATGCCGTGGCCGAGTGGGGTGAGCACGGTGCGGTAGACCCAGCGCACCGGCTCGACGAAGACCCACCGCAGCACCGTGCCGAGGAACCGGCCGACGGCCCGGGAGATGATCCCGGCGACCCGCCAGCAGTGCCCGAAGGCCGCCCCGACCTCACGGACGACCACCGTCACCACGGCGGCCAGCGCCCGCCCGGCCGGCAGCAGCACATACCGCCACAGGGCGACCAGCGGCACGACCAGGATCCACCGGACGAGGGTCGCGAGCACGGTGCCGATTCCGCGCACCAGCCAGACGATCCCGTGCCCGAGGGGCGTCAGCACCGAGGCGTACAGCCACCGGGCGGGGACCACCACCAGATACCGCACCGACCACGCCACCACCACAGCGACGCCCCGACCCACCGGCGCCACCACATACCGCCACAACGCCACCCACGGCCACACGAACAACGCCTTGCCCGACCACACCAGCCCCACGCCCAGGCCACGCA